>NZ_CP007142.1:1295191-1942787 GCF_000940805.1 Gynuella sunshinyii YC6258 | reverse complement strand
AATGCCGGTCACACCAGTGCCTTCTGCGCCACCCGTCCACCGGGTCATCATGCCGGACCGGATTTCATGGGCGGTTATTGCTTTCTCAATAATGCCGCCATCGCGGCGCAGTCATTGCGCGACAGCGGCTGTCAACGAGTTGCAATCATCGATGTTGACTACCACCATGGTAATGGAACCCAGACTATTTTTTATGATCGGCCAGATGTTCTGTTTGTCAGCCTGCATGGCGATCCGCGTACTGAATATCCTTTTTATCTAGGTCACGCAGATGAAACAGGCAGAGGAGCTGGTCAAGGATATAATCTGAACCTGCCCATGACTGCCGGAACCGATACAGCCACGTGGTTTGCAGCACTGGACACGGCCTGCCGGCAGATAATCAGGTTTCAGGCCGACGCCCTGGTTATTTCCCTCGGACTGGACACGTTTGCCGAAGACCCGATTTCCCGGTTCACTCTGCAATCCGATGATTTTTTCCACATTGGCACTCGTCTGGCGACTCTCAGACTCCCAACAGTGTTTATCATGGAAGGAGGTTATGCCACCACCGCATTAGGCCACAATACGGTCAACGTGCTGGAAGGTTTTGACAATGCCTACTGACCGAATATCAACCCGGCACGGCTTCATCCAGCTTTCTGACAGCACCCTCATATATCCACTGTAGAGACTGCTTCAGCTGACGTACGGTCTGACCACGTAGAGGTTCCGGTAACGTCATCGCCAGTTTGGTGGTAGCACCTGCGGATTCGCACATGATGATGGAAATACTCTGGAACACATCAATCTCTTCTGCCGTCGGCTTCCGTGGTCCGAGTTTTCCCATGGTGTCGGCAATCAGTTCTGCAGTACGAATTGTATCCTGAGTATTCAGCTCTCGCAGTTCCGGTGCAGCAGCGACGCAGGCCCAAACCTCAATAAAGGCCTGTTGCTCACGTTGCGCCAATACCATCAGATCAACCATGCCATCGATCAACACTCCGATATCTGTATCATCACCAGACTGAATTGCAATTAATTCAGCTGACAGATGCTCATAAACCTCGTTGGTATAGCGTGACCAGATTTCATGCACGATGGAAAGTTTGGTTGGAAAGTACTGATACACGGAAGCAATCGGCATGTCTGCCTCACGGGCAATCTCACGCATGGAGATTGCTTCATAGCTTCGCTCCGACAGTAACTTAAGTGTTGCTGCCACCACACTTTCAAACCGGACAATACTGCGTTCCTGCTGCGGGATTCGCTTCAATCGTTTGTTCAAATCTTTACTTGACAACTAAATGTCCTCTTGATCAAAATGCAATCAAAACATGATCAATGCTCATATTAATGCATTGTAACAATAATAAATCCTGGTGACACAGGCTACCGGAATATAAAAAAGCACGCTATGAGTAGTAAGCATTCTTCTTTACCTCCGCCAACCTTGACTCATCCTTCAGATGTCAGTCGTTATCATATATTAGCCATGGATCTTGGCACTTCAGGCTGCAAAACTGCAGTCGTGCGCCTGGATGGAACGGTTATTGGTTTTGCTGCCAAACCTGTAGCCATGCATGTGGTTGCCGAAGTCGGTGCCGAACAAAACCCTGAAGACTGGTGGCAGGCATTCCTGCTGTCAGCAAAAGAGGTGTTAAAGCAAACCAAGGTTGACCGGCAGTCAGTGGTTGCTGTCGTCTGTTCCTGTCAAGGTGAAGGCACTATCCCAGTTGACCGTTCGGGAACTCCGCTGACCCATGCCATGTTGTGGCTGGACATGCGAGGCAGAGCGGCGGTTCATCGGCTGGTGAAGGGAGCACTTCCTTCGGTAGCGGGTTACGATCCAATCAAGCTGTGGCGCTGGATACGTCTCACCGGTGGAGCGCCTGCACTGTCTGGCAAGGATCCTGTCGGCCACATGGCATTTATCCGCGAATCATTGCCGGGCATATATGAAAAAACCTATAAATTTCTCAACGTCCTGGATTTTATGAATCTGCGCCTGACGGGTGAAATGGTGGCCACTGTCGACTCCCTGCTCACCTCATGGGTGACCGATAACCGCGACCCGGCCCATATTAAAGTGGATGACAAACTGATTGAGATGAGCCGCATCGACAGGGACAAGTTTCCTCAGCTGGTTCGCTGCACAGATCAGATCGGCACGCTGCTGCCGGATATCGCCGATGAACTGGGCCTGTCCCGGCGCACCCGGGTCATTGCCGGTTCCGTCGACAACACCGCATCAGCATTGGGTTCAGGCGCCATTGGTGATGGTGAATTGCACTTATATATCGGGACTTCGTCCTGGATCGGTGCTCATGTACCTTACCAGAAGACCGATGTCTTTCGTCAGATTGCGTCAGTACCCTGTGCCTTGCCGGACCGTTATCTGATGATGGCCATGCAATCCGCCGCCGGCTCCAACCTGGCGTTTCTCAAGGACAATCTGCTGTTTCCAAAAGATGAACTGACAACCCGACCCGCCAATGCGGACATTTTTCAGGTACTTGGGCGCATGGCGGCAGAAATACCGGCCGGATCGCGCGGCCTGTTGTATTTACCCTGGCTGATGGGGGAACGGACTCCGGTGGATGATCCGAACCTGCGGGCCACGTTGATGAACTTATCACTGGAACATACCCGGGCAGATATTTTCCGCGCCATCATGGAAGGGGTGGCATTGAATACCCGATGGATGATGGGTTCCGTACACAAGTTTTTGAAACAACAACCCAACGAAATGACCGTTGTCGGTGGCGGTGCCCAATCGGACCTCTGGTGTCAGATTCTGGCTGACACCCTGGACATGGTCATCCACCAGCCTGAACAACCACTGCAGGCCAATGTCCGGGGAGCAGCATTTATTGCCGGGGTCGGCATCAATGCCATCGACTTTTCAGATATCCAGACTCATGTCAGCAGACAGGCATCATTTGAACCCAATCCGCAGAATCGCGGTATTTACCAACAACGCTACCAGGAGTTTCTGGCGGCCTATCGGGCCTTACGCCCGGTTTATAAAACACGAGCAAAGAGAGCAGGCTTATGAATCAGACCCAACAGATCTGCCAGCGGGTCATCGATACCGCCATCGCCCTTGCGGACCAGGGTTTTCTGGCCGGTACTGGCGGTAATCTGGCCCTACGAATTGATGCTAAAACGTTCGCGATCACCCCCTCGGCATCGGACTATTACACCATGACACGGGATGAAATCAGCGTACTGAAACTGGCTGACCTGTCTCAGCTGGCCGGCAGTAAACCGGCATCGGTGGAAAAAGGCCTGCATGCGAAGGTTTTGCTGGCTTTCCCTGATTGCCAGGCCAGTATTCATACCCATCAGCCAATTGCCAGTGCCTTCACACTGCTGAATCAGGCACTGACCATCCGCGACGACAATCACCGGACCATTCTTGGCAACCAGGTTCCGATTGCCGGTTATGCGCCTTCTGGTACTTCCTGGCTGACCAACAATGTCGCGCGGCTGTTACGTGCGGACATTCACGCCTGCCTGATGCGCAATCATGGCGTCATCTGCTGGGGCAAAACCGTTGAAGAGGCCTGCCAGGTGGTTACAACTCTGGAACAGGCGGCCAGGGAATGGTTTCAAGACATACTTCACACACAAACCCGCCGAAACAACCCGGCACTTATCGATCAGATTCAACAGGCACTGGCCGGTTAACAGGAGGAATTCACTATGAATATGCAACAGCAGACACCTGATCAATCGTTTGGGATCAGCCACTGGCCAGACACCGACGAAATCTATGCGCGACTAAACACGCTGGTCAAACAACCTATTCGCCCTATTCGTAGGGAACATATGGATAAAGTCATGGCATACTTTGAACAGCGCTGCCAGACTTCCAAGCAGATTGCTGAACACGCCAAAACCGTCATTCCGGGTGGCGTACAACACAATCTTGCCTTTAACTATCCGTTCGCCCTGGCCGTCAAGGAAGCTAACGGAGCGCACCTGACCGATGTAGATGATAATCGCTATATCGATTTTCTACAGGCGGGTGGCCCCACGCTGCTGGGTTCCAATGATCCGGTCGTACAACAGAAAGTCATTGAAACCATTCAGAACTGTGGTCCGGTCACCGGACTACTGCATGAATACGAAGTCAAACTGGCCGAACTGGTCTGCCGCCATGTGCCATCAGTGGATATGTTCCGCATGCTGGGCTCGGGTACGGAAGCGGTTATGGGGGCTATTCGTCTGGCCCGCGCCTACACCGGCCGCAAACGGGTGATTAAAATCGGCGGTGCCTACCATGGCTGGAGCGATCAGATGGTCTATGGTATGCGGATTCCGGGCACTGGCCGCCATGAAGCCCACGGGATTCCCCGGTCATCCACGGCCTTCACCCAGGAAAGCTTCCCCAATCATCTGGCGGCGATACGTCGCAAATTGATGTTTAACCGCCTGCGCGGTGGCACGGCAGCTATTATCGTCGAGCCGCTGGGACCGGAAAGCGGCACCCGACCGGTAACCCGCGAGTTCAATGCCGGCCTGCGTCAGCTGTGCGATGAATTTGGTGCTTTGCTGATTTTTGATGAAGTGGTGTCCGGGTTCCGGGTTGGCATGTCCGGTGCTCAGGGTTATTTCAATGTCACACCGGACCTGACAATCTTTGGCAAATGCCTGACTGGTGGCTATCCCATGGCTGGAGGCATCGGCGGCCGTAAGGACATCATGATGGTACTGGCCGGAGGTATCGGAGCCAGTGGCAGCAAACGCGCTTTTGTTGGCGGTACACTGTCGGCCAATCCTTTATCCTGCGTGGCGGGCTATTATGCCCTGGAAGAAATGGACAAACGCAATGCCGCGTTTCATGCCGGCCGTGCCGGCGACCGGCTGACAGCAGGATTGAGCGATATCATCGAACGCCTGAAACTGCCCTATGTCGTGTACAACCAGGGCTCTGTGGTGCATTTGCAGACATCCGGAGTACTGCTGTTAAACGCCCGTAATCCGATCAAACTGTTAAAAGAAGTCAAACCCCGCAAACATATGATGGAGGAAATGGGTGCAGCCTATATGGCACATGGTTTGGTGACCCTGGCCGGCAGCCGCATGTATACCAGCATGGCGGACACCGATGACATCATCGATGAAGCACTGAATCGTTTTGAAGACGTGTTTAAACTGGTCTAATCCGGAGACAGACAAGCATGATCACGGACATCACCGAACAACTGATTCATACAGCTGAGCGATTGCGGGAAAAGAAGTTTTTCCATCAGTCTGACAATCTGATTTCTGCATTGGTTCCTGGCACAGCTTCATTGCTGTACCTCACACCTGACGGAGACGCACGGCCCTGTGCATTTGCCGCCATTGACAGCCAGCCAGAGGAGTGGCGGCAATCACTGCGGCTGCATGCGCAGATTTATCAGGCACGCCAGGATGTTGGTGCCATTGCCCGACTCAGCCCACAATGGTGCCGGGCACTGGCACAGCTTAATGAAGTCATGCCGTCAGTGTTTGACGAGCAGGCCCGCCACATTGGTAAATCCTGGTCTCTGAACACCCCCAGGCAGTTGCTCAAAGTGATTGCCAAAGGAGGGAACTGTGGCACCCTTGAAGGAGATCAGCTGGTGTTTGGCGTCACTCTGAACCGAATGGTCTTTAATGCTGAACTGTTCGAAAAATGCGCGATGGCTTACACCCTTGCCCGTGCCAGCGGCAAACCGGTTGGATCGGTTCCCTGGTGGGTACGTTTGATCGCCGGACGTCGGATGATTGCCGATGAAAAAAAAGCGGCAATCAGCCATCAGGCGGGGCAATTGGCAGAAGAGCTACGTGCCTACTGACATCCCGGTATGGTTGGCTGTTTTTTGAGAGGACCGTATCAACACGGTCCGTTCTCGACCGTCTTCAGTATAAATCAATGCTCAACCAAACAACCGGCCGCAGACTCTTGGCCATCATGACTACCCACAACAGTGGAAGATATCACTCAAAAATTTCTGAATAATACGGACCCAAAAGCCAGGACAAGACCGCAATCCGTGACCAGTCCGCTGGAGCGGATCTGGACATTGCCATTCATCTGCGACCGAAGTGTCAGCCCAGCGCAACAGCTTTATTCGCTCTAACTGACTGATTTGAGAAGATTTTCAACACTGAGTCAGGGAGGCAGGCAATTATTAAGATGATCTCCAAGATATTTACCCACAAAATCAAGCACCCTATGCTATAACGTTTACACTACTCTACCGAGTCACGTGGTTCATTCCTGTTCATGACCAAATATTTAGTTTTCACTGTTTTGTATCTGGCGATGTATGCCCATGCCGGATCAGTTGTCTTAACGGATGATGTGGTAAATATCCGAAACTTTGAAATCGGCTATCTCATCAACAGCCCACACACTTACACCATTGATGAAGCCATACAGGCAGAATTTACACCGGCCCCCAACCGTCTGTCACTGCCCAGCAACCAGTTGGATATCTGGGTCAGATTCAGTGTCAGGAATGCCTCGGATAGTGTAATCGCCTGCAATATTCACAACTCCATTTCTTACTTCAATCGGGTCATGGATTTTTATGAAACCCGGAATGGCGTCATCCTGGATCAGAAACACATCGATTTGTTTGCCTGGACGGGTGATACCAAATTATTGCATGGCACAGATTCGGTCTTACCCATTCATTTGAATCCGGGTGAAGAAAAAACCTATTATTTCCATTTTGTTTCACCCGCTTATCAATACTTTGAATATCTGATTCTGGATGATCAACATACGCTGGCGGAACTCTCTACCAAAAATATTTTTCCTGTTCTGTTGGTTGGCATGCTCATCGCTCTGGCCTGCTTTAACTTTCTGCTGTTTTTTTCCGCCCGCTACAAAGAATACCTTTATTACTCCTTATATCTGGTGTCATCGATTATCTGGTTTGTATTTGAATACGGCATTTTGTCCCATTACTTTGGTATCTACGGCATGCGCGGCCACCTCACCAGTTACGGTCTGCTGAGCGCCACGATCTTTTTGAGTCTGTTCGTGAAAAAAGTTTTACAAACCGCCAAGTTTTATCCTCTGCAAAACCTGGCTCTTAATTCCACCATTGTATTGCTGGTACTGAATCTATTATGGGGGGTTGTGAATTTTTTCAACGCGCTGGACATCAGCGTGTACTTTTTCATCTATGCCATCGCCGTATACTTTTGGGTTTCCATCTCGCTGATGAGACAGGGCAACACACTGGTGAAGTATTTGCTGGCCGCCCAGTTGTTCTTTATCTTTTTCGCGCTGTTCGGCATTTTGTTTTATGAAGGCTATTTACCTTACAACTGGTGGACCCGTTACTCCATTGCCATTGGCGTGACAGTTGAAGCTTTTATTCTCGCCTATCTGCTCTCACACAGAATCAAACTGCTGAAAGTGGATCTGGAAACAGATTCATTGACAGGCGCGTTTAACCGCAGAACGTTATTTGATCAATTCATGCAGGAAAGCAAGCGCATTTCAGCGTTGGAATCATTGGTATTTGTCATTTTCGATATTGATCAGTTCAAACTCTACAACGACACCTATGGTCATCCAAAAGGCGATGACATTCTTAAGATCATTATTCACCACTTGCAGTCTCAGTTTCCGGAAAGTTCGGTATTTCGCCTTGGAGGCGAAGAGTTTGCATTGCTGTTTACCGCAGAAAATGCGGCGGCGGCCCAACGTAAAGTCAGCGATATCCGCCTGGCCATCGAACATCTGAGCCTGGCATTTCCCGAATCCCGCCATGGCGTCGTCACGGCCTCATTTGGCGCCAGTGTAATTGAGTCCGGACGCATACAAAATTTTAACGAGCTCTATCAACAAACCGATGCCCGACTGTATCAGGCCAAACATAATGGCCGTAACTGCGTGGTGATGTAGTCCTGGTTCCGGTGTCATGAACCCCATGGTCGGTCATGCGTCGCACGGTAACGACAAAACCCGGCATCTTGGTTATTATTACCCTCCCTCACAGGCCCTGAACTTGGAGTATTCTTGTCTGCACACACCCCTCAATTCGACCTCGTTATCATTGGCGGCGGCCTGGTCGGACATGCATTACTGGCAGCATTGACGCCGCTATATTCACAAGGTGCCAGAATCGCTCTGCTGGAATCCACCGCTGAGCCGGATCAGCAGCAGATTGTAGGTTATTCCCCGGCGTTTGATGATCGTTCTACAGCCATCTCCGCTGGCAGTATCCAGATGTTACAGAAGTGGGGCTTGTGGGCCGGGTTGCGGGATTATGCGGAAGCCATCCGGCACATTCAGATCAGTGAGAAAGGTGGGCCGGCCACCGCAGAACTTCATGCCGAGGACCATCAACCGGCCCTGGGTTATGTCATTCCCAACCGGGCTCTGGGGACCGCGCTATTGAGTCAGAGCCGCAAACTGCCAGTTACCTTGAAGTTCTCCACCACGGTTGAACAATTACAGTTCCAACCGGAATGCGTCGTGTTAAAGACACAGCAACAGGAAGAGATGACCGCACGACTGGTCATCGTTGCCGAAGGCGGTCGTTCTGAACTGAAGAGCAAACTGGGCATTCAGGAACAGCAGCTACATTTTCATCAGCACGCCATCATTGCCAATGTAGCTCATCAACAAGCACATCAGAACTGGGCCTATGAACGCTTCAGCGAGTCCGGTCCGCTGGCTATGTTGCCCCTGACCATGCAACAGCACCGATCCGTCAGTGCACTGGTCTGGAGTGTGGATGAGCAGCAGGTGGATGAACTGATGGCGTTACCGGCATCCACATTTCTGGCTCGCCTGCAGCAACAGTTTGGCGGCAGGCTGGGCATGCTCAACGATATCTCGGATCGCTTCAATTACCCGTTAGTGCGTACTTACACACCGGAACAGGTTCGCAGCCGGCTGGTACTACTCGGCAACAGCGCTGTCTCCCTGCATCCGGTCGCCGGCCAGGGACTGAATCTGGCTTTGAGAGCCGTATCGAGCCTGGCCCAGACACTGATTCAACAACCATTGCCGCAACTCGGACAACTGACGCCACTGCTGCAATATCAACAGCGCATCCATCAGGATCAATTATGGGTCATGGAGTTCTGCGATAAACTGGTTCAGGGGTTTTCACTGCCTGGACTCAAACCTGTCAGGGCATTGGGGTTGGGCATGCTCGACCACCATACGATAGCCAAAGAACTGTTCAGCCGCTATGCCATGGGGCTGGCGGGGGGCCAATTACATGAGAATACATTATGAGCAATGCGATCGATTTTGATGTTCTTGTCGTCGGTGGTGGCATGGTGGGTGCCAGCCTGGCGCTAGGTGCCGCCAGGGCCGGTCTGTCAGTGGCGATTATCGAAGCTCATTCTTTGAGTCCGGCGTCCATGTCGGGTGTTTCCGGGTTTGAGCCAAGGGTCAGTGCCATCAACCATGCGGCCCGAAACTGGCTGAAATACCTTGGGGTCTGGGACGACATCAATCAAAGCAGAGTCTGCAATTATCACCGCATGGAAGTCTGGGAAGCAGATGGCACCGGGGAAGTCTCGTTTTCAGCCCAGGCGATGAACATTGCGGATCTTGGCTGCATCATTGAAAACCAGCAGATCCAGCAGGCACTGGTTAAAGGCATCAGTACAACCTCTGGTATCCGGACCTTTGAGGCGCTCTCCGTAACGGCTCTGCATCAACAGGACGACCATACCGGCGTCTCACTCGGTGATGGTACTTATCTGACCGCCAGACTGGTGGTGGGAGCTGATGGTCATGAATCCAAAGTCCGTGAACTAGCGGGTTTTAAAACCAGCAGCTGGGACTATCATCATCAGGCGCTGGTCACTTCGGTCAAAACCGAAAAACCACACCAGTACACCGCCCGTCAGATATTTACCGCAGTCGGTCCATTGGCCTTTTTGCCACTGAGCCATGAGGGGATGGATGAACACTGGTGCTCAATCGTCTGGTCAATCAACAGTCATGAAGCCGAGGATATCTTTGATCTGCCGGAAGAAACGTTTAAACAACGGCTGGCCCGCAGTTTCGAGTTCAGGCTCGGCACAATACAGGAAGTGGATCAGCGCTATCTGATCCCGCTACAACAACGCTTTGCCCGTTCCTATGTCCAGCCCGGCGTAGCTCTGGTCGGCGATGCCGCTCACCGTATTCATCCACTGGCAGGCCAGGGCGTGAACCTTGGCTTTCTGGATGCCGCCACACTGACAGAAACCCTGGCTAAAACCGTGCGTTTAAAACAGTCACCGGGATCATTGTTTTACCTGCGCCAATATCAACGCCAGCGTCAGGCTCATAACCTGGCCATGATGGCCGCCATGGAAGGGTTTAAACGCTTATACGAAGCCGATGCTTTGCCGGTTCGCTGGCTGCGCAACCAAGGTATGAAGTGGTTTGAACAACTGCCCTGGCTGAAACACGAATGTGCCAAGGCAGCAGTTGGTCTGACTGGTCCCTTACCTTCTGTCATGAGTTAGTACTTATTAACTTACTGATCCATGCTTACGGCTGATGTCCCGCCCAAAAACCAGTTCACAGCACACCACCCTGGGGTAACTCCGATCATCATGACCAACCCGCAGAGCAATCTCGACAAAAATCGCTCTGCGGGCATGCGTCCTCACTATAATCAGTTTGCAGATCCGTGTTGAGCCCGTGCTTGGCTCTACAAAGGCACTGTTGATCTGAATCACCATCACTTTTTAAAAAATACACAAATCCAGCCTTGAGAGCCGGCCAATTTTTCTTATACTGTATAAACATCCAGTATTTGAGATAAGCACATGGATCTTTTGCAAACACTGACCGACAGTGGTCAGGTCTGGTCTGGCAACAGCTGGTTACGCCACAGCACCCGAACCTGCTCAACGGGTTACCCTAGTCTTGATGCTGAACTACCCGGTGGAGGCTGGCCTTTGGGGGCAATCACCGAAGTTTTATGCTCCCATCCAGGGCAAGGCGAACTACGGCTTATCCTGCCGTGCCTGGCAAAACTGGGGCAACAGGATGACCGCTGGCAATTCTGGCTGAATCCTCCCTACCAGCCCCATGGCCTGGGCTTATTACACTGGGGTCTGCAGCCGGAACGGCAATTGATCGTGCGCTGTGAACGCAGTGATGATCTGCTATGGAGCATTGAACAGGCGCTGCTTTCCGGTGGCAGCAATGCGGTTATCGCCTGGGCAGAGGCCCTGAACAAAGCCCAGTTAAGGCGGATTCAGCTGGCCGCCGAAAAAAATCTGCTTCCTGTTTTTTTGCTCAGGCCGCTACGCTATCAGGATGCCCCCTCAACCGCAGCGTTACGTCTCAGTCTGTACAACCAGGGCAGAAATCAGTTGTGTCTGCACATCTTGAAAAGCCGGGGAGCCTGGGTCCGGGAACAGCAGATTCTTCCAGTACCGCTGTTTCATGATGCAGAGTGTTGAGAGTGTCTTCCCTCTGGTTGTTTATCTATTTTCCCAGATTGGCACTGGAGTCTTACTTCCTCAGCAGTGACGGCAGCAAACCACAATTGCTCCTGAACCCTGGCTCCAGAGAAGTAGTACAGTGCAACTGTCTGGCCGAAAGACTCGGAATAAAAACCGGGATGAGTGCCAGCACGGCCTACTTTCTACTAGAAGATGCAGAAATCGGCATTTATGACACCCATATTGAATACGAAAACCTGCAGCGACTGGCTTTGACCGGTTACCGATATTCCGCCCACGTCAGCCTGATAGCACCCGATGGCCTGTTACTGGAAGTGGGTACCATGTTGAAACTGTTCAACGGCCTGGAGAATTACTGGCAGCAATTGCAGCAAAGTTTTCAACGGGCAGGTTTCACCGCTGTTTATGCCGTGGCACATACAGCCCGGGCAGCCGAAACTCTGGCTCGCAATCAAATCCCCTGCTGTAGCACCAGTGCCGATGAAGTAACCAACAAGCTCGATGCCTTAACAGTTTTCCAGCTGGATATTGAAACCCGACTGGCGCAAAGGCTGACATCCATGGGTATACATCATTATCAACAATTACGTCGACTGCCGCGCTCCGAACTCGGATATCGGTTTGGTAAAACACTGGTGCATTATCTGAACACATTGGAAAAGGATCAGACGCTGCAACAGAGTTTTGTGATTCCACCACACTTTCGCCACCAGATTGATCTGCTGCATGAAGCGGAATCTGCCAGCCACCTGCGGTTTCCTCTCAAGCGACTGTTACAGTATCTGGAACAATATCTGTCAGCCCGGCAACTGACAGCCGAGCAGCTGTTTATCAAACTGATCCATCGTCAGAGATCGCCCACCATTCTGCGAATTCAGGCGATCAATGGCGCCTGGAAATATCGTGACTGGCAGAACCTCATCAGTATTCAGCTGGAACGCACGCGGTTATCTGAACCGGTCATCGCGCTGCAATTACGCGCTCATCATTTTCGGCCACAAAAGCAATCGGCCAGGGATTTATTGAAGCAACATTTTCCCGAACAGGATAAGGATCAGTTACTTTCCATTCTGATTTCGCGACTGGGTCATGAGCAGGTCAATACCATACGACTCACGCCGGATCCTCGCCCTCAATATGCCAGCCAACTTGTTTCAGCGGATATGTCAGCTCAATTCAAAAAACCGGAAAAGCACCCACAAAAACTTCATTATCCAGTTTTATTGCTGGCCCAGCCTAAACCGGTTAATCCCCAAAACTATCGTTTGCTGTCAAAACCGGAGCGTATTGTGACCGGACGCTGGCTGAACGGCTGTCATTACCGCAAAGATTTTTTCCGTGCAGAAATCATGGCGGCAGATCATGCTCATCAAATACATTGGTTATCGCGTCGTGATGATGGCAACTGGTTTTTGGAGGGAGTGTTTGCCTGATGGATTATGCTGAACTCCATTGCCTGAGCAACTATAGTTTTCTGCGCAGCGCCTCCCACCCGGAGGAACTGGTCAGCCGGGCTTACGAACTGGGTTACCGTGCGCTGGCGCTCACTGATGAATGTTCGGTTGCGGGTGTCGTAAAAGCCTGGAAAACCATAAAAGCCGGAAAATACAAAGATTTTCAGCTGATTATCGGTTCTGAATTTACCGTACAGAATCAGAAAATCATTCTGCTCTGTCCCACTCATCGGGCTTACAGTCAACTTTGCCATCTGATTACCCGAACCAGACGCCGGGCAGAAAAAGGCAGTTATCATCTTTACTGGCGGGACCTTGGCAAGCAGCTCGATGAATGTTTGTGCCTGTGGTTACCCGGGCAGAATGATCAGGACCAAGCCACGGTGGAAGATCTGAAAGCTTTTTTCCCCGAACGGCTCTGGCTGCTGACAGAAAATCTTCTCACTAATCAAAGTTTCGAATATGCCGACTACTGCCAGCAACTGGCTGACAACCATCAACTGCCCTGCGTCTGCGCCAATCATGTATTGATGCATACGCCTGAGCGCAAAGAGCTTCACGATGCTTTAACGGCTATTTACCATAACTGCTCCGTGATGGAAGCCCTGCCGCATCTATTACCAAATGCTGAAAATCATCTCCGTTCAATACGGAAAATTGCTTCTATTTATCCTTCCACACAGATCAATGAAACGATCAATATCGCCAGACGCTGCCATTTCTCCCTCGACAGTCTCTGCTATCGTTATCCACGGGATGTCGTACCGGGCAATTACACCGCCGAGCAGTATCTGAAAATACTGGTGGAACAAGGCAAAAAGCGCCGGTTTCCCCAGGGTTCGGATCCCAAAATCGACGCCACCATCAGCAAGGAATTAAGACTCATTCATCAGAAAGAATATGAGCATTATTTTCTGACCGTCTACGATATCGTTCGCTTTGCCCGTTCTCAGAATATTTTATGCCAGGGGCGTGGCTCTGCTGCCAACTCAGTGGTCTGTTACTGTCTTGGGATTACCGAAGTTGACCCACGCCAGGCCACGCTGCTGTTTGAGCGGTTTATCTCCGATAACCGGGATAAACATGATCCACCGGATATCGATGTTGACTTCGAACACGAACGCCGTGAAGAAGTCATTCAGTATATTTATCGTCGCTATGGTCGCAAACGGGCAGCCCTGGCCGCCACTGTGATTACCTACCGACGCAAAAGTGCGTTGCGGGATATCGGCAAGGCCATGGGCATTAACATTAATCAACTCAATCAGAAAATCGCCAATTATGGCTGGCGCTACCGCAAACAAAACTGGATTGATGAAATCATCAGCGATGGCTTTGGTCTGTCACAGGCTCACATTGATTTATTTAAGTCGCTGCTCAAGCAGATCCTTGGTTTTCCCAGACACTTATCCCAACATGTCGGTGGGCTGGTACTGACCGAAGGAGTAGTGGCTGATCTGGTCCCTATCGAAAACGCCACCATGAAAGACCGTACGGTGATTCAATGGGATAAAGACGATCTCGAAGCATTGGGCCTGATGAAAATAGACATACTCGCTCTCGGTATGCTCACCGCCATCCGCAAAACCCTCGACATTATCAATAAGGTTCATAACTCTTCCCTGAGCCTGCAAAAAATCCCCCGGGAGGAGTCCGATGTTTATCAAATGATTCAACAGGCCGATACCATAGGCATATTTCAGATTGAGTCGCGCGCACAGATGAATATGCTGCCAAGACTGCGGCCAGCCTGTTATTACGATCTGGTCGTACAGGTGGCCATTGTCCGGCCGGGTCCTATACACGGTGACATGGTGCACCCCTATTTACGTCGTCGCACCGGACTTGAGCCCGTGGAATACCCCAAACAAGAGCTGATTCCCATTCTTGACCGGACATTGGGAGTGCCTATTTTCCAGGAACAGGTCATTGCTCTGGCCATGGTCGCAGCAAACTTCACCGCCAGTGAGGCAGACGAATTACGTCGCTCCATGGCCAGCTGGAAAAAAACCGGTCATATCAGTCAGCTTCGTGATCGACTGACCACCAACATGCTGGCCAATGGTTACCCTATGGACTTTGTCGAACGCATCAACCGTCAGATAGAAGGGTTTGGTGAATACGGCTTCCCGGAATCCCACGCCGCCGGTTTTGCTTTGCTGGCGTATATTTCTTCATGGTTAAAACTGAGATATCCGGCTGAGTTCTGCTGCGCATTACTCAACAGCCTGCCTATGGGGTTTTATTCCGCTTCACAGTTGATACAGGATGTCCGCCGTCATGGCGTAACTGTTCTACCCGTTGATATCAACGATAGCCAATGGGACAACAGCATCGAGATTTTGAGTGGCCGTGCTACTCTCAGACTGGGATTCTGCCGGATTAAAGGATTATCCGAAGCCACGATGCAGAACATTGTTCGCTTAAAACCCGAACAGGGTTACCGTTCTCTCAAACAACTGGAAAATATACCTGGCATCAAAACCACGGACCTGGACGCACTCGCATCCGCCAATGCACTGAGTACACTGACCGGTCATCGTTTCCAGGCTCGCTGGGAAACGTCTGCTCTCAAACTTCAATATCAGTTACTCAACGATAGTTTCGAAGACACCCAGGTAACATTACCGGCCCCCGATGATTTTCAGAATCTTCAAGAAGATTATCTCAGTACCGGCCTGACACTCAACAAACATCTGCTGACACTGCTGCGGGAGAAAAACCTGATCCCCAAAACTCCGACCGCCAGTGAACTGCTGGGTATCGCCAAGCAGGCTGAACTGGCACAACAACATCAGCCATTTTACAACGGTAAAATCAGAATACCGGTTTTGGTGATCGGTTTGATCGTTAACCGACAAATGCCCAAAACCAACAATGGTGTCACATTTGTCACACTGGAAGATGATACCGGCAACATCAACGTCATAGTCTGGTTACAGCTGGCTCAAAAATATCTGAAAACCCTGACCACTGAACAACTGGTGGCTGTACAGGGATTTCTTGAAAAAGCCAATGACAATGATGTCGTTCACGTAATTGCACAACAGATCATTGGTTACAGTGAACTTCAGGGAAGATTGAACATTCGTTCACGGGACTATCATTAAGTCACCGGCAGCAATGTGTGAAAAGACTGGGCTGGATGACTGAGATCACAGCCCAGTCGATTAATCAGGCAACCATTTCCAGAGTGACCTTTCCGGACTGGCAACGATAGCGATAACGTTGGCCACGGTAGTATATTCCCTGAACGTCACAGTCTCCCCAGGGTGCCGGTTTGGGCTGCCACTCCTGGTTCAAAGATGGATACAAGCCCAAACCACCAAACAACATCGCCGCGGCCGGCATGCCACTCCACCCCTGCAAAAAAGATCCTCGACCATACACTGGGTCGTAGTATTCCACCGGGGTCAGCCATTGTTGTTCGAGAGAGTAACTAAACCAGCGGGTTAGAGGATAACGCCAATCGTCCCGTTGATGTCTCATTTTTGCCCATGCAAGCATACCACTCAGATACGGCCAGTCGCTGCCATTATGATAACGAAACGGATAAGAAGACTTCTCAACCAGATTTGGTACATGTTCGTAAAGCGGAAAACAGGTCATCACTCCCCAATCGCCAAACGGTTGCTCAAGATTATGACAAGTTTCCAGTCTGGCGGTGATTTTATCCAACACTGCCTGTTGGCTGGTTTCTGAACCAATATCAAAAACAGCCGCCAGCGCCTGTTCGATGGACACATTGCTCTCACTTACTGGAGCAGAAGCAGCATCAGAATTAACGTAATTACGATATCCGCTTTCATCGTCCCATAACAATTTCCGAAGATTCTCCGGAGCACTGGCAATATCATCGCTCAGATCAGCCGCCAATTCATTCTGACCAACAAACAGGAATACTTCATGCAAACATTTAATCGCTCGGCAATACAACAAACTGTCGTATACCACATAACCCTGACGCACCACATTATCACACCAGTCACGGCGATTTTCGGGTTTGATCATGACACCAGTCGTTGCATCAATACAGCTTTGTAATTTATGAAAACAGAGCCTTAAAGCATCAAAAATAGTACGCCCGTTAACCTCTTGCTCCAGCAAATCTTTGTCATGAGTCCAGGCCAGATAATCGTGCACCATCATGATAAAAAAAGAAGGCGAATCATAATGATCCGGCCAGAACTGGGTAAATTCATTGGACAATTGATTATAAATGACTGCACTGGGACATGAACCATCCTCACCAACACCATGAGCCAGAGTCAATATTTCTTTTTTAACGAGATCAGGACGGTAAGGCAGTACCGGAAGCACCGTCCAGTAACCGTCACGAAAATACGTTCTGGAGGGACTCTGATAATTCACACCAGCGTAAAAGGCCGCAAACTTATCACCGGACTCTTTATAGGACGAACACCCCACATTTAAACACGCCGAAAACAGAGCGTTTAACTCCATATCCTGACTGGAAAAGGCGCTCTTCAGCCAGTGTCCATAATTCTCTGCATTATCAATGAGTTGTGAATAAACATCTTCAAACTGATCAGAACGAATACAATCGCTCCCCCCTGATATCATAATGAACATGGTCACTGAATCACCTGGTGCTACTCGGTCTTTCATATCCAGATTATATTTCAGATCACTATCTTCAGTTTGTTCAACATCCAGCATATGACTTGCAAATAAAGCAAACCGATATTCATCACCTAAATCGATTTCCAATTGCCGGTTACGTCCCTTCCAGGAAACATTTAATGGACTCGCCTCATATCTGCCATGCTGTCTAACCACAGAAGCAACGTATCCCTGCCGGTCCACCTGCATCCCATGACGCAGAAAAATTTCAGCACTTTCATTACCATGATTAGAAAATATAAATCGTAGAAGAATACAGTTATGGGATTCATCAACATAGGACTCAGATCTGACAGATACCTGGTCGAGCTCTTCGCGGCTGCCAAAATCAATACTCTGAATGCGCCCAAACGAACGAACTTGTTTACGGTGCTGTGCAGGTAAGCGTTTTCGATTCACTGTCCAGCTGGTAAACCAATGATCAGTTACGAGAACAGGCCACTCTCCAGCCACCGAATACTTGGAAATACCACCGTTACCATTGAACTGTGTCAATAGCCGGCAATTAGACACATCAAATTCCAGAGGTTTGTACCATAAAGCATCTGTAACCAGGCTATGGTTATCCACCATGGTATTTGTCTTCATACGACTCTCCATCTTATTTCGAAGCTCCCTGTGACAGACCGCTGACAAAATGCCGCTGGAACATTAAAAACAAAATAATAATCGGAATAATGGCAATTAAAGTGTAGGCTCCCATGGGACCGAGTTCTCCCATCCGTTGCCCAAGAGCATTACGCAATCCAACAGGAACAGTTCGTACCTGATCAGATGACGTTAACGTCAATGCGATCATGTATTCGTTCCAGGTACGCACAAAAACCATAATCGCAGCAGCGGCCAATCCAGGGCGTACCAGCGGCAACATAATAAAAAAGAAGGACCTCAAGCGGGAACATCCGTCAAGCATTGCAGCTTCTTCTATATCCTTCGAAATTCCAGCAAAAAAGTCCTTCATAACGAATAGCACCATTGGAATGCCCATCGCTGTATAGGCCAGGATAATGGCCCACAAAGTATTCAAAAGATGTAATTGATACATCATCACATACAACGGAATAACCGTTAACAGAGCAGGAATCATTTTGACGGAAAAAAGAGATATATAAATAGTGTCTTTAAAGGGAAACTTCATACGCCCCAGAGCATATCCAGCTAAAGACCCGAGCAGCAATGACAGAAACAGAGAAACCATGGTAACAACCAGGCTGTTGAACAAATAAGTCAACATCGGTGAATTCATAAATGCGCTGACATAATTACTCAATGTTGGTGCCTGTGGCAGGAATGTCGGTGGAAAGGCATTCCACTCGGCACTGGGCTTGAAGGATAATGCAGCAATCCAAAGTAATGGTGCTATAGAGATCAATGCCCAAATAATCACAGGTAAATAAAGCAGACTTTTGAATAACTTCTTAGTCGGGGATTTCATATCATGCCTCCTTATTCTTGAGCATTCTCAGATAGATAATGCTCATGAGAAGATTGATCAGAAACATCAATACAGCCAATGCCGAGCCTTTTTCAAACTCACCATATTTAAAGGCCATGTTATACATTTGAATACCAAGTAAACTGGTAGAGTCTAAAGGGCCGCCTGAAGTCAGTGCATATACCAGATCAAACTCATTAAAAGTACTGGTGGTAATCCAGATCAACGTAACCATGGTTGTCGGCTTTAGCAACGGCAAAGTTATATACCAGAACTGCCGTAACTTACTTGCACCATCCATCAAAGACGCTTCATAAATATCTTTGTCTATCGATTGAATACCAGCCAAAAGCATTACCATACAAAAGGGCATACCAAACCAGATATTTGCAACAATGACCATTGTCATGGCTGTGTCGACGCCCAACCAGGCAACGGGTTCAGAGACAATACCAGCTGACATCAGCATATAATTCAAGATACCGGCACGATCAGGGATATACAGAAACTGAAAAATAACTGCGATAACAACTGGCGAAAGTATCCATGGAATAATGATGATTGCCCGGAGAATATTATTAACTTTGAGCTGACGTTGCAGACTCAAGGCCATAATCATTCCAAGAGAAAATTGGAACACAACACACCAGAAAGTAAATACCAGTGTTTTCCAGAAAGGCGACCAGAATGTAGTGCTGGTGAGCACATCCACATAGTTGGAAAGGCCGACAAATTCGCGATTAAAAACAAGAAACTTACTTTTAAAAAAACTTAGATATACAGCATAAAAAGCGGGATAAAAGGCAAATATCGCAACAAAAATCACCACCGGAGCCAGAAAAAAAATCGCTAATACCCAGTCCTTGGAAAGGCTTCCCGATTTACGTCCGGGTAGTTTTATTCCTGACCGAATACTCAACTGAGTCATCATAACACTCGCCTCCAGAGTCGCTCCAGAAAACATCTTTCTGGAGCAATAGTACAATTATTATCATTATTTCCAGGATGCTTTAACCTTATCCTGAGCTTCTTTAAGAGCATCTTTTGGTTTTTGTTTACCACTCAACACTTTCTGTATCGCATCTCGGTATGATTGTGATAACAATTCATAATTATTGGTTTTTGGACGCGACCGGGCATTCGGCATGGTATCTACAAAACTGCTGAAGATAGGGTCAGAGGTAAAGACAGGGTCTTTATAAGCAGACAGTCTCATCGGCATATTGCCAGTACCATCTTTAAAAATGTTAACTTCATGTTGTGCAGAGGTTACTTTCTCTATCCAATTCCAGGCCGCCTGTTTTGCATCAGAGTCTTTAAAAATAACCCAGGTGCCATAACCGACAGCTGTTGCAGCTTTGGCCGGGTCGACACCGTCTGGAACTGGAATGGGAGCTGAACCTAGCTTTTCTTTCAGATTTGCCTGCGCCAGGAAATTAGCATCACTACGCCATTCCCACGAACCAACAATCGCCATGGCCGTCTGACCACCTATAATACTTGCAGCAACTTCTCTCTTGGTTTTCAAATAGCTGTCTGGAGGAGCAACTTTATACTGATTAACCAGGTCAGACAGAAATTGCACAGTTTTCAGAACAGGTGCACTGTTTAAGGTGGGCTGCCCTTGGGCATCAATGAAGTCACCACCTAAATCCCAGATATATGGCAGTGAACGCATGGAAGTATGCTCTGAATTTCCACCGTTCAATGCAAAGCCATATTCAATACCTTCTTCAGCCCCAACCTTTTGAATTTTTTGGGCGACGTCAACGAGTTCCGACCAGGTTTTTGGTGGATGTGAGTAACCGGCCTTGGCAAGTAAATCTTTGCGATACAACAAAGTACGAACATCGCCATCACCTGGCACACCAAAAGTATGTCCATCAAAAGTCACAGAATCCCATACAGCTTTAGGGAAATCAGTCTTACCGCTCCAATTCGTCATAAAAGGCGTTAAATCTGCAAGAATACCAACATCTTTAAATTCTGAAAGCCACTGACCGTCCAGATAAGCGACATCCGGCAAGTTGTTTGCAGACACAGCTGCAAGCAATTTAGTTCGCATATTATCGTTATTGATTTGTTCGATTTTTAACTCAACATCCGGATTTTCTTTCTTATATTGTTCCAGAACGATATCCATTGGGCCTGCGAGTTCTTTTTTATAGGGATCAGTCCAATCCCAAACAACCAGCTCTTTTTTTGCTTCCTTATGGTTGTTTTTCTGTTGTTCGGCATTCTCTCCTGAAGAACACCCATAAAACAAAACCATCGTCGCCAGACACGTGGCAGCATATATAAGCGTTTTTTTCATTCCAACTTACTCCCGGTTTAACACCATGAAATGTCAATACCCGACTTCTGCATAGCGTAATGCGCTGCGCCAAGGGCGCCCGCTTTGTTACCAAGCATCGCCAACTTTAAAGTTGTTGAAATCGGAGTCATTTTATTTACCTCGGATTGGACTTTTGCAATAAACACTTCACCTGACTCTGCTACACCTCCTCCAATAACGACTAATTCTGGATTTAACAATGAAGCAATATTGCTCACAGCCACACTAAGATGCTGTAACGGTTTTTCCAATATCGCCAAAGCAGCAGAGTCACCATCCCCTGCCGCTTTAAGAACATGTTCCGCTTTAATATCAAGATGGTTCTGAACGACCAGAGAAATAGCAGACTGTTTAAAATCATGCTGTTCAAAAAACCTGAGTGCCTGATGGCGAATGGCCGTTCCAGATGAAATACTTTCAAAAAAGCCAAACTCGTTGCTTGCGATCTGGTTTTCCAAGTCGACATGGCCGGCGGTCAAAAAGTACCCAATCTCACCAGCTTCGCCGGAAAACCCTTGATATAACTGGTTATTAATAACGATTGCCGCACCAATACCTGTTCCGATGGTGATCATGACAAAGTCATTAATTCCAGCAGCAGCACCTTTCCATTGCTCTCCAATGGCCGCGAAATTCACATCATTACTCAGATATAGCGGCACTTTAAACACACTTTTCAGCTCCGCTTTTAAATCTATATTCAGCCAATTAAAAGCAGGTGAGTTAGATAAAGTGTGAGTGATAGGATCTACTGTCCCGGGCAATCCAATACCCACGGCTGCGATATCACTCAGTTGAATCGAAGCATCAGAATCAAATAGACAAGTTACGATATCGCCAAAGAAATCCCGCGGTGTTTTATTTGGGAAGCTTGTTAATTTTTTTTCTAAAACAACAGAACCTCGAGATGATATAAGACAAATTTGCGTCTTTGTTCCCCCGACATCAATTCCAAGGAATAAAGAATCAGTACTCATAATTTTTCCTTATGATTCCTGCACCAAAAGATTGTTCTTTATGAAATCGAAGCTTCGTTTAACAGCTAATCCAACAGCTCCGATAACAACAGAATTTTCGCCAAGTTCTGTTCCGGATAATTTCGGTGTAACCGGTAAGAATTTGGTTAGGAAAGGACGAACCAATGGAATCAGGACATCGCTGTGACGACCAATTGATCCACCAATAACGATGATATTGGGATCATACATAACACATAAATTTTGAATGGCGATGGCTAGAAAATGACCGTATTCCCGGATAACCTTAACAGCTTCGGGATCTTCTACGGCTACCAGCGCAAATAGTTCATCGACAAATTTCTGGTGACCATAACAGCACAACTTGTCAGAGAGCTCTCGATACTTGGCAGTTTCATTTTTAATATATTGGGCAGAGAGACATTGCTCCAGCTTAACTCCAGAAGGTGACAACAGCTCGCCAATTTCCCCAGCGGCACCATTACTTCCTCGATACAAAACGCCGTCTGACATTAGGGCGGAACCAACACCAGCTCCTAAAGACAAATAACTAAAAATAGGTGCCTTGCGAGCAACACCGTACCGATATTCTGCCAACGCCGACAAATTGACATCATTTTCCAAAATAACGTTGGCCGGAAACAAACGATTCAGATATGGCTGTGACAAAAAAGGCTTAAAGGCTTCAAGTTCATCCACCATGAAAGAAGTGGTTCCAGTTTCTGGTGTTACCACCGCCGGAACACCGAAACTCACATAGTGAATAACATTCCAATCTAATTGATATTGCTGTAGCACTGCAGTAACGTGATCAGCCAATCTTGCCATGTATGATTCTGGACCTGACTCATTCATGCCAAGGGTACTCTGTGCAACAATATCGCCATTGAGATTAGCCAAAGCCACACGACTTTTCTTAACGCTGAAATCAATGCCTACCACGAACAAAGCATTTTGATTCAATTGTAAAAGCGTGGCTTTTCTCCCTTGTGCATTTTCTCCAGGTCCGATTTCCCGGATCAGATTCAACTCCAGCAAACGAGAGACTACTGATGAGACCGTCGGCTTACTCAGCCCGATTTCTCTGCTGATATCTGCTCTCGATATCTTTCCATGACGAAGAATCAAATCTATAGCCAGACTCTCGTTCATGTTCCTGATATGTTTCTGGTTCCCAACCACATGTTTCATAATCAGCCCACTAGTCGGATTAGAGTTACTTAACCGTGAAAATATGACCTCAGCACTGAAAGTGTGCTGCTAATACATAACATAACAGCAATTTTATTAATTAGTAATATTAATTAACTAATTAGAAACAACTACAGTATTCCTAAAGCTATAAAACTTGATAAAACCTACAAATACTCATAATAGGGAAAGGCTAAATGGGGACGAGAGATATGAATCAGAAAGCATTGTAAGCGGTTTATTTTATAAGCCCTTTTCCACATCACAGTGCACAAAGTATCGATCGAGCAAAATACGGAATAATTAAATATGATACGCAGCATGGACTTCTCTATTAGTCAGGCCCCACCCATCTGATGACATGTTGTCATTCGAGAGGTCAATCTGATACATACTTACATGGACTAACCAAATTAGTTGCAATACTGATCCTCAGCACTGCCCTAAAGCGAGTTCACTTTATTAATTTATAATTAAAAAGAATTAATATTTTGGAAATTTTTTGAAATAGTAATAAGAAATACCCCTTCAAATCACTATCACAAGCTGATTATAAAGATGCAAAACAAGCTAGAGACAACCGCTCGCCTTACCATATAAACCATGCATAGCCATAATGGGGTTATTGCCAATAGCAGAATTCGGAGATTATTTCGGTGTCACTGTCTGAAGAATCAAATTTATAACCTCCCCGGCATTGATACCAAGCAGGTCCCTCAAACGACATGCATAAAAAAACCCCGATCTGTCTCCAGACCGGGGTCGTGTTAGATGCCTGACGATGTCCTACTCTCACATGGGGAGACCCCACACTACCATCGGCGATGCGTCGTTTCACTACTGAGTTCGGGATGGAATCAGGTGGGTCCAACGCTCTATCGTCGTCAAGCAATTCGCTTGCTTCGGCTTTCGCCTGGGAGCCCGTGGAATCGCTTCTCACCAGCCCCCGCTGTTCTGAACAAGTTCGTCTATCGTCTCAACAAGTCATGTGTGTCTATCTCTATCCACACTTCACGTATCTTATCAGCGCTCAACCTCGCACATCGTCGTGCTCAAAACGCCTTAGGCGTTATATGGTCAAGCCTCACGGGCAATTAGTACTGGTTAGCTCAACGCCTCACAACGCTTACACACCCAGCCTATCAACCTCATAGTCTTTAAGGGCCCTTCAGGATCCTCTAGGGATCAGTGAGACCTCATCTTGAAGGGGGCTTCCCGCTTAGATGCTTTCAGCGGTTATCCTGTCCGAACTTAGCTACCCGGCAATGCCACTGGCGTGACAACCGGGACACCAGAGGTTCGTCCACTCCGGTCCTCTCGTACTAGGAGCAGCTCTTCTCAAGTCTCATTCGTCCACGGCAGATAGGGACCGAACTGTCTCACGACGTTCTAAACCCAGCTCGCGTACCACTTTAAATGGCGAACAGCCATACCCTTGGGACCGGCTTCAGCCCCAGGATGTGATGAGCCGACATCGAGGTGCCAAACACCGCCGTCGATGTGAACTCTTGGGCGGTATCAGCCTGTTATCCCCGGAGTACCTTTTATCCGTTGAGCGATGGCCCTTCCATACAGAACCACCGGATCACTAAGACCTACTTTCGTACCTGCTCGACATGTCCGTCTCGCAGTCAAGCGTGCTTATACCTTTACGCTATCCTCATGATTTCCGACCATGATTAGCACACCTTCGTGCTCCTCCGTTACTCTTTGGGAGGAGACCGCCCCAGTCAAACTACCCACCACACACGGTCCGTAATCCCGCTTAGGGACCAACGTTAGAACCTCAAGGTGACCAGGCTGGTATTTCAAGGTCGGCTCCATTAGAACTGGCGTCCTAACTTCAAAGCCTCCCAGCTATCCTACACAAGTCACATCAAAGTCCAGTGTGAAGCTATAGTAAAGGTTCACGGGGTCTTTCCGTCTAGCCGCGGATACACTGCATCTTAACAGCGATTTCAATTTCACTGAGTCTCGGGTGGAGACAGCTTGGCCATCATTACGCCATTCGTGCAGGTCGGAACTTACCCGACAAGGAATTTCGCTACCTTAGGACCGTTATAGTTACGGCCGCCGTTTACCGGGGCTTCGATCAAGAGCTTCGCTTGCGCTAACCCCATCAATTAACCTTCCGGCACCGGGCAGGCGTCACACCCTATACGTCCACTTTCGTGTTTGCAGAGTGCTGTGTTTTTAATAAACAGTTGCAGCCAACTGGTATCTTCGACTCTCGCTAGCTCCGGGGGCAAGCCCCTTCACCGGCAAGAGCGTACCTTCTCCCGAAGTTACGGTACCATTTTGCCTAGTTCCTTCACCCGAGTTCTCTCAAGCGCCTTGGTATTCTCTACCCGACCACCTGTGTCGGTTTCGGGTACGGTTCAATATGACCTGACGCTTAGAAGCTTTTCTTGGAAGCCGGGCATTAACCACTTCGGGGACCATAGTCCCACCGTATTCAGGTCTCAGTCTTCTCACTTAAGAGAGGGAACCGGATTTGCCTAATCCCCTAACCTACACCCTTAAACCTGGATAACCATCACCAGGCTGGCCTAGCCTTCTCCGTCACTCCATCGCAGTCATATTAAGTACGGGAATATTAACCCGTTTCCCATCGACTACACCTTGCGGTCTCGCCTTAGGGGCCGACTCACCCTGCCCCGATTAACGTTGGACAGGAACCCTTGGTCTTTCGGCGTGCAGGTTTTTCACCTGCATTATCGTTACTCATGTCAGCATTCGCACTTCTGATACGTCCAGCACACCTCTCGATGTACCTTCAACCGCTTACAGAACGCTCCTCTACCGATTACATTACTGTAATCCCGCAGCTTCGGTGGCCAGTTTGAGCCCCGTTATATCTTCCGCGCAGGCCGACTCGACTAGTGAGCTATTACGCTTTCTTTAAAGGGTGGCTGCTTCTAAGCCAACCTCCTAGCTGTCTAAGCCTTCCCACATCGTTTCCCACTTAACTGGCACTTGGGGACCTTAGCTGGCGGTCTGGGTTGTTTCCCTTTTCACGACGGACGTTAGCACCCGCCGTGTGTCTCCCGGATAGTACTCACTGGTATTCGGAGTTTGCATCGGGTTGGTAAGTCGGGATGACCCCCTAGCCGAAACAGTGCTCTACCCCCAGTGGTATTCGTCCGAGGCGCTACCTAAATAGCTTTCGAGGAGAACCAGCTATCTCCGAGTTTGATTAGCCTTTCACTCCTATCCACAGGTCATCCCCAGCCTTTTCAACGGATGTGGGTTCGGTCCTCCAGTTGATGTTACTCAACCTTCAACCTGCCCATGGATAGATCACTCGGTTTCGGGTCTACACCCAGCGACTCAACGCCCTATTAAGACTCGGTTTCCCTACGCCTCCCCTACTCGGTTAAGCTTGCCACTGAATGTAAGTCGCTGACCCATTATACAAAAGGTACGCAGTCACATTCCGAAGAATGCTCCCACTGCTTGTACGTATACGGTTTCAGGATCTATTTCACTCCCCTCACTGGGGTTCTTTTCGCCTTTCCCTCACGGTACTGGTTCACTATCGGTCAGCCAGGAGTATTTAGCCTTGGAGGATGGTCCCCCCTTCTTCAAACAGGATTTCTCGTGTCCCGTCCTACTCGTGCTCATGTAATCAGGATTTCAAATACGGGGCTATCACCCTCTATGGCTCCACTTTCCAGTGGATTCTTCTACCCAGTCTTACACTTCAGGGCTAATCCCCGTTCGCTCGCCACTACTTGGGGAATCTCATTTGATGTCTTTTCCTCGGGGTACTTAGATGTTTCAGTTCTCCCGGTTCGCCTCGTACACCTATGTATTCAGTGCACGATACCCGATAAATCGGGTGGGTTGCCCCATTCGGATATGTCCGGGTCACAGGTCGTTTACCACCTCACCGAACCTTTTCGCAGGTTACCACGTCCTTCTTCGCCTCTGGCTGCCTAGGCATCCACCGTATACGCTTAATTGCTTGACCATATAACCCTAAAACGTCTTATCTTCAGGTTTATACAGCGCTAACATGATACGTGCCTTGACGCTTGTCTTGACTTTTTTCGAACTCGTCCAGATTGTTAAAGATCATGCCACTTCAAGGGACTTCTTGTATCAAACAATTCGTGGCTCAACTTGCGTTTAAGGAGGTGATCCAGCCGCAGGTTCCCCTACGGCTACCTTGTTACGACTTCACCCCAGTCATTGACCCCACCGTGGTAAGCGCCCTCCTTTCGGTTAAGCTACCTACTTCTGGTGAAATCAACTCCCATGGTGTGACGGGCGGTGTGTACAAGGCCCGGGAACGTATTCACCGCGACATTCTGATTCGCGATTACTAGCGATTCCGACTTCACGCAGTCGAGTTGCAGACTGCGATCCGGACTACGACCAGCTTTCTCGGATTGGCTCCACGTCGCCGCTTCGCTACCGTCTGTACCGGCCATTGTAGCACGTGTGTAGCCCTACTCGTAAGGGCCATGATGACTTGACGTCGTCCCCACCTTCCTCCGGTTTGTCACCGGCAGTTTCCTTAGAGTCCCCGGCCGAACCGCTGGCAACTAAGGATAAGGGTTGCGCTCGTTACGGGACTTAACCCAACATTTCACAACACGAGCTGACGACAGCCATGCAGCACCTGTCTCAGAGTTCCCGAAGGCACCAATCCATCTCTGGAAAGTTCTCTGGATGTCAAGAGTAGGTAAGGTTCTTCGCGTTGCTTCGAATTAAACCACATGCTCCACCGCTTGTGCGGGCCCCCGTCAATTCATTTGAGTTTTAATCTTGCGACCGTACTCCCCAGGCGGTCTATTTATCGCGTTAGCTGCGCCACCCATCTCTAAAACGAAACGGACGGCTAATAGACATCGTTTACCGCGTGGACTACCAGGGTATCTAATCCTGTTTGCTACCCACGCTTTCGCACCTCAGCGTCAGTCTTTGCCCAGGGTGTCGCCTTCGCCACTGATGTCCTTCCGATCTCTACGCATTTCACCGCTACACCGGAAATTCCACACCCCTCTGCAAGACTCTAGCAAGTCAGTATCGTATGCAGTTCCCAGGTTGAGCCCAGGGATTTCACATCCGACTTAACTCGCCGCCTACGCGCGCTTTACGCCCAGTAATTCCGATTAACGCTCGCACCCTCCGTATTACCGCGGCTGCTGGCACGGAGTTAGCCGGTGCTTCTTCTGTGGGTAACGTCAATCATGAGCATTATTAATACTCACGCCTTCCTCCCCACTGAAAGTGCTTTACAACCCGAAGGCCTTCTTCACACACGCGGCATGGCTGGATCAGGGTTGCCCCCATTGTCCAATATTCCCCACTGCTGCCTCCCGTAGGAGTCTGGGCCGTGTCTCAGTCCCAGTGTGGCTGATCATCCTCTCAGAACAGCTAAGGATCGTCGCCTTGGTGAGCCTTTACCTCACCAACTAGCTAATCCTACGCAGGCTCATCTTAGAGCGTGAGGTCCGAAGAGCCCCCACTTTCGTCCGTAGACCGTATGCGGTATTAATCCGAGTTTCCCCGGGCTATCCCCCACTCCAAGGCAGATTCCTACGCGTTACTCACCCGTCCGCCGCTCGTCATCTTCCAGCAAGCTGGAAATGCTACCGCTCGACTTGCATGTGTTAAGCCTGCCGCCAGCGTTCAATCTGAGCCATGATCAAACTCTTCAGTTTAAAATCGTCGGTCAATACACCCTAAAGTGCACTAACCCAATTTTGACTCAGTTCGCTTATCAACAATTACTTATAACGTGTACAAATGAATTGTGAGTTCGCTTACTGATAATTCTCTTATGCGTCTTACCAGCCAGCGCCCACACGAATTGCCTGATTAACTTTTAAAGATCGTGCCCAACCAAGGGTCTTATCTGCTTCAGCGTTTACCCCCGAAGCGAGGCGCGCATTCTACCGAAACGAAGTCAGCTGTCAATACGCAAGTTATTAATTAATCTAATTTTTTTTAAATTATTTAAAACGGACCAAATCTACTTAACAACTTTAAGCGATGGCTTGGTTTTGACAGACTCTTCTCTATCAGAGTCCGGATCAGGCTCAAAAGGGGCCACATCAAAAGCCATACCCTGTCCATTCTCTCTGGCAAAAATAACCATAACGGACTCAACAGGCACAAACAAATGCTGCACCACGCCGCTAAACCTGGCTGAAAAGCTCAGAAACTCATTATTGAATTCATAATCCCTTATTGCTGTAGGAGATACATTCAGAGTGATCTTGCCATCTTTTACAAACTCCTGGGGCACTTCGACCCCAGGATACTGAACATCGACAACCAAATATGGCGTACAGCCATTATCAACTATCCAGTCGTACAACCCTCGCACCAGATATGGTTTGTTTGAAGTCATAGCCTGCAAAGTCAGTCTCTCATCTCGCGTTCGACTTCTGACAGACTGACCTGGAATGACTCACGCTCAAAAACCAGATCCATGTACTTAAACAAATGTTTAGACTGTTTTTCCGGCAACTCAATTCCCAAGTCATTCAAACGCCACAAAATAGGCGCGACACAACAATCAACAAGAGTAAACTCCTCACTCATGAAATACGGCTTTTCTTCAAATATAGGGGCCGTGCTTAAAAGACTCTCTTTCAGTTCTTTTCTTGCCCGATTTACACCTTCTTTGGTTTTTGCCGCAACAATGGTATCTACGAGTTCACACCAATCACGCTGAATACGGTGCATGAATAACCGACTCTCTGCTCGAGCCACAGGATAGACTGGCAACAACGGAGGATGGGGAAAGCGCTCATCAAGATATTCCATCATTACATTTGGTTCATACAAAACCAGTTCACGATCGATCAACGTCGGTAGCGTTTGATAAGGATTTAGCTCTCGAAGTTCTTCAGGAATGTTATCAGGATCGATATCTTTGATCTCAACAGCGACACCTTTCTCAGCCAATACGATACGAACACGATGACTATAATGGCTCGACGGATCAGAAAAAAAAGCCATTGAAGAACGTTTGGTAATAACGCCCATCGAAGTACCTCATAAATATACAGTTAACAAACGAGTGTGGACCTATATAAGGCCCACACCAAAATCAGCGAATTAAAAGCAATACTAGTGAATGTCTTTATGCAACTCGCGCGTATACAGGAATGAAACTGCATACAGCACAATTAGAAATGCAAACACCATTATACCAATTCGCTTTCTATCCATCTGAGCCGGCTCCCCCATGTACTGGAGGAAATTAGTAATATCATAAACGGCAGCATCATATTCCTCACTACTCAGGCTTCCCTGAATTGCATATGACTCGCAACTTTCAGCAGACATGACATTACCGGTCAAAGGATCAAACTTAGTTTCACCAGATATCTCTGGTGCAGTAGCGCACAAACCTTGGAGACCTACCAATACATGAGGCATTGCCACATCTTTGAACACTGTGTTATTAACCCCCCAAGGACGGGATTCATCAGCATAAAAACCTTTAAGGTAACTATAAATCCAATCTGCACTGCGAAATCTCGCTTCCAGAGTCAAATCAGGAGGAGTTGCTCCAAACCACGCCTTCGCCGATTTTGGCGGAATAGAGCTTTCCATCAGCTCTCCAGTTTTAGCTCCGGTAAATATCAAATTCTCCGCGAACAAATCATCAGGAATATCGAGGTCTTTGGCTATGCGGTTATAGCGAGCGTACTTAAGACTGTGACACCCTATACAATAGTTCATGAAGAGCTTAGCACCATTCTGCAAGGACTCTTTGTTGGTCAAATCTGTTTTGATATGAGCCAGCTCCACCTCTTCTTCAGCTGCAAACACAAATAAAGGAGACAGCAGCAACACTACAGCAACAATCACTCTTTTCATCGTGAAACCCTCTCTGGAACCGGCTTCGTCTTTTCAATTTTTGTATACCAAGGCATAAGCAGGAAAAAGGCAAAATAGATTGCAGTCGACACACGAGCGATCAACGTATTCAGTTCTGTCGCTGGTGCAGTTCCAAGATAAGTCAGCACACAAAAAGCAATCGCAAACAATACAATTGCCAGCTTGCTCAGAATACCTTTGTATCTCCACGACTTCACAGGAGAACGATCAAGCCATGGCAATACAAACATAATCGCAATCGCAGAAGCCATCATAATCACACCCCCCAGCTTTGAAGGTATAGCTCTCAAAATGGCATAGAAGGCACCGTAGTACCATACAGGTGCAATGTGTGGAGGGGTTTTAAGGTTATTGGCAGGTTCAAAGTTGGCCTGTTCCAGGAAGAAACCGCCGCCTTCCGGATAGAAAAATATAATTCCACAGAACACAAACAGAAAAATAACAACTGCAGGTAACTTACCCAACGTGAAATAAGGGTGAAATGGAACACCATCAAGTGGCACGCCATTTTTATCAAGGTGTTTCTTGATATCAATGCCTTCCGGGTTATTGGAACCAACTTCATGCAGCGCAAGAACATGCACGACAACTAATAATGCCAACACCAGCGGCAACGCAATAACATGCAACGCAAAGAAACGGTTCAGTGTAATCCCGGAAATCAGATAATCACCACGAATCCATTGTTGCAACCCCTCACCAATATAAGGAATGGCTCCGAACAGCGAAATAATAACCTGAGCGCCCCAGTAAGACATGTTCCCCCAAGGCAAAATATAACCCATGAAGCCTTCTGCCATCATGGCAACATAGACAAACATACCAAACAACCAAATCAGCTCACGTGGTTTCTGGTAAGAGCCATACAACACACCCCGAAACATGTGCAAATAGACCACCAGGAAAAACATGGAAGCCCCTGTAGAGTGCATGTAACGGATAAGCCAACCAAACTCCACATCACGCATGATGTATTCTACAGAACGGAAAGCTTCTTCAGATGATGGCACATAGCTCATTGTCAGCCATATACCGGTAAGAATCTGATTGGCAAATACGATCATTGCCAACAAACCAAATACATACCACCAGTTAAAGTTTTTAGGGGCATAATATTTAGACATGTGCTTTTCATAAGCACTGGTGACAGGCAAACGCTGATCAATCCATACCATCAAAGGGTGTTTCTTTGCTGCCATTATGCTGCTCCTCCGTCTTCACCTACGATCAAAGTGGAACCATCGTAATGATGTGGCGGCACGACCAGGTTTGCAGGAGCAGGAACCCCCGAAAATACCCTTCCAGACAAATCATATTTTGAACCATGACATGGACAGAAAAATCCGCCTGGCCACTTTGGATCAAAGGACTCCGGCTGAACTTCATAGAATAGCTTGGGCGCACAACCCAGGTGCGTACAAACACCCTCGACAACAAGAATATCACTATCATTAATAGCCCGCGCATCGTTCTTTGCATAAGCAGGCTGTTGCGCCGCATTATCACTCTCAGGATCCAACAAGCGATCCTTAAGAGCCTTAGAATCCAATTCTTTCATAACTTCTGGCGAACGTTTCAGAATGTATATAGGCTTACCTCGCCACTCTTCCGTGATCATTGCACCTACATCTATTTTGGATAAATCGACACTAACGGGACCCCCAACCGCTTTCGCTTTTTCGCTGGGATTCCATGATTTCACAAATGGGACAGCTACCCCGACAACACCAACAGCACCGACCGCGGCTGTTGCTGCACCAAGGAAACGACGCCGACCCTTATTTACGCCGCCTTGAGTCATTAGATATTCCTCTACCTAAATCTAAGTCTGGAAGATAATAATAGTTATAAGAAAACTGAGGGCATTTATTGGGCACAGCATGGTAAAAAAAAACACATTCGCTTACAAGAACAGTTGTAACTCTCTTGCAAAAAACATTAAGTGCATATAAAAACGCCCGCAGTTGCGGGCGTAACCGATACTTAACGTTTTGAGAACTGTGGCTTTTTACGTGCTTTGCGAAGACCCACTTTCTTCCGTTCTACAGAACGGGCATCACGAGTCACATAACCTGCTGCACGCAAAGGTGAACGCAAATTCTCATCATACTCAATGAGAGCACGGGTCAGGCCATGACGAATTGCACCCGCCTGACCATTACCGCCGCCACCAACAACATTCACGAATACGTCAAATTTATCAGTCATTTCAACCAGCTCAAGCGGCTGACGAACAACCATTCTCGCAGTTTGACGACCGAAATATTGATCCAGAGGGCGATTGTTAACCACGATATCGCCTTTACCAGGACGTAAAAAAACTCTTGCGGTAGAGCTCTTACGACGACCAGTTCCATAGTACTGTTGTGTCATACCAATTCCCCGTTAGATATCCAGTTCTTTAGGTTGTTGAGCAGTATGAGGATGCTCAGAACCTGCATACACTTTGAGCTTTGAAAGCATCGCCCGACCCAGAGGATTACGGGGCATCATACCTTTCACAGCCAGCTCGATAACCTGCTCTGGCTTGTGATCGATCAGCTTTTCAAAAGACATCTCTTTGATACCGCCCGGGAAACCTGTGTGACGGTAATACATTTTATCTTTTGACTTCTTGCCTGTGACACGCACTTTTTCTGCGTTCACAATCACAACATAGTCTCCAGTATCCACATGTGGAGTATACTCCGCCTTGTGTTTACCTTTCAGACGTCTAGCCACTTCTGTTGCCAGACGACCCAATGTGCGACCTTCTGCATTAACTACATACCAGTCACGTTTTACTGTTTCATTTTTTGCGCTAAAAGTTTTCATTTAACTCCGCCTACTAGTGTGGGGGGCTCGGGGGAGGTTAAATTCACCGATATTTAAGGACGCGCGATGATACATAAGCTACCTCAGGGACACAAGCCAAAAATACTATTTTTAGTCTGATCGGGAGTGCCAGGAAGTAGCCAAAACCAGCACTTATAGAAACTGCTGCTTTTCTTTTAGTTTGATCAAGCCAACCGCCAATACCGCAATGCACAACGCAGTCACTACAAGCATCCCCGCCGTTGACTGCTGAATGCCTTCTGCCACCTCTTCCGGATCGATGTGGGGGGCCGCAAAGTATGCTACTGATACAGAGATAAATGTCACAACAAACATCCAGACCATAAAATAGCCCTTTGCATCCCGTTCGGCGATCCGACGATGATCAATAGTCCCCTGCAATAGCAGATAACCACCACCACTTAGCAACAGCACCAGAATGACAAGACCAACAAAATAAACCAGCATATTTGTTCACCGCACATGTATGACCATATCAGCGTCGACATAGAGCACCACGGGCCTCGCAATACCAACAGGTTGATGATTTTTGCTTCGTATCAGCGCCTCATCAACCAAAATCACAGACCTGCTAGTGCTCTCGGGTTTTATCAAAGCGCACTTTAGGATACTTTTCCACCGCCAGCTGCAAATTCACCATATTAGGAGCGATATAGGTCAGATTGTCACCACCATCCAGAGCCAGATAATCGTGAGCCTTTTTCTTGAAATCCTCCAGGTCAGCGACACTGTCCGCCGTAATCCAGCGCGCAGTAGCCACGCTGATAGGCTCATAGCTAGCTTCAACTTTGTATTCAGTTTTTAGCCGATGCACCACCACATCAAACTGCAGGGTTCCTACGGCACCAACAATCAGATCGTTATTTTTGAGAGGTCTGAAAACCTGAACGGCCCCCTCTTCAGACAACTGAATCAACCCCTTATGCAGCTGCTTGGCTTTAAGCGGATCCCGCAGCTGGATGCGACGAAACAACTCAGGCGCGAAATTAGGAATCCCTGTAAAACGAAACATTTCGCTCTCAGAAAAAGTATCGCCTATCTGTATTGTTCCGTGATTGTGCAGACCGATGATATCTCCAGGAAAAGCTTCTTCCACCTGTGACCGATCTCCAGCCATAAATGTCAACGCATCTGAAATTCGCACATCTTTATTAATACGCACGTGCCGAAGCTTCATTCCTTTCTCATATTTACCGGAACAAACCCGTAAAAATGCAACACGATCCCGGTGATTAGGATCCATATTCGCCTGAATCTTGAAAACAAAACCAGAAAAGGAAGGGTCTGTAGCAGCAACGGTGCCTTTATCCGTTTCCCGCCCCAGAGGAGCAGGTGCCCACTGCACCAAGCCGTCGAGCATATGGTCAACTCCGAAGTTCCCAAGCGCAGTACCAAAAAATACTGGAGTCATCTGTCCAGCCAGAAACTCTTCAAGATCAAACTTGTGAGAAGCTGCCCTGACCAGCTCAATGGACTCGCGAAGATCGTCAATATCATCTTTCAGTAGCCTTGACGCCTCATCTGAGTCCAATCCCTTAATAACTCTCCGCTCCTGAATGGTATGACCCATCCCAGACTGATACAGGATGATTTCATCATTATATAAATGATAAACCCCCCTGAACCCCTTACCCGAGCCGATTGGCCAAGTGATCGGAGCGCAGGAAATTTTCAGCACATCTTCCACTTCATCCATTAACTCGATGGGATCCCTGATATCCCGGTCCAACTTATTCATAAACGTAATGATGGGGGTTTCGCGCAGCCGGGTGACATCCATCAGTTTAATGGTGCGCTCCTCCACCCCTTTGGCAGAATCGATAACCATCAGACAGGAATCCACCGCGGTCAGCGTACGATAGGTATCTTCAGAGAAATCTTCGTGCCCCGGAGTATCAAGCAGATTTACCAAAGAGTCGCCATATGGAAACTGCATAACGGAAGTTGTCACCGATATTCCACGCTCGCGCTCCATCTCCATCCAGTCTGATTTGGCGGCCTGACCGGACTTTTTGCCTTTTACCGTACCCGCTGTCTGCAAGGCTTTTCCAAACAGAAGCACTTTCTCGGTAATGGTGGTCTTACCCGCATCGGGGTGAGAGATTATTGCGAAGGTTCTACGTTTATTAATTTCGTCAAGAAAATTCTGATCTGCCATTTAAACAATTCTTTTTTTGGTTTGTTAGCAGGATTTGTCCACCTTTCTGAACGCATTTATTCAGAGCATCAAGCAAACCCAATCCTTCTGGTGGGTGAAATTGGGGGCCATTCTCGCTGATCTCTCCCCCGTAAACAATCAGTGCTTTCTACGAAGGCACACAACAACATTGATCACTACTGTCCAAACTACACTCTGGCACCACGAAGAAACCAAAAAAGCAACAAGGTAATATGGTCCCAAAATCGCATACCTTATCCATATCGCGCCGATGCAGGCTTTCCTACGCCATCGCGCTGTATCTTTCAATACCAGGTTTAAACATGACAGCCAGACTGCATACACCAGAAGATTTTTTGTTGGCGGCAAAACGCGCCGAAATCAGAAGCTTCCGACAATTGGCCATAAACTGCGAGTTGACTCTTAAAGTCAGCATGCTGGTACATGCCCTGCAACGGGAGAGAGGCCTCTCAAATGGCTATCTGAAGTCGGATGGACAACGTTTCCGCGAACAGCGGTTGACTCAAATTGAACTATGTCATCAAGCGGAACAACAGTTTCACGACTCACTAAAGCAGATAAGCGAACAGAACCCTTTTTATGACAGTCGCCTGCTCAGTAGTATTGCCTTTGTAATACAAGCGCTTAATGAACTCTCCATATTACGCGAGAAGACAGCGTTACTGAGGTCCAACGCCATAGAATCCACCCATGCGATAAGCAGCCTGATTGCCGGGTTACTGGCCGTGGTGTTTGAAGCAGCGGATATTTCCAATGACCCCGACATCACCCGGGCAATGGTCGCCATGTTTAATTTTATGCAAGGTAAAGAATATGCCGGGCAGGAGCGTGCCTGGGGGGCCATTGGCTTCACCGCCGGACAGTTTGAACAGGAGCAGCTCGACCGGCTGAAAAACCTCATACATGCTCAGCAACGTTGTTTTGATATATTCGAACAACTTGCCTCCGCCCCAATCGGTCAAGAGTGGTCACATATCACATCCAACCAACTTTCAACGGAAATCCAAAAACTGCGCACGGTGTTACACCGCCTGTCGGCAAAACAGGCCGTTTCAACTGAACTCAGTGAGATCTGGTATGACCTGACAACAGAGCGCATAGATAAAATGCACATTCTGGAACAACAGCTATCCGCCGATCTTATGCAACTGAGCCAATCAAAATTAAAACGTGCCCAGCAAGAACTGGAGCACTTCCGCAGTCGCATTGAAACCAGTATGACAATTCATCCACCTTCAACGCGGCTGCTGAATCTGCCCTTGGAGCAAACAATCGCACCCTCTGCTGGCACCACGGTTTATCATTTGCTTCAGGATCAGGCCAAACGTCTGCAGCAGCTCAGCGATGAACTGGCAGAGGCCCGCCAGGCACTGACTGAGCGTAAACTGCTGGAAAGAGCCAAAGGTCTGCTCATGCAGCATCGACAACTGACGGAAGAACAGGCTTACAGGCAACTGCGCGAAAGTGCCATGGAGTCCAACCAGACACTCACAGCTGTTGCGCAAAAGGTTATTGAGGCAATCAACCACATAAGTGTTTCCAAGTGACCAGTGACAGAGCATTCCCCCTTGTAACTGAACCGGAAAAGTGCATAACCATATCCCCGGACACACTTCACCACCCCAGGCATTCCACCAACCCCCCGACATAAAAGGACTTTTCGAATCTGGCACTATCTTTGATTACGTTTAGCAAGGAAAGGTTAGTTTTATAGCTGGCGGATAGTTGAAGATGTATTGAAGACACGGTCAATATGGCTTCTGCATTCCTTAGGCTGACAATTTAAGTTTTTGGATAACGGCGTCCATCAGTCCTTCTCACACAGAGAAGGATTGGCGGAAGCCGTTTTTTTTTGCTTATTCAAAAGAGGTTCCCGGCATGAATAACTTCGAACGCAAGAAGCTGGTTGTGATCGGCAATGGCATGGTTGGCCATCATTTATTGGAAACCCTGGCGGACCGGCAGCAACTGTCTTCTTTTGACATCACAGTGTTCGCCGATGAACCACGCCTGGCTTATGACAGAGTGCATCTGAGCAGCTACTTCTCCGGCTCAACAGTGGATGATCTGTCACTGGGAAGTATCGACCAGTACCAACAATGGGGCATAACCGTACGGCTAAATGAACAGGTAACGGGAATTGATACTGAGACACAGGAAATCACCTCTTCATCCGGCTTCATTACCCACTACGACAAACTGGTCCTGGCTACCGGTTCTTATCCGTTTACTCCCCCCATAACCGGCAAGACCGATACAAACAGTCTGGTATATCGAACCATCGAAGACCTGGAGCGGATCAAATCAGCGGCAGCCGACAGCCGCATTGGCGTGGTAATCGGTGGTGGTCTGCTGGGGTTGGAGGCGGCCAAAGCATTAAAAGACCTTGGCCTGGAAACTCATGTGGTGGAGTTTTCCTCCCGACTGATGGCCATCCAACTGGATGAAGACGGCGGCAATTTGTTGAAACAAAAAATCACCGCGCTTGGCGTTCAGGTTCACACCGGTAAAAACACGCAAAGCATTGGCCCGGGTGAGCAATGCAAATATCGCCTGAATTTCGCTGACGACACGGTACTTGAGACAGACCTGATTCTGTTTTCCGCTGGCATTCGCCCCAGAGATGAGCTGGCTAGAGAGTGTGGTCTTGCGATTGGCGAGCGAGGCGGTATTGTCATAGACAGCAATTGCATGACATCCAATCCCAACATCTATGCCATTGGTGAGTGTGCCCTGTGGAATGGTCGCATTTTTGGCCTGGTAGCCCCTGGATACAAAATGGCAAAAGTCGCCGCCGCCCACCTTACCCACCAAAATGACCAGTTCATCGGTGCTGATATGAGCACCAAATTAAAACTATTGGGAGTGGATGTCGGATCAATTGGAGATGCTCAAGGTCACAGTGACGGCTGTATCAACTACCGCTATCTGGATGAGGCAGCGCAAAGTTACCGGCGCATCGTTGTCAGCGCCGACAAAAAACGTCTGCTGGGTGCTGTTCTGGTAGGAGATAACAGTCGCTATGACACATTGTTGCAATATGCATTGAATGGCATAGAGCTACCTGCCCAGCCGGAATCTCTGATCCTCCCGCTGGCGGAAGGTTCTGCTCCGACGCTTGGCCCCGGCTCACTTCCTGAGAGCGCCACTCTTTGTTCATGCCTGAATGTGACCAAAGGTGATATTCAGGCCGCCATCGATGCCGGTGCCATGAGCCTGACCGATGTCAAAAACATCACCAAAGCATCCAGTGGTTGCGGTGGTTGTGCGGCTCTATTGAAAAACGTTGTGGATCACGAGCTGGCTCAACGTGGAGTCGAAATCAATCATAGCCTCTGTGAGCATTTCAGCTATACCCGTCAGGACCTCTACAATCTGGTTCGGGTAGAAAATATCCATTCTTTTGATGAGTTAATTGATAAACATGGAAACGGACTGGGCTGCGACATCTGTAAACCCACTGTCGCATCCATTCTGGCTTCCTGCTGGAACGAACACATCCAGATCCCCAGACACGTACATCTACAGGATACTAACGATACCTTCATGGCCAACATGCAGAAGAACGGCACGTATTCTGTTGTACCCAGAATTGCAGGTGGAGAGATCACCCCGGCCAAACTGAAAGTACTGGCAGAGGTTGCAGAGAAATATCAGCTTTATACCAAGATAACCGGCGGCCAGCGCATCGACTTGTTTGGCGCACAATTACATCAACTGCCGCTGATTTGGGAGGAATTGATTGCCGCCGGTTTTGAGACCGGACATGCCTATGGCAAAGCCGTACGTACCGTCAAATCCTGCGTTGGCAGCACCTGGTGTCGTTATGGCCAGCAGGACAGCGTTGGCAAAGCGATCGAAATTGAACACCGCTATAAAGGCCTGAGGGCACCTCATAAACTGAAATTTGCCGTGTCCGGTTGTACTCGCGAATGTGCTGAAGCTCAAAGCAAAGACATCGGTATCATCGCCACTGAAAACGGTTGGAACTTATACGTTTGTGGCAATGGTGGCATGAAACCCCGGCATGCGGATCTGTTTGCCACAGATCTCGACGATCAGACACTTATCCGCTATATCGACAGAATTCTGATGTTTTATGTCAAAACCGCAGACCGCCTGCAGCGCACAGCTACCTGGCTGGATAACCTTGAAGGAGGTTTAAGCTATTTGCAACAAGTGGTCATCCACGACTCCCTCGGTATCTGCCAGTCACTGGAGCAACAAATGCAGGACACAGTTGACACCTATCAGTGCGAATGGAAAAGCACGATTGAAAATCCCGAATTACGCAAGCGCTTCCGTACGTTCGTGAACAATTCCGGAGGCGATGACCGAATCGTCATGATTGAAGAACGTCAACAACTAAGACCCGCCTGATACTGGAGGACACCCCATGAAGACAACAAAACAGTGGACCAGAATCTGCAAAAAAGAAGACCTGGTAGCCTGGTCAGGAGTGGCAGCACTCATTGACGGACAACAAGTTGCGTTGATTTACCTGCCCGGCCCATGTGAACAGGTTTATGCCATCAGCAATATCGACCCTTACTCAGGTGCAGGTGTGATAGCCCGCGGCATCGTCGGCAGCCTTCAAGGTAAAACCGTCATTGCCTCACCAATCTACAAACAACATTTTAATTTGGAAAATGGCCAGTGCCTTGAAGACAGTTCGATAAAAATACCGGTTTGGCCAGTACAGATTTCACAGCAACACGTAGAAATAGGACTGGAGAACAGGATGTTGTCCGTTAATGAGTAATCGGATTTTATTGATACCGGATTAACCTTTAGCAAGAAGACAAACTCAACAGAAAACGAGGTACAACATGGCTTATTTAACACCTTCTGAATTTGTGACCAAAATGGTTGACGCCGGTGAGTCCAAGATTTACATGTCGACTCGTGACACCCTGGTAAGGGCATATATGGCCGGGGCCATCCTGGCGCTGGCGGCTGTTTTCGCAGTCAGCGTTGCCGTCGCAACGGGGTCTCACCTGGTGGGTTCCATCCTGTTTCCAGTCGGATTCTGCATGCTATATCTGATGGGTTTCGATCTGCTGACTGGGGTATTCATGTTGACACCGCTGGCATGGCTGGATAAACGCCCGGGTGTCAGCATCGGACAGATTCTTCGCAATTGGGGCTTGGTATTCATTGGCAACTTCGGCGGTGCTCTCACTGTCGCATTTATGATGTCGTTTGTTTTTACTTATGGCTTCAACACTGATGGCGGCGCAATTGCCAACAAGGTAGCCGGTATTGGAAAAGCCCGAACTCTGGGATACGCCGAATATGGCATCGCCGGATGGCTCACTATTTTTATGCGAGGTATGCTATGCAACTGGATGGTTTCTCTTGGAGTGGTCGGCGCGATGATTTCATCACATGTCAGCGGAAAGGTACTGGCAATGTGGATGCCCATCATGCTGTTTTTCTTCATGGGCTTTGAACACTCCGTTGTAAACATGTTTTTATTTCCATTCAGTTTGATGATGGGTGGTGAATTTTCCGTAGCTGATTATTTCATTTGGAACGAAATACCAACTGCACTCGGAAATCTTTTGGGCGGAATCGCATTTACCGGCCTGACACTGTTCAGCACACACTACAAGACAGCTCCCAAAAGGCAACTAGGCACCGGTACCCGGGACGTAGCCGCCTGATATTAACCACACAGTGAGCGTAACACCGGAAATTTATTAACCCGATAAACCGCTATTCGGGTTAATAATTCTATCAGCAGATTTTTCAGGTCTGCTTTTTATGACCATCTTCTATCAGGGCAAATTAGCGCTCTCAAATTTAGCCACATCCCTTATCGGTCTGGTCAGATAATCCGCCCAACGCAAATCTCCATCGAGAAAGGTTTTCTGAAATGCCAGCGCCAGCTCCGCTACATAGTCATTAGCCTGTGTTGGAGTGCCCCACGAAAAATGACCTGCACTGACCACTTCATAAATCAGCTTAGGAACGCCAGACGGAATATTGTCATACACACCATCAGATTGCCCCAATCCTCCCAAAATAGTTACATCCAGAGCGCCATTAAAAAGAATTGTGGGGCACCGGGTTCCATATCCTTTTGAGTCCAGGTCTATCGCCGTCAGATTGTGACCCGCCAATGACATAGCAGTTCGCAAGCCATCATATTCAGCAGAATTGATCCAGGTCGCTCCGCCCCCCATAGACCATCCAACAGCGCCCAACCGATCAGTCGCTACTTTGCCATAGAGGGGACTACCCATACGGGTATTTTCTTCTTTCATTGCATCCAATACGGTTTTTTGCTGCCTAGCACGAGAATCAACCTGATCCAGTGTGGTACGAGTATCCATTGTCACCATAACTATGCCATGTGACGCAAAAAACGGCCCCCATGCCCGGTACATAATTTGTGTTCCGCTTAAGGGCGGGGTAAATACCAGCACAGAGAATGGTGGTTCTGCATTGGTTGGGTAGTACACCGATGCGCCACCAGGCGTACTTCCAAATGGCATATCATAATCATCATAACGATAAGGACCTTTGTCGCTATATTTTCCTGGTTCCAGATCATATCGACAAATTGCGTCAGCAGGACAATCAACAGCCACGGCGTCGAATGCCAGCAGCACCAGCAGAGCAAAAAATATGGATTGGAAAGTATTACTTCTCACAGAACAGTTCATATACAAGACCTCCTCAGGTTTTTTTAGTCCATTGCTAATCACCTTCATACAAATGAGAAATGTCCACAAAAATCTTGAATTGCGTCCCACATATGACACCCGCATAACAACTCCGAAAGTCATAAAGCAACTAATTTTCCGAATTTAAGAAAATCGTTAACTTCAAAAAATAAGTTAACAAGACAACATACTAGTTCAAAAAATAATCAACGTTGAATCATACTGTTGATGGATAGCCAGAAGACAAAAATGAATCACCCAAAAACTCTGAATCCCATTTTCATAAAAATTTAATAAACACGGATATTAAAACTCAAAAACCTGACACTCATAAAAAAGGATGAATGAATGATTTCTTATCCAAGCCAAAATCATGTAATTCTCTGATTTAAAAACAGATATAAAATATTTGAGGTAAAAAACCAGCAGACCAGGAACAATAATTATCAAAACACCGCTTGATTTATCGATCCCATGGAGCTTAACTAAAGCTTTATTCTGAACTTTAGAAACATGCTAACTATCGACAATTTAATGACGCACCAAAATCGCCATGAATTCACCCCAAAAAAATATTAGAAGGCAGCACATCTTTTTAGTTAAACGCAGTCTCTGTGGCTTAGCCATAGGGCTATTAGTATCGGCAGCAATGTACGGTATTTTTAGCAATGATAAAAAAACAAGAAACATTGAAATCACCCAGAAAGTTAAAATGCCTGAACCAACCAAAGTACAACCACAGGCCGAACAACACCATTTTGTCACTGACGATTCAGCCTCTCAGAATCCGCTGAATCCCGCAGAAAATGTTTTACCGGAGTCACAACAAAAACGGGTCGCATCCTTACTACAAAAACTCTCCACCGATAAACAGGGTAGTCTGGTTATCAACGGATACTTGCTGAGATCACTGGACCAGCTATACGAACTGATTCCTCACAATGAAGATGCAGCAGGATGTTCAACCTGGATAACAAGTGCATCAGCAGTCATGGAGGAATCCACCAGAACTCAGGTCTCGGAGATGCTTGATGCTTACTGCGAATACCGTACATCACTGCTCATATCAGCACTCAAATCACATGAAACCGAGGAAATCAGCTCTGCTATTGAGAGCAACGAAGCAGTGTCTGAACTACGAAGGCGCTATTTTTCACCCGAAGTTGTTAATCAACTGTTCGCAGAGGAAGAGGTGCAGAGCCAGTATATGCTGGCGGCGATGAACACACTGAATGATCAATCCCTCAATGAAGATGAACAGCAAAACCGGCTCAAGGAACTCCAGAATCGTTTTAATTCTGAGATTAGCAAACTTGATTCCCCATTGGCGGATATTCAAAGAGCATACGAAGTTGAAAAGTTAAGAGAGCAAGGGGCATCGGAGTCGGATATATTCAGTTATCGATCAGAGGCGATGGGCTCGGATTCTGCAGCACAAAAAGCGGACGAAGACCTGAAAATTCAGGAACTAAGCTCCCGCTATTATTATTTTCTTGAACAGCGAGAACAAATTAAACATTCTGGCCTTGATAGCAATGACGCTAACGCACAGATATCCACTTTGCTGGAAACTCTATTTACCGCAGAAGAGCTTCGGCTTCTCCACACCAGGTATTTCAAACAACTGGAACCGTAATAGTGTTTGAACATGTCACACCGCAAGGCTCTACCCTCTTATGGCCATTCTGAATCAGCTTTTATTCCTTTTTTGTTGGCTCTATTAACCTGGCAAAATTTACAAGCGGATAAGGTTAACCTGACAAGTATTTAGGTTGGTTTAATAGTGTGAAGCAAAAATTCTCCGAGGCGTGAGCCACACCATTGGCCATAGCCAATGCGAGCCCCTGGAAATCAAGCAGTCCGACGATCCGGTGTTTTATGCAATACGCCAGATTTCTCGGAGCGACAATCAAAGAGATCAGGAAGATCTATTTAATTTTCGGGTTAACCATTCAACGATCAAAAAAATATTTTTATTTAATTATTTCAACAGTCGCGAAAATCACCTGCTAATGTTTCCGTAATTTCACACCAGTGCATATTATGTGTTCAAATCGTACATTTTTTATACACTGATATCATGACAATCATCAGTACTGTCATTAAAACGATTTTAAAAATAACAATAATACAGGAAAAAATCATGAAAACCTTACCATCAGAAAACCTCAGGAGAGAGAACAAAAAAGTTAGCTTCTATATCAGGTATATTGCTTTACTGATTACCAGTAGTTTGATTTCAGCTTGCGATGGCATCGGAAGCCTGATCAGCAACACGACAATATCCCAGGCTGATAACAATCAGGTCATAACCATCGGTGATTCCATCTTCGCGTTATCCGGTGAATTACAGGACAATATCGAATCATATGCAGGCGAAACATTCCGTCGTTATACGCTATCCGGCGCAGAACTCAGCGGCGGCAGTATCGCCACCTCCGTAGTAGACCAATACTACCACGCCCGGCAGGATGATTCCGACATCGATCTGGTCCTGATGGATGGTGGAGGTAATGATATTCTGATTCCAGCCATCATGCTGGATCCCTACAACTGTAAAACAGAATGGTACCAATTTGGCCATCTCAGCGAGCAGTGTAAGGCACAGATTGATGACATCTATGTGGAGGCTGTCAACCTGTTGAATCAGATGTACGCGGATGATGTTAAAAACGTTGTATTTCTCGGTTATTACTATACCAAGAACGCCATTTTCCTACTCGACAGTATGGAAGAGGCCATTGATTATGGCGACATGAGATTGTCACAGGCCTGCGAGTTTTCGGTAGTCCACTGTACCTTTGTTGACCCAAGAGCAGTCATCAATGACAACGATATCATTATTGACGGTATACACCCCAATCACTCAGGGTCACGAAAACTGGCCGATCTCACCTGGCCAACACTAAAGCAGTTGCTATAAAAAGCCTTCAGCGCCGGTCATGAAAACAACCGTCAGAACGGTAGTATTTTCCAACCGCCTGCTTACCGATGCGGTTGAGAGAATGACGGTTGTTTTTCATCGCCGGTATCAACATTGTCTTCGATAAAATAACAGTAATCATGATGACTAAAATATCACTGATGGTGTTAATCGTGGTGGCCGCGACCATCTGGGCAGGAAACCGCTTCTATCTCCCCGATATGCATCAGCCGCCGCAACAGATTACCAAGCAAATGAACGATCCAATTCCGGCAAGAGCAACTTCTATCCACAAAGATGTTCGTTCTGCTCTGACTCAGAAATTGATCAGTCTTTTTGGACAGCAAATAGCCGATATTACTACCCAAACCAAGCTATACCGTTTCCGTCAGGATCTGATACAAAAATATCCGGTCTTAGGAGTCGAATACTTTAACGGCGCAGCTCGTCAGGCCTTTCCAACTGAAGCAGACGGAATTATTGCCTTGATGGAAAAGCTGGATCGGTATCACGAATGGTTAACAGAACAACAAACATTTCTGTCACGACTGTCATCTCTTGAACGATATGGAATCATTTGGAAAAAACGCCGGGAAATATTTGCAGATGATGCGGAACTGCTGTGGGCAGAAGAGCGCAATGATATGGAGAGAAAACAGCAGCAGGTTCAACAGGTTATTTCTCAAGTTGACACTGACTCCAGAATCTCTCTGGAAGAGAAGTTATACCAGCTGAATACTCAGCTTGACGAGCTGCTGTCGGAATCCACAGTTCAATATGGCAATCGCAAAGACCTGATCACACAGGTTTATTTTTCCCTTGATTCTGTTCAACAGGCACTCGGTCAATTGCCACCGGATCAACGGCAACAGCAGATTGACAAGCTTCGACGACAGTCAGGCTATGACGAGAGCAGGATCAGCGAGCTAAGAGACCTGGACCAGAAACGAAACCTGCGCTGGCAACGGGGCCTGGCATATATGAAAAAACGCGAAAAGCTGATTGATACCTTAAACGGAGAAGCTCTGGCACGCGCGCTCAATGATGTGAGAGTGGAGTTTTTCGGTTATGAAGCCAGAACCATAGAACAAGAGGAACTTAGCGGTTTTTTCCGCTACCTCAGGCCACGGGTGTATGGCCGGAATTGAGTCTGGCAGCATCATGACAACATTCACGCTCCGGTGAAGACCATGATCTCTTCATCCTGGTGAGCAACATACGACTAACCCGACATAAATGTTCACCGGAGTAATCACTCAGGTGCCTGAAATGAATACCCCCTGTTTCAAACACGAACGCTGTATTCGAGCTTATAAGGATATACTCACGGCGGGCTGAAACAGGGAATATTCATTATTTTTCTCAATCGAAAGGATTGGTATCCAATAACAGTTTATGTCTCACAATACGGAAAAATATCATTTGATATTTATCAACCGTTTTTGCAGTATTGCGGCTTTATGATTCAGCACTCAATCAGGGATTTGGCCCTACCACGCAAGGATGAATATCATGATAAAGAAATGGTCCACCCCCGCTGCAGCAGATTGCATTCAGCACGAGATGGCCGATGTATTCGCAGCCGGTCAGAGAAATCATCATATTTCCAACACTGCCTACCCAATTGCACACGGCACAACCTGGCGTCCCTATCGCGTTAAACAGAGTGAGCAGCAATCCAGGATGGTTGAGGCTTTTGAACATCTGACCCACTTTTCTCTGTATTCTCACATTCCGTTCTGTGAAACCCGCTGTTATTTTTGTGAATACACGGTCGTGGGAAAATCAGAGCTTGATCAAACCAAAGAATACATGGCGGCACTGGATCGGGAATTATCGTTGTACCGTCACTTGCTTGGCCATCGCACATTGGTCGGCTTCGATATCGGCGGTGGCACACCCTCTTTTGTTGATGCAGGACTGATTGATCAGCATATTAACCAGGTCAACCGGCATTTTACCCTCGCCAGTGATTGCAACATCAGTATTGAGACGACGCCCAAAATAGCTTCCCGTGAACCGGACAAAATACATGCTTATCGTCAGAGCGGTATCAAAAGGATCAGCATGGGTATTCAGGTCACTCAACCAGATCTGCTGAAAGCATTGGGACGGGAAGGCAATGGTCTTCAACATATTCAGGTTGCGACGGATCATATACGTCAGGCTGGATTCGATGACTTCAATATCGACCTGATGTATGGATTCGCCGATCAAAGTATGGGCTCCTGGGAATCCACCCTGGCATACGCAATAAAACTCAACCCCGAGCATATCACTCTGTATCGGATGCGTTACAAGCTGACCCGGATATCTCATCAGGCATCACAGGTTGAACTGGCCAGAGTGATGGAACAGGCAACGATGGCAAAAGCGATGCTGGCCGCGGCTGGATATCACGCCAATCCCGGCAAAAATACCTATACCCGCCTCACCGGGCAGACCGGTACCAGCAGTTACCTGACCAGTCGGGTAATCCAGGGTTCTCCTTATTTGGGTATCGGCCTGGGTGCACAAAGTTTTTCCGACACGACAATCAGCTACAATGCGGGCGCAGCCGGAAAAAACCTGTCACCGTATCTCAAAGCCGTTAATCACAATGAGCTTCCGATCCAGGATAGTTACCAGCTGCCGCAAACACATATGATGGCCAAAATGGTGGCTGTCAGCCTCTACTTCGGTGAAATCAATCTTCAGTATTTTCAACACAAGTTCGGAGTTTCGCTGGAACAGGCTTATGGCCCGGCGATAGCCTATGCTCTGGAACACGGGCTGATGCAATATACCGACTCTGACAATGGCAAGGTCTACCAGCATTCAATGATCACAGCATTTGGAACACATAATCCCCGCTCCTTGTCTCTGACCGTAAAAGGCGCTCAGCATTTTGCCGGGACCATTGCATTGTTTTTTGCCCCTTCCGTGCAAACTTTTTTACTGCAACGGGATCCTGAGGTTGCCGAAGATATGCACAAGAACAAAATCATCGCAGAAAAAGTGTTCGCCCGAAGTCATTAGCACGCTATTGAAGAACATCTCATTCAGAGACTTCGCTATCTGAACATCGACCACGGCATCAGAGTTAAAAAATGTACTCTGCTTTTTCAACTCTTGATGCCACATTACCGCCGTGTAAACCTCCGCAGTCTTTTTTGATAGCGACTCAACATTCCCATTATTATGACGATCAAACCGACCTGACTTCCCGACCCCAGGTAACATTAACGCCTGAAGGCTTCAACGACGACTCGGAACCAAAAAGTTTGTGAGCATCAAATTACTGACCAACCGCTAAAATTTGTTATACTTTTGCGCCTGGATTTTCCAGCCTGCCCTCCATCATGCCTTTCCTGGCGTGAGCACTCGATTAACTGAAAAACCAACATATAGAGAAACTGCATGCTTCGTTTTTTTGAAAAACTGACCAATCCGTTTCCTGCCCCGGAACCGGACCAGCCACCAAGTAAATTACTGGCCTTCTGCCTGCATTATTCCAAAGGCATGTGGGGTTCATTAATTGCCATGTCGATACTGACTTCATTGATCGCGATCTTTGAAGTCTCGTTGTTTGGCTTTCTGGGTAAGCTGGTGGATTGGCTGGCGGTCAAAAATCCGGCGACACTGCTCACCGATGAATGGCCCACACTCATCACCATGGCCTCAGTCACACTGATTGGCCTGCCTCTGCTGGTACTGCTACATGGCCTTGTGGTTCATCAGGCGCTGCTTGGTAATTTCCCCATGTCCATTCGCTGGCAGGCTCACCGTTATCTGCTGAAGCAAAGCCTGTCTTTTTATCAGAATGATTTTGCCGGGCGGGTAGCCACCAAGGTTATGCAAACCTCGCTCTCATTGCGGGAAACCGTTATGAAGCTACTGGATGTCCTGGTGTTTGTCAGCGTTTACTTCGTTACCATGGTAATATTGATTGCCCAGGCCGATATTCGACTGGTGGCACCGGTTGTGATTTGGCTGTTGGGCTATATCGTCAGCCAGTTATACTTTGTTCCACGGCTCAAGCAGGTATCCGCAGAACAGGCGAACGCCCGAGCCCTCATGACCGGCCGTATCGTCGACAGCTACACCAATATTGCCACCGTCAAACTGTTTTCCCACACCGCGCGGGAATCGGATTATGCCCATGAAGGTATGACTGAGTTTCTCGGTTCAGTCTACCGCCAGATGCGCCTGGTGACCGGTTTCAATGTCTCGGTTCAGGTATTGAGCTATGTGCTGACATTTGCCGTGGCCGCGCTGTCAGTTTGGCTCTGGGTGAACGGCAATATCAGCGCTGGAGCTATCGCTATTGCCATCAGCCTGACTCTGCGTCTGAACGGGATGGCACAGTGGATCATGTGGGAGGTCAGTGCACTGTTTGAGAATATCGGCACCGTCGCCGATGGCATGGACACATTGTCTAAGCCGCAACAGATCAATGATGTTGAAGGAGCCAGTCAGCTGACCGTTGACCAGGGAAACATCCAGTACCAGAACATTGGTTTTCACTATGGCAAAGGCTCCGGCATCATCGAAGCGCTGACACTCAATATCAAGCCGGGCGAAAAAGTCGGGCTGGTTGGCCGTTCCGGGGCCGGTAAGTCAACGCTGGTCAATCTGCTGCTGCGTTTCTATGACCTAGAATCCGGACAGATTCTGATTGACGGTCAGGACATCAGCCAGGTTACTCAGGAAAGCCTGCGCAGCAAAATCGGCATGGTGACCCAGGATACCTCGCTGCTACACCGTTCAGTCCGAGACAATATTCTCTATGGCCGCCCTGACGCGACGGAAGAAGAAATGATTGCCGCTGCCAAACAGGCTGAAGCGCACGAGTTCATTCTCGGACTCAGTGATCCTGAAGGACGGACCGGCTACGATGCTCAAGTCGGTGAACGCGGGGTGAAATTATCCGGTGGCCAGCGCCAGCGAATCGCCATTGCCCGGGTCTTGTTGAAAAACGCCCCGATTCTGGTTCTGGACGAAGCCACTTCAGCACTTGATTCAGAAATCGAATCCGCGATTCAACACAGTCTGTATCGGCTGATGGAAGGCAAAACCGTGATAGCGATTGCTCACAGACTATCCACTATTGCCGCTATGGACCGGTTAATCGTTCTGGATCAGGGACAAGTTGTGGAACAGGGAACTCACCAGCAACTGGCCAGATCCGGTGGAATATACGCTCAGCTATGGGCGCACCAGACGGGTGGTTATCTGGGGATAGAAACGGAAGAGGAAACGGCTTGAGAAACAGGCCCGGAAACGGGCCTGCAACGATGAATCCGGCCAAAGCATGCAGCCTGGCCAAACGTTATTCCCGCTGACTTTCCTGATGCTGTCCCACCAGCATCTCCTCCATCTTCAAACCGGTCATATGCCTTAACTGCGTCATCATGTACCAGAGTCCGGCAAACAGCACCACCATACTGGGCAGCGCGATCACGGGATAACTCAGTGCCGTCATCTTGGCCAGTTCTTCGGTATAAGCCTCAGTACCCGCAGGACTGACCATTATCCACTTGGCCAGAACATAATTCAGCACTGAAGACAGAAAGAAAGAGCTGGCGATGATGTAGGAAACGTTACGCAGTTTGCTGGCAAACTCACTGTCCAGACCGCGCTCACGAATAATATCCTTCACTTTGGCGACATCAATCACCTGCTCGTTAAACAGAAACAGGTTTACCAACGGATAACGGCTGCGCTGACTTAAAATAACCATGATACCGATCAACGCCGGAATTGTGGCTTCCTTGATGGCAATGTACTTGGGATCCAGTTTAAGCAAGCTGATACCGCCGGTGAGAAATACACTGACGATCCCGAGGATGGACATCGGGTTAACCTTGCCGGAATCTTTCAACTCCCAGATGCCATATACAATCGGAAATGCCAGGGCCACAACAATGGACCACATGGGGCCAAGGGAGTCTTCGCCATTAAACTTACTGAGAATGACGACAGGAATAATGATATTAAACGCAAGATTGGCCAGAAAACCTTTCTGTTTCTTGGGTGCTTGCTGTTGTTGACTGTTCATTTGACGGATTACCATACCCACTACATATTATTCAGCGGCAAATAGTCCTGAAAAACCGTAGCCATTGCAAATAATCTCGCCAGCTTTTCTATTCCATCAAATTCGCTTGCAGTATTTGCGCCGCTTCAAAGCAGATACCATCGTTACAATTATCCAACAGGTTCCATGATTGCGCCGCAACACTGCTTTTGATATATACATTCTTCACATGCCCAAGCGCATGGTTTTAATCAACTCCAACAATCATCGTTGAGGTTTTTATGCATCCCAGAACAAACATGCCCGATTGGTATACTCTGGATTATAAAATCGCCTTCTTCTTTCCTCATATCTGACTCCTGTCCCGGTACTTCTGCAGTACACAGTCATTGCTGTCATCGCGCTTCTATTTGTCATGCTTTTGAAGCGGTGGCGGACATTCATCATTTTTATCGCTGATCGTCCAGTTGGAGATCGGTAACAGCGTCTGTCCCTGTACAGCCGTTATGAGGATTGAATTATGGAAAATTTTAAACATCTGCCAGAACCATTTCGCATCCGTGTTATAGAACCCGTTAAACGCACTACCCGTGAATACCGTGAAAGCGCCATTCTGAAAGCAGGAATGAATCCGTTTCTGCTGGATAGCGAAGACGTGTTTATCGACCTGCTGACCGACAGCGGTACCGGTGCAGTGACCCAGAACATGCAGGCCGCCATGCTGTGTGGCGATGAAGCCTACAGCGGCAGTCGCAGTTATCACCGGCTGGCGGCGGCAGTCGCGGATATCTTTGGTTATCAATACACCATTCCCACCCACCAGGGCCGCGGTGCCGAGCAGATCTATATTCCCGTCCTGATTGCCAAACGCGAGAGGGAAAAAGGCCTGGATCGGAGAAATATGGTCGCTCTGTCAAACTACTTCTTTGACACCACCCAGGGGCATACTCAACTGAACTGTTGTGTGGCCCGCAATGTCTATACCGAAGAAGCCTTCAATACCGCGGTCTATGCCGATTTCAAAGGCAACTTCGACCTGCATAAACTGGAAAATGCCATCCAGGAGATCGGTCCGGCCAACGTGCCTTACATCGTCAGTACCATTACCTGTAACTCATCCGGCGGTCAGCCAGTCTCTCTGGCCAACCTGAAAGCGGTCTATGCAATCGCCCGGAAATACGATATTCCAGTGGTCATGGACTCCGCACGGTTTGCTGAAAACGCCTACTTCATCCAGCAACGCGAACCCGGTTACCAAAATTGGACCATTACCGAGATTACCCGTGAAAGCTATCGCTATGCAGATATTCTGGCCATGTCTGCCAAAAAAGATGCCATGGTGCCGATGGGAGGTTTGTTGTGCTTTAAAGATGACTCCCTGCTGGAGGCATACAACGAATGTCGAACCATCTGTGTGGTCCAGGAAGGTTTTCCAACCTATGGCGGCCTGGAAGGTGGTGCAATGGAACGACTGGCAGTCGGACTTTACGATGGTATGCGCCAGGACTGGCTCGAATACCGAATCAGACAAGTGGCTTATCTGGTAAACGGCCTGGAAAATGCTGGAATTGCCTGTCAGCAGGCTGGTGGTCATGCCGCATTCGTAGATGCCGGCCGGCTGTTGCCTCATATTCCGGCAGAACAGTTTCCGGCTCATGCGCTGGCGTGTGAATTATACAAAGTGGCCGGCATTCGCGCGGTCGAAATTGGTTCGCTGCTACTGGGTCGTGATCCGGTCACCGGCAAGCAGCATCCTTGTCCGGCGGAACTGCTGCGCCTGACCATCCCCAGAGCCACTTACACTCAAACCCATATGGACTTCATCATTGAAGCGTTTGAGCAGGTCAAGCGGAATGCCGCCAACATCAAAGGACTCTCTTTCACCTACGAACCCAAGGTACTTCGTCATTTCACCGCCCGACTGCAGGAAGTCACGGCTGTCTCCATCCAAAACCGGCCTGAGGAGTGCGAAGCGCTTTAAGTGTCAAACAACAACAGCCACATAACTCTGTGGCTGTTGTTTTGAACTTTGAATCAGCTTCATTGGGAGGGCTCAACACCTGAATAGTGTTGAGCTGTTCGGAACGTATAGCAGTATCTGCCTGTACTACAGACATAAACCCTTTTATATAAAATGCCAACGAAAGGCATAAATGACACCCAATCCAAAAACCAACACAAACTCATTATTTTTGCAGGATCCACTTTAATGTCAGCATTGCACTGTTCATGTGTCTAAATTTCAACTATCTTCTTCCAAGAACTCAAGTATGCTTTCATGACCGGTCAGAAAATAACCACTACCGAAAAAACAGCGACCGACCAACCGATCCACGCCACCAAGCCGCTAACGTTTCTTTTTGTCATACAAGCGCATCATCAACGCCGGTGAAAGCAGAAAATCCGCAATCAATGCCAGCGCAATGGTGATTGAAATGAGCAAACCGAAATTGCGGACATTAAGCATACTGGACGCCAGTAAAGTGCCAAAGCCACAGCAGAGTACAATAGAGGTGGTCAGCATGGCTTTGCCAGAAGTATGCAGGGTACGGGTAATAGCATCCCGTACGTCGTGACCATTGGTGTAGTACTCGCGAAAGTGGTGCATAAAGTGAACGGTATCGTCCACCGCAATACCAATGGCGATGGACGCAACGAGTATCGTGAACATGTCCAGCGGAATATCCAGATAATGCATCAAACCCATCATGCACACGATTGGCAACAGGTTGGGAATCATGGCAATGAGTCCGAGACGAATACTGGATAACATGATCATCAACATGACAGCAATCACTGCAAACGCAATGGCATAGCTGCGGGCGGTGGTACGAATCACTGAGTAGAGGGTTTTACCCAGCACCGGCGCGACACCGGTAATTTCCACCGTAGCCAACCCCTCGAACTGCTGCTGTAGCCGGGCTGATATTTCATCCTGAAACGGACGATACAGCGTCGTGTCTATCCACGGCATAATCACGACCATTCGGGTCTGTTGGAACTGGCTGTCAACGATGCGTTTCAGTTCATCAGCACCGGAGTTTTCAAAGATAAACAGTTCGTTGGCAATCACCGCCCGATCATCCGGTATCACATATTCAGCCGGATCACCGTTGTGCAAAGCCTGATTGCTCTCCTTAACCACATAAGTCAGGCCAGATACTTTGGCAACGGCAAAATCAGGGGTTTTATAACCTTCCAGCCACGTCACCGCAGCGTCCATCTGGTGAAGCACATCGGGATTGTACAGGCCATTAACAACACCGGTATCAATAATGATTTCCACCGGAATAGATCCGCCCATGTGTTCATCAATGGTTTCAATTGCATGCCGGGCCTCCATATGTTTTGGCAGCCACTTAAGAGGGTTGTGAGAAAATTCAAGCTGCCTGATCCCCCAGCCCGCCAACAGAAACAATCCAACGGTGATCACCATGATCATGACCGGAAAGCGAATACTGGTCCGAATATGCCAGTCGATAAATCTGCCAATGGCGGTATTGTTTGAAGCGGCAGGAATGGCTTTACGTTTTATCTCAAACCGGCTGATCAATGCCGGAATCAGTATCAGCGAATACGACAAGGCGATCACAACACCAATGGCTGAGAAAAAACCCAGATAACTGAGCGGAATAATGGGTGCCCCCACAAAAGACAACAGCCCGGCCGCCGTTGTCAGACTGGTCAGAATAATCGGAATCGCGGTCAGCCGCATGGTTCGTTTCAGTGCTTCCAGCTTCTCCATGCCCTGATCATAATAATCAAAAAAAATCGACATGAAGTGGACCGCATCACCAATGGTCACGGTCAATATGAAGGTCGGCACGATCATCATCGGTAACATGACCGGAATCCGCAACAGGCAGATTAAACCCGCCAGGGTCAGCATGGTCATCAATACCACGATCATCGGAAACTGCACCCCCTCACGGCGACGAAACAACAGCCCCAAAAAAATGACGATAGTGATCATGGCCAGCGGCATGAACATGAGCATCTCCCGGATCATGGACCGGGTCAGTCCATGGGAAACCACTGGCATACCTCCCATGTACAGTTCCATTCCCTGCTGCCGGTAAGGCTCGACGATCGCGGCGACCTGATCCACCATGGCATCCATTTTTGCGGCCGGCAACAATGGCCTTTCTACGGCGGGTTCCACCAACACGGTCATGTCATCGCTAAACGCCATATCATCAAATGCATCGCTGGGCACCGCACTTTCGTCGATATCATACGTCACCGGTCGAATCGTCATGGTGGTGTAGTGGCCATCGGCGGAAATCAACATATCCTGCAACAACGGATCTGCGTTCATTTTGTCGCGAATAACATCGAGTTGCTGTTGGGTTTCCGGATAGGGATCAAAGTAGTCGCCCACCACAAAACCATCACTGCTCCCACGGGTCTCTCTGGCCGTCAGCAGGCTGTCGACATCATCCACCCAGTTGACGTGGTGTTCGAGGTCATCCTGCAAAGCCTGAAGGCGGGTCAGAAATTCGAAGTTGAAGATTTCATCCGCACGGATAGTCAATAAGATAAAGTCGGAACGGCCATATTGTTCCCGGGAAGCGTTCAGTGCCAGGATGTCAGGATCCTGATCTGACAGAAAACTTTCGGTGGAAGTATCAAAACGCACAAACCACAACTGTGTTGCCATTAATAAGGTAAATGCAACCACTACGGAAATAAAACGTCCAGGATGACGGTGGATGATCTCCACCAGACGAACCAGCTTCAGTTCGATGTTATGTTTCCACTGCCTCATAATTGTCCTGTCACTCAAGAATGCGCGGGGTTCAGAACTCCATGCATCAGCAAGGTTATTTGCGCTTGCGCCAACCGCTCACGATTTTCCGCATTGAACGGATAATCCAGAATTTCCTCACCGATCGGCTGCATCGCCAATGGGAAGATCAACAACGCTGCTAACAAAAAGCTGAGCAGCTTGGGATCTTCCGCCGGATCAATCAGGTTATTATTCTGTAATTTGGTCAGCACCTTGCGTAAACGAACATTCATTGGCCGGGCCAGTTCATTCACCACCAGGGTTTTCAGTAACTGATTGTCTGACAACAGCGTTCTGATAATCAACCGTGCCATATCTGCCGGAATGCGTCTGGATACCGTCAGCATCAGCTGTTTCAAAAACTCGGGAGAGGGGTCCTGAATGGTCTCATTCAACAGCGTTACCACTGGAGCCAGCATTTCCTTCATGGCATTTTCGAACAGGCCGATTTTATTCCCAAAATAATAAGCAATCAGCGCCGAATTCACTCCGGCAAGATTAGCTATTTGTCGAGTGGAAACATGATCAAAATCATGCTTTAAAAACAACTCTTGAGCGGCTGCAATCAGTGCACTTCGGGCATCTGTTTTTTCGCTCTGCCTGGGTCTGCCGGTTTTCATAGCGGTAACGGTTGCTTTTATTGTAAATAGAAGGACACTACGCCAATCAAGAAACTAAGCAAGCGATTAAATTCATCATTTTTAATCAGCTGATTAATCCCCGCTGACGAATATAGCCTGTTTTAGTGACAATGACATTGCTGAACTCATGGGGAAAATGATTTCAGCACCGATTTTCCACAAGACGCTACGCAGAGAGCGCTGGAAATCATACACACAATAATACTGGAGGAGACATCATGAACATTTCCACACCTGATTTATGCGATGAATTTGAAGAAAGCCTGAGTATCCTGAGCCCTGGTTTTCGGGATTTTGGTGGTGTACACCAGTTTTATGGCCAGGCAGTGACGATCAGTTGTCTGAATGACAACTCCAAGATCAAAGCCATGTCTGTCACTTCCGGACATGGCAAGGTTATGGTGGTGGATGGGCAGGCATCAATGGATTACGCCCTGCTGGGAGACATGATCGGTGATGATCTGGTCAAGAATGGCTGGTCCGGAATTATCATCAACGGCTGTATCCGGGACGTGGAAGCATTGAAAACCCTGCAACTCGGCATCAAGGCACTGAACAGCATCCCACGTCGTTCAGTCAAACGGGATCAGGGCGAAGTGAATGTCACATTACATTTCGCCGGCGCCACTGTTGATCCGGAAGACTGGGTGTATGCCGATGAAAGCGGTATTGTGGTGTCAAAACATAAACTCATCTAAAGTATGTTCCAGCAGCTCTCCCCAGTTTTAGCCTGGGGAATCTGCTCTGATTCATAAGCAATTCACATCTGATTGACCATACTCTGCAGCCCAATCAATATTGCGCAAGGATTCCATGCAACCATGTTACGTCTCGTATTACTCCTCCCTGTTATTCTGCTTAGTGGATGCATTTCCACCCGCCCCGATGTTATTCGCTCCAGCTCACTGGACGACGCGGCAGAAACCGCCAGTCGGGAAAACCCGGAGGAACGTCATCTCAACAGCGACGTAACATGGAATGAAGATCAGCACGAAGACCGGCCGGAAGAGATTGAAAAAAGCTCATCGACACACTGGGTCAGACCATCCAACGGACTGTCCGATGATGACGAGGCGATTGGATTTGCACTGGAACTGGGTACCATCAGCCCGGCGCTCATAGGCCGTAACGATGGACGTATCGACGTGGATCAGCAGTATCTGGCCCGAGCCTCACTGATTTCCCTGATCAATGATCGCTGGCAAGCCAAACTGACAGCCAGTCTGGGAGCAGGGTCAGCGGATATCAATGCATCAATCAAAAATGAAAGTTATCTGGAATGGGGATTTGATCTGCTGGCAGTCCGGCAGCTGAGCCCTCATCTGGCGGCAGAGTTTGGGGCCGGCTATTTTGGTGGTGCCGTCTATTTCAACTATCAGAACCCCATCACAGATAACGGTGAAACCATCAACAGCGATTTACTCGGTTATGGTGGAATTCGCACCCCCATCGGCCTGACGCTGAACTATGGCCATTTGACCACCAGCCTGTATGCCCTGCCAGAACTGGCCTTTTACAACGAACATTCCGTCGAAGGTTTCCGTAATGACTGGCAGCAGGTCGATTATCGTATGCGCGCGCAGTGGTTACTCGGCTGGCGTTTCTGATATTTCAGGTTGTGTTGTCTTTTGCTGATTCTGGAACCATAGGGCGGCTACGATCACCAGCAATCCAACAATAGTCAGGCTGCCGATTTTTTCTCCGAGCACCTGACTGATCAGGATCAGTGACACGAACGGTGACAAAAAAATCAGGTTGGAGATCATACTGGTACGACTGGTGTGCTTCATTGCCTGTAGCCACAATACAAATGTGATCCCCATTTCAAACAAACCCACATAAATACCGGAAAGTGTACTTTTCAAAGTCCAGACTCCCGCCTGATCCTGCAATAAGAACAACACCGTCGTGAATGGCAACGCTGCGAGAAAATTCTGAAAGATAGCGGTGGTCGGCTCGCGTTGATCTTTGGAGTTCATCAGCCAATAACCCGCCCACAACAATGTACTGAATAACGCCAGTGCGACACCGGTCATTGTCACCGGCTGACCGGAGGAACGACCACCCAGGCTGATCAGCAGAACACCGCCATAGGCCGCAACCATACTGATCAGATCGCGACGGCTGAAACGATGACCCAGCACCGGAACCGCCAGCAGTGACAAGGTAATGGCCCAGGTATAATTGATGGGTTGCGCCACCTGTGCCGGCAAACGCTGATAGGCGGAAAACAACACCAGGTAGTAGCACAGCGGATTGATACAGCCCAACACCAGCGCCATTTTTGCGTGCTGGCAAAAACCCCGCAAGGCATCCCACAGACGCCCCTGCCACAAGAGAATCATCGCCACGGCAATAACCGTTGTCAGATCCGCCAGCCACAGTAGCTGTATTAACGACTGCTCCGCCAAAGCCAGCTTGAACGCAGTGGCAACGGTAGACCACAGGGCAATGGCGCAGAGCGCATAAGTCATCGCCTTTTTGTCGTTTACATGCATACAAAATTTCCTGTTGTGGCTAGTGAAAAGAACGTAAGCTTATCAGAATATTCAGACTGTCATCGAAATAGGACCGACCATGAAACGGGGGATAAAAGTTATGTGGGTAGTCATTGGGATTCTGCTGTTACTGATAGGTATCGGATTTGCCAGAATTTATATCCAGAACAGTCAGGTTCCGCAATTGGGCATTCAAGGCGGCCAGCTGGCTGCAGTACCTGAATCACCCAATGCCGTTTCCACTCAAACCGATGACCTTGGCAAAAAAATCAGTCCTTTACCTTTCAAGCATGATCCAGAAAGCACCATGGAAGCCATTATCGCGGCCGTCAAACAATACGGCGGAGCCAGAATAATCAAGCAGGACCGCGACTATCTCTACGTCGTGTTTACCACCCCATTGATGAGATTCCATGACGACGCAGAGTTTTATCTCGATGAAACCAACCGGCTGGTGCATTTTCGCTCCTCCAGCCGGGCCGGATATTCAGACATGGGTCTCAACCGAAAACGCTATGACATGCTGAAAGAATTTTATCTGACAAAGTAGGCCGATCAGCGTCGAATGAGTTCTGGCAACAGGGTCATATCCTTAAATGATGTAACCTCATCAAACTCGCAGGATTCATCAAATCGATTAAAGAAAAACGTTCTGGCACCTGCCCGGAAACCAGCCTCGACACCTACCGGCGCATCATCAATCACGGCACACGCGGCAATATCATGGCCCATTTCCCGGGCCGCCGCCTGATAGATCCCCGGGTCCGGTTTCCAGATACCCAGTTCATAGGAACTGAAAATATTGTCGCCGAAATAATCCGCCAGGCCACACAGCCGCAATGACTGGGCTATTTTTTGGGGTGGTCCACTGGACACCACCGCCTTGGGATAAGGTAACTGCTCCAGCGTGGCGACAATGCCATCGATAGGTTGTAGTTCTGATTCGAACAACTCCGCAACCACGGCGCGATAAGACGGAATAAAGTCATCATCCAGGGTGAGCCCATATTGTCCGGCAATGGCTGCCAGAGTACGGTCCAGCTTCCAGCCGCGATAACGAACCACCAATTCGTCGACATCCAACGTCACGCCCAGTTGGGCAAATTGAATGACCAGCCCGAGATTACACAACCGCTCACTATCCACCAGGGTGCCGTCACAATCAAACAGAAGACAGCTCGTCATCAGACCTCCACCATATGCCAACTCAGGAACTGCCGGTTAATAACATATTGATGATCAGAAAAACAAGGCCAGAGTTTTCGACGAACCGGGATTGAAAACGGAGATCAGGAGCCGGCCTGTTGGCCAGCAGGCAATGACTGGAGGCCGGCGAACGTCCAGCACATCACAGCGGCTCACCGAATGTTCAGATCAGGGCCTTTCCGACGCGGCCCCGGCGATGGATCCAATGGCAGACAGTCGTTGACTGACCATGAGTCGGACTTCTTCATCCGGATCATCCTGCAATGTTTGAACCACCGCCAGCGGTGCCCTGACCGCCACTTCCAGTCGCACTGTCCAGTCTTCGTCATGAGTGAACAAGGTCAGCTGTTGCGGCATCAGACGACTGGCAATGACGCGGCGAACTTCCGGTTCAGGGTCATGGGCCATCAATACCAGGCTTTCCGCCGGCAGTCGTTGGGCCACTACTTTGCGTACCTGCCGGTCCGGATCGCGGATTAACCGGAACAATCGACCGGTTGGCAGACGTTGAGCCACGTAAGCCCGAACCAGATAATCACTGTCGGCCACCAGTCGCTCCACCTGATCGATGGCAATCCGGTCTGCCACCGTGATTCTGACCTCACGGTCGGGATCATCGATCATTGCCAGCAACTGATATTTCGGTAACCGATAAGCCACCGTCCTGCGGACGGCCTCATCGGGATCGGCAAACATATGCTTCAGATATTCAACCGGAGCATACCGTGCCGCCAATGCCCGCCGCTGCCAGAAAATATCCGTCAAATAGCCAACCGCCTGTTCAGGATTCGCGCGGAAGAAGCGCTCAATCTGTCGACCGCTAACAGACATAACGCAACGATCTCCGGGCTGACAGTGATCTTCCGTTAACAACGCCTGCCGGTGCCGACACGTTGAACAGTCGACGGATTCCGAATCAGACTCCAACCGTATCTGATGACTCTCTGCACGACTCACGACTTACCATTCCTCTCCGATTTCGGCAAAAACAACCCCCGAGGCATGTTCAGGCTGAGTGGTCAACTGAGCACAATGGTCGCTGGCATTCACCAGATAGACATTAAAATCATCACGCTCACGAACCGGTCGGGCGTGACCCATGTCGTCATCAAAGGCATAGGTGTAATGCCAGTCAGGATACGTCTGTTTGAGGGTGGCAATGGTCGCCTCAGACAAACCCGCCCCGGCCACATACGCAACCACATCATCCAGTTGTTGCTCCGTGATCATGACAGACAGGCCTCCGACTGGGTTTGCGCCATGATTTTTGCCAGCCATGGTGGCGGTGATCCGGCCAGTACCAAACGTAATCGTTCGGCCTGCTCTGTCACCGCACCGCTTTTGGGAAATTTTATCGGGAACAATCCGGTCTTGATGACTTTGGCAGCCGCCGGGCCACCGATCGACATGGTGTACAGCACCTGACAATCAGCAATCGCCGCCGCCCGATATTCATTCTTATCTTCACCTTCCGGTTCCTGGTCTGCACTACGAATGGCAATCAGGCGACTTTGTTCGGCCGAAATCTGATAAATCATAAAATACCGGCAGGAACCGAAATGACCATCAATCTGGTCACCGGTATTGGAACACATGGCAATCCGGATCGATCCCGGCATATCGCCTTCCTGATAAGGTTCAACCGGCGGCAGCCCGGCATGACCCTCAAGATCCATATCCAGGCCTTTTAAAAACCGCACCGCTTTTTTTAAATATTGGGTATCGATATCGGCAAATGCGTCACTCGCCTGTTGCAGCCGGTTCACCCGGACTTTTGCCAGCTTACTGGTGGTCAGTGGTTCGCCCACCAGAGAAATAAGCGCCTTTAACAGTGTTGCGACATCACCTTCGGGAATCTCCCGCGCCGCCAGCGCAATCCGCAGCGCAGCTTCATGGGCAATGGCTTCTTCGCTCATGAGTCACCTCCTGCACGCCTGGCGCGTACCGTAACCGGCAAACGGGGCATTTCGGCCATGGGCTCAAAATAGTACTTACTGCCATCCGCCAGCTCGAACTCTCCTCCCCAGCTGCCCGGCCCTTCAAATTCCATGGCAACAATCACATCTTCAAGATCTTTCTTGGCCACATAACAGGTTAACTGGCCATTTTCATTATTACGCAGTATGACGTTCGGCATGATCAAACTCCCAGGCAAGAATGAGGGGGCAAACCTCAGCCTGCCCCCTTTTAAGCATGTGACTACGAATCAACGAACCAGATCGTAGTTGTAGTCAGTGGTTTGCATGCCGCGGGTTTCATCATCCAGACGTTCCAGTACGGCATTAACCAATGTCGTCAACATCTGCATGGCACCTTCATAGCCAAGTGTGGTTTGACGGTGCAGGTGATGGCGATCGAAGATCGGGAAGCCGATGCGAATCAATGGCACTTCATGCTCTTTACCCTTGTGCAAGGTATCGCGCTGGATAAATTTACCGTAGGAGTTGCCGATCATGAAATCAGGCTTATTGGTAAATACCAATGAGCGCATGTGCCAGAGATCCTTACCGATATGGACTTCGCAGTCTTTGCCGTATGGAGATTCCGCCAGGATTTCATCCATGGCTTTTTTCCAGCGCTTGTTGGCATTATTGGCCAGGATATGCGTTGGCTCGGCCCCCAGCTCCAGCAGAAACTTGCTCATGCCCATGACAAAATCAGGATCACCCCAAAGTGCATACTTCTTGCCATGCAACCAGGTATGGGAGTCCGTCATCATGTCTACCAGTCGTCCGCGTTCAATCGCCAGCACATCAGGAATATCCTGACCGGTTATCTCTGAAACCTTCATCAGGAACTCATCCGTCCATTCAAGGCCCATGGGAATACTCAGTTTGGGCACTTCATGATGCCAGGTATTGGTCACAAACTTTTTGGACTTGTCAGACTGCCAGGGCTGCAGAAAAATCGTATTGAATGCATTCGGCGCGTCTTTCATTTCATCCAGAGTGGTACCACCTTCATACATCCGGTACTGACCATCGGCAGGCGTATCCAACACTTCTGACGGATCAGACAACAGCGACAGGGAAACCCCCATGTCCGACATCATCCGTCTGATCACTCGATAGTTACCCAGATAAGTTTCAAACCCAGGCACGATATTCAACTTGCCATTGCTGCCCACTTCCTTGTCTTCCATATAGTTGAGGGTAAAGTATCGGGCAATCCCTTCAAACATATTGTCCCAGCCGGTGGTATGACTGCCAACAAAACTGGGGGTATGGGCAAACGGTGTTGGAAACTCTTTGGGAATATGGCCTTCATTCTTGGAGTTGCTAATGAACGCATTGAGGTCATCACCTATCACTTCAGCCATACAAGTGGTAGAAACGGCAATCATCTCCGGCTTGTACATGGCCTTGGCATTTTCCAGACCATCCTTCATGTTACTTTGACCGCCAAATACCGCTGCATCTTCAGTCATGGAATCGGATACACAGGCCACCGGTTCTTTAAAATGACGGTTAAAATAAGTACGGAAATAAGCGACACACCCCTGACTGCCATGCACGTAAGGCAGGGTTTTTTCAAATCCCAGAGAACACAATACGGCGCCCAGAGGCTGACAGGCTTTGGCCGGGTTGACGGTTAATGCCTGACGCTGAAAGTTAAGCTCCTTGTATTCTTCAGTCGTAGTCCACTGAAAGACTTCCTCAATTTTTTCCTGAGGATGTGCTTCTTCAAACTGTTCACGCTTGCTGGCCAGCAGATCGACGTACTCCTGCTCACGGAACAACGGATAGCTGGGTTTGATATCTTCAACTTTCTGACTCATGTTTTTACCCTCCCGCGCCACTAATCTGTGGACTGACGGTTATCAATTTTTCGGGGCAGGCATTGCCGCAGCAATGCCCGTTTTACAATCACTGTGACATCATCGATCAGGCAGTCGCCGCTTCCAGAGTGTCTTCCACTTCGGTTTTCTTCCAGGGCGCTTCCAGCTTTTTCCAGCATGGATTATTCAGAGTCATATCCATATCCTTGGCAAAAATGGCAAAACCATCAAAGCCATGATAAGGACCGGAATAATCCCAGGAGTGCATTTGTCTGAACGGCACCCCCATTTTCTGGAAGATATATTTCTCTTTGATACCGGAACCGATCAGATCCGGTTTGACCTTCTTAACGAATTCCTCGAACTCGTAACCGGTGACGTCGTCATACAACAGCGTTGCGCTGCCCATTTCCTTGAGGGTGCGGTCATAGTCATCGTTGTGACCGAACTCATATCCGGTACCCACCACTTCCATGCCGAGATCCTCATAAGCCCCGATCACATGGCGTGGACGCAAACCACCCACGTACAGCATCACCCGCTTGCCTTCAAGACGCGGACGATACTTGGCCACCACCGCTTCCCATTCCGGCTTGTACTTCTCGATCACTTCCTCGCACTTCTGCTGAATGCTCTCATCAAACTGAGCGGCAATTTTGCGCAGCGACTCTATGGTTTTGGTCGGGCCGAAGAAGTTGTATTCCAGCCATGGGATACCGTACTTCTCTTCCATATGACGGGAGATGTAGTTCATTGAGCGGTAACAGTGCACCAGATTCAGTTTGACTTTCGGTGTCAGTTCCATTTCAGAAATAGTGCCGTCACCGGACCACTGCGCAACCACTCGCAAACCCATTTCTTCGAGCAGAATACGGGAAGACCAGGCATCACCACCGATGTTGTAATCACCAATGATGGCGACATCGTAAGGTGTAGTGGCAAAGCTGTTATCATCGTCGCGTTTGCTCAACGCCCAGTCGCGAATGGCATCATTCGCAATGTGGTGACCGAGAGACTGGGAAACGCCTCGAAATCCTTCACAACGAACCGGTACAACCGTTTTGCCGGTTTCGGCGTTTTTCTTCTTGGCGACCGCTTCGATATCATCACCGATCAAGCCAATCGGACATTCTGACTGAATCGAAATCCCTTTGTTCAACGGGAACAGCATTTCTATTTCATCAATCAGTTTATCGAGCTTCTTATCACCGCCGAATACGATGTCCTTTTCCTGGAAATCAGAGGTGAAGTTCATGGTCACGAAGGTATTCACTCCGGTGGTGCCGATATAATAATTACGGCGTCCAGCGCGGGAATATTGTCCGCAACCGACGGGGCCATGGGAAATATGAATCATATCCTTGATCGGTCCCCAGACCACACCTTTGGACCCGGCATAAGCACAACCACGAATGGTCATTACACCTGGAAGGGATTTTTTATTGGAAGTAATACATTTTTTTGACTGTTCAAGCTCAGGGTCATTCGGACTCAAGTGCTTGGCGCGGTCTTTCTGTGCTTTCTCAGGGTAAACTTCCAATACTTCCTGAATCAAAGCTTCGGTTTCTTCACGAGTCATGCCAGCCATGATCTGTCTCCTATAACTGGGTAACAGGGAGTCGAAATATCAATTATTCCGTCCTGATAGGGCTAATCCGCCCTATCCCGTTTTGAATGTGTTTCACAAAATGTGCTGAAACATCCCCTGTCCGGCGCTCTCAATACCGGACATTTTTGCATCTATATCAGGCTTCCAGCTCGGTAGCTGTTTTTCCAATGATGCTTTCGTCCTCTTCGTCCATAATGCCGAACTCCATCAGAAGCTCTTCCAGCTCATCCATGGTCAAAGGATTAGGTATGACAAACACTTTGTTTTCGATGATCTTGTTGGCCAAAGCCCGATATTCGTCCGCCTGACCGGCTTTTGGATCGTACTCGATCACTGTCATACGGCGAATTTCCGCACGTTGTACGACATTGTCGCGGGGCACAAAATGAATCATCTGGGTACCGAGTTTGGCAGCCAGTGCTTCAATCAGTTCATCTTCACGATCAGTGTTACGTGAATTACAAATCAATCCGGCCAGACGTACACCACCAGAGTTGGCGTACTTAACGATACCTTTTGAAATGTTGTTGGCTGCGTACATCGCCATCATTTCACCGGAACAAACGATATAAATTTCCTGAGCCTTGTTTTCACGAATAGGCATGGCAAAACCACCACACACCACATCACCCAGTACGTCATAGAAAACGAAGTCCAGATCCTCTTCGTAAGCACCTTCCTCTTCCAGGAAGTTGATGGCAGTGATCACACCACGACCGGCACATCCGACACCTGGCTCAGGACCACCGGATTCGACGCACTTCACATTGCCGTAACCGCTTTTTAATACATCTTCAAGTTCGAGATCTTCTACAGTGCCCGCTTCGGCCGCCATCTCCATAATGGTATTCTGAGCTTTGGAATGCAGTATCAGTCGAGTCGAATCGGCTTTCGGGTCACAACCAACGATCATGACTTTCTTACCGGCCTCTGCTAACGCGGCAACCAGGTTTTGAGTGGTGGTGGACTTACCAATACCGCCCTTACCATAAATTGCACATTGACGTAGTCCCATTTTGGAATCTCCTCTGTTGTCGGTCCCTGCTCCCATCATGAAAGCAGGGTTAGAAAAATGCCTGGAAGCCACTTACCATACGAACAAAACATGTAGGCGGCAGCTTCGGGCCATACAGGACAACAACACCGGTGCAGACAATGTGCCAGCACACCAGAATCTGATAGTTCATTGATTTTTATGGGTTTTTATCAGAGCAAACACATCACGATGTATGCCTTCTTCATGACAATGCCACCTTAAGTCGTGTTGCAATGGTGACAAACCGACATGACAGACAGCGACTGACAGAAACTCACCATATTGCCGGATATTACGGCCACCAGTATGAAAACCGGCGACATGGAATGCAGCCAAAGCAGGTTTGTGTCTATCACCGCTCCAAGGCTCAAAGCCTGATCAGACAGCCACTCCAGTGAACAAGATTACCGAGCTAAAAATATGCATCCGGATACTCCAGCCCCCTGTCACGTCATCCCAACTAATGAAGGATGGACGTTATTCTGCTCGTGTGAAAACATCTCATTAGTTGTTTAGTTTTATCTAATATAAATATTACAGTCTAAGGAACAAACTAAATGATCAGCGAAATGGCAGGTGGTTCATTAATCGGTATATCCGCTGCATTGCTATGGCTCGGTATTGGCCGAATCAGTGGTATGAGCGGCATCATCTCTTCGTTATTTACATTACATGTACAGCGTTATCATTGGGTCATCTGGTTTTTGATCGGCATCATCATGGCCAACCCAGTCTACCGGTTTTCGGGCGGTCAAATTAACATTCAAATTAACGACAATATCCTGGTTCTGTTGTGCGCGGGGCTGTTGGTTGGCGCCGGAGCATACATTGGCAATGGTTGTACCAGTGGTCATAGTATCTGTGGTGTCGGCCGGCTGTCGGGCAGATCCATCGTCTCTACCATTGTGTTTATCATGATGGGAATGATTACTGTCGCTATCACCGGTTAGAGGAGTATGTATTGATGACACACTCAGACAGGCTGTTTGCGAGGATTTCAGTTCCATTGATCAGTGGTGTTGTATTCGGTCTTGGCCTGCTGATTTCCGGCATGAACAATCCCGGCAAGATTCGTGGTTTTCTGGATATTCTGGGAGCATGGCAACCACAACTGATTGCCGTGATGATTCCCGCCGTAATCATATTCGGACTCGCCTTTCGCTACAGCCGAACCTTAAAAGCTCCCTGGCTGCATGACATTTTTCATATGCCCAGTCTGAATGGAATTTCACTAAGGCTGTTAGCCGGAGCGACATTATTTGGAATCGGCTGGGGACTGATAGGACTTTGTCCAGGCCCGGTACTGGTGGACCTGGCTAGTTTTCAATGGCCGGTGTACGGTTTTCTGATTGCCATGATAGCGGGTAATCGCCTCGCCCATCATTTGATCGGCCCGGCAAAATAAGGCAACCACCCGTTATGATCATCAGAGTCTGAAGCGGCCCACGACACCACGCAGTTCATCGGCCTGAGCAAACAACTGGCCGATATTGTCTGATGCATTGACCGTATGCCGCAGAGTAGTATTGCTCACATCCACGATGTGTTCGAGATTGCGGCTCAACTCTGCTGCAGTCGCTCCCTGTTGTTCAGTGGCGGCTGCGATCTGCAGATTCATGCCTTCTATATTGTCAATGGCAATGGAAATGGCCTGCAGCGCCTCGTGTGCAGCTTCTGCTTCTTCAACACTTTGTCTGGAACGCTCCGAACTGGTATGCATAACACTGACAGCACGGGAGATATGTTCCTGTAAAGCTTCAACCGTTTGCTGAATCTGTTGTGTGGATTCATGGGTTCGTCCAGCCAGTTGTCGAACCTCATCAGACACTACGGCAAAACCACGACCGGCGTTACCTGCACGGGCGGCTTCAATGGCGGCATTAAGGGCCAACAGATTGGTTTGTTCGGCGATGCCGCGAATCACTTCCATCACCTGACCGATCTGTGCGCCTGACTGTTGCAATGCCGACACTTCATCCGCACTACTGCGAATCAATTCGGCCTGTTCAATGATGACTTCCCGTACCCGGCCAACTCTCATTGAACCTTCGCGCGCCTGTGCGTTACCTTCTTGCGCGGCAGTCGACGCTGTCTGTGCGTGAGAGGCCACTTCACGGACCGTACTTTCCATCTCATTCATGGCAGCGGCAATCTGATCCACTTCGGATTGTTGTTTATGTACGTTGTCTGACATTTCATTGCAACCGGTTTGCAATCGTGCGGCACTGTCATTCAATTGTTCGCTGGTTCTCGCAACTTGCAGCATCAATTGATGAATACGGTCGGCAAACCGATTAAAACCATCCGCCAGCTGCGCCTGTTCATCTTTGCCTTCCACTGGTAGTCGCTGGGTCAGATCCCCCTCACCTTCGGCAATATCCTTCAGCATATTGACTACCCGTCGAATCGGTTTGACGATCATCCCCGAAATCCCAATCAATACAATCACCAGAGCAATAAATGCCAGAACCATCAGGGTAATAATGTTTCGCAGAATAGCGTAGGTTGTTTTGGTAAAATTTTTGGCCGGCACGGACAAACCGATCACCCATCCGGGGCTGACTTCAATTGGCGCAAAAATCATAACGAACTTTTCGCCGTCCGGACGTAAGTAACTTCCTATGCCGCTACGGCCACTGAGCACTTCCCGGCTCAGTGCGGTCATGCCAAGAAATCCGTTTTGATCACCTTTGGTGATATTCAGTTTCATCCGCATGGTTTTATCAGGATGTGCCACCGCAACACCATCGGCATCTACAACCCACCCAAATTCACCGGCCCCCGGATTCGCCGCCAGTTGATTGGCGACCTTGGACAGCTCTTCCAGTGTCAACGCGACAGCGAGCACTCCTATTGTCCGGTTATTTTCAATCACCGGCACAGCGACAACGGATACCGGATGACCGGTGGCTTTGGAAATCATGGGCTGGGAAATAATGCCACTGCGGCTACGGCCACTGAGAAGTTCCTGAAAATATTCCCGATCACTGACATCCAAAGGTGTGGGGCCCTTTTGCGTAATGGTCATGCCATCTCTATCGGCAAAAAGCAAAACGTCAATCGCCGGATCATTGATTACATAACGCTTCAGCCAGTCTGACCGCTCCTCATTGGACATGGAATACCTGAGGGACTCACTATTGGCCAGACTACTGAGCCAATTCATATAACCGGTGAGCCAACGGGAAATTTCCGACGAACGAGACTCCACGTTATTGCTTGCAGCCTCTTCATGCATGCTGGTCAGCGAAGAGTCCAGCTGAAATCCAATGACCGTCGTTAAAATGCCAAACGCAAGTATTATGGGAACAATGACTCCAAACAGTAACTTTTGCGAGAGAGTCAGATACTTCATTCATTACTCCTGTTAATAAAGATCAAAATCATCCCTTCATAAGACTGAGTCAAAATGTTGGGGTATGCATTACTTTGATGTGCAAACAACATCACATCATTCGATTACTTAAGCGATTCCTCAATAACAGCATTCATCGCACCGTTTGCCGGGTTTCCTCCGATCAGAGTTCTCCCCATTTTTTTTCCGTAATATCCTTGTTTGCAGGTTTCGACAAAAACACTACCTTTAATACAGCTAAAGATTGACAAACCAGAAGGGTTTCGTTTTTTTTGAAATACAGAAAATTCCGTTTCTATTTCGATGTTTATGCCGGACTTCAGAACATTCCCTAATCATAAATATTGATCTTAAATTCCATACAAATGGCCGGGCATTGTGAACTTTCTGAAATCGTTTGAGCCGGAAAACCAATGTTTTTGGACAACTAAAGCAAAACAGACATAAATCCTACATCCGTTCATTACCGGCCACATTGAAAACCGTATGTCTCAAAATACAGGGCTAAAGAAGATGCTGACCCACCTATCATCCTGAGTGATGCGTTTATTTGTCGCATTTTTCCATATTTTACGGACTTATCCATATATTCCCGGATTCAGCACATTAAATAGAACGATCATACACGATCTATTTATTGCCCCTTATTCACCTCATAGCAACGGGTTATTCGGAAAAGCCAGAAAGCAAGCTGATCATTCTTGGAATTTATAATTTATAAAGTACGGAAAACAATAGTCTTTTTGGATATTTAACAACATTTATAAAAATCAATAGAACCACCACGCATATCAATATTTTCGTTGAAAAATTTCGTAACCAGATACTTATCAGTGAACATAAATCTGGCACCACATCAGACAAAAACGCGTCATTTTTCCCTAAGTGGAAAAATCTTCGGGCCATCGCAAAAAACAGCTATTGAAGTATGGGACTGGTACAGGAATTGCCGAATCAGGGTTTCTGAAAACCAATACGGGGATATCAAAAAACAGGAATATGGAAAATTCCATTCAATCCAAACGACCTGAAACCGGTATGAGTAATGATTGCGAATATTGGATCACGGCAGTCTGTTTTTGAGCGTTCGCAGTAACGGACACTGGATCTTCTGACATGGCATGGTGTCTCAATCTTGCCCATCTTCACTGCTGTCATCATATAAAGTGCTAATAGCAGCAAAGTCTGAGGGCTGACAAGTCACACGCCCAGAGGAGAGACTGGCCTCTCATTATTCGAACAGATTGCTCTGAACCACTTGAATAGTTAGGTCAGTACCGGTCTATCCTCTGCTGAATCTTCGTCGTACTCGCCATTCTGACAAGCTGGCCGTATCATGCGGGTATTTTTCACCCAGGCAGGAATTCACAGTGCAACAACAGGCTTCCACATCCAATATCAAATTAACGGAATACAGCCATGGCGCCGGCTGCGGCTGTAAGATTTCCCCCAAAATACTCGACAGTATTCTGGCCTCATCGTTACAGATCCCGACAGATGCCAGGCTGCTCGTGGGTAACAGCAGCAAAGACGATGCGGCAGCCTACGATCTTGGCAATGGTCAGGTGATCCTGAGTACTACGGATTTTTTTATGCCGATCGCCGACGATCCATTTGATTTTGGCCGTATCGCCGCCACCAACGCCATCAGCGATATCTTTGCCATGGGTGGAAAGCCTTTAATGGCCATCGCCATTCTGGGCTGGCCGGTCAATGTGCTGGCTCCCGAAGTGGCACAGCAGGTCGTGGACGGCGGACGGCAGGCCTGTGCAGAAGCCGGAATTCTATTGGCGGGTGGTCACAGTATTGATTCCCCGGAACCCATTTTTGGCCTCGCCGTCACCGGCATCGTCGCCAAAGACCAGCTGAAACAGAACAACACCGCTACGCCGGGCTGCCGGCTCTACCTGACCAAACCCCTGGGCGTAGGCATACTGACCACCGCCCAGAAACAGAAAAAGCTGCGGCCAGAACATGAATTTCTGGCCCGTGATGTTATGTGCATGATGAACTCTGTCGGTGCTCAGGTATCACAGCTGGATGGTGTGGAAGCCATTACCGATGTGACCGGCTTTGGCCTGATGGGCCATTTGCTGGAAGTGTGTGAAGGCAGTGGTGTAAACGCCGTACTGCAGGAGAGTAGCATTCCCCTGCTGCCACCGGTACGGGACTACATCGCTCTTGGCTGTCTGCCCGGAGGTACTGTCCGCAATTTTGATTCCTATGGTCACAAAATTGCGCCATTGTCTGACGAACAGCGGGCCCTGTTCTGCGACCCCCAGACCAGCGGCGGACTGCTGATCGCGGTTCAGCCTGACCAGGCGTCAGCGTTGGAAAAACTGCTGACAGATGCCGGTGTATACGCCGAATGCATCGGCGAGCTGGTCAATGCCCGCGACGATTATCGCATCGAGGTTATTGCATGAGTCGTCCGGATACTGATGACTATGCCGCCATTTTTCTGCACGACACCCCGATGATGGACACCCGCGCGCCGGGAGAATTTCTGAAAGGCGCCTTCCCGCACACGGTCAGCCTGCCACTGATGACGGACAACGAACGGGCCAAAGTCGGCACCTGCTATAAACAGCAAGGTCAACAAAAAGCTATTGAACTGGGCCATCAACTGGTCAGCGGCACACTGAAAGAAGAACGCATTCAGCGCTGGCTCGAATTCGCCCGTGCTCATCCGGATGGCTACCTGTATTGCTGGCGGGGAGGCTTACGCAGCCAGATCGTGCAACAATGGCTGCAACAGGCCGGCTGTGATTATCCAAGGATCAAAGGAGGCTATAAGGCGTTGCGACGATTTCTGATCGATACTCAGGAACGCATTGTCAGTAACACTCGTTTTCGTATACTGGCCGGCCATACCGGCTGTGCCAAGACCGACCTCCTGACAGCGGTTCCGGGCAGTATCGATCTTGAAGGTCTCGCCCATCACCGCGGCAGTACATTTGGTAAACGCCCGGCCGGCCAGCCATCACAGATCGACTTTGAAAACCGGCTGGCCATTGCGCTGCTGCGGCAGGACCATCAATACCCTGGTGCCACCATTCTGCTGGAGGACGAAAGCCGGCTGATCGGTCGCTGTGCCCTGCCGGAAACACTGCGCCGGCGCATGGCTGAGGCCCCACTGATTATTGTCGAGAGTACGCTGGAACAACGGGTCGAACACAGTTTCCGCAACTACATCCTGAATAAGCTGGCGGAATGGCAACAGGCCAGAGGGGCTGAGGAAGGCTTTACGGCATTTGCCGAAGACCTCACCACTTCGCTGTTCAAAATTCGTCGCAGATTGGGCGGCTTACGTTATCAGGAGCTGAGCGCGATTCTGGAACAGGCATTGAAACAACAGCAACAGGGTGATGACTCGCTGCACCGGGAGTGGATCCGCATTCTGTTAAGGGATTACTACGACCCCATGTACGATTATCAGCTGTCGCAAAAACAAGGACCGGTGGAGTTCCGCGGAACGGCCACTGACATTAAAAATTACCTGCTCACTCACTAAGGTTTGTATGATGAAAAAACTGATAAGGCTGGCAACCATTTTGACGCTATTGTTCACCACGGGCATCTCGGTCGCTGAAACATTTGTATTCACCGCCATCCCGGATGAAGATGAATCCCGGTTGCAGCAACGCTTCAATAAAGTGGCTGACTATCTGGCCGGAGAGCTGGGAGTGGAGGTGCAATACGTCCCGGTCAAATCCTATGCCGCAGCCATAACCGCGTTCCGTAACAATCAGGTGCAACTGGCCTGGTTCGGTGGTTTATCGGGAGTGCAGGCCCGTCGCCTGGTACCAGGATCCAGTGCCCTTGCTCAGGGCTATGAAGATCAGTTTTTCAAAACCTATTTCATCGCCCATCACAGCACCGGTTTGCAGAAGAGTGATCACCTGACGGACGCTCTGAAAGGCAAAACATTTACCTTTGGTTCAAAAGGCTCCACTTCTGGTCGGCTGATGCCGGAGTTCTATCTGCGCGAAGCGTTTCAAGCTGCACCCGAAGATATTTTCGCCCGGGTCGGGTTTTCCGGTGATCACAGTCGCACCATCGCACAGGTGCAGTCGGGCGCCTATCAAGTCGGGGCGGTGAACTATACGGTCTGGGAAAACGAACTGACAGCTGGCAATATCGATCTCAATAAAATCCAGGTGATCTGGGAAACTCCAACCTATCCCGATTATCAATGGACCATTCGTGGCGATGCAGATAGCCATTTTGGCACCGGCTTTACCGATAAAGTCCGTCAAGCGCTACTGAATATGAAGGATCAGGAGCTGTTGGCCAGCTTCCCCCGGCAATCGTTTGTGCCAGCCTCCAACGATGACTACGCACCAATAGAAGCCACCGCCAAGGCCATCGGTCTGATTGATTGACGCATAACCGCCCGATGTTGCAGAACGCTCTCAGCACACCGTTGTTTTCTCTCAATCATGCCAACCTGGACATCGGCAGAACCCGGATTCTGCACGACATCAGTCTGGAGGTTCATGCTGGCGAGAAAATTGTACTGATCGGCCCTTCCGGGGCCGGTAAGTCCAGCCTGCTTGAATGGCTGTATCAACAGCAGGCCGGCAGCATTGCCTTATGTCCGCAGGCATCCGGTCTGGTGGACGTTCTATCGTCCTACCAGAATATTTTTATGGGTGGACTGGAGCGGCATGGTTCTATTTATAACCTGTGGAATCTGATCAGACCCCACATCGCTGACCGGCAGCACATTACCAGACTGGCAGCAGACCTGGGTATCGCAGACCAGTTATGGAAATCCGTGGATCAGCTCTCCGGCGGCCAACGGCAGCGGGTGGCCATTGGTCGGGCGCTGTTTCGTCAGCAACCGGTCTTTTTCGGTGATGAACCCGTTTCAGCGCTGGATCCGGCCCAGAGCGAAATCATTCTGAAGCTACTCATTGAACGTCACCAGACATTACTGGTGAGCCTGCATAATCGCCGCCTGGCACTGGATCATTTCGATCGGGTTATCGCCCTCAAACACGGACGCATCCAGTACGATGGTCCGGTATCCGGATTGACCTCCGATGCATTGGATGGATTCTATGCCTGACGGAATAGCTGGCACAGCGACCAGTACCGGCAAACGTTTCTTTCACCTCAGTTTGCTGCTGTGTGTCTCCGCACTCTTATGCCTGCCCTGGGCAGATCTGCAACTATATCCCTCTGAACCCTGGCAGGAACTGGGTCGTATCGGCTGGGGATTTATTACCCCCTGGTGGAATGACCCGGCCACGTTGATCAATGCTCTGGGCCAGACCGTTGCGTTTGCGCTGCTCGCGGTGGTGCTGGCGGTACCGGCCGGCCTGCTGCTGGCCATGTACTGGCATTGGCGATTGCTGCGCACATTGGCTGCATCCATACGGGCTGTTCACGAGATCTTCTGGGGATTGCTGTTCATGCAGATCTGGGGATTGAGTGCCACCACAGGGTTGCTGGCCATTCTGGTACCCTATACCGGCATATTTGCCAAAGTCTTTGCGGAGATTTTCGCGCGCCAGAACCGCCAGCCGGGACTGGCAATATCTCCCACCACCCAGCGCCTGAGTCGCTACGCCTATACCTTGATTCCGCAGTCGTTCACGGAGCTGTCCCATTATGTTCGCTATCGTTTCGAATGCGCCCTGCGCTCCAGCGCGATACTCGGTTTTATCGGTTTACCCACTCTGGGGTTTCATCTGGAAACCGCATTTAAGCAAGGCAGTTACAGTGAGGCCGCTGCCCTTTTGTGGCTGTTTTTTCTATTGATCGCCACCCTCCGCTGGTGGCTCCGGCCGAGACTGATACCTCTCTACGCCGTGGTGGCTCTGTGGTTGCTGCCGGCAACGCCCGCCACTCCTGATGGTCTGTTCTGGCGGTTTATCTCTGAAGATATCTGGCCGCAATCATTACTGCAGTTAAACGGGCTCGAAACCCTGCACTGGTACAGCTCGGTATTCCGTCGCGAGGCCTGGCCGGCGCTGCTGCAAACATTGTTGTTGACGCAACTGGCCCTGGTGCTTACAGGTGTGCTGGCATTGTTGCTTTATCCGTTTGCCAGTCAGGCCATCATCGGCAGGGGGCGAACCGCCGGTCAATGTCTGTTGCTGATCATGCGCTCCACACCGGAAATGATCTTTGCCTTTATCTTCCTGCTGCTGTTTGGCCCATCAGGGCTGCCGGCCGTACTGGCATTGGCGGTTCACAACGGCGGTCTGATCGGATTTCTACTGGCCGGTCATAGCGAAAAACAGCCTCATCGCACCGACGATCCAACCGGGCTCAACCGCTATCTGTATCTGCACACACCGAGACTGTATCCGGGTTTTCTGGCGTTTTTGTTTTACCGCTGGGAAGTCATTCTGCGCGAAAGCGCCATCATGGGCATATTGGGAATTGCCACGCTGGGTTTTTATATTGATTCCGCATTCGAGGAAATCCGCTATGACAAAGCTTTTTTTCTGATCCTCATAACCGCTCTGCTGAATGTATTGGTGGACAGTATATCGAGACAGTTGCGTCGGCGTGCTGGTGCAGAAAATATGGAAGACACCGGCTATTAACCGGATCCAACCATTTCAATACATTCAAAATCTTCTGCGCTGACAATAGATATGCTCCTCCGGCTTGACTAGAATACAGCTTTTTTCCAGGCATTATTTGTTATGACAAGTGAACTGTTAGGCGGGGCCCTGATCGGTACAGCCGCGGCTTTGCTATGGTTGGGCATTGGCCGAATCAGCGGAATGACCGGGGTTATTTCATCGTTATTCAGCTTACAAATATCCCGTTACCGCTGGGCATTGTGGTTTCTGGCCGGGGTGATCATAGCCAATCCGCTGTATCGTCTCGCCGGTGGCCAAGTATCCATTGATATGAATGACAGCATGCCATTGTGGCTGACCGCCGGAGTGCTGGTCGGATTTGGAACCTACATTGGCAATGGCTGCACCAGCGGACATGGTGTCTGTGGTATTGGTCGATTTTCCCCGCGTTCCATTGTATCGACGGTAACGTTTATCGTGACTGGAATGATCACGGTAACCTTGATGAATGGAGTGGCCGGCTGATGAAACTGAAATCAATCATCACAACTCTGATTCCGTTTTTCGGTGGCACATTGTTTGGACTCGGATTGCTGATTTCCGGAATGAACAACCCGGCCAAAGTCCGTGGTTTTCTGGATATTCTGGGCAACTGGCAACCAGCACTGATTGCGGTTATGGCTTCGGCAGTGCTGATTTTCGGGTTGGCATTTCAATTCAGTAAACGCCGGAAAACACCATGGTTCGGAGATAGGTTTCACTTACCTGGCCTGAGTGGTATTTCGTTCCGGCTGCTGGCAGGTGCCGTGCTGTTTGGTATTGGCTGGGGGCTGATTGGTCTTTGCCCCGGTCCGGCACTGGTGGATCTGGCCAGTCTGCACTGGCCTGCCGTTGGCTTTGTGGTTGCCATGATCACCGGAAACCGTCTGGCCCATTATCTGGTTGGGCCGGCCCGATAATTTCTCCCGGGTGAATGCCATTGTCGCATTCACCACATTGTGACAGTCACGTCACAACGACAATCCCTCTTCTCCTTTGAAACCAGGGCTTTTGTGCCGGTTGCAGAGACTTTCCGACTGGTCCGGAATTTGCCGTAGCCCTGTCTGAGAGCATACTCTGGAGAACACTTAATGGATATTCAACAACTTGAATGTTACCGGCAACAGATCGAACAAGGACACCTGATTCCGTATATCGGTCCGGGTACTTTACGGGGGGTGATCAATCAGGAAGATGGTACGCCTATTCCCGCTGACAGTGACTCACTGATCCTGGCAATGAATAATGGCAGACCGATGGCACCAAAGCTGATGTATGAGTTTCCCCGCGCGGCAATGAATCTCGAACTCAAGCGCGGGCGCAGTTTCGTGGAACGTTTTCTGACTCAAACCTATGGCGAAAAACAGTGGAGCGTGTCTGCGCTGCATCAGTGGATCGCATCCCTCAACGCGCCTTATATCATCGATATCAATCGCGATACCCAATTGCAAAACCTGTATGCCGACCGCGAATACATTTTGGTAGTCGGTTGTGCACGTCTCAGTGGCACTCAATATCGTTTTCAGATCTATCATCATTCACATGGTAACTATCAGGTTATCGAACAGCACCAGGTCAATCCCGATTTGCCCGTGCTGTTTAAACCTATGGGAACACCGCTTCCTTCGCCCTGTTATATCGCCTCTGATGCGGATTACGTGGATTACATCACCGAGTTGATGGGTGGATTTGCCATTCCGGCATTTCTGAAACTGCGCCGACAAAATAAACAATATCTGTTACTGGGCATGCATTTGAATCGAGATACCGAGCGGATGGTTTTCAGCGATATCATTTATGGTGCCAACGAACAACTGGCCGGCTGGGCATTGATTGAAAATGCCAATGATAAGGAACGTCGCTACTGCAGCAAAAAACAGATCGAAGTGATTGATCTCGAATACGATCCGGAACAGGAAGCGGTCGAGGCAGTTTTTTCCTGATACAACCGACGGCCTGATGAGGACTTTCCGTCCTCTCCGGCAGTCCTGATAGATAGCTAACCGCCATGACAGAACTGAACCTGATTTCGCAACTGGAAGAAAACCTCAAAGCATTCATAAAACTGATTCCGGTAGAATCGTTGTCCAGCCAATGGCAACTGGAAGTGCAATTGTTCTATGCCGGGGAGTCCGCCGGAAAAACCAGTTTCAATCTCTATGGATACAATCGGGAAGAAGCCGAAGCCATTGCGCGCGGGGTTAAACAAAATTCTTTTTTGATGAAGGAAATTGACGAATATCTGTGGGGAGACAGTGATTGAAGTCCGGGATGATTTGTCCCGGACTCATTATTTTTAAACTTATAAAGCAGTGGATTTTTTCTGCCATTCAGCCGGGGTCATTGCCTTAACAGAGATGGCATGCAGCGCGCCCGAAGCAATCAGCCCCTGTACACCGGCCAGCACTTTCTGTTGCCGCTTTACCGGTGTCAGACCCGTAAACTCTTCACTGACCACTTGTACGGTAAAATTACACTCTTCCCCCAGGAAGCTGACTTCAGCATTTTCAAACTCTGCTTCAATCAGGGATTTGATCTGTTCCTGCATGATGTTGCACCCTCTTTTCTCAAAATCGGGCGCTATTAAACACCGTCAGTCTGTAATAATCCAGCATCGGCCAGCAAGGCTTTCAGGCTGCCATCGGCCACCATTTCACAGACCACATCGCAGCCACCCACCAGTTCGCCCTGTACAAATAGCTGCGGGTAGGTCGGCCAGTTGGAAATCGCCGGCAGCTTCTCGCGGATGAATGGTGCCGCCAGCACGTTCACATAGGTGAACTCGGTAATCACTGATTTCAATGCAGCGACGGCCGTTTTGGAAAAACCACATTGAGGTTCCTCCGGTGTGCCTTTCATGTACAACAGCACAGGATGAGTGGCAATTTGTTGTTTGATCTTGGTGGTGGTATCAGACATGTTGTAAGTCGCCTTTTGGTATGATCAGATCGGTCCGCCCGAAAGAGCAGACTAACCATGTGGATAAATGTGTTCTTCATTGCCATAGCAATCATTGAAACCCTGACATTCCTGACAGCTCGGTGCCCGGCAAATGTAGTCACCGCCGCGCTCACATAACTGCCGGTACAGAAACTTCTTCCATTTCATATCATGGACATTCTGCTGTGCCAGTGATGGAAAATTGAAGTTCAGGAGTTCGTTCAGCATGGTGCGATCAGACAATCCCAGGTCATGCCAGAGATGCCCGCCGCCCATGCAACCGGCCACGACCATTGGTGCGATCCACAACTCTGAATCACACGCCCCTCTGCGATGATCCACCAACAAGGCGTTCAACTCATCACACTCGTCCTGTCGTTGCTCCAGCAACATTTGCCGGATATCTTCTCCTACAGGCGGTTTGAAATAATCGTCGTTGATCAACACTCGGGTCGACACACAGCACTCACAGGTATCTGTAAACTGTTGTGGCGTCAGTCCCAGATAGAAAGGCAAACATGACACCCCCTGGCGCTGGGATGACAACATCTGTCCGAACCAGCGACAGTTCAGCAACCATGGTATGTGTTCGACAGAGTCTTTTGTGACCGGCAGCAACTTGATTTCCCCGCAGTAATCATCAACGGGCCTGGATTTCGGCCATCGCTTTTGCCATCAATTCCGGCGGTATACCCGTCAACGATCCCGGCGGGTTTACTGCCTCTCCATCGGCACTCAGTATCGCACCTTCAATCGGGCAGATACTGGCACACTGGGGATCGGCGTAGTCTCCGTCACATTCCGTACATTTTTTCGGGTTAATTTTAAAATGTGCCTCGGCCATGGAAATGGCATTGCTTGGACAGACATCCACACAGGCCCAGCAGTTTACACAGGATTCGATAATTGACAGCGCCATCGTCTTCTCCTCGTTGCTTTTAAAAAAAACAGGGAAGCAGACTTCCCTGAATATCAACAGGCTATGCTGTTTCAGTCATCACCGTGGCAGCCGGATCCAGCTTTCCAGCGGCATCCATTTCCTGATATACCTGCGCGACTGCTTCTTCGATCGGCTCCATGGCATGTTCACCATTCGGTTGTATACCCGCCTGCTCCAGTTGCTCCCAGGGCTCATAACCAATTTTGGCACAGAGCACGACCTCGCAACCTTTCAAAGCCCGGATACTGCCCGACAGCGCTGATTCCTTCTCACCACAGGTATCATTGCCAATACAGTACTGATCGACCTTGCGATGACTGATAAAGCGCACACCCGCCGGTGAAGCTTCATAGACCAGGAATTCCGTGGCATGACCGAAGTGCTGATTGATCAAACCACTGCCGGTGGTTGCCACCGCCATTAATACCGGACGTTTTTCCGACTGGGTCGCCGGTGATCCGAACATGCTGGCCAATCGTTCCTTTTTGGCCCGTTTTTCATTCAGCTCCTGCTCAATGGCAGCATGCACGACAGCGCGTTTTTTCATTGCCTCGTCGTAATCGATGTTCATGGATTCGATTTTGTCCATGGTGAACTCCTCACCTCGGTCTTCTCCAAGCAATCCTACGGCATCTGCACGACACTGACGGCAATGACGCATCATGTTCATGTCGCCGGCACAGGCATCCTGCAGATCCTGCAACTCTTCCGGTTCAGGTGAGCGCTGCCCCATGATGCCGTAAAACGTGCCATGTTCAGCTTCCGCAATCAGTGGCATGACGTTGTGCAGAAAAGCACCTTTTTCTTTGACAATACGACTGACTTCCTTGAGGTGCTCATCATTGACACCGGGAATCATGACCGAATTCACTTTCACCAGAATGCCTCTGGCCACCAGCATTTCCAGCCCTTTTTGTTGCTGTCTGATCAGAATTTTCGCGGCCTTCTCACCAAATACCCGACGATTGTTCCAATAAATCCAGGGATAAATCTGAGCCCCGATTTTGGGATCCACACAGTTAATGGTGATCGTGACATGGTCAATATTGTGCTTCGCCAGTTCGTCCACCGATTCCGGCAACGACAACCCATTCGTGGAAACACACAGTTTGATATCGGGAGCCTCTTCTGACAGACGCCGGAAGGTATCAAATGTACGTTCAGGATTCGCCAGCGGATCACCCGGTCCGGCAATTCCAAGTACCGTCATTTGTGGAATATTGGCAGCAACCGCCTTGGTTTTTGCAACCGCCTGCTCCGGTGTCAGCAACTCCGAAACCACCCCGGGACGGGATTCGTTACTGCAATCATATTTACGATTACAGTAGTGACACTGAATATTACAGGCCGGCGCAACTGCCACATGCATTCGGGCAAAATAATGATGTGCATCCTCTGAATAACAGGGATGGTTGAATACCTTTTGTCGGATTTCTTCCGGCAAATGCGACATTTGATCATCAGTACTGCCACAGGACCCAGCGCTGCAACCGGACGCTTCGGCGGGTTTAACCGATGAATCGATAACCGTTAATTCCATCCTCTCTCACTCCTCTGGTGGATTGATCCGTCAGAGATATTGCAACGCCTGTACCGTTGAAGGGAACAAGGAAAACATTTTGAATATCAATAAGTTATGGATATTTTCGAACTTGGTGGGAGTGTTGTATTAATACCGATGTTGGAACAATGTGGGCTTTGTGACAGAAGCAGGCCATAACCGTCCCGGGATCTGCTGAGGGAGTCACCAGATCCCAGCATGTTTACTCAGGACAAAATGAAACGATTGAAATAATGACGGCTTTTTTCATCCAATGGTCTGGAACTGCGTGTTTCCGGATCCATGGCAACAATGACCGTCTCAGCAGTGGCAACACATCGTTGCTGCTGAAAAATCCCCTGGTACATGGTGATTGAGCTGCGACCAAGACGCACGATCCCGGTACCGATTTCAACCTCTCCCGGCCAGGTAATCTCAGCAATGAAATCAAGACTGAGATGAGCCACCACAAACATTGAATTGGCCAGTTCAAAATGCCCTTCCCGATCCCAGAAAATATTCACTCTGCCAGTCTCCAGAAAACTGGCAAATACCGTATTGTTCACATGTCCAAGGCAATCCACATCACTGAAGCGGACATTCTCACGGCTGCGAGCGGGAAAGTCCTCAATACTTAACTGTTGCGGGGTTTTGTGTTTCAAACTATCTGTCATCGTTATATCCGGCATTTATGCTATTAAGTCTTCGCGCCACTTTAAAAGACACGCGGTCAAAAATCATGCTTTTCCACGAGCTGATGCCGTTTAGGTCACAGTCATCCGGTTGTCATGCAGATTAGCGCATCGCCGGAAATATTAAACAGGAAACCAATCATAGCCAGATTAAGATTGTGGTGTATCAGCCAGCAAATCAGCAACAATATTTTCCAACGGCTTTTAAAATACCCAGCTGTACTGACCGGCACCATACTCGTTCATTCAGGGCTATTACTTCACAGTTCAAAAATATCTCCAGACCTTATTAATGGACTGTCAAAAAATCGTCCTTAAGTATGAATGACACAAATACCCGAAAAAAAATTTATAAAAATCGTTTTCAACTGTTTCCATAGCAAAATAACTATTTACTATTTTGAGAAAAACATTATCGTGTTGAGCATGATGTTTAATTTTGAATAATATATTACCCGACAATAACAAAAGATATTCAAAGAAAACTCATTCCACAATTTAGGTGCTCAGGTGAATTTAAGTCGAAGACAGGACCAGCAACTCAGGGAAACGATAGACAGACTTCACCATTGCGAAGGAAAAAAAAGTACTTTTGCACTATTCAATCAGGTACTCAAAGATCTTGCTGTCATTACCGGATCCAGGCTCTCTTTTGTTATTTTGATAACAAAATCAGAAAAAAAAGAAACCTCTTTAAGAATCTTCAGCAGTTACGACACAGACAGAGATGTTGCCACTCAACATGATATGGTACTGGAACCGAACACCCGAATTTCCACCTGTCTGAACGCAATCGGCAGCAGTAATATACCCCAGGTATTTCAACGTCAGTCACTGTCACAGATTCCATATGACAGGCTAGGGTGGCGAAAGCTGGGAAACATGATCGCCCTGCCCCTCATCGACAGCCAGCAAAGCATAGGTATCCTATGTCTTGCCAATAGTAAAAATGGCTATTCCATCGATATGGCAAAGCGGTTCTGGCCATTGCTTATTACCACTGTATCTATTTTTAACAGCATCCAGAGAAAGCAGCAAAAAACCATTCACCTGCCAGGCAAAGAAGAAGAAACTGGCGTCGCATTACAGAAAACCCAGTATGACTGTCCACTGGCCACCATCGAAATCAATAAAAATCACAAGATCACCAGCTTCAACCCCGCTGCCGAAACCCTGTTTGGAGTTACCGACCAGTTTGCCATCGACCGGGAAATCACCACATTTCTGCCTGAGCGTTTTCCGAACGAACACCGGATTTACACCTTCAGCCCCCACAATCAACAAGTCCGATGCCGCGCAGTCAATGCCGTTGGTATGGAGTTGATGGTCGATATTACGGTAACCCCCTACATCAAGTATGGCCAGACACATTATTTGTTGTTCATCCAGAACAACAGCGAGTTACGTACTTTACGCCGCCAGTCCGATCAGGAAACACAACGCTTTGAGGCGGTTTCTGATCTCGCTCCTATCGGTATTCTGCAAACCAATCGAAACTGGGCATGCACCTATGTCAATCGTCATTGGTGTGACATTTGTGGACTGACAGAAGAAGAGTTAAATGGTCATCAATGGATCAATCTTATCCATCAGGATGACCTGGAAAATACCATGACGGCATTACGACAAGCCATCACAGAGAAAAAGGAATTTTCCATAGAATGTCGTTTCAATACTCCGCAAGGCGAAACCATTTGGGTTGAACTGAATGCCCGGGCTTTTTTCGGCTTGAACAGAAAACCTGAGGGAGTGATTGCCACCATAACCGATAACACCTACCGCCATCATACGGAAAGGAAACTACGGGACATGGCAGAGCTTGATTCATTGACCGGACTCCCCAACCGGGCATTGTTTCAGGAACGCCTGGAAAATGCTCTCAATCAGTCATTGCAGGAAAAAGGCATTATTCTTCTATGCCTGGATCTGGATGATTTTAAAAACATCAATGACAGCTTTGGCCATGATGTGGGCGACGAATTGCTGACAGAAGTGGCCCGCCGATTACAGAAATGTCTGCATGCTGACCACACCATCGCCAGGGTCGGGGGCGATGAATTCATGATCCTGATGGAAGGTATTGAACACTCCTGCGTTGCCTCTGAGGTATCAGAAAAGATCATGTCACAGCTGGCTCAACCCTGCCTGATTCGCGGAAACGAACTGTTCATCAGCACCAGTATCGGCATTACTTTCGCTTTCGAAAACTTCAATACCAATAGTAAAACGCTAATCAAACAAGCAGATATCGCACTTTATCGGGCCAAATCAGAAGGCAGAAATAACTACCAGTTCTATTCTCCGGAACTGGAACGGGCTTCCAAAGACCGAACCATTATCCGTAACAGCCTGCATAATGCACTGGATCGCGGAGAAATGGAGGTCTATTACCAGTTACAGGCCGATGTCAACAGTGGCCGCTATGTTGGCTCAGAGGCTCTGCTGCGCTGGCATCATCCAACCCGTGGGCTGATCAGTCCCACCAAGTTCATTGCCCAACTGGAGGAAACACGGTTAATCATTCCTATCAGTCACTGGCTATTGCAGCAGGTCGTGAGTGCTTACCTCCAATGGCAGGCGGATGGATTGTTGGACCCAGCCGCTCACATATCGATAAACCTGTCTCCCCGGCAATTGTATGACCAGCATCTGGTGAAATCGTTTGAACAGGTATTAAACGAATCCGGCTTGCCAGGTGAGGCACTGGTGGTGGAGATTACCGAGTCTATTCTGCTGGAAGAATCCCCCAGTACACTCAAGTTGTTGTCGGATCTCAAAGACCTCGGCATTCAGATTGCACTCGATGATTTTGGCACCGGATATTCATCACTAACTTACTTAAAGCGCTATCCGATTGACTACATAAAAGTAGATCGCTCGTTTATGCGCGACATTTTGTTCAATCAGGATGACGAATCTATCGTAAGAGCCGTGATTGCGCTGGCTCACTCACTCAAACTCAAAGTGATCGCCGAAGGTGTGGATAATCACGAAAAGGTGGTTCGCCTTCAGGAACTGGGTTGTGACTATTTCCAGGGATATTTACTGAATAAACCGATGAATATGGCTCAAACTGCGAACCTGTTGTTTAAACACAAACAACAGCACGTCATCAACCTGAATCATCGTCATAGCTGATCAGGCAGCACCTGAGCAATGATTTTCAAACAGCCAGGCAACGGTTGTCATCCGTTTAGCTGCGAATACACTCCATCAATCAAAACAGTCCATTCATAGCTCTGAATAAACGCTTGTTCAAAAACCGGGCAATGAACAAGCATAAAATTTTTATTATTATTTTTAATCAGAGAAGGCAGTGTTATTCACGCTGCCTTTAATCATCAGTACGGCCACAGAATTATATTTCGCCAAATTCGCTCATGAATTTTTCGATCGTTTCAATCATTGCCGGCGACCCGACAAAAAAAGGAGTACGCTGATGCAATTCAACCGGATCAATTTCCAATATTCGCTGCCCGGGGCCGGAAATAGCTCTACCTCCAGCAGCTTCAGCCAAAAACGCCATCGGATTACATTCATACAACAGGCGTAGTTTTCCACTTGGATAACGGCTTGAAGTTGGGTACAGATAAATGCCACCTTTTATCAGATTACGGTGAAAATCAGATACCAGTGAGCCGATATAGCGAGAAGTGTACGGTCGCTTCGTGGCCTCATCCTCCTCCTGACAATATTTAATATATTTTTTAACCCCATCAGGAAAGTGAATGTAATTGCCTTCGTTGATTGAATACATCGAACCATTATGCGGAAACTTCATGTTTGGATGCGACAGGCAAAACACACCCAGGGTAGGATCGTAGGTAAATCCATTAACATCCTTACCAGCGGAATAGACCATCATTGTCGACGAACCATAAATAATATAACCCGCGGCAATTTGATTGATACCTTTCTGCAAAAAGTCAGCTTCAGTCACCGGCGTACCCACTGGGGAAATCCGGCGGTAAATTGAAAAAATGGTACCTACTGAGACGTTGACATCAATGTTCGACGAACCATCCAAAGGATCGATCAACACTACATACTTTCCGTCGAGATTCTTACCCTCTTCAAAGCGGACGAAATCCTCTTCCTCTTCTGATGCGAGTCCACATACGACACCTCTGGCGGCCAGAGCGGTTTTAAATTTCTCGTTTGCGTAAACATCCAGTTTTTGTTGTTGTTCACCCTGAACATTTTCCTCCCCGGCCGCTCCGGTAATATCTGCCAACCCTGCCTTATTGATTTCACGATGCACGACTTTAGACGCAAAGCGTATCGACGCAAACAAAGCAGAAAGCTCACCGGTGGCACCCGGATATTCCGCCTGCCGGTCGATAATGAACTCTCCAAGGGTTTTTATAATTTCCATGTAAGTAACTCTCGCGATGCAAAAAAATGGAGGAATCAGCTCATTTTGCGGCGAAAATATGTCATGTCAACAAATGAAATTCTGAAACGTTTAAGTACAAAACAGCAAATGACACATCTATGACAGTATGAAAACGTTTTTATGGGTATGAAAGAAAAATAAAAAAAGAAGAGAGCAGACAAATATCGGACTTCCTGAGACGGACCGGATGGTCCGTCCGGCAGGTATTATTAAAACAACAACTGTATAGACCCGTGCAGATTAACGGACAAACTTGACTCTCCAGCTTCGATAGCAGGACCCGCTGCAGAAAAAGAGTTGCCCATTTCAGATCTGAATGCCTTTTGGAAAGGCATCATCTGCCCTCCTTCATCAATGCTGACGTCAACCACGCGATAGTCATTCGCCCCCATTATTTTGACCAGTAGGTCAGCTTTATCTTTAAAGGATCCCAATGCATCCTTTATCAGATCACCAGAAACCTGCTTTTGCAAATCATCACTGACCTTGAACTGCATATTGCTGATATTGAGTTTCTGCTGCAGTCGGCCACTCAACTCTGCCAACGTATCAATCTCACCACTTTCCAATCGCAGCTGTTGACTGACCGCCCAGGCAATAATCCGATCATTCCGATATACCGGCTGAGTAGTGTAATTAAGCGTCGAAACCTTCAGGGCAGATCGGTCCTTAAGCTGTGACAACGCCCAATTCATATCCTGATTAACTTCCTTACTGGCATCCTGTGCTTCATCCGACTGATGTCTGGCCACTAAAGTAATGACCAAAACATTATTCTCAATTTCCCGCACAGAATTAGCTTGAATCTGATAAATATTAAACTGTTGGTCATCCGCGAGACTCAACACACTTATACACATACCGGAAAACAGTACGATTGCCTTCACAATTCTTGACATTGTTAATGTTCCGTTGGTGATTGATAAGTCAATGATGGTTTGTCGATGCAGGACCATAACCAAACCGGCCCCGCATGCCCATCACCCATGTAATGCTTAAGGTGCTTCTGAATAACTATATGAGCTGTTATATGCTGTGTTAAAAATCTGCTCAAACCGATCATTTATGGCTTATAAATTCCTGCTTTTTGCAAATTTTCACTGTGTTCTGGCATCCTCGACGACATAATCCAGAGGCCCCTCAAACAAAAACCACTTATAAAAAATTGCCATAACTCAGGGTGTGTATTATCAGCCATATGCCCCCGCCAACCTACTGCACTTATGAAATGCAATCGTAAATGTCAGTCAAGATATCATCATGACAACCTGCAATAGACAGACACCGTTCCGGTCATGAAGATCCTGAACATAGGAGATAAACCGAATGCAAGAATCACTAAGGCCGTCAACTGTGACAAGGCTCACAAATTTTCAGCATTCCATACCAACAGCACTTGTAGTGATATCGCGCCGCAGCGGCAGATCATGTCAGAACATTTTTTATTATTATCTGCATAACCAATAATACCAGCGACAAGTGTTGCCTGAATTATCCTGAAAGACAATAACGACACATAAGAAATAAGGAAAAAAGTGTACCAGAAGGGAAAACCGCAGACACCCTTAATGATGCCTGCCTGTTATTGATAAGCTAAAAATTTAAGCTTGGGGGGCGGTGGATTTCTAAACCTCCGCCATATTACCCTTTGCTTCGAGCCAACTTTTGCGGTCGCCACTGCGTTTTTTGGCCAGCAGCATGTCCATCATTTCAAACGTTTGTTCGTCATCTTCAATGGTCAGTCTTACCAGTCTGCGGGTATCCGGGGCCATGGTGGTTTCACGCAGCTGCAAAGGATTCATTTCACCAAGTCCTTTGAATCGGGTTACCTGGGGTTTAGCTTTCTTTTTCTCGGCTTTTATGCGATCCAGAATGCCATTGAGTTCGCTTTCATCGAGCGCATAGGCCACTTCTTTGCCAATATCCACACGATATAAAGGAGGCATGGCAACATATACGTGACCGGCTTCAACCAGGGCGCGAAAATGCCGAACAAAGAGTGCGCATAAAAGTGTGGAAATATGCAGTCCATCGGAATCGGCATCGGCCAGAATACACACTTTACCGTAACGCAGACCGTCAAGGTCATTGGAGTCTGCATCGACTCCCAGCGCTACCGCAATGTCATGAACTTCCTGCGAGGCGAGAATTTCATTGGAATCCACTTCCCAGGTATTCAGAATTTTTCCACGCAGCGGCAGGATGGCTTGAAATTGACGGTCACGTGCCTGCTTGGCTGAGCCGCCGGCGGAATCCCCTTCCACCAGAAACAGTTCGCCAGCCATTGCATCGGCACCGGAGCAGTCTGCCAGTTTACCGGGCAATGCCGGGCCGCTGGTGACTTTTTTACGAACCACTTTTTTGGCAGCCCGCATGCGCTTCTGAGCGTTGTTGACTGCCATTTCAGCAAGCAGATCGCCGACATCGGTATGCTGGTTCAACCATAGCGCAAAAGCATCTTTGACCACTCCGGATACAAATACGGATGACTGCCGGGAAGACAGACGCTCTTTGGTTTGCCCGGCAAACTGTGGGTCACGCATTTTGGCAGATAGCACATAAGCGCAGCGGTCCCAGATGTCTTCGGGTGATAGTTTGATGCCCCTGGGCAACAGGTTGCGGAATTCACAATATTCACGCATGGATTCCAGCAGGCCGGTCCGGAACCCGTTTACATGGGTTCCGCCCTGGGAGGTGGGAATCAGATTGACATAGCTTTCCTGCAACAGTTCCCCGCCTTCGGGTAACCACTGCACCGCCCAGTCAACACCTTCTTCTTCCGAGGAGAAGGAACCATGAAAAGGTTCTTCAGGGACGGTGTCATAGAGCCGGGTGTTCAGCTTGAGGTAGTCACGCAGGCCGTCTTCATAAAACCACTCGTCGTTTTCCTGCTTTTCCTGGTTCTCAAACGTGACTTTCAAACCCGGACACAAGACTGCTTTGGCACGCAAAATATGACGCAACCGGGAAACCAGGAATTTATCCGAATCGAAATACTTCGGATCTGGCATAAAACGAATCAGGGTACCGGTTGTTTTTTTGCCACAGGTGCCGATTTCCTCAAGCTCAACGGCCTTATCACCGTTTTTGAAACCCATCCGGTATACTTTGCCATCGCGCTTGATGGTCACTTCGAGCACTTTGGAGAGCGCATTTACGACGGAAACCCCCACACCGTGCAATCCCCCACTGAACTGGTAGTTTTTACCTGAGAATTTGCCGCCGGCATGCAGTCGGGTCATGATGAGTTCGACACCGGAGACTTTTTCCTCCGGATGAATATCGACAGGCATGCCGCGCCCATTATCTTCGACGGATAACGACCCATCGGAAAATAGAATAACCGCGATGTGATCAGCATGACCGGCCAGAGCTTCATCCACTGAGTTATCAATCACTTCCTGGGCCAGGTGGTTAGGGCGCGTGGTGTCGGTATACATCCCGGGGCGTTTACGGACCGGGTCCAGACCGCTCAGGACTTCAATGGATTCAGCGTTGTAGTTTTGATTCGTCATGGAGTGTCTATTTATTTAAATTTAAAAAATGGCTGATGGCGGGAAGTGTGGTTTCAAACTGTTCAAAGCGATGACTTCCACGGGGCTGAATAAGTGCCTGAGAAACCGGGAACCGGCTAAGTGCATCGCGGTAATCCAACACCTCATCACCTGTCTGCAGCACAAGCATAATCTGTTTGTTTGGTATCCGTCGAGTCTCCCGCCATTTTTTCAGGGTTTCGATAACGTTTTGATTTATATGGAGTGTTTCGCCGGTGTAGGGATTTTGAACAGTGTCAGGGTAGTGTTGTAAAGAGATATCGGGCTGTACCGCTGGGTTTACCAATACCGCTTTGACGGCAAACTCTGCCGCCAGCTGCCAGGCAAAGAAACCTCCCAGGGAGCTACCGATAAAGACCGGTTCAACACCATTATGGCGACTCTGCACAACCAAGTCAGCCAGCATAACCTGAGCACGACTCAGATCCAGCGGAATTTGTGGAACTTCAAAGCCAACGGCATGGGGGAACAGATGCAGATTATGGCGCAGAATCTGCGCCTTTTCAGAGTCAGGAGAACTCAGAAATCCATGTAGAAAAACGAGTTTTTTCTTCAGAAAGCAATCCTGCCCTGGCAGTAAATGAGGGTTTTGGGTAATGCTCAGTAGCCTTTGACGCTGTAATCTATTTCAAATTCCACATTTTGCACTCTGGATACAGCGGTCTCTATCGAGCCATCGTCATACAATTTCAGCCAGCGGTAACCGGGTCCGGTTTTATCAATTGAGAAGTCTTCAGAATGTGGCTCGAACTGAACACAGGTGGATGGCGTGGAAATGAATCGCAGTCCATCAATAACCTCATCCCGTTCCTGATGCACATGCCCCCACAATAACGCTTTAATGTTGGGGTACTTGCGAACAGTCGTTAACAGCTCACTACCATTTTTAATTTGCTGCTGATCAATCCAATGACTCCCCATTGGTAACGGGTGATGATGAAAAGCAATCAGAATATGTTTATCAGGGTACTTACCAGCCACCTGATTAACGAGTTCAAACTGATCGTGACCAAACCGACCATACACTTTGTGCGGAACGCTGGAATCCAATAACAAAATTACCCAAAAATCTGTCACGATAAATTTTTCAATCAGTTCAGATTTCTCTGCCGCCCGATTCATGGTGTTTTTATTATCATGATTACCCGGACACCAGCGGATAGTCACTCCAAAACCTTCCAAGATGGTTTTAAAGCGCTGATAAGCCTGCAGGGAACTATCCTGTGCGATATCACCTGTTGCTATAAGTGCATCAATAACCGGCTGCTCTTCCCGAATTTTATCGAGCACCAGATCAAGACTTTTCTGTGTCTGCAATCCTAATAAGGTACCCTCTTCGCCTGCGTGAAGATGAGGATCGGTAATTTGAATAAGCTGAAAAGGAGTTTTCTGACTCAAAACATACAGTATCCGTTTATCCTGAAGCCATTTTTACATACTTATTTTTATAGTCATAGACTCACAACAGGAAAAAAACCAGGATAGTTATTGTATTTAGAAGTTTTGCTCACATTTGTGAAAAAAGTCTATCCAGTACGGCAGACTCGACAATATGACCATCGCTCAGACATTGGCTCAAACATTCTGAGACAAAACGATTCAGCTGTGCTTTTTCATCAACCTGATACATCTGCTCATTGGGATAAGGATACACACCGTTGTGCTGACGTCCGCTTTCACCTTTCACAACTTCCGCCATCCGGGCATCCTGATATACCCTGATCAGCAGACTTTTGCTGACAGGCATGACAGAACTGATTTCCATTTGTACCGTTGCGGTATAGGAAAAACATTCCCGTACCTTTAATCGTATTCTGGCATATCTCTGTCTACCGTCATGCAGGTCGAGTTCTAATTGCTGATTTTCTTCCATATCAGGAAAGATTTTCTGCAATTTGGCATAGTTGCCCTCACAAGTCGCACTGTCATGCGCCAGGTCCGGAACATATTTCTTCTTTGGGATTCGGAATGAGGACAAGATTCAATGACTCCAGAGTGATCGCAAACGTGTCTTGTGTAATTGTAACCATTGCAAAGCCATAATACCGGCTGCGTTATTGATTTTTCCGTTTTCCAGGGCAGAAAAAGCCTCGGCTGTCGTTAAAACGTGAACTTTAATATCCTCCCCTTCCTCTTCCAGCCCATATATTCCGCCGGCGTTGGCACTATCCACTTCGGCCACGTAGAGAAATACTTTTTCATTTGAGCCTCCGGGAGACGGCAGATAATTACAGATTTTCTCCATACGCCCCAGCGTCAATCCTGCTTCCTCCATAGCTTCGCGCCGTCCTACCTGCTCTGGTGTTTCGTCTTTATCAATCAGTCCGGCTACCAGCTCCAATAACCAGGGACTACCATGAAAACTCGCTGCCACCCTGAACTGTTCGACAAATACCAACTGATCAAGTGTCGGATCAAACAACAACACACAAACTGCATCAGGTCGCACCATGACTTCACGCACAATTTCTGTGCTCATGCCACCATTAAACAGTTCATGTTGCACCCGAAAACGATCCAACTTATAAAATCCATCAAATACCCGTTCCCGATTAATTATTTTGAATTCCAAAAATAACCTCCATCATACATACTTTATATTAGAAAAATTTAATATATAAATGGGTTTTTATTTAATCATTCATACATTAGATTAGTGAAAACACGCCTAAGTGCTGGCAACACATTCGGCAAACCCGACAGCGATGAGATACACAAAGGCCTATCCTGTCCCACTTACACTTTAAAGTGGTGTGTTTAACCCAATTAAGCTGTAAAAGTCGGGTAAACCAAAATTAAAAAATACTGCCTTTTTTATAATCCTGAGGCATTAAGTAAACCAACTATGGAATTCCACATGAGAAAGATCTTAGCACTTTTGTTGGCTGGCACCGCATCCATGAGCTATGCCGAGTCAGATCTCATCAGCTTATACAATCAAGCCGTCGAGTCTTATCCATCCCTGATTATCAATACAAATGATGAAAAAATCGCCCAGTCCCAGGCAAAACAGGGACTGGCCCTGCTGATGCCCAATGTTGAAGGTAGTGTCAGCTATGGTGCATCTTCTTCCGCCGGTGACAACGACGCTGATGTCCGTTTTGACAAGGGCGTCATGAAGTACAAAGTTGAACTGACCCAGGCTATTTTCAACCTTTACGCCATCAAGCTGTATGATGCCTTCAAGGAAAATGTAACTGCAACCAAATACGAAACCCTTTCCACCCAACAAACGATGATGGTCAGTGTAGCTGAGAACTATTTCTCGGTTTTGACAGCCAAAGACACGGTTGAATCAGTTCAAAGTCAGCTGGAAGCCGTCAAGCGCCAACTGGAGCAAACAGAGCAACAATATGAGGTGGGCCTGGCGGCAATCACTGATGTACTGGATGCCCAGGCTTCATACGATGCGACACAGGTTTCCCTGATTGAAGCAGAGGCTACCTATGATACCGCACTGCAGAATTTTGCGGTTCTGACCGGCCAGATACCAGACAAATTAAAGGTATTACCGAAAGAAGTTACCCTGCCAGCAGTTGAAAGTGGCAGTGTCAGCGAGTGGGTCAGTGTCGCATTGAAAACCCACCCGGACGTCCGTTCCGTAACCCAGACCGCCAAATACGTTGAGAAAAGCTATGGTGCCAACAAGGCTAACCGCTTACCCACCCTCGCAGGTTCGGTGTCTTATACATATTCTGACTATATGAAAGAAAATGCCCTTCTGGGAACAGAGGATAACGGTGTAACGGAAGTGGGTATTTCTCTGACCGTTCCCATCTACACCGGTGGTAAAACCAGTGCCGAAATTCTGGAGGCCGGCCTGAACTACAATTCAGCATTACAGAATCTGGAGCTTACCAAGCGCAATGTTGAGTTGGAAGTCAGGCAGGCTCACCGTCAGTTGACAGCCGATATTGCAAACGTGGCAGCCCAGAAAAAAGCAGTGGAATCGAGCTCTAAAGCCCTTGATGCCACTCAGGTTGGTTATGAAGTCGGCACCCGTAATATCGTTGAAGTATTGTCAGCACAGAGCACCCTTTTTTCCAGCAAGCTGAGCTTTCAGACTGCGCAGTATGACTACCTGCTGGATATCCTGAAGCTGAAGCAGGCTGCGGGTGTCATTACTGAAGATGATCTGGTTTCACTGAACAATATGCTGATCTCAGAATAATCGAACTGACTGGAATGAGGAGATGCTGTGTTATCGCAGCATCTCCTCAATAACGTGAAACTGCCGAATAACAGCCCCTCTGCTACGATCTACCATCTGCTTTCCCGCTTCAGCCAATTGCTCTCTGCGTGCAGGCGATTGCAGTAACAAGTCCACTTCCTTAAACAATGAATCAGTCCTTACCCTCACTAAACCACCAGCTTCGCTCAATTGCTTACAAATATCTTCACACTTGAAGGTTTCCGGTCCCATGAGTACCGGTTTCCCCAAGGCAGCCGGCTCTAACGGATTATGCCCACCAACAGGTACCAGACTACCACCTACAAAACAGATATCGCTGGCCTGATAATAGCTGATCAACTGACCTAAAGTGTCGCCCAAAAAAACCTGGGTATCTGACTGCGGTATTTGTTCCTGACCGTGACGGACAAAGTTCAGACCATAGGACTCAACCTTATTGGCCACCATATCAAATCGTTCAGGATGCCTTGGCACCAGAATCAGTAAAAGATCCGGATAGCTCTGCAGTAATCGTTTATGCACCTCCAGAGCCAGATCCTCTTCCCCCTGGTGCGTCGACGCGGCAATCCAGACGGGACGCTGCCATTGTTGATACCACTGTTTTCCTATGATGATTTTGTCTTCATCAAGCGCCTGATCAAATTTTAAATTGCCACATAGAATAAGCTGCTCTGAGGCAAAACCAAGGCGCACAAACTGCTGGTAATCACTTTCGGTCTGAACAGCCACTTTTTGAATAGCGGCAAACATCGGTTCAGTCAGCGCCGGGGCCTTTAAATATCGACCCGCAGATTTCGGATTCATCCTTCCATTTGCCAGCAGAACCGTAATATTCTTTTTATCACATTCATGCAGAAGGTTTGGCCACATTTCAGTTTCCATAATAACTAATATTTTGGGCGCCAGTTTGCGCAAGAATCGACGCACAATCCACGGATGATCGTAAGGCAAGTACTGATGAAAAACGCTGTTACCAAAATGCTTTTGAATATATTCAGCACCGGTGGCAGTAGTATTGGTGATTAGATATTCAAATGATGCGAGCTCTTGCTGGCATCGTTCGATCAAAGGAGTTGCGGCAACGCTTTCACCCAGCGAAACAGCATGAAACCAGATCACAGCTCGATGTTCAGGCACCACGCATTTCCCAAGCCGCTCGGACCATCCTTTTCCATACCCTGGGGATGATCTTGACTTCAACCATAGACGCATAAAAATGAAAGGCAATAAAAGAGTGAGCAGAAAGGTGTATAACCGGCGCAACATGATATGATTTTGTCTTCAAATATGAATCGATGAGAATATCCGGGGATGGTATCTTATTTTGCCTTTAAGATCGTCTGTTCAGACTGTGATATACAAAAAAAAGGATGGCGAAGAACCATCCCAAAACATGGGCTTAGTTAGATTGAATCACTACACTGCTAAATAATAACGGCCATTCTGGAGTCCCGCACTCTGGCCTGACCTTTTACTGAACCGGAAATAGGTGCCCACCGACCATCTGGAACAAAAGCCAAAATCTCATCCCAGCGAGGGATAAAAACATCCCCACCATTCACCGCCGCCCACATCTGATATGAAGTCCCACTGGATTCACTAATGAATAATCCCGGGACCGCATGATACGACGGATTTTCTTTGATAAAAGCCAGTACATCCAACGCCGAACTGTTCATCATCTTAATGCTTCCTGCCAGACATTTTTCATCATTTCTTAACTGCTGCTAATTGAAATGATAGAACAAGGCCGTCCCATTGCCACTCAATTTGGTGAAAAATTGTTATCCAGAATGTTAAACAGTCTCCAAAAACGAGATATTCTTTATTAACATGTTAATAATTATCTGCATCGAAATTCCGGTCATCCAACTCACTATTTTTCTGGTACAGATGGGAACAGTCGGGCAATTTCATCCAGTACCTCAGGATTGGCCAGAGCGGATTGGTTTTCAATCGAACGACCCGTCAATGCATTCAAAGCCGCCAGCTCAACTTTTTTTCCACTGCGGGTGTAGGGAATATCCGAAATCTGAAACACATATTTTGGTACATGTCTGGGACTGGCGCAGCGCCTGATGGTACTTTTTATATTTTCGACCAACTCCACCGTGAAAACAGTCTCTGCAGTTAACTTCACCATTAAGACAATCACTGTATCTCCGGCTTCCGGCATACCCACCACCAGGCTATCCAGAACACCGGCAATAGTCTCTACCTGCCGATAAATCTCTGCCGTACCGATTCGAATTCCCCCTGGATTCAGTGTGGTATCGCTACGTCCATGAATGATCGCACTGCCATCCTGATCAAATTCAACATAATCACCGTGCACCCAAACCCCCGGATAACGATTAAAATAGCACTCTCGATAACGGTTATGATGTTTATCATTCCAGAAACAGACTGGCATGGATGGAACCGGATTCAAACAGACCAACTCGCCTTTTTGCCCAATCACTGCGTTTCCGTACTCGTCATATGCCTGCACATTCATAGCCAGTCCGGGTCCCTGGATACGGCCCCGACGAACTGGAGAAAAGGGGTTGCCCAGCACAAAACAAGAGACGATATCCGTCCCTCCACTGATTGATGCCAGATGCACTTGCGGCATGTGCTGATAAACCCAGTCAAAATCCTCAGGCTGTAACGGTGAGCCTGTCGATAACAACACCTGCAGAGACTTCATTCGCATTGATGCCATCGGAATGTTTTGAATCCTGCAACTGGAAATATATTTTGCGCTGGTACCGAGATGTGAGATGTCAAATTGCTCGATCAAACGCCACAGCCGGGTGGTATCAGGATAACCAGGATGACCATCAAACATGATGAGTTTCGCACCGGTTAACAATGCAGAAGCCTGCCAGTTCCACATCATCCAGCCAGTGGTTGTGAAATAACTGAAAACAGAATCCATTGTGAGATTGGTATGCAACAGCAGTTCCTTGGCATGCTGGAGCAGAGTCCCTCCACTGCCATGAACGATGCATTTCGGCTTCCCGGTGGTTCCGGATGAAAACAAAATAAACAGAGGGTGATCAAAAGGACCGTAAAAATAGTCTATTTTACCGTCATTATTTGCCTGCATTCCCTGCTGCACAAACTGTTTCCATGATAAAGACTGACATGGTGTATCAATAGAAATACCGGACTCAATTGGGATCAAACAGCTCAAAGATGGCGACAGGGCGTCCACCAGTTCTTTTATCTCCTGTCTGCGATCATACTCTTTACCACCATAACGATAACGGGTGTTGGCAAACACCACTTTAGGCGAGATCTGACCAAAACGATCAATGATACCGGCAGCGCCAAAGTCCGGTGAGGCAGACGACCAGACAGCACCAATGGCCGTGGTCGCCAGCATTACCACCAGAGCTTCCTGAGAATGGTTCAGATATCCAACCACCCGGTCTCCCGGCGCGACCCCGAGTGTCCGCAATGCCACGGCAACCGCGGCCACCTGCTGATATAACCACCCACCGGTGATTTCCCGGGTGACACCTTGTTCATTAACAGTAACCGCTATAATCCGATCTGGTTCCGCATTCGCGAAGCGCAACAGATTCTCGGCATAATTAAGGCTTATGTTTGGAAACCAGCCACGTTGTTCGGCATTTTCCGAGTCTCCGGAAAACCCAACTGTGGGTTCGGTTAATGCTTTCAGACCACTGAAACGCCAGAATTGCAACCAGAAATCATTCAAATTCCTGATCGACCACTGGTGTAGCGATGGATAATCACCAAAACAGGGATAACCCTGCGCAACCAGATAATCACAAAATAACTGCATATTAGACTGACGCCGATACCGTTCATCCGGCGTCCATAAGACATCATCCATTGGAGCTTCCTGTTATTATTTTTGTTCTTTGGCGCGTTGCGGGATTTTTCAGAAACTCAGGAACAACTTATTCACATACTCCACCAGGCGATCAGCATTTGCCAGGCTGGTACAGTTCTGTTCCAGTATCTGAAAACCCTGTTCATTCAGCGCCACTCGTACCTGATTTTTATCATCATACTGGCCATTATGCATCAGACAAAAGACATAGCCATTAGTCGAATAACCGGGATAAATCTGGATATCGCCATGAAACTGTCTTAACTGCCATTTTTCGTTATAGCGGTTCAGGCATGATATCGCTTGTTCCAATTCCAGCCAGTGCAGTCGTGCACCAGGTTCCGGAGTCAGGTTATGAATGCTTTCCAACCGGGTCAGAAAATAGTGCCCTTCAATTCGAAAATGTCGCTGATAAACCGGAGAATAGCGACAGTCATCGGCAGCCAGCAGATAACTGAATTCTGCAACCGAGGCTCCCAGTTCCTCACGAATTTCTCGAACCAGCGTTTCGGTCAGATCCTCCCCAGGATCCTGACCGCCTCCAGGAAGAAAAAATCCGCTATCTTCCTCAACGACCAATATCTTTCGTTGTGCATCAAAGATGAGACCGTAGGCTCCTGGCCGTGACTGGTATTGTTGTTCCTGATCCGCCACGTACATCAAGGGGCGAAATGAAACCGGGGCAAATGAATTCATGGTAATGCCTTATGTCATGTGATTTACGTGGATACAGCTACTCTGGCTTGGGCTGGAGATCCATGAAGGCACGTCCACGGATCACGCGATTAACCTGGTATATATCATGATCGGGTTAATAGCTCATCCGGTATTGACGTCAGCTGAATCAATGATTATCCCGCGCCAGTTACCGATAAAAACCGGGCTCCCCTTCAGGGCGTGTTTTAAAACGCTTATGCAACCAGAGATATTGATCCGGATGTTCCCTGACCCGCTGCTCCAGAAACTGATTGTAAAGCCGGGCGTTTTCCACATCATCGTCCGTTTTCGGCCAGGGCGGGTAAAACTTCAACACATAGCCGCCTTTTTCACGATGAGCAAAACAAGGCACGACTGTGGCACCACTTAACTGTGCCAACCGCGTGGTGGACGTTATCGTCGCGGTGGCAATATTAAAAAATGGCACGAATACGCTGTTACGGCGACCATAATCCTGATCTGGTGCGTACCATAGTAACTTTCCTTTTTTAAGCATCCGGATCATTCCGCGCAAATCCTTACGGGACAGACAATGATGACCGTTACGCTCGCGGGCCCGGGTCATGAAAAGATTGAACAGGGGATTGTCATGACTACGCTGAACCACTTCCAGCCCGGTGTTATGTAGACTGAATAGCGCCGAAGCCAGATCCAGGATAGCAAAATGGCCACCGGCTAATATTACGCCACGACCATCGCGCCGGGCCTCTTCAAGAATCTCTTCACCCTCAACAATGGTTTTATCCGCCAATCGTCGAGGATCCAGAAACCAGGACATGGCGGTTTCCATCAGTCCTTTGCCGTAAGAAATAAAAATGTCTTTGATCAACTGCTGCTGTTCTGCCGCAGAAAGCTCAGGAAAACACATTCGGATATTCACTTCGGTCACTCGTCGGCGACTTTTAACGAGATGGTAAGCCAACCACCCCAGACCGGCTCCTAACTGCAACTGAACACTCATTGGCAAACGGGTCAGTAACCACAGACAGGCCAACATCAGCCAGGTCGGCCAGTAACGCGGATGAATGAAATTTCGATAGGACTGCTGATGAACAAGGTCAGAGTTTCGATGTATGGACATGAATAATCGATCAATATACTTAACAGGTTTAAGGTAACGGATTTTAACCCACAAAGACCCACGATACCGGATAAAATTCCAACACGTATGCAAGGGATCTGAAATGGCGGTTGCGACAACTCAGACAATCTACTAGGGTAAACCGCGATATCAATGAAGACTGCATGAATACGGTTTCATTATCGTGCTGCAGTCTTATGACACCTAAGGACTGTCATAAACAATTACAATAATGGGACGACAGAACTTATTTTTCTAGAGGAAAAGCAGTTGTCGATACGTTTAGCACAAACCCACGATGCCGAGGCGATTTCGCGCTTGTCTGAACAATTGGACTATTCCGTTAACCCCGAGACCTGTGCCGAGCACATTGCTTATATGTCTCACCATCCCGATGTCTACCAGCTGCTTGTGCTGGAAAAAGATATGGAAGTGGTCGGCTACATGCAATTAACAGTTGTGAGACACATTCAAACTCAAAGCTATGTGGAAATTTCCGCTCTGGTGGTGGATGAGCGGTTTCGCTCACTCGGAATTGGCAGCAAACTGATCCAGACAGCCAAAGCCTGGACTCAGGAACTGGGCTATGAGCGCCTGGTCGTCAGAACCAACGAAAATCGTGAACGGGCCATTCGTTTTTACAGTCGCGGTGGTTTTCGGGAACTGAAAAAACAAACCACTTTTCAGATCAACTTTTAAACAACTGCTCCGCCTTGTCGAGCACTATCTGTGGCTTCAGTTGCTCCATACACACCACAGACTCACTGTCATTTGCAATTTTGCAGATCTTTTTCCGACACGGAAAACAGGGTAGTTCAGTACACAGGTTATCACTGTGCTGTCCGGTGACTCCGGTATGCTTCGGTGTAGTGGGACCAAACAGTGCCAGCACTGGTTTTTGCATGGCTGATGCCAGATGGACAAAACCGGTGTCCACACCCATAACCCAACTGGCATGAGCAATCCACTTTGCCATTTCAGCAAAGCTTAAACGCTCATCAAATACTTTTGCCGTCGTCTGTTGCTGACTGATCCGTTCCGCCAACTGCCGTTCCTGTGGACTGCCCCAACCGATATAAACAGCGTCGTTAATGGTTTGGCGATCCAGAAATTCCAGCCAGTAACGCTCACGCCAGTGCTTGGTTAACCAAGTGGTGCCGGGGAATACCAGTCCATAGCGGGCCGGGGCTCCATCCGGGCGAGCCCATTGCTGGGGATCGAGTCCGAATTCAGGCAGATGCGGCAACTGCGACTGATAACCCAATGCCTGTGCAAACAGCTGGCGGATACGATCAATAGCATGCTGATCAACAGCTACCGGCAATTTATGCTGATAACATAACGATGCAAGACTTTCGCGGGCCGATGACCAATCGTAACCATAGCGAACCCCATTGAACCGAAAGCTCAACCAGGCACTTTTCATCAATCCCTGGGCATCGATAATGTAATCATAATGCTCTCGCTTGAGTCGCCTGATGGTCTCACGCAATTGCTGCTTAAGCTCGGCGTTGGCATTTTTTTTAAGGGCCCGAAGAGGAACAGCGTGAATCTGCTCCACGCCTCGGTGCCAGCCGGCAATTTCAGCGAACTGCTGATCCACCAGCCAATCCACTCTGGCATCGGGATATATCTGTTTGAGATCGGAGATTGCCGGATAGGTGTGAAAAATATCCCCCATGGAGGAGAGCTTCACTAACAGAATCTTCATGAATAACACGCGGCCTGTAATTTAATAAGCCTGGTAGGATTTTTCTTCAACCAGCTCAGAACCAAACGCCAGATTGATTTCCTTTTTCACCGCCGCACGTTTGTCATTGGTGAAATATACACTGCGTGCCAGTTCGACAAATTTTTCGCCAAAATCCTTTTGTCGTTCACAGTCGCGAATATCATCTTCAATCTTCCACAAACTCTGATTGATCTCTTTCAGTCGCTGTTTCGGGGATTGCAGCTGGGTGAGCTGTTGTTCATTCAGGCACTGATCAATAACCTGCTGCAATTGCACCAGCTCGGCGGAGATATTTTTCAGTTTGTCAGCATCCGTAATGTTGTCCTGTTTGATTTCCAGGATAGTAATTTTATCGATGACTTCGCCCAGCGATACCGGTGTTTGAATCAGCATAACAACTCCAAAAAAATAATGGCTCCCATCAACAAGGAGCCAGTCAATGATCTCCTGATATCAGGAGATCAATTATTTAACGTAATGTAACCATTCAGTATTGACGGTACGCTTGCCATTTACCTGTTCAAAGTAACGGCTCTGAATCTGCGTTGTCACCGGCCCACGCCTGCCGGCTCCAATCATCCGACCGTCCACTTCGCGAATCGGCGTCACTTCCGCAGCCGTACCGGTAAAAAATGCTTCATCGGCAACGTAAACTTCATCGCGGGTGATGCGCTTTTCTCTGACTTCAATGCCGAGTTCATCCGCCAGCTTGAAGATGGTATGACGGGTGATGCCGTCCAGCGCAGAGGTCAGGTCCGGAGTATAGATAATGCCATCACGCACAATGAACACGTTCTCGCCACTGCCCTCTGCCACATAGCCTTCGGTATCCAATAGCAGAGCTTCTTCGGCACCACAGTCCAGAGCTTCCTGCAAAGCCAGCATGGAATTGATGTAGTGACCATTGGCTTTGGCCTTACACATCGAAACATTCACATGATGACGACTGTAGGAAGAGGTTTTGACCTTGATGCCAAGTTCCTGGGCTTCCGGAGACATGTAAGATGGCCACTCCCATGCTGCAACCATGACATGGGTCTGCAGCTGATCAGGACGCAAGCCCATGGATTCGGCACCATAAAACACCATCGGCCGCAGGTAAGCATGGGCCAGATCGTTTTTCAGTATCACCATTTTCTGAGCATCATTGATCTGCTCTTTGCTGAATGGCATCGGCATACGCATGATGTGAGCACTGCGAAACAGCCGGTCAGTGTGTTCGGTCAGCCGGAAAATAGCCGGTCCCTGCTCAGTCTGATACGCCCGTACACCTTCAAACACCCCCATTCCATAATGCAGAGTGTTGGTCAGTAAATGTACTTTGGCATCACGCCACGGGATCATATCGCCATCAAACCATATGTAGCCATCACGATCGGCCATTGCCGGCATTACCATGTTACGTCTCCTGTCAGACCTGCCGCTTGAGTGCAGCAGGTCATTGGTTATTCGAGCCGGGCAGTGTATAAACTTACCTCCACATCTGACAACCGGCTGGGATCAAAAAGCACGTCAATTTCTTCAACAACGGCAGAATTCAGCCAGGCTGTTGTTCTCCAGTTTCCATCACTGTCGTCCATATAGTGCGAACCGCCAGACGATGTTCATTAAAACGTTCGAGATCCTCAGGCGTCTCAAGCAACGAACTCTTTTGCTGTAACATGCAGTAATGACCCTGAGCCCGATAAGCCAGATAAGCATCCAGCAGCTGTCTCGCCTGCTCCTTGGTAAAAAAACCGGCTTGTTCAAGGCTTTCAATCAGGCGCACGTTATCGGTCCAACGGGTTAACTCCGGCAACAAACAGGCGCGGGCCAGTACGCCGTACTGCACCATAAACTCAATATCGACGATGCCTCCCGGATCCTGTTTGAGGTGAAATACTTTGGTATCGTCTTTGCCTTTTGCACGACTGCTCAGGTGAGCACTCATTTTTTGCCGCATATCGACAACCTCGTTACGCAGCTTTTCAGCGTCCCGCGGTATGCACAACACCTTATGCCGAACGGCCTCAAACGCGGCTTTCAGCTCCTCATCACCGGCTATACAGCGGGCTCTGACCAGCGCCTGATGTTCCCAGGTCCAGGCATCCTGCAACTGGTATTTTTCAAACGCCGTCAGACTGCTGACTAATGGGCCCTTGCCACCGGATGGCCGCAGACGCAAATCCACTTCATACAGGGTGCCGGAAGACGTCAGTGCGCTCAGGGTATGGGTCAGCTTTTGTCCCAGACGAACGAAAAACAGACTGTTATCAATGACTTTCGGTCCTTCAGTTTCCAATTGTCCGTGAGCATTGTGGATATACACCAGATCGAGATCAGACTCGTAATTGAGTTCGAGACCTCCGAGTTTGCCATAGCCCACCACGATAAAATCGGGATTGCAGGGCTCTTCCCGGGTTTTCATCGGTCTGCCGTATTTGGCGGTCAACTGCCGCCAGGTGGTCCAGACGCTCTGTCCGACCACCGCCTCAGCGGTATGTGCCAGATAGTCACTGATTTTCATCAGCGGCAATGCATCGGTGAGCTCACAGGCGGCCGCCCGTAACATACGGCCATGACGAAACTGCCGCAGCACTTCCATCTGCTGTTCCAGGTCATCCTCCGGCCAGCGCAGCAGGTGGGCTCTTAACTCATCATTCAGCTGCCGCAGACTGGGCAGTGAATACAAAGCTTCCTGATCGGTCAGTTCATCCAGCAAATAGGGTTTATCACGGAGTATTTCTGCCACCCAGCTGCTCAGGCTCATCAGTTTCAGCAATTGTCGCAGAGCATGGGGGTGCTCCCTCAGCAACAGCATGTACACACTGCGGCGAAGTATGGCATCGAGGAATTTCTGCACCCGCTGCCAGACTACCATTGGCTGATTGAATGCTGACAGTTCCTTTAGCAACAGCGGAAACAGCGCATCCAGCCGTTCCCGGCTTTCAGTCTGCATGCGGCTGACCGGATCACTGTTGATATATGCCTGAATCTCCGCCTGAAGCCCGGCGTCGGGTATCAGACTGAGATCCTGTCGTTGCCAGGCCTCAATCCAGGGCTGATATTCCTGCCCTTCGGTCACCTCATCGGCAGCAATAAAACGATCAAAATGGTCGGAAATACGCTGCCGGCATTGCTGAATAAGCTGTTTGGTTTCATCAATCCCCGTCAATCCCAACACCTCAGTCAGCCGCCGCCAGCCACTGTCATCATCGGGCAGCAACTGAGTCTGCTTGTCCTGCCAGGCCTGCAGAGCATGCTCCACCCGACGCAACAGGTCATAGTCCCGGCGCAACTCATCCACCACTTCTTCCGGCAGGTACTGATTGTCACGGATCACCTGGCAGATACGCCAGATATTGGGTTGTTGCAGATTCAGGTCCTGACCGCCACGAATCATCTGAACCGCCTGGACAATAAATTCCACTTCCCGAATACCGCCGGAACCCAGTTTGATGTTGTTATCCCGGCCCTGTTTGCGAACTTCCATGGCGATCATGGCTTTCATGCTGCGCAGTGCGGTCAAAGCTTGAAAATCCACATAACGGCGATAGACGAACTCATTGAAAACCTGCATTAACTGAACGCTTGCCTGTTCGTCACCGGCGACGACTCTGGCCTTGATCAGGGCATAACGCTCCCAGTCCCGACCCTGCTCCCGGTAGTAATTACGCATGAAATTGAAGTTGGCGGCCACGGGCCCGCTCTGCCCCCAGGGCCGCAGCCGAATATCGACCCGATAGACAAAACCATCAGCGGTTTGGGTATCCAGTAACTGCACCAGTTTTCGGCTCTGTTTAATGAAGTATTCACTGTGGCTCAGACCACCACTTGCCTCTCCTTCTGTTGGAAACGCAAACATCAGGTCGATATCCGACGACAGATTCAACTCCGTCGCGCCAAACTTGCCCATGGCCACCACACACAGTCTTTGAGGTTGGTCGGAATAAGGACACAATGCCGGGGTACCATGTTTTTCCAAAAACTGTTTTTCTATCCAGATCAGCGTTTCATTGACGGCCGTCTCAGCCAGGCGAGTCAGTTCCGCCGTCAATGCTTCAGGGTCCAGGACGCCATTGAAGTCTTTCAGAATCACCAGCATCTGATAACGATTGCGCCAGTCACGCAGCAGTTTCATGACGGCTTTTTCGTCACCTTCATCGGCCAACAGCCGCTGTAACTGCTGTTCCGGAGGAAGGGGTTGATCAAGCTGCTGCTGTAACCAGTCCAGCCAATCAGGGTGCGCCTTGAGTTGCTGCTGCACAAATAACGACAATGGCCAGACCCGGTTCAGCCAGCTCATCAGGGTGTCGGAGACGGTGACGGTCTGGCTGTCCAGCCAGGTTTGGAATTCGGTCATCGGCGCGCCTTAATAAATAATTGAAGGAAAGATACGAATGTGAACAATTGTAGCGGTAATCCGGACGATAAGCAGGTCATGCACGACACCCGCAGTCAAGGGAACTTTATTGCCCTGTTGCTGTCCCAATACGCAACGACTCTTTTTAACCAAGGACTTCTTCATGCGCATACGTCTCGCAGCTCTTTTTTTTGTCACCCTGACAGCCGTGCTGTCCGGTCATACTCTGGCGGCCGACTGGCAGCAGATTCAACAACAGGCCCGAGGCCAGACGGTCTACTTTAACGCCTGGGGTGGATCGGAAACCATCAACGATTATATTCGCTGGGCCGGCAAGGAAGTAAACCAGCGTTACGGCATCAAACTCGAACAGGTCAAAATCAATGATGCGGCCGATGTGGTCAGTCGCATCCTGGCGGAAAAAACCGCCGGCCGGACAACCGATGGTACCGTCGACCTGATCTGGATAAATGGCGAAAACTTTCGTGCCATGAAAGCAAATAGTCTGTTATACGGCCCGTTTACCCAGGACTTGCCGAACTATGCGTTGGTGGACACCGAACACAAGATCACCACGCTGTATGACTTCACCACCCCGGTGGACAACCTCGAAGCCCCCTGGGGCATGGCACAGCTGGTGTTTATGTATGACTCCGCCAGAATCAGCCAGCCGCCACGGAGCATGACTGAGCTGCTGGCATTTGCCCGCCAGCATCCGGGGCGTATGACCTATCCGGCTCCTCCAGCGTTTCACGGCACCACGTTTCTGAAACAGGCACTTTATGAACTGGCTCAGGATCCAAAGGTATTGTCCAAACCCGTCAGCGAGGTGGATTTCGACCAGGTGACCAAACCTTTATGGGACTTTCTGGACCAGCTCCATCCACTGATGTGGCGTCAGGGTAAAACCTTTACCTCGGGATCCGCAGAGATGCAGCAGTTATTGAATGATGGCGAAATTGATATTTCCCTGTCGTTCAATCCCAACGACGCCAGCAATGCCATCAACAGCGGCGAATTGCCAGACAGCATCCGCAGTTATGTGCACCGCAGCGGCACCATCGCCAATACTCACTTCGTCGCCATTCCATTCAACGCCTCAGCCAAAGCAGCAGCCATGGTCGTAGCCGATTTTCTTATGTCACCACAAGCCCAGGCTCATAAAGCAGATACTCAGGTCTGGGGTGATCCCACGGTGCTCTCCATGGACAAGCTCAGCAGTGCTGACAAAGCGTTGTTCGATGCCCTGCCAGCTGGCAAAGCAGCACTATCAGCGCAGGATCTGGCTAACGTGATTCCGGAGCCCCATGTCAGCTGGGTGGAACCACTGGAGCAGGCCTGGCAGCAACGCTACGCACATTAAGGCCCAGGTATTGAACAACAGTCACCTGCGTTGGTTTCCACGACTGACTCTGGCAGCGTTCCTGCTGCCACTGGGGTTTGGTCTGTTTGCCACCTGGTTGCCGGCAGTGGGATATCTGCCGGCCATCGGGGCTCACCAACTGAGCCTGAATCCATGGCAACAGGTGTTCAATCACCCATCGGCGGCCAGCGCCCTGTGGCTGACCCTCAAAACCGGACTGTTATCGGCAATACTCGCCACGCTGTTGAGCCTGCTGCTGTTAATGCTGCTCTACGACACCCGCTTCTGGCGGATCATTCAATGGTTACTGGCACCGGTACTGGCATTTCCTCACGTGGCGTTTGCTGCCGGGCTGGCTCTGCTGATCGCACCGAGTGGCTGGCTGATGCGATGGATCTCGCCGGGTTTGAGCGGTTTTGAAACCCCGCCGGACTGGTTGCTGGTCAAAGATCCGGCCGGCTTCAGCCTGATTCTCACCCTGACGCTCAAAGAATTGCCCTTCCTGTTGCTAATGAGTTTGTCAGCGGTACATCAGCTGGCCATCCGGCAAAGTCTGACGGTGGCCCGCAGTCTGGGTTACGATCAGTACCAGAGCTGGCTCAAGATTCTGCTGCCACAGCTGTGGCCACAACTGCGTCTGCCGGCGCTGGCGGTACTGGTTTATTCGCTGTCAACAGTGGAACTGGCGCTAGTGACGGGACCGACCACGCCGCCAACCTTTGCGGTGCTGATCCACCGCTGGTTTAACGACCCGGATTTGCAACAGCGGCTCACGGCCTCTGCTGCTGCCACGTTATTACTGCTGATCTGTGCACTGGCTGTGATAGTGGTACTGGTCATGGAGAAACTCATGCAACGGTGCTGTCGCGGATGGCTGATCAATGGCCGGCGCAGCAGTTATCTGAAAATACTCAGACCACTGGCTGCTCCGGTAGCTGCCGGTCTGCTGATCATTACCGGCCTTAATCTGCTGGTCACCATATTGTGGAGCGTGACCCGACGCTGGCGTTTTCCCGATGCACTACCGTCGCAATGGAGCGGACGCTACTGGCTGGCCAGCCTGGAACAGCTACAGCAGCCATTTTGGAACACCCTACTGGCCGGGATGGGCTCGGTGCTGATTGCCATAGTACTGGTGGTCGGTTGTCTCGAATACGAGCAGGTGCTGAAACGCCGCAATGCACGGTTCGATCCCAGTCGCACTCTATGGCTGTTGTACCTGCCACTGTTGATTCCACAGATTGCCTTCGTATTCGGATTGCAAACCTTATTGCTGACCCTGCATCTGGAAGCCAGCCGGATCAGCCTGATCGGCGCTCACCTGATCTTCGTGCTGCCCTATACCTTTTTGACCCTGGCCGGCCCTTATCGGGCTTTTGACGAACGTTACCAGACCCTGGCCATCGCCTTGTGTCGCTCCCGCTGGCGTGCCTTCTGGCAGGTCAAACGGGCGCTGTTGACGCGTCCGCTGCTGCTGACCATGTCGGTGGGATTTGCAGTCAGCGTGGCACAATATCTGGTAACGGTGTATGTCGGTGCCGGACGGATTCCCACCATCACCACTGAAGCCGTCAGTCTGGCCAGCGGCAGTGACCGCCGGGTAGCTTCCGTTTACGTGCTCTGGCAACTGCTGATACCTCTGGCCGGCTATACTCTGGCATTGTGCTGGCCCGCTTATGGAAACCGACATTCATGACGCTGATTCTGCAAGACCTCACCATCACCACCGCTGGACGGGCGCCGTTAATCCAACATTTCGATCTGGATATTCCGGCCGGGGCCATCGCTACAGTGATGGGCCCCAGCGGTTGCGGCAAATCCACCCTGCTGGCCGCGATCAATGGAAGTCTGAGCCATGACTTCTCACTACAGGGACAGATCCTGCTGAATGGCAAGGCCATTCATGACCTGCCCATGGAACAACGACATATCGGTACTCTGTTTCAGGACGATCTGCTGTTTCCGCATATGAATGTGTTCGAAAACATGGCCTTCGGCATTCCGCCGGGCACTCACCGCAGAGAGCGGCAGTTGCAAATTGAAACCGCCCTTCAGGAAGCCGGGCTGGCGGGTTTCGAACGCCGCCGTATTGATACACTGTCGGGAGGTCAACGGGCCCGCATCAGTCTGTTGCGGACGCTGCTGTCACAGCCCAAAGCCATCCTCCTCGATGAACCCTTTAATAAACTCGATCAGCAACTGCGCTCGCAGTTTCGTCAATTTGTCTTTGACCTGATTCGCGAGCGACAGATACCGGCGTTGCTGGTGACCCATGACTCCCAGGACCGGCCGGAATACGGACAACTGATTCAACTGGAGAATAACCATGCTTGACCGCTGGACACTGCCACTGCTGAAACGGCCCTGGCGCTTTCTCGCCACCAGAATGGCAGCCGCCGGCATCAAAGCCAATGAGGTCACTCTGGCCGGCTTTGCCATTGGTCTGCTGGCCGTACCACTGTTGGCAACCCAACACTATCTGCTGGCATTGCTGGTTATCACCCTGAACCGGATCGCCGATGGTCTGGACGGCGAACTGGCGCGCCTGCACAGCAGCACCGATCACGGTGCCTTTCTCGATATCGTGCTGGATTTTATCTTTTATGCCGCCGTGGTCTTGGGTTTTGCGCTGGCGGCACCACAACACAATGCCCTGGCTGCATGTGCCCTGTTATTCGGGTTTATGGGGACAGGATCAAGCTTTCTGGCATTTGCCATTATGGCGGAAAAGCTCCACCTGAAGAGTCTGATATATCAGAACAAAGGATTTCACTATCTGGATGGACTGGCGGAAGGCACCGAAACCATTTTGTTTTTTGTGGCATTCTGCCTGCTGCCGGAACACTTCAGTCTGCTGGCGTGGATCTTCGCCGGCATCTGTTATGTCACCACCGCCACCCGGGTATGGTCAGGCTTTCTGACCATTAAGTCAGCGGCGTCCCGAACAGACGCAACGCATCAATGCGAAACGGAAAACCAAGGCCGGGATTGCCATTAACGACAAGTGGTACAGGGGTACCTGGCATCACATCCGCAGATCATGGTGCCTGCCACTGAATCTGCCAGCCACTTAATCTGCCAGACTCTCCCGGATAACACGGTTGGTTATTAGCCAGCCACCAAACAAATCATCCTGATCGTTTTGATGAGCGCTGCGGTGCATCTCTGCATCGCTCACTTAACCCGGCCAAAATGCCCGCCGGGTTAAGTACTGTGTAATCAGCTGATTTGGTAGTTGGCCAGTGTTTCCAATGCTCTGATCATGGCGGAATGATCCCAGTTGGAACCACCATGGGCACTACAGGCATTAAATAACTCCTGTGCAGTGGCAGTATTCGGCAGGGAAACCCCCAACTCACGAGCGCTGCTCAGGGCCAGGTTCAGGTCTTTCTGGTGCAGAGAGATGCGGAATCCCGGATCAAAGGTCCGTTTCACCATTCGCTCGCCATGTACTTCCAGGATCTTGGAAGAGGCAAACCCGCCCATCAGCGCAGAACGTACTTTAGCCGGATCAGCTCCGGCTTTGGCGGCAAACACCAATGCTTCACCGACGGCTTCGATATTTAAGGCCACAATAATCTGGTTGGCCACTTTGGCAGTCTGACCATCGCCATTGCCACCCACCAGGGTAATGTTTTGACCCATCAGTTCAAACAGCGGTTTGATGGCATCAAAAGTCTCCTGCGAGCCACCGACCATAATCGACAAGGTACCATTGGTGGCACCGACTTCACCGCCGGAAACCGGTGCGTCAAGGTACTGACAGCCCAGGTCATTCACCTTGCGGGCAAATTCTTTGGTTGCCAGAGGAGAGATGGAACTCATATCAACGACGATTTTTCCAGCCGACAAACCTTCGGTCACTCCGCCGGCAGCAAACAATACCGCCTCAACATGTGGCGTATCGGGAACCATAATAAAAATAACATCAGCCTTTTCTGCCACTTCACGTCCGCAGGCGCAGGGTTTGCCACCGGCTGCGATAAGGTCTGCGGGAACCTCTCTGGTGGTATTCAGGAATACCTCATGACCGGCACGCAGAAGGTGGCCGGCCATCGGAGTTCCCATGATGCCCAGACCAATGAATCCAAGTTTACTCATAATATTTGCCTCATAATCGTGTCATGAATGGGACAAAGCGGCGGACCATCTCAGCATCGCTTTGCCACCGCTTTTCAGCTCAATAACCGCCGCTTCCGCCAGATCCCATGCCCTGATGCATCCTGCCCAGTACCTGCTGGGCCCCGGCTGCCATCAGTCTTGCATCAGAGGAAATGGTGACAAACTGAAACCCCATGGCGACCCGTTTTAAGGCGAATTCCGGGGTGCCATTATGGATTCCGGCGACCAGACCACGCTCCTGACACTTGGCCAGAATGTATTCGATAGCCTCCACCACCGGCGGTTCAACATCATCGAAGGTCGGCTTACAGCCCAGCGCCAGTGATAGGTCGGAAGGACCAATGTAAATGGCATCCAGGCCATCGACCTTGAGAATTTCTTCAAGATTGTCCAGCCCCTGCCGGGTTTCGATCATGGCAAAAGTGACAATGGTATCGTTGGCATGGTCTGGATAATCCTGCCCGCCATAGAGAAACGCCCGTATAGGCCCGAAACTACGGGTACCACGCGGCGGATAATGAGTAGAGGCCACCAGTTTTTCGGCATCCTCCGCAGTATTGATCATTGGACAGATCACCCCATAGGCTCCGGCATCCAGCATCTTCATGAGAATACCCGGATCAAGCCAGGGCACCCGTACCACCGGCACCGTATCGGTTGTCGAAATGGCAGTGAGCATGTTCACCGCAGCCAGGTAATCGTTCACCCCGTGCTGCAGGTCTATTGTCAGCGAGTCCCAGCCCTGATGGGCCATTGTTTCTGCAGAAAAGGAGTTGGGAATGGCCAGCCAGCCATTCACGACAGCATTGCCTTCAGCCCAGATCTGCCTGAGTTTGTTTGCTCTCATCATTACCTCTTCGATTACCGAACCATACATGGTTTTTTATTGTCGAATGTCCAGCCGGGAATCAGATACTGCATGGCCACGGCATCGTCGCGGGCTCCCAGGCCCTGCTGTTTATAAAGTTCATGTCCCCGCTGAATCTGCTCCATATCCAGCTCAATACCGAGTCCGGGACGTTTCGGTACATTGATCAAACCGTTCCGAATCAATAACGGTTCACGCGTCAAACGCTGGCCGTCCTGCCAGATCCAATGGGTATCAATAGCGGTAATATTGCCTGGCGCGGCGGCGGCAACATGGGTAAACATAGCCAGCGAAATATCAAAATGGTTATTGGAATGTGACCCCCAGGTCAGACCCCATTCATGACACATCTGCGCCACCCGGACCGAACCCTGCATGGTCCAGAAATGTGGGTCTGCCAGCGGTATATTGACCGCCTGCAACATGATCGAATGCCCCATCTGACGCCAATCGGTGGCGATCATGTTGGTGGCAGTGGGCAAGCCGGTGGCGCGGCGGAATTCCGACAGAATTTCCCGGCCGGAGAAGCCCTGCTCAGCACCACAGGGGTCTTCTGCATACGCCAGTACATCGTGCTGTCCGGAACACAGGCGAATGGCCTCTGCCAATGACCAGGCACCATTGGGATCGAGCGTGATCCGGGCTTTCGGGAATCGTTTGGCCAGCGCCGTAACCGTTTCGATCTCCTGCTCGCCGGCGAGCACTCCGCCTTTGAGTTTGAAATCCTCAAAGCCGTATTGCTCGTGTGCCGCTTCAGCCAATCGCACAACTGAGTCAGTATCCATGGCCACTTCGTGACGCAAGCGAAACCAGTCAGAAGTTGATGTGGTCTCATTTCGATAGGCAAGATCGGTCTTATTACGATCACCAATGTAAAACAGATAACCGAGCATCTTCACTTGTTCACGCTGCTGACCGTCACCCAGTAATGCTGCCACCGGAACACCGAGTGCTTGTCCGAGCAGATCCAGTAATGCGGCCTCCAGTGCGGTAACGGTATGAATCGTGATGCGCAGATCAAAAGTCTGCAGCCCACGACCACCGGCGTCCCGATCGGCAAACCGGCTACGCACATCATTCAGAATGGCCAGATAGTTTCCAACCGAACGCCCTTCTACCAGGGCCCTGGCATCTTCCAGAGTCTGGCGAATCTTTTCGCCACCGGGCACTTCACCAGCACCAATATGGCCGGCATTGTCCTTCAAAATCACAATGTTACGGGTAAAAAACGGACCGTGGGCACCACTCAGATTCAGCAGCATGCTGTCGTGTCCGGCTACGGGGATGACCTGCATCTCAGTCACGACAGGCGATGTCTTGGCTAGTACAGAGTCGACGGGTGATATTGTTGTTGTATTCAAGGTCGCTCCTTATTCACAGAGAGTACAAAAGCAAACAATCAGGAAATCATTCCGATCCTGACGGATACTTTTGCCGAAAATGTTAGCGCTGTCATTAAGTTTGTCAAGGTTTTATTTTTCACAACCAGAAGATAAAAAGACGACTAAAATCGATGGAAATGGACGTGGTTAGTTAATAAGGATGATAAAAAGATGGACTATTTCTGGCTCCCAAAGATTGTGTTGTTACGAAATAGTGTTAGCCTTTTCATCGGCAACATTTTCTTGTGAGGAAATCATTTGACGGAATACAACACCCCCCAGGACCCGGCCGGCCGTTCAGCCACTCGCAACAGCAATGACTCCGTTACTCTGGCAGACGTTGCCAGGCTGGCTGGCGTTTCCACCATTACGGTGTCCAGAGCGCTGAATTACCCGGACAAAGTCGCTACTAAAACCCTTGAAAAGGTTAACCGTGCCATCAGCCAGACGGGTTATGTGCCCAACTTGCTGGCGGGCGGGCTGGCATCCCGGCGAACCCGGTTAATTGCAGCCATCATTCCGTCCATCACCAATCTGGTGTATGCAGAAACCATCCAATACTTCAGCAATTCCCTGAATGAATCGGGCTACCAGGTACTGCTTGGCGAATCCGGATATCCTGAACAGAGTGAACAGAAGCTTATCTCTACCGTACTCAGCCGCCGACCGGATGGCATTTTACTGACCGGGGTCAATCATTCGGCAGATTGCCGGCGTCTGTTACTGGCAGCCAATATTCCACTGGTGGAAACCTGGGATCTGACGCCCACGCCACTGGACACAGTTGTCGGGTTTTCCCATGAGCGCATCGGTGTTGCCGTCGCGGATTTCATCGCCAGCAAAGGCTACCAGCATGTCGGCACGATTATCGCCAGCGATCGGCGGGCCCGGTTTCGGGAAAAAGTCATGATCAATCGCCTTGAAATGCACGGCATAGAAGATGTGCTGCGCAGTGAAGTATCGGTCCCGACCAATCTGCATCGGGGCCGTAGCGGTCTGGCCAGCTTGCTGGACAAGGGCTTCCGTCATGGAGTCATCTGGTGCAGCTCGGATATTCTTGCCCACGGCGCCCTGATCGAGGCGCAATCTCGTGGCATCAAGGTGCCCCAGGAGCTTGCCATCATCGGTTTCGGGGATCAGAACTTTGCCGTGGATACCTATCCGGCCCTGACGACCGTCCGTATTGACCGCTCACGCATGGGCAGCATTGCTGCCAACATTTTGCTGGCCCGCATTGCACAACAGGAACTGAAAGAACATGTGATTGATGTCGGCTTCGAAATCATTGAACGGGAAACCACCTAAGCATCGCTTACAAAATGTTTCCGTTACCACTCAAAGGTGTAATGTTGCGCTCACATTCCTTGTCGACCGGCATTTTTCCTCAATCACGCTACTGCCCTCCCGCCTTCAGGCGGGTTCTTTTCATTTCTTTATAACCAATTGATTTAATTGGTTTTTATTGTAGTTTTTTAGCATTTTTCAAGGCTTTCTGAAGACCGTTTGATAACAGCTCCGGCATCAAATAATTTCTTGACAGCCCGAATGACGACTGATAGTTTTTCAAAATGACAGCGCTATCATTAACAAACAAAACAAATGATGATGTGCTGCCTGGGTTTCTTATCCGGGATACCAGGAAATCGCTTAAAAAACAGGCATAGTTTTGATACAGGCCAGCCAAAACCGCCATTTACTGACGTAAATGGGGATTTGAAACCGAAGCTGACAACACCTGCGGGAAAACAGGCCGTTTTTCAAAGACTCCCTGGCTCCGCTAACCATGCTTACCACACTGCAAAGTGAGGAGACGCCGTAATGAAAAAAACAATAATTGCTGTCGCCCTGGTGACCACAACCCTGTTGACCATGTTGAGTGCGAATGTTCTCGCCGCCGCACAATTTCCCCGAAACCTGCGTATTGTCATCGGTTCCACCTCAACCGGTGGCGATACCTATCAGAATTCATCCATAGTGGCCGAAGCTCTGGCCCAAAAACTGGGTATTAACGTAAAAGTCGATGCCGTTGGTGCTACTGCAGCGTTTAATACTTTGAAGCGAATTTCCAATGGCAGCACGATCATGATCTTCCACGATCAGGCTTACCTGGGGTATTTGTACAAACAGAAAGGCTATGAAAATCCGTTCGAGGCTTATCGGATCGGTCCCACAATTGCGATTAATCCAGGCAATGCCTATCTGGTTGCCAAGAACTCCGCTTACAAAACCGTCGATGAAATGATGACTGCCTGTGCCGATGGCACGACCATCCGGGTGGCCATTCAGCCTGGGGGCGTTTCTGAAATCGGCTACAGCGCTCTGAAAAATGCTATCCACATCCAACATCCCGGCAAAGAGAGTTGTATGGTAGCGGTAAACCGCGGCTCCCAATCCGATAAAAACCAGGCCATGTTTGATGGTCTGGCCGATCTCATCAATGGTTCGGTTCAGGGCAACGAGCAGTACACCCGTTTGCCGGCAAACGATCAAAAAGCCATGCGCTTTATCTGGCTGACAGCACGCAAGAAAACCATTGAACAGGCCAATCCCGAAGGTCTGGGTGAAACCAACCGTGACATGTTACTGGAGTACGTCGACCCGAACGTCAATGTCACTCAGGATGGCAGCAGGAACTTTACTTTCGATAAGGAGTTTTTCTTCCTGTTTAATAAAGATATGGACGAAGCGCTGGTGGCCCGGCTCGACAAAGCGCTAACGGAGATTTTTGCTGAAGGCAAAATCCAGAAAACCCAGAAACGTACCTTCTTTATTCCCAACTTCATGCCTTCTCAGGAAGCCGAAGCCTATCTTAAGAACAAAATGGATCAATACGAAAAGATCATAGACTCTCTACAGTAAGAGCTGTTTGCGCTGTCTGTTTGAGGCAGCGCTGTCCGCTTGTACATATTTCCGGAGATATCCGGTCGAGGACTGCCTGTCTCCTGTTAACGTGGATATGAGGTTATCTGAATGAATACGTCTGGTATTTTCTCTGTGGTGATTGAGTTCGACCAGTCCCATCTGTTCTTCCCCAGAATTATCGAATGGCTGCTGCTTATCATGTTCCTTCTGATCATGGTTTATCAGGGCATTCCGTATCTCCGGGAGGTACGGTCCGGAACCCGCTCTTTGCCCTTTGTGTCCGGTCCGCTTGATCTGGTGCGCTTTTTCGGCACCTTGATGCTGACCATTCTTTACTTCGTGATGATGCAAGTCGTTGGTGACCTGTTTCCCAATACCGGCATGGGATTTCTGCTGACCTCCATCCCTTATATGTTCCTGCTGTCATTACTGTATCTCCATCAACGCGACCGGCGTCACCTGCTATACGTTACAGCCACCTCGATACTGGCCCCGGTTATTGTCTGGTTCATTCTGGCCCGTTTGTTTTACATCACCCTGCCCTGAGGAATTTTGATCGTGGAATTCTTGACAGCTCTGACTCCCATGTATTTTTTTCTGGCCTTTTTTGGTGTGGCCATCGGGATTATTTTTGGTGCCATTCCCGGTATGACGGCCACCATGGCCGTGGCCGTCTGCCTGCCGCTCACTTATGCGCTTGACCTGAACCAAGGGCTGGCCCTGTTAATCGGACTGTATGTCGGAGGTATTTCGGGTGGACTGGTACCCGCCATTCTGTTGAACATACCAGGCACTCCCTCTTCGATCACCACCACGTTTGACGGCTATCCCATGACCCTCAAAGGTGAAGGTGAACGGGCATTGAAAATCGGCATCGTTTCGTCACTGTTCGGTGGTCTGCTCAGCGCCCTGATCCTGTTTTGTTTTGCACCACTGCTGGCAGATGTGGCAATCAAGTTTTCGTTCGTTGAAAAATTTCTGATTATTCTGCTGGCACTGACCGTTATCGCTTCGTTGTCCAAAAGCATGATGATGGGTCTGTTTAGCGGTCTAATTGGCATCTGGTTGTCATTAATCGGCACATACGATACCTCGGTGGGCGGCAATGGCGAGACCCGATTGATGGCTGATTTCATGGAACCTTATCTGGCTTCCGGCTTTTCCCTGCTACCAGTACTGATCGGTCTGTTTGGTGTTGCTGCCATTTTGGAAGAAGCCGAAAAAGGCATCAAAGAAAACGCTGCTGATATGAAAGTATCGTTAAAATCCGGTAAAAAATTCTCTTTCAACGTCTTTCGAAACCAGAAAACAAATCTGATTCGTTCCGGGCTGATTGGTACCTTCATCGGCATGCTGCCGGGTGTGGGAGGCAGTGCCGCATCGGTGTTGTCCTACACCCAGGAAAAAAACTTCTCCAAAGATTCCGATCAAATGGGTACCGGTATTGCCAACGGTGTCGTCGCCTCCGAATCCGCCAATAACGGCCTGACCGGTGGTGCGCTGATTCCATTATTGTCACTTGGCATTCCGGGAGACTCCACAACGGCCGTTCTGATCGGTGCATTCACCCTGCAGGGAATTCAGGTCGGCCCATTGTTCATCGGCGAGAATCTGGATACCTGGAATACCATGATGGTAGCGCTGCTCTTCGCCAACCTGGCCATGTTTGCGATCATGTTCTTTGCGATCAAATACATCGCCAAAGTGGTGATGGTACCCAAGTACCTGCTCTATCCGATCATCATGATGATGTGTGTTGTCGGTGCCTACGCCATTAACTATGGCGTCATGTTTGATGTCTGGACGCTGCTGCTATTTGGTATCGGTGGTTATGCTGCTTCCAAAATTGGTATTGAAATCGCCCCCCTGGTCATCGGTTTTATTCTCGGCGGGCAGGCAGAAGTCTACTTTGTGAAATCACTGGAATCCTTTGGCACTTATTCCATTTTCTTCACCAAAAGCCCAATGGCAATTGTGCTCTGGTTGCTGATTGCTCTTTCCGTCGGCTTCTCCATCTACCAGGCAGTCAAGGCCCGAAAGGCTCGACTGTCCACTGCCACTGCTCAGGCCTGACAGGTATCAACCATGACAAACAATCCAGCCACATATGGCAACGTGTCTGCCATGATTGATCCGGATCTGTTTTCGGCAATGGAACCCATCCTGCAACAGGGGCTACAACACGGAAACCTGTATGCCACTGCTGATACCCTGTATTCCCTGCTGGCACGTGAGCCATTGACGAACGAAGTACTGACACACTTGGGAGCAGAAGACAGCGGCTCCATCGCCGAGCTGATCGAACGACTGATGATTCTGCAACGCTGTTATCCGGCTCTCCAGGCTCATAAGAACAGCCTGAATATACAGGCATCACTACTACCGGAAACCTTTATCTGCTACCTGCCACTGGCCCGCTTTATAGCGCTGCGCAGCGAACAGATACAGGCCCGCGAGCAACGAGCGGCAGTCATTGGCATCAATGGCAGCCAGGGCTCAGGCAAAACCACCATCAATGCTTTTTTACAGATCATCCTGACCCGCGGGTTCGGCAAAAACGTGGCCGGTTTTTCCATCGATGACGTGTATAAAACCTACCATCAGCGCCAGCAGATGGCCGCTCAGGTTCACCCGCTGTTTGCGATCCGATCGGTGCCTGGCACACATGATACCCAGCTGGCATTAACCACCATCCGAAACCTGATGTTTAATGCCGACCATCAGTCCGTGCCACTGCCGCAGTTTGACAAAATGGCCCGTCACGGCGCCGGCGACCGACTGCCCGAAAGCCTTTGGCCGGTTATTACAGGAAAGGTTGACGTGGTGTTATTCGAAGGTTGGTGTGTCGGTGCCACCCCGCAGAACAGTGAAGATCTGACAGTACCAGTCAATCAGCGGGAAAAAACCGAAGATGCCGATGGCACCTGGCGTCAGGAAGTTAACCGCCAATTGAGCACCACTTACCAGGAGTTGTTTGAGCTATTGGATGACCTGCTGGTCATTCAGGTTCGCAGCATGGAAGACGTATACCGTAACCGTGAATTGCAGGAACAACATCTGCGCCAACGCCTCCAGGAGGCAATCGAGCAAGGGCGGACGACCACCGGGCTGGGAGCTATGAACCCCGAGAAAGTAGTGGCGTTTATCGGCCTGTACGAGCGTATTACCCGCCATATGCTGACCACTCTGGCCGATGAAGCCAGAGCGACATTGTTCATTGGTGATCATCATCGCATTGAACGTATGCGGGTCAATCTACCTTCAGAACGACTGCGCGGACATTCCGCAAGACCATTAACTCATCACTGATCGGGAACCCATTGCCATGTCTGCTATCCGCATCTTCTGGCCCAGCGGCCAAGTGACGATCACTTTGCGCGATACCATCAGTGCCAAAGCACTGCTGGCTGCACGACCAATACAAAGTACAGCCAATATCTGGGGCGACGAAGTGTATTGTCAGGTGCCGTTTACTGTCGCACCGGAGGCCGATGCCAGCACGGTAGTGGATAAAGGTGCAGTCTGCTTCTGGCTGGAGGGAAACGCCCTGGCTCTGTTATTCGGCCCCACCCCCATTTCAAGCTCCAATGAATGCCGGCTGATCAGCGCCGCCAATATTCTGGGTCATATTGACGGCAACCCGGAGTTGCTGCGATCCATCAATCAGCACAATCCCATTCGCATAGAACCGGTCTGAGCCAGTGTGGCCGGAAAGATACAGTCAGAAACTCAGGAGAACTCATTACATGTCCGCGTCGCTCTGCTTATCCATACAAGTGCATCAGAATGACAATGTTGCCGTCATCGTTCATGACGGCGGTCTCGACGTCGGGTGCCAGCTGGTGGATGGGACGATATTGCTAGAACATATACCCCAGGGTCATAAAGTTGCGATCCGGCAGATACCTCTGGATCAACCGGTGATTCGCTATGGCGAAATCATCGGCTATGCCACAACTACGATTGCACCGGGTGCCTGGGTCAAAGAAGCGGATCTGCGCATGCCGGAACCACCGGCACTGGCGGACCTGCCGATTGCCACACGTACATCGACACCCGCTGCGGCACTCGAGGGTTATAGCTTTGAAGGTTATCGCAATCGTGATGGCAGTGTCGGCACCCGCAATGTATTGGCGATTACCACCAGCGTACAATGCGTGGCTGGTGTTACAGAATACGTTGTCCAACAGATCCGGCAAAAACTGTTGCCCCACTACCCAAATGTCGACGACATCGTGGGCCTGACTCACAGCTATGGCTGCGGTGTGGCAATCAATGCACCGGCCGCTATCGTGCCGATTCGTACGCTCCAGAATCTCATGCGCAATCCAAATTTCGGCGACGAAATCATGGTACTGGGGCTAGGTTGTGAAAAGCTGCAGCCGGATCAACTGCTAAAGGCTCGCAGCCAGATACGAGAGCCTGGCTCTGAAGCCTCGACAGTATCCATACTATCGCTGCAGGATGAACAGCTGCTCGGTTTTGGCGGCATGATTGAGGGAATCCTCGCGCTGGCTGAACAACATCTGCAGCGGCTAAATCAACGCCGGCGAGAACCATGTCCGGCTGCTGAGCTGGTGGTTGGCGTACAGTGCGGAGGCAGTGATGCATTATCAGGCCTGACCGCTAACCCGGCAGTGGGTTTTGCGGCCGACCTGATCGTTCGTGCCGGTGGCAGCGTTATGTTTTCTGAAGTCACCGAAGTCAGAGACGCTATCCACCTGCTGACTCCCAGAGTGGCAGATCAGGAAACCGGCCAAGCACTGTTGCGGGAAATGGCCTGGTTTGATGAATATCTGCACACTGGTCGTACCGACCGTAGCGCCAATACCACTCCTGGCAATAAACGTGGCGGTCTGGCCAATATTGTCGAAAAAGCCATGGGTTCAATCATTAAATCCGGCAGTTCGGCCATTGTCGATGTCATTGCTCCCGGAGAACGTATTCGCAAGAAAGGCCTGACATTTGCGGCCACCCCAGCCAGTGACTTTATCTGCGGAACATTACAACTGGCGGCCGGTATGAACATCCACGTGTTTACCACTGGCCGCGGCACCCCCTATAACCTGCCGATGGCTCCAGTGATCAAAGTAGCCACCAACTCCCGGCTGGCAAAACAATGGTACGATCTGATCGATATCGACGCCGGGACTATCGCTACCGGAGAGTCCAGCATCGAGCAGGTCGGCTGGCAGATCTTTCACAAGATGCTGGATGTTGCCAGTGGTCGCGAGCAGACAGCAGCAGATCGGCTGGGAATATTTAATGATCTGGTGCTGTTCAATCCGGCACCGGTTACCTGACTTGGCCAGCTCAGCATGGTTTCTGGCCCGGCCAGACATATTTAATACAGCAACTATCGTAACCGATTATTTGCCATACTTATCTCTGGCCATAAAAATGTTAACCGGCTCAGCCATGATCCGGCGGTCCGCAGGAAAAAATCAGTTCGATGCTGAGAGACTTTCTCACTCATTATCACTTGATTGAAATCATCTGTGTGAACGTCCCGTACAGCAGATATCCATCACTCATCTTCTGCAAATGGCTGTCATTCGCACAGCCACTGAACAAAAAAACAACAACCCCTGAGATTATATAAGAGAACACTTGATCCCGAAGTCGTTTAACGGAATCATTCACGCCAATTTTTTCTATTATCGGCACAGGAACTTCTATGGACATTCTGGAGACTGCACGTAACGTCATCAGTACCGAAATCGACGCATTGACCAGTATGAATAAACGTCTGGATCAGCGCTTCGAAAAAGCAGTCGAAATTGTTCAGCAGTCACGAGGGCGGGTTGTTGTAGTGGGAATGGGCAAGTCAGGCATTGTCGGACATAAGATTGCAGCGACACTTGCATCTACCGGAACGCCCTCTTTCTTTGTGCATCCTGGCGAAGCGTTTCATGGCGATCTGGGAATGATCCGTCCCATGGATGTTGCGCTGTTAATTTCCAACAGTGGCGAGACCGAAGAAGTGATTCGTCTGCTGTCATTTCTGGAATATCAGCAAAATGCGGTTATAGCCATGACCGGTAATCCGGACTCTACCCTGGCCAGACACGCCGATACCGTGCTGGATATTTCCGTTGATCGTGAAGCCTGTAGTAACAACCTTGCCCCCACCTCCTCCACAACAGCCACCCTGGTTATGGGTGATGCTCTGGCAGTGACGCTTTCGTCACTGAAAAATTTCCAACCGGAGGATTTTGCCCGTTTTCATCCGGGAGGCAACCTTGGTCGCCGATTGTTAACCCGGGTCAAGGATATTATGCACAGTCGATCACTGCCGGTCTGTTCTCCGGAGGCCACATTCCGTGAAGTCGTACATGTCATGACAGAAGGGCGTCTGGGTGTCGCGCTGATAATGAATGGAGCATCTTTGCGTGGCATCATCACTGATGGCGATGTCCGACGCACCCTCGAGCTCAACGATAATCCTCTGGCCCTGCTGGCCTCGGAAGTCATGACATCAAATCCCAAGACGATCAATGAAAATGAACGCTTTGCCGTGGCCGAGGAATACATGAACCAGAACAAAATCAATGCGCTGGTCGTGGTGAATGATGAAGGTACCGTGAGCGGTATATTGCAAATTTACGATCTGCAACGAAGTAATTCCTGATCTGCTGCACGGACAAAATCATTCGATGCTGGGACTGACTTCCAGAGGCATTGCAAACATACCATTCCTGAGCCGTTTTCTGGGTGAAGGGATTATCCGTATCAGACGTTGGCAACGTTCGTCGACAGTGCGGGCAATTATTGGCTGGGGACAACGTCCTTCCACACGGCGTTCGCGCGCCACGGCAAAACGCCTCAATGTACCGTTCATTGCCCTGGAAGACGGACTGTTGCGTTCGTTTGGTACCGGCAGCCATTTTCCACCGCTATCGCTGGTTATCGATCACAGCGGTATTTATTACGATGCCAACACTTCTTCCGATCTGGAAAAGCTGTTGAACTCTGATCGTCCACTACTGACTTCAGACAGCCTCGACATTAAAACGGAAATATGCCGCCTAAAACTCAGTAAGTACAATCATGCCCCCGTTACCCAGCTGAAACTAAAACAACCAGCCATACTGGTGGTCGATCAGACCTGGGGTGATATGGGCGTGACTCTGGCCAATGCGGATGCCCGCACCTTCCAGACCATGCTGACGGCTGCTATCACAGAAAACCCGGATGCAACGATTTATATAAAAACTCATCCGGAAGTTTCATCCGGGCAGAAAGCCGGTTATTTAACCGATATCGCAGACACCGACAAAATCATCAAAATAACCGGGTCAGTGAATCCCATGAGCCTGATTGAACAGGCAGATAAAGTGTATGTAGTCAGCTCAACCATGGGATTTGAAGCATTGCTGTTGAACAAACCCGTGAGTTGTTTTGGGCTCCCCTGGTATGCCGGCTGGGGGGTTACCGATGATCGCCAGCATTGTCCACGCAGAGTACGACAGCGCTCCATCGATGAATTGTTCAGCGCGGCGTATCTGCATTACTGCCGTTATCTTGACCCTTATACTCACCAACCCGGACAGATTCTTGATGTCATCCGCTGGCTACAGCATCAGCGACAAATGGCGAGCCAATATTCCGGACGGATGATTGTCATTGGCTGGCGCCGCTGGCGGGCTCACAACCTGAAACCGCTGTTATCACTTTATCCGGAAAAGATATTGTTTGCCGATACCTGCAGCAAAGCGGCGAAACTGCAGCTGCGGCCGGATGACTGTCTGCTGACCTGGGGACAGAATGAACCGGAAGGTTTGCAGCAGCTGTCCCAAGCCGCGGGCGCCAGAGTCTTGCGTATTGAGGATGGTTTTATTCGTTCAGTCGGTTTAGGGTCTGACCTGATCCGACCGATGTCTTTGGTATTCGATGAACAGGGTGTGTACTTTGACCCGCGCTACCCATCATCCCTTGAAACCATATTGAGCCATAGTCGTTTCGATGACAAAGAACTGTTACGGGCACAAAATGTGCGTGCCTTCATCGTCAATCATGGCATCAGCAAATACAATGTTGAGAGTCGGAAACCGGTCAACTGGAACAGTCAGGGTAAAAAAATATTACTGGTACCCGGGCAGGTCGAAACAGATGCATCTATTCTTTATGGATGCACAACTGTAAAGACCAATCTGGATTTATTGAAGGCAGCCCGATCTGCTGATCCTGATGCATTTATTGTCTATAAACCGCATCCGGATGTGATGTCACTGAATCGGCGTGGCCGCTTGGCCATGTCAGCGGCAGCTCAATGGGCAGATCATATTGAAACTGAATCATCCGTTGTAAGTTGTCTGGACGCCTGTCATGAAGTACATACCATGACATCGTTAACGGGATTCGATGCGCTCTTGCGCAACAAGAAAGTCGTAGTATATGGTCAGCCTTTTTATGCTGGCTGGGGATTGACGGTTGATAAAGAAAGTGACGGAATTGCCTTTACCCGCAGACAGCGAAAACTGTCTTTGGATGAACTGGTAGCAGGCTCACTATTACGCTATCCGATTTACTGGGACTGGTCGCTGAACGGCTACACCAGTTGTGAATCGGTTTTAAGAGAAATTGTGGAACAGCGCTCCGCACTGGAGCACAACGGGAGATTGCAAACATTACAACGCGGCTACCTACGACGCCAAGGCCGGAAACTCCGCGTACTGATCAGCGCCTGGACAGCGAAAGTATGATATCACCGGGAATTCAGAGTTTTTCCGGTAAGAGAGTTCTGTTGCTGCAGGGACCGATTGGACCTTTTTTCCGTCTTCTTGCAAAAGATTTAAAAGCTGTCGGCGCAAAAGTATTCAAGATCAATTTCAATGCCGGAGACTGGCTATTTTATCCCACGGATGCTCTGAACTATCGCGGCACCATGGACGACTGGCCACTGTGGTTTGAAGATCTTGTGCTACGACTGAAAATAGATACGGTGTTGCTCTTTGGAGACTGCCGCCCAATCCATCGTGCCGCTCATGCAATTGCCACCAAACTGGAACTGGATGTCGGCGTATTCGAAGAAGGCTACATTCGGCCCGACTACATCACACTGGAACGTTCTGGCGTTAACGGTCATTCAAAAATTCCCAGACATCCTGAGCTGTTTAAAAAAGTGACGGCACCGGTCGCACAAACCCATCCCATTCCTAAAACCTACAATCTGATGGTCTGGTACGGCTTCTGTTACTTTACCATTGGCAGCTTTGGTGCCCCGTGGTTTATTCACTACAAGCATCATCGCCCGTTGACGATCCTGGAGGCATTGCCCTGGCTTCGCTCCGCCTGGCGCAAACTGAAGTACAAATGGCTTGAACGCGGTCAGCAGGACGATCTGGTGCAAAACTGGAGCAATCACTTTTTCCTGGTGCCTTTGCAGGTGTTTAACGATTCCCAGATCACGGTTCACGCGGATTGCATCAATATTCGGCATTTTATCAAGCAGACACTGAACTCGTTCGCCGCTCATGCACCCGCCGATACTCTGTTGGTCTTCAAACATCACCCGATGGATCGCGGTTACTGTAACTACCGGACCCTGATCAAACGGCTGGCTGACCGCGCCGGAGTCTCTGACCGGGTTCGCTACATCCATGATCAACATCTGCCCACATTACTTGATCACGCCCGTGGGGTAGTAGTGGTCAACAGTACGGTAGGGTTTTCGGCGCTTTATCATGGCACACCCACCAAGACCTGCGGCCGGGCTTTTTATAACATGGAGGGGCTGACGTACCAGGGCTCACTGGATGATTTCTGGCAACAGACAGAGAATATTCACCTGGATAAGCTGCTGTATAAAAATGTCCGAAACTATGTGATTACCCGAACCCAGCTTAATGGCAGTTTTTATAAGAAGATCAAAAATGCCGGGTTCCATTCCGGAGTTATTTTCCCAAACTCACCCAAAACCCGCCCTTAAAGATCGTCCGCCACGATCCGGTTGCTGATTAGCTGCCGGACCGGGCACAGACCTGACAGGAGAAGTACGACTGTGACAAACCTTTTTGACAAACAATACCAGCCTTCCCGCACCAGATACGACAACATGGGCTATCGCCGCTGCGGTGCCAGTGGTGTGCAACTTCCACCATTATCTCTGGGGTTGTGGCAGAATTTTGGTGCCGTGGACGCACTGGAAAATGCCCGCGCCATGCTGCGTGGGGCGTTCGATCTGGGTATTACCCATTTTGATCTGGCCAACAACTATGGTCCGCCTTATGGCTCAGCCGAGCAGACCTTTGGACGCATTTTTGCCGAGGACCTGAAACCGTATCGGGACGAACTGATCATTTCTTCCAAAGCCGGTTACGATATGTGGCCCGGCCCTTACGGCATAGGCGGTTCACGTAAATATCTGATTGCCAGTATTGATCAGAGCCTGAAACGTACCGGGCTGGAGTATTTTGATATTTTCTACAGCCATCGCTTCGATCCGGACACCCCGCTGGAGGAAACCATGGGGGCGCTGGATGCTATCGTTCGCTCGGGCAAAGCATTGTATGTGGGGATTTCCAATTACTCACCCGAACAGACCGAGCAGGCCATTGCCATTTTGAATGACCTTGGTACACCACTGCTGATTCACCAGCCCCGCTACAACCTGTTTGATCGTCATATCGAGAACGGCCTGACCAACACTTTGCGCACCCACAAGGTGGGCTCGATTGTGTTCTCACCACTGGCTCAGGGACTGCTGACAGATAAGTATCTGCAAGGCGTGCCACAGAACTCAAGGGCCGCCCGGAAAGAACAGATCTATCTGTCAGAACAGGACGTAGCGGCCAGCCAGCTGGATAGAGTGAGACAACTGAACGAAATCGCCAGCAGCCGGAACCAAAGTCTGGCACAACTGGCCCTGGCCTGGGTATTACGCGACGAGGTGGTCACCAGCGCGATTATCGGTGCCAGTCGCCTCAGTCAGATCGAGGACAGCGTGGGTGCGTTGGACAACCTTTTGTTCAGTGAAGCAGAGTTAGCAAAGATTGACGCCATTCTCGCCTGACCGTTGTCAGCCGGCTATCGCAACAAAAAATGAACTTTAGCTCTTTTGTGACAACAGCTCATTATGAACCGCATTAATGCGGTTCATGTCTGTTGATGGACTCTAATGTTTAACGGCTATCTGAACTATCAGTTCTTTTTACCGCCAAACCAGCGTTTAAACCAGTTCTGAACCGGCTTGGTAACCTGCCCGGCGCAACCATCTTTGGCTTGCGGAGCGGTACCTTCCCGGAATGGAATCTGAATGGCATCCGGACAATTTTTGGAGGTACGATGCCCGTCTTTGGCATTGACCCACTGCCATTCGATACCCGCCGGCTCACGACTCAGATAAGCCTGCGGCTTTATCGCGTTCATCACTTCAGTCCAGATCCGCAAAGCACCAGTCGATCCGGTTAACGGCGTCATTTTGTTATCATCATTACCGATCCAGACCACCGCCAGATAATCAGAAGTATAACCGGCAAACCAGCTGTCGCGCTGATCGTTGGTGGTGCCGGTCTTGCCGGCAAGGTTCAGTTCTGGATCCAGCCGGCGATAAGCATACTTGCCGGTTCCGTCACGCATGACGTCCTGCAACGCAAACTGCAGCAGCTCCATATCCACAGGATCCACCACCTGTTTAAAACTGAAATCGAATGTTTCCAGTACGCTGTCATCAGATGTGGTGACAGCACGTATGGACTTGACCGGAGTGCGGAAGCCGTTAGCTGCAAATGTGCCATACAAATTAGCAACCTCCAGCGGACTCATCCCCTGTGCCCCCAGTAATGTGGCCGGATAGGCATCAACTTCCCGTTCAAAACCAAGATCGTGCAGATTGGCCATGAATTTTCCGAGTCCGACCTGCATGCCCAGCCGAGCGGTCGCCTGGTTGTAGGAGTGACTCAGTGCCTGCAACAACAGCGGCTGACCATGACTGCGACGATCAAAATTGGTTGGCTGCCACTCGGATCCATCCTTACCTGAAACCACCAAAGTATTGTCATCGATGGGGGTGGCCAGGGTATAGCCATTCTCTAACGCAGTCAGATAAACCACTGGTTTCAGCAGTGAACCAACCGGACGACGGCTGTCCAGAGCCCGGTTATAACCATCAAAACGTACCCTGCGCCCACCGACCATTGCCAGCACTTCTCCTGACTCCGGCTGAGTGATGACAAGCGCTCCCTGCAGAAAATCGTTATCAAGCTTATAGTTTTTTTCCAGCTGTTGTAGCTGATCGATAAAGACCTCTTCGGCCCGGCTCTGAATACGTGGATCAAGGGAGGTATATATTTTCAATCCCTCACTGGTGAGATCCTCCGGGCGATAAAGACTCTGTAGTTGACGACGGACCATATCCAGAAACGCAGGATAGCGGATACGCTGACGTCCGGAACGAATATCCAACGGCTGTTTTTTGGCCCAGCCAGCCTGATCAGCCGTTACCACCCCCTGGTCGGCCATAATGTCCAGCACCAGATTTCGACGCTCCAGCGCACGCTCAGGATGAGTCATCGGGTTATAGACAGCAGGCCCTTTAATCATGCCGATCAACAGCGCCATTTGATGTAACCGCAGTTCCCGCAACGGCGCCCCGAAAAATTCCTGCGCTCCGAGGCCAAAACCATGTATCGCCCGGGCACCATCCTGGGCGAGATACACTTCGTTCATATAGGCTTCGAGAATCTGGTCTTTGGAGTAGTGCCACTCCAGTAACATCGCCATGAGCGCCTCATTGCCCTTACGCCACAGTGAGCGTTCTGAGCTGAGGAAATAGTTTTTGACCAGTTGTTGAGTCAGCGTACTGCCTCCCTGGGCAAGATGTCCGGAACTTACATTAGCCCATAGTGCTCTGAGTATACCGGTGGGAGAGATGCCAAAGTGATGGTAATAATTACGATCCTCAACGGAGATCAGTCCTTTGACAAAGACATCCGGAACATCGCTTATCTGAATCAGAATCCGATCTTCTTTCTGACCGGGGTAGATACTGCCGATCTGAAGCGGTTGCAGTCTGGCCAGAACCGCCGGATCGCCGTGATTGTTGACCACCCGTTCGATGCCATCATGATTGAAATCCAGCATAAGATGCTGAGACGGATTGACACCATCCCAATGCGTGAACTGGCGGGTAACCATTTCCATGGTCTGGCCGGTAATAGAGTATTCACCGGAGCGTACCGGGTTGATTACCTTGCGATATCCCAACCGCCGCAGTTCCTGTTCCAGATCCCCCATCGCCATGGTCAGTCCCTGATACAACTCCAGTGGTCGGGCAAACACCCGGGCCGGTTCAGCAAACAGCTTACCTTTGAAACCGGTGGTCACTCTGGCATTCAGATAAATCGTCCAGCAGATTAGCAATGCCAGCAAGACAATGACCACTTTCAGCAGCAACCCAAAGATGGAAAACCGTCTGCCGGTTTTTCCCTTACGGGTTTTTGGGGTACTGCGTCTACCAGGTTTTGAGCTTCGGGATGACGCCTTTTTTGCTGGTTTTCTAGTCGTGGAATTACGGGTTTTGTTAAAGCGGGGATTACTTGCCAAGGGGATATCTCAACCATCAAACGAGCGGGCATATTACACGATTAGGTCACAATCTTGCAGGTGACCAACTACTGAATTCTGTGTTTTTGATAGCATGTGTTATCTTTATCTGAACATATTATTCCACGGATGTTACTAATTGGAGTCATCATGCGTTCATCTCTTGTTATTTTGATGTTGCTTGTGTCTGGCATGGGTTATGCGGAGAACAAAATTTATACCTGGGTTGATGCCAATGGTGTCACTCAGTACGGTGATCGCCCACCACTGAGCAGCAAAGCCAAAGAAGTTAAAGTGGATGGCTATCAGGCTACGCCGGTCAGCATTGACGTTGATAAACTGCCTGGTCAATGGACTCTGGCAGCATCCAGTGGCGAGATGCAAAACTGGGAAATTCTCAAAGACGGCCAGGTCCAGATTGATTCTCGGGATAACGATGACCGTATGATCATCACCGGAAAATGGGTGTTGGAAGGATCGGTTATGACCATCGAAAGCACCTCCATTCAACAGCGCATCAACGGTCTGACAACGGTCAGCACCGATCCGATTCAATACGTTTACAAGTTTATCGAATTTGAAGATGACCGTTTCCGGGTGAGTAATAACAGCGGCACACTGCGCGCCACTCGGAAATAAATATTCCCCTGCCAGGTTCAGTGCTATGCAGGTACATCGCGCCCTTGGCAGAAAGTTAACATGGGCATCACAATCGCAGGGTGCTGTATGCAGTGTCTTGGTATTCGAGGACAAATGTCATTGTCATGAATGCCCCCAGCATCCGAAAAAATGCTGATGATGGAGGCACTATTGAAGCTCCACTACCCTGAACATAACCCTGGTTAGCAGGCTATGTCCAAGGTGTTTCTGGAGAGCCATCATGCGGATCCAGCTCTGACTGTGTGTCCGTGATATCAGGAAAACAGCATTTGGGTGACGTGTTGTCTGATACCCTCAGGATCACCGTAAAAGCGGGAAACCTGGACTGGTAGCAGCTGGCCATCCCGTTCTAAACCCAGAGTAGGATAACCGCTTCCATCGAGCCGCATCAGCCAGTTCTGACTCTCATTCAGGTGTTTAGCCAGATCGACCTCATCATATGCGCTGATAAATGCGTTCCGCTCTATATTCTGTTCAGCCGCCAGACTCACCAGTTGCTCTCTATCACCAATCCAAAGACCATCACGGTAATAGGATTGCTGAATACGGTGAAGCATGGTCATACCATCTCCACCGAGAGTGATGACGGCCAGAATGGCACGAATCGGTGGTTCTGAATCGATTCTGTGACGACTGTCAAGCAATAGCTCATTGAAGTAGCGGTCACCGAATCGTTGTCCGGTCAGTGATTCAATCCGCTCATCGTGGGGACGAACATAATCCCTGAGTGCTTTGCCCATCTGTTGCCGACGATTACCAAGCCACAAGCCACCGGCATGCAACTCAATCTGTACATCCGACAACGCTGCCAACTGCTCAAGCAATGGGAGTGCTCCATAGCACCAGCCACATAGCGGGTCGTATACGTAGTGTAATTTTGCCTGGTTCATAATCTTTTTTCTCCAGGGTTAATGATGCAGTTACCACTTCATCTCGCCAGTTGCGACTTTGGCCCCTATCGCCAGTCCATCGTCTTCCGGTAATGCCGGATAGGCTTGCTTCATCGCCGCGATCAATTCTGCTGAGTCTTTGGACTTTGCCAATTCAGCTTCAAAGCGCTGTAGGTAATCCCGGGTAAAGATCACACCTTCAGTACCTTGAGGTGCCGATCCCAGGAAATGACCGGGAATAACCCGCTGAGGCTCCAGACCGATCATTTCATTCAGCGCAGCCACCCATTCAGCTCTGACTTCAGGGGTCTGGCTATCTGCCATCCAGACATGCAGGGCATTGGACACAGCAACCCCGCCGAACACGGTTTTTACCGAGGGTGCCCAGAGAAAAGCATTGGGTGTATTCATGGCTTTCACTTCAATGATTTCCCCTTCCAGAGTGAGACTGGTAGCCGTCATCACCTCTGGAACGGTCAGCGTTTGTGGAGCACCACTGCCAAGAATGGGTCCCCAGTAGGACAACTTGGCATCCTTGGTTTCAATGATGTGATCCACCACGGCCTGACTGGCCAGCACTTTTACGTCAGGAAACGCAGCGACGATTGGTTCCAGCCCAAAGTAATAATCGGGATCACCGCCACTGATATAAATCGCCTGCAACGTTTTTCCGCTGCTTTTGATCATATCTACCAGGGCCTGGCCATTCATCACATCAAATTGGGCATCGACCAGAATTGCGTCATGTTCCCCGGTTACCAGCTCTGAAGACACTGGGAATATCGCCTTTTCACCCGGGTTATAAACCTGAATATCGAGTGCTTTCGCAGAAACGGCTGCCCCCATTAAAAGCGCTGCTGCAGTAAAGGCCTGTGCTGTTGTTTTCATCGTGAAATCCTCGTTATTTAATTGTGATTTCATTCTAATGCAGCGATTTTTGGTTAAATACAGCATAATACTGACATGACTGTTGCATATTTCGAGCAAATCCTATGGACCGATTAACCGCATTAAACGTGTTTGTAACAGTGGTTGAGCAAGGCAGCCTCACCGCAGGAGCCAACCAATTGGGCATATCAAGGGCGATGACATCCCGCTATCTGGCGGAGCTGGAAGACTGGATGGGAGTAAGACTGTTGCATCGAACCACTCGACGGATGAGCCTGACGGGACCTGGAGAAGAGTTCCTGCGACATGCTCGCAGTATGCTGGCGCTGGGTGAGGAAATGGAACTTATCAGCGCCCGGGCGGAAGGCGTACCGAAAGGACTGCTACGGGTAACCTGTAGTTATTCTCTGGCCGAAGCATTTCTGGTGCCTGCAATTAACGACTACCTCAAACAATGGCCTGGAGCGGCTATTGATGTGTTGGTTATTGATCGGGCTATCAATCTGGTCGAAGAGCGAATCGACCTCGCCATTCGTATTACCAATGATCTGGATCCGAATCTGATAGCGCGCAGACTTGGCTACTGTCGCTCGGTCGTATGCGCAAGTCCCGAGTATTTAAAAATCAGCGGCGAGCCACACCAGGTGCAGGGGCTGGCATTACACAACTGCCTGACGTATTCATATTTCGGTAAGAGCCTCTGGAGTTTTAATGGCCCGGATGGACCTGAATCAGTGCCTGTCAGCGGTAAATTGAGTGGCAATATATCCAATCTGCTACTGGAAGCTGCACTGCTTGGTACTGGTATCACTATGCAACCGCTTTACTCTGCCAGACCCTACCTTCAAAGGGGTGAGCTTGTTCAGTTACTCCAAGACTATGAACCCGCACTGTTGGGAATTTATGGGGTGTATTCAAACCGCAAGCAGATGTCCCCTTTACTAAGGAGTTTCATCGACTATCTGGTAGAAAAAATGTCTGCAGACCCGTTGTGGCGATCACCTGATGGGCAAACCTTCTGACATTAGTGGATTCCAGAAAATAAACACAGAGCTTCTGATAAAACACTTGGCCAACCACAACGTGAATGATCCAACACTTTCCAAAAACGGCCGCTACTTTATAACGCTTACTACAAATACTCCTGCCGGTCACAACAAATGCGATTGATCGAACAGCCTCCCGGTAGTGTTACAACAGTGGCATTTGTTTCTCTGTCAGATCTGCAAACGAATCTCCGGTAAACATAAAAATCGCTTCCGCAATAGGGCGAACTTGTTTCTCCAGATAGAAATCATAATCCAGTGCCGATTGCTGAAACTCCACTGGCTCTACACCATTCACAGTCATGACATATTCAATCCGGTTGATCCGCCGGTTGGGATAATGCTGCTGCCATAACCGCGCGGCCTGGACGTGAGGCGGAACATTTTTTTGATATTGTTCAACCGGCTTGCGCAGACGCCGGCGATAGACCAGCAGGTCATCACTTTGGCCTGCAAACAGACTCTGTACAAACTCACTGACATACTGCCGATAGTCCTGTTTGAGAAACACCTTACGATAAAGATTCTGCTGAAAAATTTTGGCCAGCGCGGTCCAGTCAGAACGAACCGATTCCAATCCCTTGAAAACCAGTTTGGGTTGCTGCTGGTCATCCACGATCATGCCTGCGTAACGCTTTTTACTGCCGGTATTTTCTCCCCGGATGGTCGGCATCAGAAAGCGCAGATAGTGGGTTTCAAACTGTATCTCCAGATAACTGTCCAGTTGGTAGCGTTTCAATAACTCCTGTTGCCAGCGCAGATTCAGATCGTGAGCCAGCTGTTTGCCGATGGACATCGCCTGATCGTGGTCGACTTCTTTTTCAATCCAGACGAACACTGAATCGGTATCACCGTAAATCACCTGATAGCCCATCTGTTCTATCCACTGCTTGCTCTGCTGCAGAATCTGATGGCCCCTTTTGGTAATGGAGCTGGACAGACGCGGATCATAAAATCGGCATAAATGAGACCCCAGTATGCCGTAAAAAGAATTCATGATAATTTTGATCGCCTGGGACAAGGGTTGGTTTTTTTGCAGTTTTGCCTGATCCCGTCGAGCCGAAAGATCTCTGATCAAACCCGGCAGGATATGTCGCTGACGATCAAACAGAGCACCGTCGAAACCCTCCAGAGGATCATTACTCAGACCCGCCAACGCTTCGGCCATACCATAAGGATCAACACAGAATGTCTGAATAATGCTGGGATACAGACTCTTGAAATCCAGCACCAGGACGTTCTGGTAAATTCCCGGTACTGAGTCCATCACATAGCCCCCCGGACTATGAAAGTTCAATACCTGGGAACCGACACTTGGAGCCACGTAACCGTTACGATGCAGTCGTGGCAGGTACAAATGGCTGAATGCGGCCGCACTGCCACCAATACGATCCAGCGACAAACCCGTGAGATAACTGCGTTCCACCAGAAAATCGAGCAGTTTTAACTGATCGAAGATATCCAGCACCAGCACACAGTCTTCCAGGTTATAAGCGACCAGTTGGTCAGTATCCTCACGATAGAGTTGTTCAATTGCCTCGGCCCGATGATCTCCCGCAAGCAACTTGCCTCGCCCCAACACCTCATTGGCAACGGCATCGAGTGCATAACTGTCAAACTGATAAAAAGCTGTACGTAGTGAGTCGATACCATCCAGCACCACTCGTCCGGAAATATCACAGCGCCATTGATCGCGATGATCAAACGGCTGAAACCAACGAATCATCTGCTGGTCACGACCAATCACAAAATCAAGACCGAGCTTATCTGCCCATTGCTGTAAAATCCGCAGGTCAAAATTAACCACATTCCAACCAACAATGATGTCTGGATTTATTTGTTCAATCTGATCCAGAAACGCTCTGAATAACTGCTCTACAGTGTCATATGCCTGCGCATCACCGTGACTGCATTGCTGCTGCGCTTGCTGACGCACCCAGCCCACCCACTGCCGCTTCCGACTGGCCAGCGCAATTGAGTACAGTTCAGGCAGAGTTCCCGGCTCCCAGAAGCTGGTTTCAATGTCCAGCGATAAAACATCGAACTCAGGGCGAACTTCCATTGGCCGGAGCACGACTTTGCGTTCCTGCCAGCGAACATCAACACCGGCAGTGATAAATCGCTCCATCAAATAACGGTCACCGGGATGAATGTCATCTTCCCAGACCCGTATGCCTTTTTTGGCCAGCGCCCGAGTAATTTTTCTAAGCTGCGCCCATTGCCGGCAATAGAGCCCGGCCATGGGCTGCTGGTTAAAATCCTTGAGTTTCAAAGTCCGGATATCGGCCTCGAAACTCTGTTGCCGCAATACCCCTTTGACCCGGTCAATATCCTCACTTCTGATGAATCCGACACTGGCTTCGGCCGTGATATCCAGCGGCTGGCAGGTTCCGTCACGGGGTTTTAACCAGAAACGCAATGTCTGACTATCCCCCTGATAAATCAGTTCCCTGGTTAATACAAATCCATTCACCTGATCTGGCATGTGTTATTTTTACCGTAAAAAATGGGACGATAGTCTCGCTATTTAACTACAATATTCAACATTGTCTGTGATTCGAACTAACATGATATATTGCGACATCAATACCATAGAGGACAGATTCACATGTATTTTTTAGGTGAGCGCCCCGAATATACCGAGCAGCTCTTTAATCGGATTCGCAAGATCAGCAGGCATCTGTTTGCCGATATTCCCGAACCCGATGAAATTATCAGCTTGGCGGAGGTTGAGGATCTGTACCAGCAATATGGTTCTGATTCGCTCTACCTGGTCGCTGCCGGTACGATCCAGGGTAGTTATGAAGGCAATACCGTCATTGTCTATGAAGAAGGTGACCTGATAGGTCTGACCAACTGCTATGATCTGCCAAGTCTGACACTGACCAGTGAAGATCAGGTGGAACTGAAAAAATACGACGCCACCAGATTGTTACGGTTTGTCACCGAAACCAGAGAACGCCAGTCCATCTGGACATCTTATCTGGTTTCCATCAATGCCGTACTGACCGAGAGCTATTCCCGTGATTTAAAATCACAGACTCACTTGAGTACCGGTTTTCTGCATTTCTCCAAAGGTGAAGTCATTATCAGAGAAGGTGATGATGCTAACGATGTATACACCATTATGCAGGGGCGTGCTGATGTGTTTGTGGAAGGTATTAAAGTCGGTGAAGTATTGCGTGATGAGATTTTCGGCGCAATGGCAGTTTTTACCAGTAGCAAGCGCTCAGCGTCTGTGATCGCAGCTGAGGATTGCACCGTTCTGGCAGTTCCCAAGAATGAATTTGTGTCGTTGATTCAAAATCATCCGGAAACCACCATGACGCTGATTGAAAACATGGCCCGGTGCATCATTTCTCTGAACACTCAGCTGGCTGATCATGTGGAGGCTGACCCAAGCAACAATATCATTTAACAAACGATAACTCGGTTTAAAGTACTCAGTATCCTGCCTGCATTGCAGCGCTTCAGTGAAGGCATTGATCAACCATTAAATCGGTAATAGCGCCTTCATCAAATGTGTGCCGATATTCTATAAATCGGCAATCACTTCAAGCACCTGCTGCAATGATTCCAATGGCCATAACTGAACATCTTCACTGACTTTCTTGGGTTTATTGGCCGCAGGCAGAATGATGCGTTTAAAGCCATGCTTAATGGCTTCCTGTACCCGCTCCTGACCACTGGGAACAGGACGCAGTTCACCAGACAAACCCAATTCACCAAACACCACCAGATCCTGCGGCAGGGCGCGGTCACGCAGACTCGACAATATGGCCAGCAATACCGCCAGATCCGCACCGGTCTCACCGATACGAACACCACCGACGACGTTCAGAAACACATCCTGATCACCAGTAAACACACCACCATGCCGATTCAGTACCGCCAGCAGCATGGCCAGCCGATTACTATCCTGACCAACAGCCACCCGACGGGGATTACCAAACGGGCTCTCATCCACCAACGCCTGGATTTCCACCAGCAGCGGCCGAGTACCTTCCCAAATGATCGTCACGAGACTCCCCGGAGCAGGCTCACTGGCCCGGTTGAGAAAAATGGAACTTGGGTTTTTGACTTCTCTCATACCGGAATCCAGCATGGCAAACACGCCCAGCTCATTGACTGCACCAAAACGGTTTTTGATGCCTCGCAGGGTCCGGAAGCGGGTATCTCCCGAACTTTCCAGCATAATGGAGCAATCGATCATGTGTTCCAGCACTTTTGGACCTGCCAACGAGCCATCTTTGGTCACGTGACCGACAATAAACACGGCACTGCCAGTCTGCTTGGCAAACCGCGTCAGCCAGGCAGCCGCCTCACGCACCTGAGAGACCGATCCCGGTGCCGACTCGACATCCGGAACATGCATGACCTGGATAGAATCCACCACCATGATATCCGGCTTCAGTTCCTGCGCCACCTGACAGATGGCTTCAACATTGGTCTCTGATAACATCTTCAGTTTCTGCACCGGCAGCCTTAAGCGGTTGGCACGCAAAGCCACTTGTTGCAGCGACTCCTCGCCGGTGACATACAGTGCAGAACGTTGTTCTGCCAGCACACACATGGTCTGCAATAGCAGCGTACTCTTGCCGGCCCCCGGATGCCCCCCCACCAGAATCACGGAACCTTTGACGATTCCCCCACCCAGCACGCGGTCAAACTCTTCCATGCCCGAAGTGAAACGGGGCTGATCCGCCAGATCCACTTCAGATAACAGCTGCACTGATTTGGACAGCTGACCAGAGTACCCATTGAAACTGACGGATCGGCTCTTACTGCCAGACGCCTCTTTAAACTCCGTCAGAGTGTTCCATGCTTTACACTCTGCACATTGCCCCTGCCACTTGGAGAAACTGGCACCGCAGTCGGTACAGACAAATGCCAACTTTGCTTTTGCCACGATTACAGCACCCTGGTTTCGAGTGTAAACCGGTCTTCCAGACTGCAACGCAGCTCATCACCTGACTGTAACGGCCCGACGCCGGCCGGTGTTCCGGTCAGAACCACATCCCCGGGCAACAGGGTAAATGTGTGACTCATATAAGACAGCAGCATGGGGATTTTGAAGATCATATCTGAGCTGCGGCCATGTTGCTGCAACTTGCCATTCCGATGCAGGGTAAAGACCTCTTCCCGACTGGCGTCAAAATGATCCACCTTCACAAAACCGGACAACGGGCAGGAACCATCAAATGCCTTGGCAACTTCCCAGGGCTGACCTTTTTGTTTGAGTTCATCCTGAACATCCCGCAAGGTCAGATCGAGGGCCAGACCAATACCACCGACAGCAGCAACAGCCTCTTCCTCAGAAGCCCGCGTCAGCGGTCGGGTAATCAGTAATGCCAGCTCCAGTTCATGATGCACGGCACCTTTATTTTGAGGAATCGGGAATGGCTGCAACAGCGACGTGGCAGCAGTCGACGGTTTGATAAATAGCAGCGGTCGTTGTGGTACCGGATTATTGAGCTCTTTGGCGTGCTCCGCGTAGTTACGTCCTACACATAGAATTTTTCCCTGCATCAGTCCGGAAAGACTGTTATCGGTATAGCGATGCTCAAACATGAATGCTCACTCATTGTTAAACAGGGCGACAAGATTAGCCGAGATGAGCGCTGATGGAAAATGCAGAACCGCAAACGGGCAGAAAAGGCAGCCCCAAAAAGGGCTGCCTGGGTTAACTCCAGATCAGTGAATTTCGATTTTTTTCACGTCGTGTTCTTCCACCCCTTCCCGGCGAGGCAGGGTCAGCTTCAGTACGCCGTCTTTCATGCTGGCCTGAATTTCTTCCTCAATCACATCATGAGGTACAGCCAGGGTTCGACAGAATGACCCATAGCTGCGTTCGACCCGATAATAGTGACGATCTTTTTCTTCTTTCTCTTCCTGTTTCTGACCGGTAATGGTCAGTACTCCGTCTTTCAACTGAATATTCATGTCATCCTGTTTCATCCCCGGTGCTTCGAGGGAAATCTGATAACTTTTTTCATCGCTGGAGATATCCAGTTTTGGACGAAAATCGGCTTTAACCAAGCGTCCCACTTCATCACCCAAACGACTGGAAAGGGATGGAAAACCGAATTGCCGCAGGGCATTGTCAAACCAACGATCCATTTCCTGATGCATCGATAACAACGGGTACTCTGAACGACTGCCAGACAGAATGGACGGATCGGTTTTATTGATCGGAAGCTGGCTCTGCTCTTCATGTTTAAACCAGTTCCAGGGATTGATTCTCTGAAGATCCATAATGCACCTCCAATTAAATTTTAAAAAACAACTCCTCTTGATAACCCACTTAACCAAACCTTCAACACAGGTTTGCTAACCGCCAATATGGGATGACAGCGCTAAATTTCAAGGCATCATTTCTGCATCATTGACGGAAATCAAATAACACTGACATCCATGACAGAACCATCATCTTAGGCATTAGTTATGCAGAAAACTGTTGGATTCATTCGTGGTATTTAGGAATAAGAATATCTGGAAGGTAACGAACCAGAAGCAACATCAGGATAACAACGGGCAACGAACACAACAACGCAAAGGCTGCAAAATCCCCCCACTGAATATGTTCGTCGTTGATAAACTGTGTCGCTCCGATACTCATGGTAAACACGTCTGGCGCGGTTAACAGTACTGACGCCAATGGATACTCATTTATGGACGCTATAAACGAACACAAAGCAACCATTACAAAGGCACGTGCACAGATAGGCAGATACAGATAACGGAACTGCCCCCATAGTCCGGCACCATCAACAATGGCCATTTGGCGCATTTTAAGAGTGACACTCCTGAAGGCATACTTCAACAACCAGACACTGAAGATCACCATGGTCAGATTGAAAATCACCAGAGTCCAGAGGTTGTTAAGCCCCCCAAACGTGCGGGCAATGATAAACAACACTGGCAGGTAAAGCACACTCGGGAAAAACAGCACGCCACGCAACATGGTCGATAGTGAACGATGCCGATGACTGTGAATCTGGCTGAGTTCCAGTGCCGCAGGTGTTGCAATCAGGATGGAAATAACTGCCGTGGCCACACTGACCATCAGCGAATTTATAAGCCAATTAACTATTTTATATTCGGGTTCCCGAACATATAACTCATCGAATACGGCATGGATATCTCCTTTACTCAAATCACCAATCAACAGTTCACCCTCAGCCACCATATCCGGAACAATATATATCACGCCGTTCTGCATTCTATCCGGCATTTCCGCAACCAGCTCCAGAAGCTGAGTGTACCTGGCCGATTGTGTCTCCCCCTTTTTTAACAGCAAGCCTATCTTCAGTCGCTGAGGCAGATATGAAACTTCTGGCTCACTTGCCGGGGTAAACAGCCAACTCCCCCGCCGACTCAGTCTGACCTCACCAAAGCCGTTATCAAATACTATCGTGCTTTTTTTGAAGCGTAGCTCCCGCTCAATAACACCAACATATTTCTGGCCGAGAGCCACATACCAGTGTTCCAGAGTCGGTTGTTTGGGAATCCACTCATCGACTGCAAAGTTACCTTGTCGGAATGACACTGAAATCAGCATCAGCATAGGTGACAAGACCAGCAATATAAATCCACACAGCAGCAAATGAACCCACAGCGCATTAACCCGCCTTAACATTGATGCTCTCCTGCATACCACGCTCAATATCCCGCTCGGAACGTCGCAAACGAGTATGAATTAAAATCCAGGCTCCCATCAGTAAAAACAGACAACTCGCGAGTGCACTGGCAAGACCGAAGTTAAACCGGTCATCATCAAATACCATATGATAATTCCAGTGCACCAGCGTATCAGTGGAACCAACTGCCGGATTGGAGCCAAAAATGACGGGAGCTCCGTCTGTCAGCAGCTGCACCAGCGTCAGATTATTAAAGGAAAAGGCAAAGATGATAGACAGTAAAGGCAATAACTCCCGCAGCAAAATCGGTAACCGCAGGTTCCACCATTTGCGATACCAATGGACACCATCCAGCGTGGCATGTTCAATGATCGCAACCGGCAGGCGTTGCAGTAATTTCTCACTGGCAATAAAACAGATCGGATAGCAAATCCATATGTTGACGACAATGACCAACGCACGGCTTAACCAGGGGTCATCGAACCAGGGCAGTTCCTGTTTATATAAATATCCCAGCAATCGATTGATATCACCATAACCGCTCCCCAACAGACCTTTAAACATCTGACTGCTGATGACAACCGGAACGGCCACCGGCAATACCAGTAACGTCCGGTACAGATTTCGAAATGACAAACCGGGATAGTTTATCAATGCCCCCAGCACCAGTCCGATCACAAAAGTTGCTGCGACGGTGGTTGATGCCAGAATCAGAGACCAACACAATACTTGTAACAATGGCAACGCCAGATCGGGGTCGGTGAACAGCCGGACATAGTTACTCCAGCCCACAATGGTAATAAAACCTGGTGTCAGTACTCTGTCCGTGTCACTTACGTAAAAACCACGCTGTCTATCGATCTGGTAGCGTATTCCGGAAGTGGTCTCCAGCAATGCCCCATCGGGCTGTAACTGGTATGCGGGCTGCCCAGGATAAAACCGTCCATCGTGGTAGATCAGAACATCCTGTTCCGGCGTGCGCAGGCGGATACTTTTAAGCCAGGGATGATCCAGAGATTCATCTGCCAGAGGCAGGAATCCAGGTTCCGGGCCATGCTCCAGCAGTGACAAAACATCGTTCTCTGATGACGGCGAAAATGACTCAGAGAGGTAGGACTCATCCGCAGAAACATTCTGCACACGCAGCTTCAACCCATCATCCGGCATTGTTACCAGGTCATAACCGAAACCTTCCTGATCGTCACGAATAACCAATCGGTTTAACAGCTCGACTTTCAGCGCCTGCTGGCTGAGTACATGTGAAGAGGAATAATTGGTAAAACTGACACCCAGAGAATAGGCAACCGGTAATACCGTCACCAGTACAATCACCAGAATCAACGGCGCCAGCAAGATGCTGCCAGTCTCGTGTATACGCCAGACAGCAACCACTGACAACAGCACTGCCGCCAGAACCAAAGGAAACAAGGTCTGCTGGGTAACACAGTAAATTGCCATGGCCGTGACCATCATCAACATGACAACGGCCAGCACAAAAGATTTCAACAACGCCCTGAACGTGTTCGACATAATGGAATCTGTATATAAGACTGGCGGTAATCCCTTAAAGCTTGGAGAACCTCTGAATAATAGCCTGCGTTGCTGACATTATTCAGAGATTACTTTTATATTCTGCCCTTATCAGGGTAACAGGTATTTCAGAATCTCGGCACTTAACTTTTGTGCCATTGCATTCATTGCTTTATTGGATGCTATGGCCTCCGTACCACCAACCCCTTTAGCAGAAACAGCGCCTGCCCGGACAATATTATCACTGGCTGACACTTCGAAATTAGCTTCCAGAAACAGATAATAAATATCCTGTTTCTGCACCAGGCTCTGCTCACTGTTAATGCTTAGCATCAGGTTGCCATGACTGCTGGCGATCAGCGATCCATAACCATATTCACTCAGAGCCTGGGCAACCTGACGACCGAGTGCCACATTATCCTGATACTCACGAATCTCAATTTTGATGCGGGAAAACAACTCACGGGTACTGGCCATTATTTTCCAGGACTGGTCATTCTGCTCCGACTGCCATTCCCGGCCAGATACCAGACGATAAGTCTCAAGTAACTGTCGGCGCTGCTCGACAATGCGCAGGTAGGCGGAGTTATATTGCAGCTGTTTGACAGTATTCTTGGAGTAATCCGCCAGCCACGTGGACAATGCCCTGTCCAACTCTTCGATACGGGAAGCCGTGACCTGTGCCTCCTCGGATTTATCCAGGCCAACCAGCACGAACACCTGATGCTGCTGATCCGAGGTAAATGTTTTCAGCACCTGAATATTTTGCAGCTCAACTGCTGTGACTTCGCTGCGCAATTTCTGCTGTATGTCTTTATTCACCGCGCCATTACTATCGCTGAGGAAAATGGTGGTTGATCCGGAGACGGACGATCTCAGACTTTTCTGCAGGTCCAGCCGGGCTCTGTCACGAGCCATTTGCGCTGCCTGAACTGGATCATCTGTCCATTCGGCACTTCCGGTACCATATACCCAATCGGCTCTGACCGGTAACTGAGTGATCCAGTCCGGCCATTGTTCAGCGGCTTCTACATCCGTCTGGGTTGATGGCACTTCCGGGGTGGTCTGACACCCGCCCAGAAGTACCAGCAACAGCAAATATCCTACACGTCGCATCGCTCAACCTACCGGGTCATCAGTTTCTGTATTTTTTTCTGACCGATCCAGACTTCACGATTGGTCAAAATATCAATCAGCTTCAGGTCCACCTGATAATAGGTCACCCGTTTGGAATTCAGACTGTCAACATAGGAATTGATTTCACCGGTCAGCGCATAATCCGCCCCATATTCCTGACCTAATGCCTTTAAAGTATCTGCCGATGAATTGAGCTCCTGATCCAGTTTTTCATCACGGATGTCATCCCGCTCCGCACCACCGGCCACAAAATCAATCTTACCGGAACGCAACAGGCTGCGTTTGATGTCGTTGATGAAGGTATCCACCGGAATGTGCTCATGGGATTTATTGCGGATGGTCTGAACGATTACTCTGGGCATGGCATCGTCACGACTCATGCGAAAATCCAGATACCATGGAAAGCTCAGCATATCATCCATCATGGCTTCGGCCACTTCTCTCGAATCGCGGGCATTCCATTTATCGGTCAATTCAATTTCTTTGCTGGCATCCACTCGTTCAAGCTTGGGTTGACTGGCACATGCTGACAGCATTAGCACAAGTGACAAAGACAGATAAGACAAAGCTTTCATGACGTTCTCCTGAGATTTAATAGGCAATTTCTTGTTCTGGGTGAGGATTAATGGTCGCAATTGAAACTACTTGCGTGGTACCCGCCTCAACATCAACACTGAGGCTCTGAGTCTGCTCAACACCACCATCATCCCAATGGGTAATTAACGTTAGCTCGTGATGACCCGGTGGCAACGACAGACGTTGCATCCGAATTTCCTTAGGCAGTGTCAGCCAAGCCCGTGTATCTGCACGGGCACTGACGGTTGACGCAACCTTTCCGGCCGCTGCTGTGAGAAATCCCAGCGTGTCATTTTCTTCCGAAAACTGATTACTGACCTGATAACTGAGTATCGCCTTCAACAGTTCCCGACCAATAGCCGCGCGTAATTCCCGGTTGGCATCCAGCAGCAGCTGCTGCAGTGCCACTCTGGCCGGCGAAGATGCCAGCAACATGGGTTTATCAAAATCAGGGTTCCCTGCCAGGGTAATCCGGGTGCGACTGTTATGAGTCATTTCCAATGATGGATAATAGGGCACGGCGACTCGAATTCCGCCAGCCAAAGCCTTATCCAGCTCTGTTTGCTGTACCAGATCCCAGATCGGGAACAAAGGCACTTTTTTGGCAAAGGCAAAATCATCAACTACCTGGATAATACCGCCGGACAAATAACGTCCGAGTATATCGGTAAACCCCAAGTCACCGTACTGCATCAAAAACCATGCAGCCTGATCCCGCTGGTTTTCTGCCGACCCCAGCAGTACCGGCTGAATTTCCATCAGCTGGCCATACTCCTGCAGGTGCACATAAAGATTCATTTCGCCTTTGCGCGGCATCAGATCAACCAGTTGGACCACCACGACATCGCCCCGATCGGATACAGTTTTGTGCTCTGCACGGGACTCCGCCGATGCACTTGCCTGCCGGGATAGATCGATCATGGCCGGATCAAGGTCATACTGTTTGACGGCACCGTCCTGGTAAGTTCGCAGGGCATCATCAAAAGCGATTCGCGCATCATCCCATTGCCCTGCCATTTCATATGCCAGACCGGATAGATAATAACCCCAGGCATCACTGCGATAGCGCAAAGCCGCCGGATCATTCCAGTTACCGGTCAGAGTACGCAGCACCTGGGCAATCCTGGCAGCTGGAGTTTCACTCTCATCACTGGCCTGCTGATAGTCTCCCAATTCCGTTTCCAGTCGTCGCAGCAGAATATTAAGGCGACGAATCTCAATAGCGGCATCATCCAAGTGCTGCAAACGCTCCGATCCGGCTGAGGTGGTTTCAGCCAGCGACAGATAATTCAGGGCTTTGATGATATTAATGGCGGCGCGTTCGTATTCTGCGCCATGATAGGTACTGACGGTTGGATTGGACAATGCTACAGCGACATTTTGCCAGGTGCCATCCGCATACAGATAATCAGCTAACTGGTAGGCCTGTTCCAACAGATCGTTACTGGCTTCATACTGACCATCCAGATGCTTGATCATTCCCAACTCAAGATAATGCAGCAGCGCGTTCTTACCCTGGGCAGGCAGCACTTTGGCAAATTCAGTTTCTGCCTGTGCATAATTTTCAGCCCTGACAGCTGCGACAGCCTCTTCTGTGGCTCCACCATAGGTTGCACAGCCGTGTACAACCGCTATAACAACCAATCCTAACAGGTACTTCATGCACATAGGTGATTCAGTTCACTCAGTCTAATTTAAGATAATTGCTTCCGGTTTCTGGGATTCCAGGGCTGGCATTAACTGCCCAGGGCCGGCATTCAGATAAGACGGATCCAGCAAGACATAAGCATTACCATTTAAACTGAGAGTATAGCCTTTGATCTGTTCGTCCCTGTCCAGCACCGCCAGCGCCAGATGATTTGGAAAGCGTACCCCGATGATGGTTTCCGGGGCAATTGCTTTTAAGACACCCTTGAGGAAATAGCTGCGATCCTCACAGTCAGAGTATGGATAGAACAGCATTTCCTCAGCCAACAGATAATTCTCTCTGCCAAACTGTTGCTGATCTGTCTGATATGGAAAACCCTGCTGCACCATTACCAGCAAAAATTTCCAGCGCTGCATACCAGACATTTGTGCAACCAATGGTCGTAGCTGCTGACTGACTGCCTGTTGTAATGAATCAGGCCAGGGAGTATTGAGATAATCCTGAAGCTGCAACTGAGGATAAACCTTGGCGTGTTCCACCCGATAGACATTATAGGGTAATACCATATGCCACTGGCTCTGCTGGACCGTAAACTCGATTTCCCGATCACGCCACTGGTCCCCAAGATAAAGCTTGGGATGCATTTGCATATTCAGTGGCTGCAAATCTGTAAAGTCTGCAAACTCCGGATACGTCTGAAGATGCAGCACAGTATTACCCTGTGCCCCAAAGATAAAGTATCGTTTCTGCCCTACCCTGATAAAAGGAGTGTCCACTGGGGTTTGCAAACTGTTATAACCGATATACCAGATCCCCTGGCCTTCCATCAGGCGCAGATCCAATCCCATCTGAACCCCCATAAACCATGTCCAGGCAGACCGCGCGTTGGGTTGAACCATTATCTGTTGTGACAGTTGATGCAGAAAAAACAGCATGTCCCAGTCATTCAGATAATTAGTCTGTTTGAACGCCGACAATGCCCTCAACAATTCCGGTGTTACAGCCACGGCCATAGATTCCCACCATCCTGACAGGTCTGCACGACGCGACACCGGTTTTCTTACCGATGCTGGAATATCAAACCCGGTATCCAGTCCATAAAACTGCATTTTTACGATATCAGGAGAAGGTTTCGGGGCTTCTGGTTGGGACGGCTTTGCAGGCCGAGAGTCGGGGGTCAGGAAGTGCTGCTGGGCCTTATCGGTGTCAGCTGGCAGGGCGGGTAAGTGATCGGGTTTGGGAAAGGCATCAGGCACAATAGTATCAGCATCTTTGTCAATCCAGTCCTGCGACAACCATTTGGCGAATTCAAGTTGTTGTTGATCGACGTATTGATTGAAATCCTGCTGTTGTTGCGCCAACCAGGCTCGATATTCCTGATTACCGAATGCCTGAATAGTGACCAGACTCAACAAGCATGCTAACAGTCTGATCACAGGAACACCCCGCCTCACTTGGTATTGGCAATTTCTGCAGCCAATTCATCAAAACCCTTTTGAGCTTTGAATTCCTGCCAAAGAGCTTCGTCATTGCCCATACTGGTCAACAGAGCCTTTTGAGTGTTATAGGCAGTATTTTTTTCGTCGATTCCAACCAGAACATAAAGATAGCCATTCGGACTGGTACGATTGCCGATGATACGGCTTCCCAGCAGTGTTTGATCGGTTACGACTTTGGAGACAGATGTTCTGACCTGATCGACAGTCTCACTGTCTGACACACCGGTCGATTCAACATACTGCTTGACCATATTCATGACATGTACTTCCATTTGTTGTGCCAGTCGAACTCTGGCAGCAGTGGCAGCCTGATCCTTCATGAAATCGTAACCGGCTGCCGATGGACTGGCGGAACCGACTGCTGAAACGGGATATTCGGATACAGGTTCGTCACAGACCCATCCAGGAGCTGCAGCGTTAGGGGAATCAGGGAAAGTACAATCAGTAAAGTATTCTGCGGTCTGTTCAGTTTTTTGTTCTTGTTTTGAAGCACATCCGTTGAACAAAACAAGCACCAGCAAAGCAGGTGTTATAACCTTCATGGCCTTAGACATAGCAATTTCTCCATTAAGCATGCAAATCATAAAAGTGAGATGGGTTTAACACTAATTCACTAATACTGAATGAGATCTGAACTGTAAATGAGTGATCGAGGAATCGCAAATTCAGGAAAAACTCCGCACCAGACAGACACGCACAACGCGCATCTGCCCGGTCACAAAACTCCTGGATCAGAACAATATTCTGGCTTTGATGGTTCCCTTAACATCACGAATCATCTGTAGCGCTTTTGGCCCGCAATCCTGGTCTACATCAATGACCACATAACCGACGTTATTGCTGGTCTGCAGATACTGACCACTGATATTGATGTTATTTTCAGAGAAGATATGGTTGATCTCTGACATGACTCCAGGAACGTTATGATGGATATGCAAAATGCGGTGTTTACCTGGATGAGCCGGCAGTGCAACTTCAGGGAAATTCACAGCGGAAATTGAAGTACCGTTGTCTGAAAAGGTTATCAGCTTATCGGCGACTTCAATACCGATGTTGCGCTGCGCCTCGACCGTTGAACCACCAATGTGTGGGGTCAGGATGACATTGTCCAGCCCACGTAGCGGTGATTTAAATTCATCATCATTGGTTCTGGGTTCTACCGGGAACACATCGACGGCAGCACCCAATAATCGATCCCGGTCCAGTGCCTCGGCCAGCGCATCGATATCAACCACAGTACCACGGCTGGCATTAATGAAAATGGCATTTTGCTTCATATGCGCAAACTGCTCGGCACCGATCATCCACTTCGTGGCCGCTGTTTCTGGAACATGCAGACTGACGACATCTGACACCTGTAACAGCTCCGGCAGACTGGCCACCTGCTCAGCATTACCCAATGGCAGTTTGGTCACGACATCATAAAACTTCACCTTCATGCCCAGGCCTTCTGCAAGGATACCGAACTGGGTACCAATATTGCCGTAGCCGATAATCCCCAGCACCTTGCCTCTGACTTCAAATGAGTTTTTAGCGTTCTTCAGCCAGCCACCGTTATGGCAGGAGGCGTTACGTTCAGGGATACGACGCAGCAACAGAATAGCTTCTGCCAGAACCAGCTCCGCCACGGAACGGGTATTGGAATAAGGAGCATTAAACACCACCACACCGGTTTCTGTTGCCGCATCCAGATCCACCTGATTGGTACCAATACAAAAACAACCGACCGCCACCAGCTTCTCAGCGGCTTCGAAAACTTTACGGGTCAACTGGGTGCGCGAACGAATACCCACAAAATGAGCATCTCTGATCTTCTCGATAAGGGCATCTTCTGACAAAGATCCACTCAGGTATTCGATATTTGAATAACCGGCGGCTTCAAAAGTGTCCAGTGCAGACTGATGCACGCCCTCTAGCAACAGAATACGAATTTTGCTTTTTTCAAGAGATTTATTGCTCATAACGACCAGTTTCCAAGCAGGAGGTGAATGAAGGGCGCGAATATTAGCATAACTGCCAGACAGGAAGGATATGAATTATTACCATGAAACCATGAAGAATTTGCATAGCCGGGCGTACAATTCGACCGGCCAAGAAATTCAGATACTCAGCATGTGCGAGTCCGACAATAAAGAATTTTGATCTGGATAGCTCTTTTGCGCGCCACTGGAGAGCTCAACCACAATAAAATCAGACTGGCGATCAGGAGCCATGAGCAAAGACAGATCATCCGGCACGATGCCCGTCTCTGGTCGGATGTCACATATGACAATATCCGGATGGACCTGAGTGATGATCTCGTTGCATTCCTCCTGGTCAGACGAAGTAATAATGATGGACTTGGAGTTGAGTACCTTGCCGATGGATTTAATGGTCTCAGGCTCACGCGAGACAATCAGCGTGGTTTTCATTTTGTTACTTTGTTCAATAACAGCCTGGGCCCGTCCACGGTTTTTAGCCTTGTAAAGCTGTTCATCCGCTATTTTTATGCAATCCTGCAACTCTACCAGATTGCGGTCAGGCACTATAACGCAAACACCGATACTCAAGGTCACATGATCACTGACGGCAGAATATTCATGGGGAATAGCTGCCTGATCGATTGCGGCCATTATCTCATCGGCAATCATCTGCGCGCCTTTGGCGTCACAGTCCTGCAACATAATGATGAACTCTTCGCCACCAAAGCGCGCAACCAGATCGGTGGTCCGTCGAACAACTGACTTCAGTACTCTGGAAACCTGTTGAAGACAACTGTCTCCCTGCAAGTGACCGTAATTGTCGTTGTAAACTTTAAACTGATCGATATCCATCATCATGATGGCGACAGACAATGCCATACGTCTGGCTGTCTCAAACTGATCAACCGCACGCAGATTAAAATAACGCCGATTGGACAACCCTGTCAGCGGATCTGTTTCACTTTGTTCTGATAGTTTACGATTCAGTTCGTGAAGATTGGCCTGCATGTCAGCAATGCGTTGCATGGCAATGATTTTAGCCTGCAACAGCGTCTGACTGACCGGTTTAACCAGATAGTCATCACCACCGGCATCAATCGCCTTAAGCACACTTTCATCACTGGAATTACCCGTCACAAATATAATTGGGACCCAATGATCACACAGCGCTTCGCGAAACAGCATGGTAGTTTCATAACCATCCAGTCCGGGTAATTCGATATCCATGATAATCATATCAATGGACAAAGAACCGACCATTTGCAAAGCCTCTTCTCCTGACTTCGCAAAAACAGCACTATGTCCTAATGAGGCGATCATAGTCTTCATACCGGCTCTTAATGTAGAACTGTCTTCAACAACTAATATCTGCATAGGTCAGGTAAAAAAATTCCATATAGTTCCTTTAACTTTCCGCCTCGAAACCCAAAAATTTACCAGGCAGGTTATTGTTAACCTTAGCATTGAAATTCAAAAAAATCCGACAACTCTCTAGCATTTATTTAATTATTAACCTGACAATCAAATGTTCATTCAGTTGTGGTTTGACCGATGCAGGGACAGTCCAATGGTCACCGTTGGGCTAAAGGATCAGCGCTTGTGCAAATTATCTGCACAGAAAATTATTGCCCGGTATGCTGACGACACAGTTTCAGCCACTCATGCATTCCGGCACTCAAGTACTTTTGTTTATGCCAGACGAAATAAAAACGCCGGTAAAAGTCATATCCTTCCAGCCGCAGAGGAACCAAGCTTTTACGTTTAAAGGCTTCTACCAGTGTAATTTTTGACAGGCAGCTGATCCCCAGACCAGCCTCCACAGCCCTTTTAATCGCTTCGGTGTGCTGCAATTCAAGACAAATATTTAAACGGGGAAACACATCCTGAAGACAACGCTCAAACGTCTGTCGGGTGCCTGATCCGGGTTCGCGCATAATCCAGTCAGCTGCCAGTACATCCTGCATGTCGAGCTGAGGTCTGCTGGCCAGAGGATGATCGGGGGCACAAAATATCTGTAAGTGGTCCCCGGTCCACGGACTGACTTCCAGCTCCGGATGGCTGACTTCTCCTTCAATCAACCCCAGGTCAATTTCATACTGCAACACTTTGTCAACAACCAGACGGGTATTGGCAACGTCCAGGGAAACTCTGGTACCGGAATGCATTTCCATATATTTAGCCATCAACGACACGGCAATGTAATTGCCGAGAGTTAGGGTTGCACCGATTCTGAGATTACCCGGTCGATTGTGACCTTCAAGGAACTGATCCATTTCCGCAGCATTTGCCAGCAGCGCTTCGGCCCTCGGTCGTAAAAGTTCTCCAAATTCATTCAACTTCAATCGCTTGCCAATGCGATCAAACAGTAAAACAGAATACTGTCGCTCCAGATCCTTCAGAGCTCCGGATGCCGCAGATTGGGACATAGAAAGGCTCTCTGCAGCCCTGGTGATGTTCTGATAACGGGCCGCCGCCGTAAATACCTGGAGTTGTCGTAATGAAAATTTCATGTCAATAATCGTTTTTTCCGATATATATTATCAATATTACTCATTTTTCCCATATAAAGTTTTCATATATAGTGCGGCGAATTTCTAACATATATGGGTATTAAACAATGGCAAAAATGGTTCAGGAAACGGTTACCCATGTGCATCACTGGAATGAAACGCTGTTCAGTTTTCGTACCACCCGTGGTGACTCACTCCGTTTTGAGAATGGTCACTTTGTTATGATCGGACTGGAAGTTGAAAGTCGTCCACTTATGCGTGCTTACAGCATCGCCAGTCCAAACTATCTGGAAGAGCTGGAGTTTTTCAGCATTAAAGTACCTGATGGCCCACTGACATCACGACTCCAGAAAATCAAAGTCGGAGATCCAATCCTGGTGGGCACCAAACCGACCGGCACTCTGATCAATGGTAATTTGCTACCCGGCAAACACCTTTATCTAGTTGCTACCGGGACAGGGCTGGCACCGTTCATGAGCATCATTCAGGATCTTGAGGTGCTTGAAAGTTATGACAAGATCATTTTGACCCATGGTGTCCGTTATACTTCTGAGCTGGCATACACCGACTTTCTGACCAAAGAGCTACCTGAGCATGAGTATCTTGGGGAACTGATTCGGGAAAAGCTGATCTATTATCCTACCGTCACCCGTGAGCCGTTCAGAAACCAGGGACGACTGACAGATCTGATGACCAGTGGAAAGTTATTTGCTGATATTGGCTTGCCCGAACCCACAGTTGCTGATGACCGCTTCATGATCTGCGGTAGTCCATCCATGCTGAAAGATACTGTCAAAATTTTGGAAGACAGAGGCTTCTCAGAAGCCAAGCAGGGTAATCAGGCAGAGTATGTAATTGAACGCGCATTTGTAGAACAGTAATTGCGATGCTCTGATCAAAATGGAGCTGGTCCTGCTCCATTTTGATCAAACAGGTTATACCTGCCCACCTCGAATTCTCTGCCCTCGGGCGCGCAAATATTCCATGGTAAACAGTAGCAGTGCGGATACCACCACCAATAATGTGGCAACAGCCAGAATGGTGGGATTGATCTGCTCCCGCAAACCGGAAAACATCTGTCTGGGAATTGTGGTCTGCTGAGGCCCTGCCATAAACAGCACAACAACCACTTCATCAAATGATGTCACGAATGCAAACAATGCCCCGGAAATAACACCGGGTCGGATCAACGGCATGATCACTTTTACAAATGTATAAATCGGCCTTGCTCCCATGCCCATCGAAGCATTCACCAGCGAATAATCAAATCCGGCGAGCGCAGCGTTAACCGTAACCACCACAAATGGCGTGCCCAGAGCAGCATGTGCAATGATAATTCCCAAATGACTGCCCGCAAGCCCGAACTTACTGTAGAAGAAAAACATTCCGGCTGCCGTGATAATCACTGGCACAATCATAGGCGATAATAAAACCGCCATAATGAGACGCTGATACGGCATTTTTGGATTGGTCAATCCGACCGACGCACAGGTTCCCAACACAGTTGCAATCAACGCCGATAAAATACCGATGTAGAAACTGTTTTTGATGGCCATCAGCCATTTTTCATCATGAAGGATTTCAGCATACCAACGCATGGAGTAAGCACCCGGCTGCAGCGAAAGCATCTCCTTGGTGAACGTGAAATAGGGTTCGGCATTAAACGATAACGGAATCACGACAATAATCGGCAGCATGAGAAATAACAATACCAGCCAGGCTGTCAGCTTAAGTCCATTGACGCCAAGTTTATGCCAGATCGTATAGTATTTGGGATAATTTGCCATATTTTATACCTCAACCCAGTTTCAGGTTGCTGACACCAACCAACCGGTCATAAAGCCAATACATCGCCAGAATCAATACCAATAGCAGAGACCCCAATGCTGCCGCCAGTTCCCAGTTATTGGAAGATTGCATATGGAATGCAATCAGGTTACTGATCATTTGCCCATCAACACCTCCAACCAGTGCTGGAGTGATGTAGTAACCGATGGAAATAATGAAAACCAGTAATGCCCCGGCACTGAACCCAGGAGTGGTCATCGGTAAATAGATACGCATGAATGCTGGTATCGGTTTTGCCCCAAGTGACAAAGCCGCACGAAAATAGCTGGGATCGATTCCCTTCATGACACTGTACAATGGCAAAATCATGAACGGCAGAAGAATATGTGTCATGGCAATAATAGTGGAAAATTGCGTATACAGAAGTTCCAGCGGTTCGGAAATAATATGCAATGACTGCAACACGGAATTGATCACTCCATTTGTCTGCAATAAGGCCATCCACGCGGTAGTACGTACCAGTAGAGACGTCCAAAATGGCAACAATACAAATACCATTAGAACATTTGCAGTTCTTTCCGGAGCATTGGCAAGATAATACGCTAACGGAAAACCTATCAGCCCCGTCAGCAAGGTGATATAAAGCGCGATTTTAAGACTCTTGACATAAAGATCGGTATAAATCTGTGTTTTCCGAGATACCACCCTCCCTTCGCCATTACGCTCCATATCAACAGCCGTCAGGTAATAAGCACCGGTGAATACATTTCCTGCTTTTTTGATGGAACGCCATAAATTGGGGTTAGACCATTGTTTACCGGCATCCAATAAAGCCTGATCTCCCTTGGATTGCAACTCAGCATCATCAAGCCGGCTCATTTTTCGGGCAGTGGATTTGATCAGACTGGACGCTCCAGGTGACGAACGGTTGATCTCTTCTGCCAATTTGCCAAACGTCTTATTTTCTACCAGCGTTTTCAGTTCACCGGCGAAAACCTGTAATGCATCCGGTTCGGGAATCGTGTTGCTGGTTTCATCCCAGGCTTTCAGTTTCTGCAGAGTGGCCGGAATCAGTTCCGCAACAGCGGGATGATATACGCTGCGAAACAACATGGTTCCAATCGGCAACACAAAGGAAACAACAATAAATAACAGCAGTGGTGCGACAAACAACAAAGCGGTTCGTCGGGCTTTTCGCTGAGTCCGGTCAAAGGTTCGTTTTTCTGCTTGTGTGAGTTCAACCCCAGACATCCAAATTTCCTAAATAATGTATGTTTTCTGTATCAACCGAAAGTCCGGGTTTTCTACAACCCGGACTGTCGTCGCTAATCGGTAACGTAGATTATTTCAGCAACCATTCATTGAATTTTTCACCCAATGACTCGCCATAATCGGCCCAGAAAACGCTGGACGCATGCATGCCTTCGTCAAGGTGAGCAGATGGCAGTTTGGATACCAGATCTTTATCAACATAAGCGTATGAAGACTGACGGGTTGGACCGTATGCAATAGAAGGCATAGCTGCCAGTGGTTTGGATCCAGTCGCAAAACGAATGAAGTCCTCAGCCAGTTTTTTATGTTTGGAACCTTTGACAATAGACCAGACGTCAAGATCGTACACATGACCGTCCCAAACCATTACAAACGGTTTTTTATCTTTCTGAATGGCATCAAAGAAACGTCCATTGGCAGACTGAACCATGACAGCACCACCATCATTGAGTAATTGTGGTGCCTGAGACCAGCTGTCAAACCAGACGATATCATTTTTGATACTATCCAGTTTGGCGAACGCGCGGGCCTGTCCTTCTTCGGTTGTCAACATGTCATATACTTTGTCAGCCGGAACTCCATCCGCCAGCAGAGCCCACTCCATATTCACCTGAGGACGCTTGCGCAGGGCGCGTTTTCCTGGAAATTTTTTGGTATCGAAAAAGTCCGCCATGGAGGAAGGATGTCCACCACCGATGGTTTCGGTGTTGTAGGCATATAAAATCGTCCAGACAATCTGAGCGACCCCACAAGGGTTTTCCAGAGCGGCAGGACTGAAGTCATCTTTAGCTGGCGTACCATCATCCCCTGGAGGCAGGGTATCCATAGGGAATTCCTCCAGCAACCCTTCGGAGCAAGCCCGCTCCACATCAATAACCTCCATGTCGATGACATCCCATAAAATGTTTCCGCTCTCTACCTGAGACTTCAGTTCTGCAACACCGCCGGAATAACTTTCAAACAACAGCTTGTTGCCAGTCTTTTCCATAAACGGTTCCAGCATGGATTTCTGTTGTACGTCACCGTAAGCACCGCCAAATGAAACAACCGTCATCTGCTCAGCCAAAGCCGGCAGAGTAGTAGCCGCCAGCGACAAAGCAGCAATTTGAGCAAATCTCTTCATATGTTACGTTCCTTTAGTCTAGTTATCGTTTTTTGCAGCTTGAGAAGATTCGCCGAACTTCAACAACCTGCCTGCGGAACATGGATGTTCCGACAGGATTGATAGTTATCACAGCATCAATCCTGAATGAAAAACAAAATCACATATTTTGTTTTCATGTTTTAAAACACTTTATCAACGAACGATGAGTCACTTTGATTACGGCTTATCCAAAGCCAAGCCGTTCTTAGTATGCCAAGTCAGTTCAGCTTTCTGACCCGCAATAAGATGCGGAGCTTCATGATCGTTCAATACTTTCACCATCAGTTCAGAACCATTCGCCAACTTAAAGAAATAACGAATGGAATCACCAACATATAACCGGGTTATAAATTCCGCCGACACAAAATTTTCATATCTTCGGTCTGCTGACACGATGAACAGTTTTTCAGGTCGTATGGTGAGGGCACAGGGCTGCCCCACGGCAGGACAATTAAGAGTGGCATCTGCATTAATGACTGAACCGTCAAAAAGCTTTATGGTTGCCACGCCATCGTTGATTTGCTGCACCGTACCAACGATATGATTGTTTTCACCGATAAAATCTGCCACGAAACTGTTCGCCGGGCGCTCATATAACTCTGCGGGAGGGGCACATTGCTGAACGACACCATCGTTAAAAACAGCAATACGATCAGACATTGTCAATGCTTCAGTTTGATCATGAGTCACGTAAATAGCGGTAAAACCAAACTGCTCGTGCAAACGTTTGATTTCAAACTGCATCTGCTCACGCAGATTTTTATCGAGTGCACCCAGAGGCTCATCCATCAACACAATGCTGGGCTCAAAAATCAGGGATCTGGCCAGCGCAACACGCTGCTTCTGTCCACCAGACAACTGCCCCGGATAACGATCGCCATAACGACTCAACTCAACCAGATCCAGTGATGCCTGCACGGCCGTATTGATGTCTGAGGAACTCATCTTGCGGACTTTAAGAGGATAAGCAAGATTTTCTGCAATTGTCATGTGGGGAAATAATGCATAATGCTGAAACACCATACCGATATTTCGGTGATAAGGTGCTATGTCCTGAACAGATTTACGGTTAATTTCAATACTTCCGCTTGTAACATCCTCAAAACCGGCAAGCATCATAAGACACGTTGTTTTGCCAGACCCTGATGGCCCTAACAGAGTAACGAATTCACCTTTTTGAATGTCCAGGTTAAAATCCTTAACAACCAGATTTTTGTTATCGTAGCTCTTCTTAACGTTCACAAACCGGACATACTTGTCATCTTGGCTAAGCACTGCCGTCACAGTAATACCTCTATTATTATGATTACCCTTACATAAAAGACATCTACGGCCCAACAATGGACAAAGTCTTTATTGGTTATGCATCTATTAACCTGGCAATTAAATATGTCGGGTTAATAGTGATGCATGGACACACCGAGGTGTCGGACCACACCATGGGTCTAAGCCCATGCGAGCCATCTAAAATCAAACGGTCCGACGATTCGGGATTTCGCAGATTTTAAAAGGCGACATTCAAATTGATCAGGAAGGTCTATTTGAATGCCAGGTTAATAGCTAGGCTGTTATACAACTTCCATGCCTAGATAGCCGAAACAACGCTTATAGTGTTTTCAACCAAATATCCCCGAAAAAAAACCATATTTGTTTTGCGGTTTCACAAAAAAAAGTTTTTTTGTACATCTGGATAAATTTCAACGCCCTTGAGATGTAGAAGTATCTGAACTTCTGGCCTTATGCACCCCAAATTGGTGCGCAATTCCTGTTCCAATCGGTAACAATTATGCAAGCACTCAAGTCAATAAGTTCTCAAATACACGAAGGCAAACACAGATACACGAAACAATAGCGTGCCGATGGAAGACCTTAATCATCCAATACAACAACCAGAGAAAAGAATTTATAGATTGGAAATACATTCGCCCTGAAGCATTTATCAGATTTTCAGGGCGAACAATAATCATTTCAGTCGCGCTGATAGGTACCAACCAAGCGATTCATACCAATAGCATAGGGTTCCACTGCATCCAACAATTGCCAGAGAGTCAATCCGGCAGGCAATTTTGGTGCATCTTTCAAAGCAATTACCCAAAAATAGTAATGATGAAGCCCATGACCATTAGGAGGCATGGGGCCGGTATATCCCGTGTTACCGGCGTCATGAACACCCTGGGTAAACTGGTCCGTTGCCTCCTCTAAATGGGTGACATCCGCAGGAATGTTGTACAGTACCCAATGAACAAAACCGTAACTGCCGCCCCGGGATATCAGAGGTGCATCCGGATCATGGCAAATGACGGCATAGCCGTTAGTGCCGTCCGGAGAGTTTTTCCAGGATAATGATGGCGACACATTTTCAGCCTCGCCGGTATGTTTTGCAGGTATTTTTCCACCATTATCAAAAGCATCGCTTTGAAGTTGCATTGTTGAAAGTGCAAAACCCATAAATAGATCTCCTATAATGAAACTCAGTAATATTCCGGTTCCCGGGCCAGAACATATGCTTCCGCCCATTCACCTGATGTTATTGAGAACGAATTCACTTAACGGCTCACCGTCGTCAGAAACTCAGTAAAACGCTGCCATGATTTTTCATCAGCATCTTTTCGGTATGAAGGCGCCCCAAATACTGTAAATGCATGAGGAGCACCACTGTAAGTGATCATCTCATGCTTAATGCCAGCCCGTTCAAGCTCTGTAGCCAACTGCGCAAATTGATCCATGGTAATAGCGGTATCTGCGGTACCATGAAGAATCAGCAAACTACCTTGGGCTTTGCTGTAATCCTGACCTTCGGGCGTTTGCAGACCACCATGAAAAGTCACATAACCCTTAGCAGGAACTCCGGAGCGCGCCATTTCCAGCACTGCGGCGCCACCAAAACAATAACCCATCACAACCAGGTTATCGATATTGCCTCCCTGGTCACCTGCCGTCTGTAATGCGCCATTCAGCAAGGCCCGCATACGACCACGATCCTGATATAACTCTCCAGTGTGCTGGCGTTTATCCTCGACGAGAGTCGGACGGATGCCGGCACCAAACAGATCTGCAGCAAATACCGAATACCCCATTTCTGCCAGCATATCGGCTCGCTGCGTTTCGTAGTCTGTCAATCCATCCCAGTCGTGAAGCAGGAGTACCAATGGCGCGTTTTTCCCTGCACTGACATAGTATCCCTGAAAGGGCTCATTCGCGATGGTGTAAGTTATGTCCTTTCCCGCTGCTGCGAACAGCACCGGTGAACACAAGATAATAATCAAGAAGGGCAATACATGTTTCATAATCCATCTCCAGTTACATTGATCAAAAACTCTGAAAACACTATTCGAAACAGTGCCAGTGTTTAATTTCTCAAATCTTCGTTACTGCAGAAAGACTCGGGCTAAGTGACGGACACGTCCCTGTGGACGATGCGCCTTAACCTGCACAAAACTGTTGTGCTTTCAGAGGCTCATTAAAATTGTGCTTATTCAGTGACTGCCAAATGTCCTAACCCGCATAGGCTTATATCAAGGTATTCGCGTAATCCAGTCCCATAAACATCAGCAACTGTGACTTTTTCAGGACCACCATCACCTACCGTGTAAGCCGGGACGATAGTCTAAAACGATTTCTGAGGTTTATGACAAGCTTTTTGCGCAGGATTTGCAGTAATGATGCAAATGGCGTATCCGGGAGCAGCCATCTTCACTGAAGATGGCCGAATGCCAAGGTATCACCTATTATTAATCCAACAACTAAATAGATCGTCCTGATCTATATTAATTGTCGCCCCAAGAAATCTGGCGGTGTTGCGCGAAACACCGAATCGTTGGACCGCTTGATTTCCAGTGGCTCGCATTGGCTGTGGCCAATAGTTTGGTCCGACACCTCGGTGCATCCCAGCATCACACTGTTAACCCGACATGTATACTTGCCGGGTTAACAGGCTGAAAATTGACATATGGCGCGAAAGAACCGCACATCTGGAAATCAGAGAACAAGGAAACGAGTTATTTAAGCCGTTCAATCAGGATATCGACTTTATGCTGCAACGCCTGAATCTGCTCTGCCATATCTGCACGCTCCTTATGAGCACTGGCCTGTTCACGTGCATTCTGCTCCGCACTCATGACCTCCAGTATCGCACCAACCATCATGTTCAGAAACACAAAAGCCGTCAGAAATATAAATGTCAGATAATAAATCCAGCTGAGCGGATAAGTATCCATGGTTTCATACATGACATCGGTCCAGTCCTCAAAAGTTGCCACCCTAAAAAGAGTCAACATGGAAATAGTGACATCTCCCCACAAAACTTCATTAATTGAATGAAAAAACAACGATCCTATCGCAGCATAGATATAGAAAATAATAAACATGAGTACGGCAATATATCCCATTCTGGGAATCGCCTTAAACAGCGAATTAATCAGAAAACGCAGATCCGGAATCACGGAGACCAATCGTAATACCCGGAAGATTCTTAACAGCCGACCAATCAGTACTGCGTCAGCATTCTGCAGAGGAATCAGACTGCCTACTACAACCAAGGTGTCGAAGATATTCCAACCATCGAGAAAAAATCGCTTTTTATTATCATGCACAATAAAACGCAAAAGAATTTCCACCAAAAAGAAAAACGTAATCGCGGTATCGAGTCCTTCAAGCACATGCTCGAAAACTGTTGGCAAATTATAGGTTTTGGCCCCGGTGGTCAGCGCGGACAATACAATAATTGCAATCACTCCGCCTTGAAATAACTTACTCGCCTCTACCTGTTTGAGGCTGTTAAATATCAGGTTTTGCTGTTGTGTCACTGATTGCTTCTCATGTTACGGTTAATACCAAAGCCATTAATTGTGATTTTCTCATTACTCTTCCCGACCTCCCCCACACCTTATAAAAAGCAAGGATATGGATTGAGGACCGATGGAATATCAACGAATGCAGGGAGCAACATTATGCCCATCCCCCCATGGATATACCCCACTCCTGCGCATCCATGCCCCTGGGATATGACCGACAGGGACGGCGGGAATGCAGGATGTGTCTGGAACATACATTCTGCTGACCGCCAGGGACGGCGGGAATGCATAATGTGCAGGGAGCAACATTATGCCCATCCCTCCATGGGCATACCCCACTCCTGCGCATCCATGCGCTCGTGGGATACAGCCCTTCCATGGGCATACCCCACTCCTGCGCATCCATGCGCCCGTGGGATACCATCCCTCCATGGATATAAAAAAGGCTCCCGAGGGAGCCTTTAATATCATTGATTAAGAAAAAATCAATAACGATCAATACAATTCAGTTCGGCAAATGCCTGTTCCAATCGCTTGACCATGCCATCCTGAGACTTACGCAACCAGACACGTGGGTCATAAAACTTCTTATTGGGCTTGTCTTCACCGTCAGGGTTACCGATTTGTCCCTGCAGATAGGCTTCATTGGCCAGATAATACTCACGAACACCATTCCAGGTTGCCCACTGGGTATCGGTATCAATGTTCATCTTGATGACACCATAGGAAATGGATTCTTCAATTTCAGCAGCCGAGGAACCAGAACCGCCGTGGAATACAAAGTTGAGGCTCTTTTCTGTCAAACCAAATTTCTCGGAACAGTATTTCTGCGAGTTATCCAGAATTTTTGGAGTCAGTTTCACATTACCCGGCTTGTATACACCATGAACATTTCCGAAAGAGGCCGCAATGGTAAAACGAGGGCTGACAGCGCTCAGTTTTTCATAAGCATAAGCAACTTCTTCAGGCTTGGTGTACAGATCAGCGGTATCAACATTACTGTTATCAACACCATCTTCCTCACCACCGGTCACACCCAGTTCGATTTCCAGAGTCATGCCCATTTTGGACATACGCTCGAGATAGCGAGCTGAAATTTCCATGTTTTCTTCCAGAGACTCTTCTGACAGATCAAGCATATGCGAAGAAAACAAAGGCTTACCTGTTTCAGCAAAGTGCTTTTCACCAGCGTCAAGTAATCCGTCGATCCATGGCAACAGTTTTTTGGCTGCATGGTCAGTATGCAGAATAACCGGAACGCCATAAGCTTCGGCAACAGTATGCACATGTTTGGCACCGGCAATGGCACCCAGTATCTGCGCGCCCTGACCTTCCAGTTTAACGCCTTTACCAGCAAAAAAACCGGCACCGCCGTTAGAGAACTGTACGATCACAGGGGAGTTCACTTTTGCGGCAGCTTCCAGCACTGCGTTAACAGAATCAGTACCCACGCAATTGACAGCCGGGAGTGCAAAATGACCGGCTTTGGCCAGTTCAAAGATTTTCTGTACATCATCACCAGTGGCAACACCGGGTTTTACAAAATCGGATATTTTCTGTGACATATCGAATTCCTGATTGTTACAAGAGTTTATAAATCGTCGTAATCAGCTTGGCTGGTTTAACTTAGCCTTTTGCCCGCTCTTCCAGAATCGCAACCGCCGGCAGTTTCTTTCCTTCCACAAACTCAAGGAATGCACCACCACCTGTTGAGATATAAGAGAACCGGTCTTCCATATCAAATTTCTGAACGGCTGCAATTACGTCTCCACCACCTAACACAGAAAATGCATCACTGGCTGCAATTGCTTCGGCGATATCTTTGGTTCCCTGGGCAAAATTGTCAAACTCAAATACGCCACAAGGGCCATTCCACAGGATGGTTTTGGCACCCTTGATAACTTCTGCAAATCTGGCAGCCGTTTGAGGCCCGAGGTCCATGATTTCTTCGTCATCCTGTACCTGATCAACAGGTTTGACAACCGCTTCAGCCGTCGCGCTGAATTCTTTACCAACACGCACGTCAACTGGTTCTGGAATGTCCAGTTCTGCCATCAGTTTTTGAGCCTGAGGAATCAGGTCTGCTTCGTGCAGAGACTTACCAACGTTATATCCACGCGCTGCCACAAAAGTGTTGGAGATACCACCACCTACGATCAACTGGTCGCAGACTTTGGAAAGACTTTCCAGTACGGTCAATTTGGTTGAAACTTTGGAGCCACCAACAATGGCAACCATCGGCCGGGCAGGATTATCCATCGCCTTACCCAGAGCATCGAGCTCACCAGCCAGCAGCGGACCTGCACAGGCAACAGGAGCAAACTTGGCAACCCCATGAGTTGAAGCCTGAGCCCGGTGGGCAGTCCCAAAAGCATCCATTACATACACGTCACACAATGCCGCCATCTTTTTCGACAGCTCGTCATCGTTTTTCTTTTCACCCTTATTGAAACGAACGTTTTCCAGCATCACCAGATCTGCATCAACGTCAAATCCATCCACCCAGTCTTTGACCACGGGAATTTCGCGCCCCATCAGTTTGCCCAGATAAGCAGCAACCGGCTTCAGAGAACTGGCTTCGTCATAGACCCCTTCTTCCGGACGTCCAAGGTGACTCATCACCATGACTTTGGCACCTTTGGCCAAAGCTTCTTCAATGGTGGGTAAAGAGGCTTTAATACGCTTGTCGCTGGTGACATTGCCGGCTTCGTCCAGGGGCACGTTAAGGTCCTGACGAATAAGAACACGCTTACCTGCCAGATCCAAATCAGACATTTTTATCACAGACATGTTGAGTTCCTTTGATATGTAATGGAAAGGGATGTGGGGCTATTCTAACTCACATACTCGAGACAGACACAAGGGATGTAGTAAAATTACATTTTTGAGTGATCTTTATCAGTAAATTGGCGATGTTTTAACCAAAACACCAAGCTGAAACGATACTGCATTTTATAATTACTACAAAAACCAGGATTTTTCTGGTTCATGCACCGTCGAACTGCAGTGAATCATTTGTCGATACCGGGCATCCTGAATAAAATACCCCAAACCTGTTGTGAGTTTCATATTTATGTCCCCCATTTTTATCGGCATCACTGGTGCGTCCGCATCAGGCAAGAGCCTTTTATCTGCCACTATTTATCAGGAACTCAAGGAAGAAGTTGGCGCCCATCACATTGGCATCATCAAAGAAGACTCTTACTACAAAGACCAGTCTCACATGTCGATGGAGGAACGACTGAAAACCAACTATGACCACCCCAATGCCTTTGACCATCACTTACTGATAGAACACCTGGACCAACTGGGCCGGGGATTCCACGTTGACATCCCGGTCTATGATTACACCGAACACACCCGCGCCAGCGACACCATAGACATGGAACCCCGACGGGTGGTGATCGTCGAGGGGATTTTACTATTGACCGATCCCGATATCCGCGAGCGCCTGCATACCAGTATCTATATCGATACCCCGCTGGATATCTGTCTGGTTCGGCGTCTGCAGCGGGATATTGAAAGTCGTGGCCGATCTCTCGAATCTGTGATCAGTCAGTACCGCCAAACCGTCAGACCGATGTTTATGCAGTTTGTTGAGCCATCCAAACAATTTGCCGACCTGATCGTTCCCAGGGGTGGAAAGAATCGCGTGGCCATTGAGATGATCAAAGCCCGCATCAAACAATTACTGGAATAACGCCATGATATTTGACCGACCATTAGGCAGCCATCTGCTGGTGCTGACTCAGGGCGCGGGCATGCTACTGGCAACTGTGCCCAATAACTCTCTGCACCATCATCCGGCACCCCTGATGCTGTCTCTGGCAGGTCTGGTTCTGGCGCTTTGGACGGTCTACCATAATCGAATCGGCAACTTTTCTGTCTATCCGGAAATCAAACAGGGGGCAAGACTCATTACCAGTGGCCCGTATCGCCGGATACGACACCCGATGTATCTGAGCCTGTTTTTATTGATGGCCGGGATAACGATTTTTAACCATGGCTGGTACAACTGGACAGGGTTGCTACTGGTGGCAATGGCCATTGTTCTGAAGATAGAAAAAGAAGAAAAGTATCTGCTGCACACCTTCCCTGGTTATGCAGAATACCGGCAGAAGACCTGTAAGGTTTTCTGGCCGGTTTATTGATTACCTTAATAACAATAATGGCTGTTGGGTGTTTAACAGCATTTTTACGGTAAAGCTGCCAATAATCAGATCACGAATACGGTTGTGACTGAACGCGCCCATCAAGGTCAAATCGATATTTTCCTGTTGCTGGTAATTGCACAGTATTTCCTGCGGATCCCCTTCCAGTTCAGCGACGGTCACATCAAACCCGGCAATTCGCAGTTCTTCGGCGGCATGAGAAATCGGATATTCCTGACTGACCTGTTTGTGATTGACATTCACCAGATGGCAGGCGGTACCTTTAAACAAAGGCCGCTGGGCAACCATATCGAGGGCTTTTTTGGCCCCGACACTACCATCGAACGCCAGCATGATTTTTTGTGGCTCGGAAAATCGGCGGTTTACCACCAGAATCGGTTTGTGCAGCGCCCGGGCAACAGTTTCCAGGTGCCCGCCCAACTGATCATCAAGCGCTTCTTTGCCCTCGCCACGAATACCCATCACCAGCAGCCGGATTTCGTGCTCGCAATCGACCAGGGTCTCCGGAAGAGAACCGTGACGCTGGCGTAGAATCGGTTCGTCATATCCGCGCGCCGTTATCCGTTCACGAATCTGGGATAGCATTTTTTTGCCTTCTTCCAGAACAATTTTACTGCGCTGTTCTTCCAGCGATACCAGCTCATTCAATAAATGTTCCTGGGCTCCAAAACCGATACTGCCACTTAGATCCATCGGTGAAATATCGCGATATTCGATATTGTGTAACAGCTTCAGCGGCACACCAATGCGCTGGCTGGCCCAGGCAGCGTAATCGCTGACATCATTGGTATATCTGGAACCGTCGACACAGGCGACGATCATTTCCTGATTCTGATTATCCATTAATGACCTCCCAATACTTTATCAAGCTCTTCCGGCTTATCATGAACCCCAAAACGATCAACAATGGTTTCACTGGCTTCATTCATTCCAATCACGTTGACTCTGGCACCTTCACGACGGAACTTGATCACCACTTTGTCGAGCGCACCAACGGCGGTTATGTCCCAGAAATGTGCCCGGCTGAGATCAATGGTGACCTCTGCCAGCGCTTCTTTAAAATCAAATGACCGGTTGAACTTATCGGATGAGGCAAAAAATACCTGTCCAACCACACGATAAACTCTGGACTCCCCATCTGCCGACAAATCCGACTCAACATACATGAAGTGGCCGATTTTGTTGGCGAAAAACAAGGCTGCCATCAGTACCCCGGCGAGCACGCCATAGGCCAGATTGTGAGTCCAGACCACCACCACCACAGTCAGGATCATGACAATATTGGTAGACAGCGGCAATGTTTTTAAGTCACGGATCGATCCCCAGTTGAATGTTCCGATGGAGACCATGATCATCACCGCCACCAGGGCCGCCATGGGAATAATAGAAACCCAGTCACTCAGAAACACGACCAGCGTCAGCAACATGGAACCGGCGATAAAGGTCGACAACCGCCCTCGTCCACCGGATTTCACGTTTATCACAGACTGACCGATCATGGCACAACCAGCCATACCGCCAAAGAAACCCGCAACTATGTTCGCGATGCCCTGTCCTTTGCACTCGCGGTTTTTATCACTGGGGGTATCGGTCAGATCATCCACAATCGTCGCCGTCATCAACGACTCCAGCAACCCGACTACGGCCATTGCCGCCGAGTAAGGAAAAATGATTTTCAGCGTCGAGAGATCCAGTGGCACATCGGGCCACAAAAACATCGGCAGCGCGTCCGGCAACTCACCCATATCCCCTACCGTGCGAACATCCAGTCCAAGTAATATCGAGACAGCAGTCAACGACAGAATACAGACCAACGGCGAGGGAATGGTTTTATTGATCAGCGGAAAGGTATAAATGATCAGCAACCCGGCGGCAGCAAGTGCATACACATGCCAGGTGACATTGATCAGCTCAGGTAACTGCGCCATAAAGATCAGAATCGCCAGCGCATTCACAAAGCCGGTGACCACGGCACGGGACACAAAGCGCATCAGATTGGCCAGCTGCAGATAACCGGCGATGATCTGCAATCCACCAGTCAGCAACGTCGCCGCCAGCAGGTACTGCAGGCCATGATCTTTGACCAGGTTTACCATCAGCAGCGCCATCGCACCGGTGGCAGCAGAAATCATACCCGGCCGACCACCAACAAAAGCGGTGATCACGGCAATACAGAAAGACGCATAGAGACCGACTTTCGGATGCACTCCGGCAATAATAGAAAATGCGATGGCTTCTGGGATTAACGCCAGGGCCACAACGAGACCAGCTAAAACATCTGCGCGAACATTACCAAGCCAGTCCTGTTTTCTGGATAACAAAAGCATAGTTTTCCTGTGGTTTTTGTCTGGAGGGTGAACAAAGGGCGCGGATCATACCTGTCCATGCCCGAAAGCACAAAAGTAAGCAATACTGATGTCAGACAGATTAACCCCCGCAAATGGCGTATCAGAAAGCAGCGCAGTCCATACTCAGTTGCCCTACTATCTAGTTCCGCAAGCGCCACGAACTAAGACAGCATTTGAGCCTGTCTGGCCAGCTTCAGATGAAATTCCGGGTCCGCTTTGGCTTTGGCATGCTGAGCCAGGGTCAACTTGCGCATGACGCCGATGCGGGCTTCCTGACCTTCCACCAGACGATAATTGGTATCGAAAGACACCGTCCGCTGCCAGGCCTGTCGCGACCATTCACAGGCGGCTTTCAGATACCTGGAGCGAAAACCGGAAAAGTCATCGTATTGAGCCAGCTGCTCGCGCAGAACTCTGACATGTCCGAGCGCCACACTCATGCCTTGACCATAAATGGGATTAAAACTGGTAATGGTGTCACCGACCGGCAAATACCCGGCAGGCAAATGATCATTCAGATCAAAACGTCGGAACGTGGAAGTGGGCTTTTTAAATACCCGCACCTCACTGACGGGCTGGGCATCACGGATGCGCTGCCATATCCGGTCATTGGGCAATGCCCGCGCCGCTTCCATCCACTCATCCATGGTTCGGGGTGGATGGGCACCGTTACGGCCGTGCAACGAAACGCACCAGGACTCTTGTTCCACCGAAATCAGTGAACCACCAATATCACCCACCCCCGGCTCTGGAATGATCAGGATATTTTCCTGCCTTCCACACCAGTCGGTGGTTTTTTTAAAATGAACGGTGGAATAAAAAATATTGGTTGGGAAGGTATCGACCTGAACCGCCTCAACCAATTGAGCATTAAGCCGGGAGATAAACGGACCGGCATTTCCCGCCGCATCGACAATCAGGCTGGCCGTTAATTGTTCCCCATCGGCCAGAGTCACCGTCGGTTGAGAGACCGTATGCAAATCCGGCAACGACACCTGTGACACAGCGGTTCGATCGCGGATATCGACATTCGCAATTGCTTCGGTATATTCCAGCACCACCTGTTCCAGCAAAGGACGAGATTGCGACAGAAAGTAAACACCAAGATCCCGCTCCGGCATCCATTCGCCAAACTCAAACATCTGCTGATCCACTCCCAGCTGGATACGGACAGATCCGCGCGCCTCCAACGTCTGGGAAATACCCGGATAAACAGACTCCAGTACATCCAGTCCGGCGCGTAACAGAATATGAATATGTCCGCCCTGAGGAACTGCTTTGCGTATCCCGTTGGGAAAGCCTTCATCTGCGGGGAGCAGACAATCCTTATCCAACACGGTCACTTTATTAAAATATGCAGACAAAACCGCAGCCGAACTCAGACCGGCCATTCCTGCACCTATGACAATGGCATGATCAAACTTTTCCATAGTACCCCGTTCCTTTAAGTTCACTGATTAATCATCTGCGCCTGACGAAACAGGCGTTTATGCACCTCTGGGTCAGCAATGGCTTCGTTTTGTTTTTTTAACGACAATGATCGCAGTATCTGAAAATTCTTCTGTCGTGACAGCTCATCCCCTTTAAAAGAAGAGTCGTAGGCAGCACATACACGCCATGCTTTTTGTGACCAGTCCGCAGCTGCTTTCAGGTAATGTTTCTGGATGATCTCATCGGAACCACCTGCCGCAAACGCCTCAAATAACGCCACTGCGTGACCAAACCCCAAAGTCATACCCTGGCCAAAGGTCGGGTTAACACTGGTAATCACATCTCCCAGTGGAAAATAACCACCGGGAAAATCAGTCATCAAATCAAAACGCCGCCAGATAGAAAGAGGTTTTTTGTATACCGAAACCGGGTGAATGTATTCCGCCTGAGTCAGACGCTGATAGATTCGATCGGCAGGAAGACTACGGGCAAATGATTTCCATGCTTCCGGATCAGTCGGTGGTACCACCCCATTACGACCATGCAAGGACACACACCAGCGGTTCCCTTCAATATCGATCAGTGCACCGCCGGCAGATGCTCCCGGTTCAGCGATAATTAAAATGTTTTCCCGCTGCCCGGCCAGCGCCGGCGGCTTATCTACAAATGCAGATGCATAAACAATGTTGGATTGAATTTCATCCACTCGATCCATATCTGGAAAAAAATTCGACAGTTGACGAACAAATTTTCCAGCCCGCCCGGAACAATCCACTACCAGATCTGCCAGCAGTTCTTCGGTATCATTTGAATCCCTGCCCCCCACCGCACCAACAACTGTTTTGCCGGTTGATAAAATCAACTGCTCAATGCGCCATTGGTCATCGATTACAACGTTAGCCAACCGGGCCACCCGATCGCGGATTACATGCTCAAGCAAATAACGAGACTGAGCCAGAATCTCAAAACCAAGATCACGTTCGGGTAACCAGACGCCGTATTCATGGATCTGTTGATCCAGTCCGGCCCGAAGGGTTTTTGATCCTGCCCGGCGAAGATCGTCAGCAATACCCGGTAAAAAACGCTCCAGTATCTGCAGTCCCCCTAACAACAGGCTGTGCAAATGCGCCGCCTGGCCGACGCCCTTACGAACGGCGGGTGACAACGGCAGGCTATCTTTTTCCACCACCTGAACCGTTTTGAAGTAAGGCGATAACGCGGCGGCAGCCAGCAATCCGCCGGTACCAGCACCGATGATCAACGCTTTATTCTTGCCTTGTTTATCTGGCATATGACATATTCCCTTTGTTGATTGCGTTAAATGGCGTATGAACAAATCATCATTTAGCCATAATTTTGTCTTATTTGTCAGACGTTAATTTTTTCCCGGACACTGACTTCATTGTTTGCCGTTGTTATGTGAAACCGAAGCAGCCCAACTACTTAGCATGCAAAAATTATGAACCTTTTAAATAATATAAATCAGATATTGCCTGCCATTCGCAATAACGCTGCCGAAGCAGAAAAAATTGCCATGGTCCCGCAAGAAAATATCGACCTGCTCAAACAGACCGGTTTTTTTCGCGCCCTACAGCCCAAAGCATTTGGTGGATTAGAAGTAAGTTATCCGGAATATGCAAATTGTATCGCCAGAATTGCTGAGGCCTGTGCCTCCACTGCGTGGGCTACCGGACTGCTGGCCAACCACTCTCACGCCATTGCCTTGTTTGCACCCAAACTACAAAACGAAATCTGGGGCGAAAATCCGGAAGCACTGGTCAGCTCATCAGTGGCGCCATTAGGACAATGGGAAAAAACCGAAGGCGGCATTCGCCTATCCGGCACATTCGGCTGGTCATCCGGCTGCGATCATGCTGACTGGGCAGTACTTGGATACATGGGAACAAATAATATGGGCCAGCCCGGCCCGTGTTTTGCGGTGGTTCCCCGCAGTGATTATGAAATTCTGGATGATTGGGACACTGCAGCTTTACGCGGCACTGGCAGCAAATCTCTCGTACTGAAAGACGTGTTCGTACCGGAATATCGCACCGAATCATTGTTCGGTCTGAACTTCGGTCTGAGTCGTGGATATAAAAGCCATAGTGGCGATATTTTTTACACTCCATTCTCACCGGTGTTCTCAATTGGCTTTGCTGCGGTGTCTCTGGGAATCGCCAAACGCTTTATTGAGTTGTTTACCGAAAAGACCAAAACACGCATCAGAGCTTACTCGGGCGCTCGGGAAATCAATAATGCACCGGCACAGATGTATCTGGCTGAATCCGTCAACCAAACAAAAACGGCGCAACTTTTGCTAGAGAACGACTGGAGGGAAATGATGGATCGCGCCAGTCAACAACGATTACCTTCTCCGGACGATGTGCTGAATTGGAGATGTCAGCAATCCTATGCCATAAAAATTCTGATCGAAGCCGTTAACAGGTTATCTATGGCATCCGGCGGTAACGCGTGGTTCAGCAATAACGAAATGCAGCGTCTGTTTCGGGATATCCGTATTACCGGTTGTCATGCCCAGACGGATTACACCATTGCATCACAAACCTTTGGCAGACACCTGCTGGGTCTTGGAATGGACGCAAAATACTACTGAATTATCCTAATTTACCGTCATCAACAACTTTTCATCCTGCCGGTGCAGGATTGATATGCCCTGACAACGACAGCGGCTCCGAAGCGTTGCCATACGGTTGAGTCAGGATAGCTCGAAAGAACAAGGAGCCAGGCTGTCAGCTATGATATCCAATGAACATCCCCGTCTGGATGATGTGATTCTTCACTACGCGGAAACATCACCAGACAAAACAGCAATCCGTTTTCAGGACAGGGCTGTCAGTTACGCAGAGCTGAACCAGCGGGTCAAGGCGTTGTCGCTGTACTTATACGCAGCAGGTGTCAAACCCGGGAAATTTGTCGCTGTCATGCTGGATCCATCAGAAGACATTCTCGTATCCATGCTAGCCATCTTCAGGGTGGGAGCCATTTATGCTCCACTCGATCCTGAACATCCGGATGTTCAGATCAAAGAACGGCTGGACACGATCATGCCAACGGTGTTGATCACCCAGAGTCATTATCAGAACCGGGCCAGTGATTTCAGTGTGGCGACCATTTATGTTGATGGTATGAGTGCCACCGAAGTTCACGAAACAACCCGGCTCGACTGCAAGCCCGATGATCCGGCCTGTATCTTTTTTACCTCCGGCAGTACCGGAAAAGCCAAAGGCGTGCTGGGTAACTACAGGAGCCTGTCGGCATCTATCATTGAACCTTCGTCAGCACTTGGCATTAGCTCTGCGGACACCGTTGATTCCATCGCCCGTTATGCCTGGAGTATCAGCATGCTGGAACTGATGAGTGCACTGGTGCAGGGAGGTACCACGCTGATACTGGAACGACAGAAAGCCCTGGATCTCAACTGGCTGGCACAACAGGCCAGCCAATGTACTGCATTTCACTGCCCACCGGCGCTGTTAAAAAACCTGTCCGAGCACATTGAACAAATGACGGATCAGTCCGGCTTTTCCAATGTCCAGCTGGTCTGGTACGGCGGTGACGTTTTCAGCAGACAATCCATCGACCGTCTACACCGGGTATTTCCAAATGCACGGGTCGCCACAGCGTATGGAACCACCGAAATTTTTGGATTGAGTCACTGTTATTTTTATCATCGAACACAAGCTGATGAAAAAGTACTCATCGGCAAACCAGTTGGCGCGATGGAACAGCTGCTGCTGAAACCGGACCGGACTCCTGTCAAGACAGGAGAACCTGGAGAGCTGTATCTTGGAGGATCCCGGATTGCCATGGAATATTATCAGCAGCCGGAGCTGACTCAGGAAAAATTTCCTGTCATTGATGGCCGGCGTTACTTTTATACCGGGGACTTCGCCAGCATGGATGAATCCGGCAACCTGCAATATCTGCAACGCACGGACAGCCAGGTCAAGATTCGGGGCATCAGAGTTGATCTGGGAGAGATTGATTACCACCTGAATGCTCATGCACGGGTCAAGGAAGCCGTGGTCATCGCCAAAGAGGATGATCATGGCAACAAAGCTCTGCATGGTTTTGTCGTCTTTCACAGTCCGGACGCTGACAACCTCAAAACCATCCGAGAACATTTACTGGCAGTGCTGCCGGATTACATGGTGCCGACCAGCCTGACTGAGCTTGAACACTTACCCTACACCGAAAATTTCAAGATCGACCGCAAAGCGCTGGCCGGTCATCAGGCTGAGCCACTCAGCAAGCCGCAATCGTTCAACGATCCACTGACATCACAGCTGGCTTTTTACTGGCAACAAACGGCCCATATCTCTCCGACCTCTGATCAGGACCACTTCTTTGAGATTGGCGGCAACAGCATGTCTGCGATTGTGTTGGCTTCCACCTTGAGCCGGGATTTCAATATTTCCGTCGAAGTTGCAGATATTTACCGTGCCCCCACCCTCGCCGGCCAGAGTCATCTGATCAATGAACTCAATCAGGCAGCGACCAATACCATCACTACCGAGTTGCACGGCTGCCTGGCGCAGGTGGGTCTGTTTTTCCGCGAATTACTGGAACACCGTGATGCATCAATCACCTGTACCCGTTACATTACCCGGGCAGCAGGGTTTGACGACAATTTGCTTAAAAAAGCGCTGGCCATGCTGATCGAGCGCCACCATACACTCAGAACATCAGTGACCCCGGCAACCGGGCATCTTAAGCTGACTCTCATGGATCCCCCAGATGAATCAGAGATGATCGTGAACCGGATTCCCGGAACCTGGAGCCTGCAAGACCAGCCGGGTATTCCGACGGTTGCCAAGCAGATATTCAAATTCAATCTGCGCAAAGGCCCACTGATTGCAGCATCCTGCTGCCAGCTGGATAGCGATGAAGAATTATTACAGCTGACCGTTCATCATATTGCTGCAGACGACAATTCAACCGGGCGATTGGCAGAAGACCTGATTCGCATCTATGACGCTCTATTGCATAACCGGGCCATGGTTCTGCCACCTCTGCGCAGCGGCTATGATGATTATCTCGCTGAGCAACAAAAGCGTCTGGATAGTGGCCAGTACAATGAACCAGCCAGTGACATCGCGAAAAAATTACTGCAGCAACTGGATGATATTGAAACCAACCCCCTGATCAGGATAGATCCTCATTCAGGCACACCACTGTTTGATATCGTCTCACTGAATTCCGGTGTGGCTGGCAAATGCAGCTTCACCGATGTCGTCGCAGCCATGTCATGGGCGTTTTATCAACAGTTTGGTCGTAACCGGTTCGTATTCTGTGCTCACGTGGCTTTGCGCCGGGATACTGAGGACAATCCACAGGTGGGGATGTTTGTGAACCTGCTGCCGGTATTTTTATCTGTGCATCCCGAACACAATGAACAACAACATGCCGAACAAACCCGTCATGAGTTTGAGCAGGCAATGGGCAACAGCGACGTACCCTATGAACTGATATTGCGAAGCCAGGAAAGACTGCGAAGATTAGGACGCTACCCATTCGATGGTTTCGTTAATGAATTACGGTTTGAGGATGAATACCCTAGCGGTTATGACGGCGTCGTTGTACAACGGGCGTTTGCCACCGATGGTCACGAAATCAGCCTGTCATTGATCCGCTCTCCGGATGGTGATGCCATCAAGCTGGAAAGCCCTGCGTTCGATGATGGCCAGAACATACTGCACCAACTGAACCTGCTGATCAGTCATTATCTCACCAGACTAACGGACTAACATGATGACGACCAGAGCTCCGCTGATTCAGCGATTACAGCAGTTTGCCCAAACTCAACCAGATCGGACGGCATTATCAGATACCCAGGGCTCACAAATAAGCTATCGGCAGCTCTGGCAGAGAGCGAGCCGGATCGCCGGTATACTGGATCAGTACCGGGACAAAAATGATTTTGCCTTCGTACTCGCCAATAAAGGAATCTTACAGGCGGTCGCCATTATCAGCGGCTTAATCAGTCAACGGCCAGTCGCCATCATCGACCTGCGTCAAGGCTCCGCCCGCGTCGCAGAGATGTTACAACAAGGCCGCAACCTGGTTGGCCTGATCGATGGCAACGGCCGCAAACTGCTGGACCAGTTGACTGACAGTCATACGCCGCTACCGACTATTCATTGCCATAGCATCGATTCTGAAAATTCGTCAGACGATATCCAGACCATTGCGGGTACTTTTAATCATCCGGTTACCACAGCAACGACAATCGTCCCGCCACAAACTGCGTTGATAATTTATACATCCGGTTCAACCGGCATGCCCAAAGGTGTCTGTATTGGCAGCCAGGATCTCGATGCCCGACTGACAACGGAACAACAGTGGTTTGAAATCAGCTCCCGGGAACGTATTCTGGGTGTGCTGCCAGTGAATTTCGATGTGGGTCTGACCCAACTGCTGGGCACCTTGTTTGCCGGTGCAGAATATGTTTTTTGTTATTCCTGGTTTCCTGCCGATATCATCAAGCAGATTACCTTGACCAACCCGTCAGGACTGGCCATGTCTCCCATGATTTGGAAAGGGTTGTTGCGGTTCAAGGATCAGGAGCTGCTTTGGCAAACCCTGAATCAACTGCGATATGCAACTCTCTCTGGTGGCACGATTGATCTGACAGACCAGCAGAAAATCATCCGTCACCTGCGACAGGCAACGCTGATCAAAACGTACGGTCAAACAGAGATGTTTCGTATCGCTGCTCATAAAGTAGCACCGGACACGGATGCTCTGATGAGTGTCGGCCAGGCTTATCCCGGTGTCAGCTTTGTGATTCTGGATGATGCGGGCCAACCACTTCCAGCCGGCAAAACCGGTGTCGTTGCTGCAAAGGGTATGGGTAAAATGATTGGGTATGTGGGTAATCCACAAAACGATGACGCGACCTCTATGATTCTGACCGGAGATCTTGGCCATGTGGATGAGCAGGGGCGACTGACCATATCCGGGCGCAAAAATGACATGGTCAAAATTATGGATCAACGGGTTTTTCCTCAGGATGTCGCCCACAGCATCAAAACCATACTAAACCTTCCGGATGTCGTTGTGGTCGCCACAGACGACACTGAGCCAAAGCTGTTGGCAGTGTTTGAGTGCGGGCCGGATCATCACCTGAGCAAACAGGACATGCTAAAAACTTTACGCCAGCAGCTGGCTTCACATTTGATTCCAAAACACCTGTATCAGATTGACAAGATTCCCGCGACGTTAAATGGAAAAGTTAACATGATGGCCATCAAAGCCTTTATTCAGGAACAGGAACAACATGCGTGATCCTCAAACCCGTTTATCCATCCAAAACACTTTTAAGACAGTTCGCTGCCGACAACACAGTATCAGGATAGCAATATGAATTTTGAAGGTTACCCTCTGGAACCTGTCCGGGAAGCAGGCAAGCATTTCGAAACACCTTTTTATCTATATAACCTGGATATTCTGGAAACCAATATTGAGACGCTGAGGCAGGCCACCCAAGGCTTTAAACTGCGCTATGCGGTTAAAACCAATCCAAACCCAATGATCCTCAACTGGATGAAAAACAGAGTTGATTCTGTCGATGTTTCTTCCTCCGGTGAAATCATACTGGCTCGCAAACAAGGCTGGCAGGGCTGCGACATTGAATTTACCGGGCCGGCAAAAACTGCAAAAGATCTGCAACTGGCACTGAGAGAACAGATCCATTCAATTGTCATTGAAGATTTAAGTGAAGCTGAATTACTGAATGATATCGCCAGACAACAGGGTGTCACGGCCCGGATACTGATCCGAATCGCACCCGCTCTGGCAGAAGAAAATTTCGGTGTACGGCTGGCAGGCAGACCAACACAATTTGGCGTTGACGAAGATAAGCTGCCGCAGACATTGTCTGCCTTACAACAACTGACGCATCTGCATCTGGCAGGTTTTCATATTTACTCCGGCAGCCAATGTCTCAATGATGAATCCCTGGCTAACCATTTCGCCAACATGTGGGCCATCTTCCAACAGGCCATGCAACTCTGGTCACAACCAATCGAAGAACTCGTGTTTGGTGCCGGAATGGGGATTCCTTACCATGATAGCGACAACAGCCTGAAACTCACTCATTTACCGGCAATCGCGCAGCAAATCCGTGAGGATATTGCCAGCCGTAATCTGAGCATTGAGTGCTTTATTGAAGTGGGGCGTTTTCTGATCGGTACTGCCGGTTTATTTGTCACTCGGGTAGTCCGGGTGAAGGAATCAAAAAATACCCTAATTGCCATATGCGATGGTGGGATGAATCATAATCTCGGAGCCTGTGGCCATTTAGGTGGGATTTCGCATCGTCACTATTCCATGATAAATCTGACGGGCTCTGACAAAAGTGTGGAAAAATATCGAATTGTCGGTCCGCTATGTACTGCCATCGATACTCTGGCCCATCGGATTGAAATGCCTAAAATTTCCACTGGGGATCTTCTGGCGATAGGCTGTGCAGGCAGTTACGGCCCGACAGCCAGTCCGCTGTTTTTTATCTCCCATGCTCTGCCAACAGAAATTTTATATACACAAAAAGAGCAAACGAATGATGGATTTATTCAAGCAGACTGGTTGACACTGCCTCAACTTTAAATGCGTTTGCTGGCATACTAAGACTATAAAGGGAGAACCATAAATTCGCCGGGAGCATATTCCAAAATGATATGAGCGGCCGGTATCAGACACATTAAATTACCTTGATAATGAAATAATTCTGGGCAAAAAATGTGCATACATTGACTAATCCAGCCATACTAACTAATAGACAAATTATATTGTTAAATAGGGTTTTTTACGAAAAAACGCTAATATACTAACACTCAGAAAATACATATAAATCGAGTATTTTGAGTATGTTGATAGATAACTGTAAAAATATCCGTCACATTTTCTGAGATAAAAAGTTGCTTGCCAGAACACATCTGAAAGCAACTTCATAGATTCAGGCCAGAATATCGAGTGCTTTTCCATATGGAAAACATGGTATTAAATATTGATATCCGGACGTACTGGCAACCTTTTTATTTAACCAGGTTGTACAGGACTTAAGTTATGGACACGATGAGAACAGCGAAGGAACATATTGTAAAGGACATGACGAAACAAGCATCCAATAAAAAAAGTCTGGTCCTTTCACTGGATAATAAACCAGTGGAAAACACGATACCCATTTTTAAGATCTCAGGCATTGGTGGTCACGTCATATCATCACAGCTAATTGCCCGTGGTCTGTCAGACAAATGGAAAACTTATGGCTTGCTCCATCCTGTCTTCAGAGGCTATGAATACAACACCATTGAAGACAACGCGCGCCTGATGGCAGAACAGATACTGGAGAGTCACCCAGAGGGCCCATATTATCTGATTGGCTATTCCATGGGAGGATTGATTGCCATCGAAATTGCCAGGATCATGAAAAACCTGTCTCATGATGCACGGGTTATTCTGCTCGATACCAAGCCACCAAATCTCCCCCCTCTAAAGCCTTTGATTGTTCGACTGCCAATCTATATCCGTTGGTATGCAGAAAAATTATATGCCCAATATTTTAATAAAGGTAAATTGGACACGAAGAAAAAAGCTATTGTTACTTACGAAGATCATAATTCTATTCCAAACCTGCCTAAAACCATTAGAAAGGCATTTCAACTTGGCAGAGAAGCCGTTAACAGTTATGTTGCGTCTTATTGCCCTGTTAACACTGTACTGGTACGTAGTGAAGAGATTGCCTGGTGGGACAATCTGAGAAAGTGGACACCGGATTATGGCTGGACTGAATATGTCAACCTTAAGGCTGTCATTCCCTGTCCCGGTGATCATCTCGATATGATCAGAGCGGACCAATACTGGAAAACAACCGGTGAAGCGCTAGAACAGGCTTTGGATATGCTACATAATAATCCTGGCACATAATTAGCCCATCAATGATTTATGAGAAATGCAAATGAGTGATTATCAAAGTAAAATCAGAGAACACATCGCTTCCGAACTCGGTATAGATTTATCATCCGTTAGTGATTCAGACCCATTATTCACCAGTGGTCTGATTGACAGCTTCGCACTGATAGAATTGCTGGCTTTTCTGGAACAGGAGCTGGGTGCAGACATCGATATCGCGGATATCGATATCGACAAAATCGACACCATTGAAGCCATCGCCAAATTAGCTTCCTGAACTATCTGCCTTTGGCAAAAGGACGCACCATAAGGAGTCGGCAGTCATGATTTACAGTCTGGATATTTTTGATACTTTACTCCTAAGAACAGAGCCCGCAGAAACAACGCTGCTACGACTGCCACAAGACTTCAGAAATACCAGACTGGCCTTACACAGGGAGCACTATCAGAGCCAGACAGTCGACCAGTTCTATCAGGGTATCGGTGAAGATATTCGCCAGGAACTCGACCTTGAAAGCCAGCATTTAATAGTTAACAGGGAAATTCTGGATTTTGTCACGAGTCATCCTGACGATACTTTCGTACTTACCTCGGACATGTATCTGAACTCTCAGCACCTTCGTTATATTCTCGGAAATCTTAATGTTCCGGACTTTTATCAAAAAATATTTGTGTCCTGCGAGCAGGGTTGCTCAAAAGAAGGGTTTGGCAAATTATTTGATTGTGTCGCCAGAGAGTATGGAAATAACGTTATTCATATTGGTGACAACATAAAAAGTGACTTTCAATTTGGCTCACTCAAGTTGGCGCCGGCCATACACTATACCCCTGACTTCAACTCATATAATGCCGATCATTCAGATCACGAGCAATACTATCGAACATACGTCCGCCAGGTAGTTACGCCACTAATGCATATCAGCCTGCGGAAAATCAAAGCACTGGCCGTGGAGAAGGGTATTGAACAGTTTATTATCCTTGGCAGCGTATTTGATTTCTACCGGGATTTGCTACAGCCAGAATTCCCCGATATCGACATTAAAAAGCTGGAAATTTCCCGATATAACATTCGATTTATCAGCTACAAATATTATTCCAATAAAGAATTCTCCCGCCTGTTTCATACCGAAAGTTTCTTAAAATATTATTTCCCTCACCACTTCAATCACTCAAACACATCTTACAGGAACGTGCTGGAAAAGCTTAAACATATAGAGCAAGTCATCGAGCAGGAACAGGAGACACTTAAGAAAGAGTCCGAAAATATAGAACAGGAATTCAACCAACAACTTCAAAACCTGGATATTGGTCATAAAAAAACCTTGATTATTGACTTTGGCTATCAAGGAACTTTTTGTGAACTTATGGAAAACCTGAGTATATTAAATGATGACCTTACTCACTTCTTTTTAACCGTTAAAGAAGCCAATAAATTTAACTGCCATACTGGCGTAACGATCCCGTCACTGAAGCTGCCAACAAAAGATTTCCGAGACCCATTCTGGATCCTGGATACTGAGATTATCTTAAAAAAAGCCAGCAAAACCCCTCTGGCCGGAACTGGATACCATCAAAACAGTACTGGCTGGCCCGAAATGTATGAATACCTGATTGAATGCGTTAAACAGCACCGTTCACCGCGTTCTATTTATCAACAGGAACAACAGGTCACAGGGTTAATATTGAAACACATCGTGAGTATAGACCGTCATTATCTGGAATCATTTAACTGGTTGTGTCGAAAAGTCCACTACAACAAATACAGTATCGCGGCCAATGAATCGACTATGATTAACAAAATGGACGGTTTTGTGCAGATTGATATCGACGAAATTGCCAAATTTGAAAAGAAGACATATGGCGAAGTGTTTATCGATTCATCGTTCGATATCGACACAGCATTAAGCAACAAAAAACATCCTTTCTATCACTATTATTGCTATTTAAACTCCTCTCGATGGATTCACAAAAATCTCAGTAAAGGCAATAACCATCACGACAGCAATTTAATCAATCCGCGTTGACAGATAAAAATCGACTTCTAATCCAAGCTTCCTGCCAAACAATGGTTCTCTGAAGTCTCATCAATTTTTCACAACGACTTCCAAACACATTATAGGAATTCCGAACAATCAGGCTGATTAAAAAGACATGCGACACCCGCATCGCCCATCAAAAGCCGATGGCAACCCTCCGCCAAAACCAATACCCGAAAATAAGTTGCATTATCGTTTGTTAAAATAACAAACCTATCCGGAAAAACCAACATCAAAACACAAACTAAATAGCACAAACGTTAGCAATAAACATCTATTAACCCGGTAATTAAATAAATCATCCTGATATTTTTAATTGTCGCCCCAAGAAATCTGACGGTGTTGCGCGAAAAACCGAACCGTCGAACCGCTTGATTTCCCGGGACTCGCATTGGCTAGGGCCAATGCTGTGGTCCGATACTCTGGTGCATCCATGCATCACACCATTATCCCGACATAAATGCTTGCCAAGTTAACTTAAGAAATAGACTGACATTTCCCTTACATAAATACAAGAAAAATATAAACCCCTGCTTTTCACCTTTGTGAACCATCTCAAGAAAAACAATTTCGGATATTGTTAGCCAAATATTTAGACGGAATTTTAGTGTTTTTATAAGCAATTATATTGTTATTCTCACAACACCGTAGTTACCAATAAAATCTACTATAGGAAAAATATATGACTCGACTATCAATAATTACCTTACTCACACTGGTTGCCATTTGCTCCCTTAGTGTTCAGGCAGCAGATACCAGAGGTGACTTCAAGAACTGGATCGGACATAGTCAATACCACTGGATTGTTGGATCATCTGGGTGGCACAATTGCTGGTCAAACACTACCGGCGGATCTTGTGGATCCCGATCACTGACGACCGGAAGCAGCAAATGTAAAAGCCGGGGAGTCGACGTTGGCGTATCTTTTGATTTGAAAAAATGGATCCCTGGGCTATCAATCTCTTCCGGTGGCAACTGGTCATGGAGCAGCTGCAACACACGCTCTGAGACCATAACCTGCTCTCCTAACCAGGGTTATGCCGGACGCGCCGAAATCATTTTTGCTGAACGCTATGGTAAAACCGACTTCACCGGATATAACAAATACTTCTCAAACAGAAACAATGGCTGCAAACGCGGGTTTAGTTTCCAAAGCAGCGATGGTTTTTACGGGTGGTGTGTACCATCAACCTTTTCTTCCAATGGCTACTGGCCGGAAAAACGTTATAGCCAATGCACATACAGAAAGCTGTAAACGGACAATGGCTTTGATAGACAATTGATAGAACAGCAACCATGCCTGATCATGCTTTTATATCAGGCATGCTCTGATCTTTGACAAGGTAATTCTTTTAATTTCACGAAGTCTGATATGAAACCAAAATCACGTTTAATTATCATGCTCGCCATTTTAGCTATAACCGTTACTGGTTATATCTGGAAGGTATACCCTCAAGTAAATACACCAGACTTGGTCAATGAAGGACCTGTACCACACAACACCCCAGCGTCTGAAAATAACACAAGAACAGCTGGTGAGTCAGATGTCCCTTCTCCAGCAACCACGGTCGCGCAAACTGAAGTTCTTCCAATACCGGAAACCTCTTTAAACAGTGATCGAGATGCCGTTTCCAATGGAATGGAACTGAATTTTGAAGGTATTGAGCTTTTTGACGAAGCAGATGTTTTTTTAGAATACCAGGCATTCTTCGAACAATTTGAAAGTGATACCTCGTTGACTGAAGAGGAGATTCAGTACTTTTTCACTCGTATGCTGGCAACACTGGAGAATTCAGAAACGGCCCGCAACCAGATAAGCAAAGTTTATCGAAACATGGATTCAGATGCCGTGGTCGAGCGAAGCATCATGCAGGAAATGCTGATGAAAACAGCGACCGGCCAAGCCATTTTGATCGATGAGGCGGAAAATATTCTTAACACAGGACAACAGGAACTTTATCCTTACATGTTCGAAATATATAGCAATGTCGAAGACGATATCAGCTACCCGGTACTGGAAAAGGCCATTGAATCGACCTACAACAGTACCGACATCAGAAACTCCGTTTCAGCACTGAATTATATTGGCAAACTGGAATCATCGGAGATGTCTTCTTCCATGTATTTATATACGACTATGAATGCTCTCAGGGATGTGGCTAACAACAACGAGGATGAATCAGTCAGAGGGCTGGCTGTCCAAAAACTGTACCGATTGACCCCTCCAGCAGAAAGTACTCAAATCGCCATAAACTACTTAACTTCAGACGCCAATACCCCTCTGGTCATGGAAACTCTGTACTCAATTGGCAGTGGAGATGTAGCGCTCAATGAGCCTTTGCGTTTTGCTCTGCATGAAGCGCTGAATCGGACTGGCGTCACCAGCGCAGAACTTGAACTGGCGAATAATATTCTCGGAGAGGTCTGACAATAGACACTCTCCAACATATATCAGGACAACGTTACCCCATATTCACGACCAGCTTCCGACAGCCATAACCATAGATAGTCAGCAAAACTGCGTCGGACCACCAGTTCCCACTGGCGTTCATCACAACGACGTAGTAACGCCTGGGTTTTGGCGAATACCGAAGTGACTACTTTGCCTATCGGGAAATTGCACTCGTGGACATCATAGGGAGTGGATTTTTTCAGAACGTTTAGTGCTTGAGAGCCTGACAGCAGTAAAATTGTCTGCCCCCCGGAAACATTAACAATCGCAAAATGACCAGTCATTTCAGCACGCAAGGCGCATTCTATCGTAAACGCCTGTTCGATCGGTAAAGTCAGCAACCATTCATCAGGGGAGACCCAGCGAATGACAAACTCGCCCTTGACCGTACTCAGTAACACATCTGGCAACGACAACCCTGTCACTCGCTCAAGCGCCACGCCCAAACCGCTGCTCTTATCTCCACGTAATACCAAATGCCCTAACAAAGCATTTTCCCGTAACTGAACGGCCGTCGATGACAAGTTTTGCAGTGTTTTATCCACATGATGCAAAGGGCTTAATCCTGCTACGACGGAAGACCACTGGTCCATGACCACTACATTTGTATCAGACATTTTGACGCTCCCCCTGTGGGTCAATAAATACCGGGCTGCAGATCTCCGCCTCAATAACACAACCATCAGCCAATGGATAAAAGACCGTTTGTCCTGTTTTTTCGTGTCCTCCAGCGATAAACCCCAGGGCAATACTGCGCCCCAGATTGGCACTGTAGTAGCTGGATGATACATGCCCAAGCATTGTCATCGGAACAGCCTGATCAGGATCAGCAACTGCCTGCGCACCTTCAGGCAATACCACCTGAGGGTCTTTGGTCAGCAGGCCAACCAGTTGCTTCCGATTTGGGTGCTGGCAATCGGTTCTGGCCATGCCACGCTTACCAACAAAACTGAACGGCTTATTTGGCGCGACAGCCCATGGCATTCCCAAGTCATAGGGATGAACTGATCCATCAGTGTCCTGTCCGGCAATAATGAAACCTTTTTCTGCTCTGAGAACATGCATGGTTTCTGTGCCGTAGGGGGTTAGATTGTATGCCTGACCGCGCTCAATAAGAGCCCCCCAGACCTGGAGCCCATAGTTCGCCTGAACATTGATTTCAAACGAAAGTTCTCCAGTAAACGAAATTCTGAAAACCCTTGCTGGCACTCCTGCAACGGTTCCCTGACGCCAATCCATGAAACCAAATGAGTCGCGGTCCAGATCGATATCGTCACATAACTCAGCCAATAACCGACGGCTATCCGGACCGGATATGGTCATAGTCGCCCAGTGGTCAGTAACGCTGGTAAAATACACCTCAAGCTCAGGCCATTCTGTCTGGTGATATAACTCCAGCCATTGCAGTACCCGGGCTGCGCCGCCAGTCGTTGTTGTCATGAGAAAATGATGTTCTCCCAGACAGGACGTTACGCCATCATCGAACACCATGCCGTCTTCACCACACATCAGGCCATAACGACATTTACCTACAGCAAGCCTGGCCCAGGCATTAGTATAAATCCGCGCCAGAAATTCCCGCGCGTCACGGCCCTGTATATCTATTTTTCCAAGTGTGGAGGCATCCAGAATCCCAACCCCCTGACGCACCGCCTGACACTCACGATTCACAGCCAGAGCCATAGACTCTCCAGCCCTGGGGTAGTACCAGGGTCGTTTCCACTGCCCAACATCCTCAAATACAGCGCCATGGCGAAGATGCCAGCCGTGCATGGCCGTGTAGCGTTCAGGATCAAACAAATCCTGGCAATGCCGCCCGGCAATCGCCCCGAAGGTCACCGGTGTATAGTTGGGACGAAACACAGTGGTTCCGGTTTCTGGAATTGAACGTCCCAGAACCTTGGCCACAATGGCCATGCCATTGATGTTTCCAAGCTTGCCCTGATCTGTGCCGAACCCCATTGCAGTGTATCGCTTAACATGCTCAATGGATTCGAACCCCTCTCTGACTGCCAACTCTATCGCCGCTGCGGTCACATCATTTTGATAATCTACAAACTGTTTTGGTGCCCGGCTGGTAGGCTTTTGATGGGGAATATGAAATAGCGCCATCGGCGGTGAAATACGAATATCAGCCACTTCCGGTTGTCCAGGTAACGTCGCAGAGAAGCCACAGTTATCTGCAGCTTCAGCCCCCATACGTTGTCCTTCATCAAGACAGGCTGACAACGAGTATGTGCCGTTAATACCACCTGCGGTTAGTTGTCGCTGTACAGTTTCACCAGGAACGAATCCGATGACATCATCCCGCCAGACAGGTCTGCTACCGGTATGGCAGGACAAATGCACCACCGGACTCCATCCTCCTGAACTGGCAACCGTATCGCATTCCAGGTTTTCTACTGGCCCTTGAATTTCTTCAGACGAAGGATTCAGCTTAGCAACAGAGACAGCGGAAACCCGTGTTCTACCGTGAGCTTCAATGATCGCCGAACCCGTTATAATTCGAATACCACGCTGGCGCGCCTGGGTGATAAGTTCACCATCTGCTGCAGGACGGGTATCGACAATGGCAACCACTTCGCGACCGGCATTCTGCCAGTCCAGCGCAGCCTGATAACCATAGTCATTGGTTGTCATCAGGACCAAGCGCTGCCCCGGTACAACAGCATAGCGATGAATGTAGATAGATACCGCAGATGCCAGCATACAACCGGGAACATCATTGTTGCCAAAAACCAGGGGGCGCTCTTGAGCCCCAGTCGCCAGAATAACCCATTTGGCCCGGATCCGATGCATACGCTGGCGAACCATACCACCAGGTGCCTTGTCCGCCAGATGATCAGTTAAGCGTTCATGCACAGTCAGAAAATTATGATCATGATAACCATTGACAGTTGACCTGGGCAGAAACAGGACATTATTGCGACACCGCAACTCCGATATGGTCTGCATCACCCACTCCATGGCCGGAACACCATCGATTTGTTCAAGGCTGTGCAATAAAGAACCACCCAACTCAGCCTGCTCATCTGCGATAATCACTCTAGCACCTGATTCTGCAACTACTTTTGCAGCCGCCAACCCGGCCGGGCCGGCACCGACTATCATGACATCGGTATGATGATTCATATGATCATACATATCCGGGTCAGCTTCGGCGGGAGACGCCCCCAGACCTGCAGCCTTGCGAATGTATTTTTCATAGGTCGGCCACATGGACGGTGGAGACATAAAGGTTTTGTAGTAAAACCCCGGAGGCATCATTTTTCCACCAATCTTTCCAACCGTTCCCATCAGGTCAAATTCGACACTTGGCCAACCATTGGTGGAACGGCAGACCAGACCATTATAAAGCTCCTGTTGAGTCGCCCGTACATTCGGCACCTGGGTAGCCGCAGTCGCTCCAAGTTGCAGTACTGCATTAGGCTCTTCTGCTCCGGCAGCCATAATGCCGCGTGGGCGACTGTATTTAAAACTGCGCGCCACTATATCGATGCCATTGGCCAACAATGCTGAGGCCACGGTATCCCCATGAAATCCAGAATAAGGCTTACCGTTATAGGTGAATATCAGCGCTTTACTGCGGTCGATACGACCTCCTGAACCAAGACGGTTTTTTTGAGTCGTCACGATGCGGTCACCTCTGGGCGTTCACCAATTTTATAGCTTTCATGAATCACGTAAGTCACGGTATCACGAGTAACATTGAAGTATTTACGGCAACCTGCCATATGCAACCACAGCTCATGATGCAGGCCTTTTGGGTTGGAACGGAAAAACAGATACTTCCCCCATTCTTCATCGCTACAGGCATCTGGATTTTCTGGTCGGGCGATATGCGCCTGACCCGCCACATGAAACTCTTCTTCCTCGCGATATTCCCGACAATGGGGACAATAGATTTGCAACATAATCAGTGACTCCTGCTAGTGGGCAACGGCCGCTGCGCCATGTTCATCGATCAATGATCCATCATGAAAACGAAACATATTGAAAGGTCTGGCCAGCTCATGTGCTTCACCTTTGGCCAATGTTGCGGCAAAAACGTTGCCTGATCCCGGTGTTGCCTTAAAACCACCGGTTCCCCAACCACAATTAAAAAACAGATTTTCTACGGGTGTAGCGGATATGATCGGACAAGCATCCGGCGTGGTATCGACAATTCCTCCCCACTGTCTGTTCATACGTACCCGGCTGAAAGCAGGAAACAATTCGATAATTGCCTGGATGGTATGTTCAATGGTTGGATAGGAACCACGCTGACCGTAACCGTTGTAACCATCGATACCGGCACCGATGACCAGATCACCTTTGTCCGACTGAGAAACATAGCCATGAACATGATTCGACATCACCACGGTATCCAGAACCGGTTTTATCGGTTCTGACACCAATGCCTGTAATGGATGCGATTCCAACGGCAGTTCAAAGCCCGCCATCTTGGCAATCACACTCGAATTACCAGCGGTCACACAACCGATGCGGTTAGCTTTGATAACACCATGAGTACGGGTCTGCACACCAACAGCAGCACCATCTTCGATGACGATATCGGTCACTTCACACTGCTGTATCAGATCCACCCCCAATGAATCAGCTGCACGGGCAAATCCCCAAGCGACTGCATCATGCCTCGCTACACCGGCGCGTGGCTGCCAGGAAGCACCCAACACCGGATAACGGCGGTTGGCAGAACAATCCATGAGCGGAACCAACTCCTGAACCTGACGGGTATCGAGTACTTCCCCATCGATACCATTCAGGCGGTTGGCATTGACCCGGCGCTCGATATCACGCATGTCCTGCAAGGTATGACCGAGATTCAATACCCCCCGCTGGGAAAACATAACATTGTAATTGAGATCCTGTGACAACCTTTCCCATAATTTCATGGAGTGCTCATACAGACGAGTGGCTTCATCCCAGAGGTAATTTGAGCGGACAATGGTGGTATTCCTGGCCGTATTACCGCCCCCGAGATACCCTTTTTCAATCACAGCAACATTGCTGATGTTATGTTCTTTAGCAAGATAATAAGCAGTTGCAAGACCGTGTCCGCCACCACCGATAATCACCACATCATACTGTTTTCCGGGTTTAGGATTGCGCCATACCCGTTGCCAGTTTTCATGATAACTCAGAGCATGTCGAATCAGCCCAAAGCCGGAATATTTTTGCATCTTTGCTCCTCACTACAATGACCGGTTCAATGAATCCGGCAACCGCCCGTTCTGGCTTCTGGGCTTGACTGATGCGATTGTGCGGACAGCACCGGCTGGGGAGTTAACCAATTACGACATGGATTTGTTTGTTCAGGAACATATCGGCCGAAAGCCGACAAATCATCCCAAACCGGAATGGTCAGAAAATACGAAAGCAGGTAAGTGGCTTGCTTGAGGATATTTTGCAGTGGATGGAAAGTTAATCACCATCCACTCTAAATGCATCGACTAACGATGATTCTGAACAGTTGGCGGCACCACATGACCGGTAGCCTGCATAGCCAGCGCCTGAGGATGTTTTTGATAATGCCGGCGCACAGCCTCGGCCAGACGCTCCTTGGTGATATCAGTAATTTCGGCCTCTGGATCATCTGGAATTTCCGCCACAATCGCATCCAGCAGCTCATCCTGAGGAGAGGGCATTTGCGCACGCCAACTGCTCAACAACGACTTATTTACCCGTGCAGGTAACGACGCCAGTATGCCAATATCATTCTGGCTATGCACCAGCAGCCCAGAAGTGGTGCCACGATCCAGAGTCAATACCTGGAACAGGTACAGTGTGTGGTAATCCAATTGCGTTTGACGCGCTTCATCTGAGTATTCGGGGCGGGTTTCCAGAGCCCGGGCGAGAATCTGGACATAGGTATCAATGGCAGCTTCCCCCATTCTCCGGGCCAGTTGATAGTCTGCATTGGCATTTTCCGTCCGATATGCTTCAAGATAAAAGTGACTGACGCCACGATGCCGCTTTAATGCCGGGATATAAAAATACTTATCTCCTTGCGCAGCACCTTCCTGATATATATTTCCGGCGACCGCCTGCAACCGTTGCTCAAACAGTTGCTGATCTTCTTCAACAGGATTGGAGGGATTCAAATCAGCCATAATTCGCCAGTAACCCTCACCAATTTTCATTTCTGTCCAGCTGATATGAATATGAACCGACGGCGCATTCGGGTTTACGGGATGAATAATCGTTGAAATGGCCGTAGCGGAATCAAGGGACTTTTCCGGATTACCACTGTAGTGCACATGTGAGACATTAACCGATCCACGGTTAAAGATACCATTGGCGGGCGCCATGTAGCGGATTCCCCCTCCATAAAGACCACCATCCCGCAGCCATTCAAAAGGCTCAAAGACACCTTTATCACCATGACTTTGATCCAGCGCCTCAAGCTTGTTAACGAAACGCTGTTGCAGGGAGGTCACCAGCCCATTGGCACGCTGGGCGGTGACGGATTCGGAATAGGTTCTTAACATAACAATGCTCTGCTAGCTATGACGATAACACGGAGTATACCCAACATCAGGGGGGCATGCCCGTCCGGTTGATAGATGTTGTGGCCTGTTCAATGACCGGCCCGATAGGTCTGACATGTCAGACACATACCAGCACAGTGACGAAACAACGATCAAGGCTGCACTAAAAATACCAAAGCCCGGTCAATTTACCGCTTAACTGATCATCTCCCCAGCGTTGATAAGACAGCTCAGTACGCAAGGCCACGTTTCGCTGAATACTCCACTGCCAGGTCCCAGTGATATCAGAGTGATCAGCAGTGGCCGAGTTAAACAATGCCAGCCATTCACCTTCAACCCCAAAACGATGAGATCTGCCTCCTGGCACGAACACCCCGGCTCTTATCCCCAATCCTGGTTCAACCTCATCATCCGTCAATGCACCATAATTGATTTCTTCCGCCACCAGACCATAGAGATGCAGTCCATCCGCTGCTCCAAAAGCCTTGCCAAACCCCAGCTGTGCCAAACCACGCCCGTACTGATCAGGACCCTGGCGGTCATAACCGACTTTCACACTCCAGGCCAGGCTACTGAATATTCGATTGCTCGGTGCCAAAGCCATGGAATCAACCAGATAAAAACGATCCAAACGCAAGCGCGAGTCCTCATCCACACTGGCTTGGGCATCAAAGAAACTGATTTTTGCGCCTGGAATATAGCCTGCCGGATTATCGAACATGTCGTGATAGGCTGCACGCCATTCAAATCCAATACGGTTTGAATCATGTTGATAGACATCGTAGGACAAGCCAAGCCGGGTGGACCCATGACCCTGCTCCGGCGACACGGCTGGTCGTGGCACTGGTGAAAACGGAGAACCAGAATCAAGCAGGCTACGCTGATATAGCAGCCGGGTTAATTGTTTCGCAGTGACATCCCGCTCCAGTCCTTCATCGTACAACTCAAAATTCAACCATTCATAGGCAAACTCCATGATGGCAGCCCGCTCTCTTTCGCTGAACTCATCTGCCGACGGATAGATTCCCTGCTTGGCCAATTTGGCGGCAGCAAATAATCGATCATCAATTTTACGGTACTCATGCAGCAAACGGGTTCCAAATGCCGGCCGATAAGCTGGTGGCTGGGTCAGGCCTGAGCGTACCAGCTTTGCAACGGTATTGGATGGAATGGCTGCAATATCAAAACCATCTACTAAAGACAGGTCATCGCGTGCCAGCTGCAATAGAGCCAGCAACTGATAGGAACAGTTTTCATCCAGAAAATAATAATCAAATTCAGCCTGCTGCATTTCCCACAGATGCAGCAGCACCCGCTCCACTTCTTCGGGGGTAAACAGTAATTTGTATTCCCAGATATCACGCGACTCAATATCGTTGTACTCGCGTACTTTGCGATAATAAGGCATGACCGTAAAGCGTCCAGGATAGCTGCCAATCAAACCCTTTAACGCATAAATAGCAGGATTATCATGAGTATCCGGTTCAGCAGCAAAATTAATCGCAAACGCTACCAACTCCCGACTGCGGGTTTGATCGCGGGCATCAATGCGCAACAGCGTGTGACCAAACATGGAAGAAGGGTTGTTCATATAGGCAGTGGGAAACACCAGCGTCAAACCTTCAGGATCAAGAGCCTGACGCCAGGTATCAAGCTCAGCACAATTCAACTCCGCATCACGTTCCTGCTGCGCTTCCAACCAGGTATAACGTGCCGGAAACTTACATCTCATCGCTGCCGCTGCTGCGATATCATCGCTGTATAAAGCTTTTAGAGTGGCATTAAGTTCTGACAATGGATCATATTTGCCGCCATCTGCCAGAAAAAAAGAATCTGAATCAGCGGTACTTACATAACCCGAAAAACGTCCTGGCAAATAGTGCCCGAGTTTTAACCAGTATTGACTATGAGCAAGCTGTTGAATATCAAGATCAGGCGGAGCCGCCTGTGCGTGAGTGAATAAATTGACTGAACACAGAAAAAACGTCGAAATAAATATTAGTCTGATCACATTCGTTCACAAATAAAAAGTGCCCTCAACGGGCACTTAATGGATATTTTCTGAATTAATTAAATTGCATAAACAGAAAGAGCTTCGTCTTTGGCAACCAAAGTATTCAGATTGTTCAGAACTTCATTGGAAGTCACGTTCTCTGAACTGAAAACCTTCACAAAATTTTCTTTTGCCAATTGATTGAATGCTGACTTGTCAGCTTCCTGAACACCCCAGACTTCAGACAAAGTAGAAAGCGTTTCGCCTTCACCTTTGGCAATATCACGTGCCAGGTTATCCATATTGCCGTCAATGAACAAAGCCAGTTTTTCAGCAGAATCAACTGTGCCCGTGCCATCACAACCCAATGTACCAAAAGTAATACCGAAGGTCTGGTTACCAGATGTACCGTTGGTGGTTGCACCGAGAACCTTATACACCTTACCGGTTTTTCCATCAAAGATCATGGTACCCAGACCACAACCGATATCTTCGTCAGCCATTGCGAAATTTGACAGCGGAAGTGTTGTAGCCAGAGCAGCTACTGCAAGCAGTTTTTTCATCATTACTCCTTATGAATATTGCTTAATCTTAAATGTAACAAAATTGTTACCATCTTCAGATTAACTTAAGATATTAACAAATTCAAAGTTTATGTTTACCGACTCACCTTTCTCATTTCATTCTGCTACAGACATCTAAAAATCGATGAGTTTTTTTGAGTCATAACTATCAAAGTAGCAGGTTTTACAAAATGTGATAAAAAAATATAAATTTAGCCGGTAAAACAACCCAAAAAAAGGTCAAAGTATTATTTTCGGTTCAGCAAACGTACTCAGAACATGACTCATTTCTCATTTTTTCGACACATGCTCTTCCCGGAAAATCACATCTTCTGACCGTTCAGTCAGATCACATTCATAAAGCTGGATAGTTTAAAAACTGCTCTTGAATTCAGCCAAAACAGAAAGACATCTTCAGCACTCGATGACATTCACGGCCAAACCACCACGTGAAGTTTCTTTATATTTATCCAGCATATCCCGACCGGTATCACGCATGGTTTTGATTACTTTATCAAGGGAAACAAAGTGCTCTCCATTACCTCGAAGTGCGAGCGCGGCTGCATTAATGGCCTTCAAAGAAGCCATGGCATTTCGCTCTATACACGGGACCTGTACTAGCCCGCCTATTGGATCACAAGTCAGCCCCAGATTATGTTCCATACCGATCTCAGCAGCATTCTCAACCTGACGAGGACTGCCCCCGGTCGCTTCTGCCAATCCTGCAGCGGCCATAGCGCAGGCAGACCCAACCTCTCCCTGACACCCCACTTCTGCACCCGAAATCGAAGCATTTTCCTTAAATAAAATACCAATAGCCGCTGCACTCAACAGGAACTGAACAATACCGTCCTCGTCCGAATTAGGACAAAAGTTATAATAGTAGTGCAGTACTGCGGGAATAATTCCTGCCGCACCGTTGGTGGGAGCTGTCACTACCCGTCCTCCCGCAGCATTTTCTTCATTGACAGCCAGAGCATAGAGATTTACCCAATCCATTGCTCCCAGCGACGGAGTGATCATATCCATGCGGGTACGGTTTTTCAGTTCACGATGCAATGAGGGGGCACGTCGCTTCACTTTAAGTCCGCCCGGCAAAATACCTTCCTGGCGAATACCGCGATCGACACAATCCCGCATGACCTGCCATATATGCAAAATTCCCTGCCGAACTTCTGCTTCAGTACGCCAGACCTGCTCATTAGCCATCATAATTTCCGCGATGGTCAGCCCCGTCTGTTCACAGATTTCCAGCAACTCTTTGGCAGAGGAAAACGAATATGGCAACGATGTGGAATCCTCAACAATTCGATCAGCACCAGCAGCTTCTTCATCAACAACAAATCCGCCGCCCACAGAATAATAAACCTTATGTACCAGTTGATGACCACTAGTATTCCAAACCGTAAAAGTCATACCGTTGGCATGGTAGGGCAGTGACGTCTGTCGATGATAAACCAGATCATCAGCTTCAATAAAAGGTAACTCATGCTCGCCCATCAGCAAAATCCTGCCACTATTCAGGATTTCATGGCTACGAGGCTCGATAATGTCCGGGTCGACCGTATCCGGCAAATGTCCCTCCAGCCCGAGTAATATGGCTGGTCCGGAACCATGCCCCTTGCCAGTGGCACCAAGAGAGCCATACAACTCCACTTTAATTCGGGCTGCCTGCGACAGGAGCCCAGTATCCACCAAGGCACTGACAAACATCTGAGCCGCTTTCATAGGCCCTACGGTATGAGAGCTGGAAGGCCCAATACCAATCTTAAACATGTCAAATAAACTGATTGCCATTTCTCAATGCCTTAAATGATCGAATAAAGAGATATCATGACGGAATGTCATATCGGTATGCAATCTGTCAGATCAAGTATCAATGGGTACAATACAAGCGGATCAAGATCCCATGTCTACATCCATTTTATGACAAGGCTATATTGCCACCACTGCTGGGTTATGGCAGATTGCCAGACTACTCTGCAGGATGACTCAGAATATGTTTGCTAAGCTGGGTTTGGTCATACTTATTGTCTTGTTTGGTGCCAGTCTCTTTGTCGCCGGGACGATGGCACCTGACAATATCGCCGGTCCAGTTCGGGAAACAGGTAAAAGTATTGCCAGCTGGTTTAGCGGGAATGATACAAAACAAACCGACAGTCCCCATCAAGACGGCTCCACCATTATCACCTACAGCAGCCTGATTCCTGCTGCCGGCAGTTCCGAAAACCAAAACTATGGTATTCAGATAGGCTTGTATGCCACACAAAAAGAAACAGACGCCGAAGCGCTGCTACTGACTGCCAACAATTATGATTTTAAGGAAATACAGGTCAGAGATAAGCTCAATATTGAACGCTATCTGTTGATTGCGGGGCCCTTTCCGACTTTGAGCCTGGCACAATTCCAACAACAGAGACTGCCTCAGGTACTGGGTTTGAGTGTCCCTCTGAATATCCTGTTGTTTCCGCAATAATAGATCAGCTGCACCAAACGGGGTGATATACACAGCGTCAAAAGCGGGAGCAAGAAAGGCCTGATCAGGCTCTGGATAAAAGGAAAGAAGACACTCACAAATGCTGACGCATCAACTACACGAACGACAGAACAAACACACCCAAGCAAGTCACTCGGTGTAAACCATTTACACGCTTCAGCACAAATAAGGCACGACCAGGCTCTAGAGCCTGGTCGTGCCTTTGATGACTGCGTTGAGTTAAGCCTTGGTGACTGCGGGTTCGGGCTGTCGATCCAAAAACAGGATGCTTAACTGCTCATTGTCATCAACATCCAACAACAGAATATCTGGTAGATCTCCCTCGGCAATGTAATGCAACAGTTGATTGGCAATGCCCGGCATAAGCTGCTGTTCGATAATACGATTAACCAGGCGGGCACCAGACTCACTGACACGACACAGGTCCAACAATTGTTCCATAGCACGATTGTCACATCGCAACTCGATTTTATACTCTTGCTGTAACCGCTGTGCCAATTGATCCAGCTTCAATTGAATAATACCCGTCAGTGCATCCTGATCCAGAGCCATAAAGGGAACCAGCTGCATTCTGGCTGCTAATGCTGGTGCAAAATGTGCCGACACAACAGGTTGAATCAGCGAAACCAGCTCCCCTGCTGTAGGTGGAACAAATTCAGCTGTTTCGGGGAGAGTGACTTGCTCTGCCTCTTCTTCAACAACCTCATTCTGCTCCGGCACCGGTGCCGGTACACATCGTTCTTGAATCAGATTTGAGCCGAGGTTTGACGTCATCAAAATAATCGTATTTTTAAAATCTATCTCACGACCTTCGCCATCGCGCATAAAACCGCGATCAAACACCTGATAAAACAGATTCATGACATCAACATGCGCTTTTTCAACTTCATCCAGGAGCACAACAGAATAAGGTTTCTGCCGAACAGCTTCCGTCAGAATGCCTCCCTGACCATAACCTACATATCCTGGCGGTGAGCCTTTAAGCTGAGAAACGGTATGTGCTTCCTGGTATTCACTCATGTTAATAACAGTCAAAGAGCGCTCACTTCCAAACAGATGCTCCGCAATTTTCCGTGCGGTCTCTGTTTTACCAACGCCACTGGGACCCGCCAGTAAAAATACCCCTTGCGGACCATCTGTTGTTCTCAGATTCGCTTTGCTCGACCGCAAGCTCTGACCAATGACTCTGAGAGCGTCACTCTGACCGATAATTGCTCCGCTCAAAGCGGACTCAAACGCCAACAGGTTGTGGAGTTCATCTTTAACCATGCTACCCACGGGAATGCCTGTCCAGTCAGCAATAACATCGGCAATCGCCATATCATTGACTTCAGGCTGCACCCACGGACGTCCCTGCTGGATTTCAGACAACGCGGCACGTTTTGTTTTGGCCTGCTGCAACAACTCCGAGACATCCTGTTCTGCTGCGGAAACAATTGCCTGTGTATCCGACTGAATCTGCCGGACCAAATCATTCTGGGAACGCCATTCAAGCTCGGCAGTAGTCGCTTCGGACAGAGTATTGGCTAACTCTTCTTTTAACTGGCGGATCACATCTACATCTGTCACCAGTCCCTGTTTGTCTTCTTTTTCCAGGTGACCCAGACGGTCCTCCAGATAAACAATGCGGGATTTCAGCCCTTCCAGATATTGAGGCTGTAAAGATTGGCCCATTTTTACCCGTGCGGCCGCTGTATCGATCAAATCAATAGCTTTATCAGGCAAATAACGACCATTAATATAACGGTCGGACAATCTAACGGCAGACTCGATGGCTTTATCTGTAATATGAACCTGATGATGCGATTCATAAGCCTGCTTCAAACCTGACAACATATGGATGGCGGCTTCAATGGTAGGTTCTTCCACCTTAACCATTTGAAAACGGCGTGCCAAAGCCGGATCCCGTTCAAAATATTGCTTATATTCACTCCAGGTCGTCGCCGCTATCGTTCTCAACTCGCCTCTTGCCAACGCAGGCTTCAACAGGTTGGCAGCATCACTCATGCCAGCCTCACCACCTGCACCGATCAATGTGTGGGCTTCATCGATGAACAACATCACCGGCGTCTCAGCACGAGTGACCTCTTCAATCACCTGCTTCAATCGACGCTCAAACTCACCTTTTACTCCAGCACCTGCCTGCAATAGACCCAGGTCGAGAACGCATATACGAATGTTCTTAAGGAACTCAGGAACATCACCTTCCACAATACGCAAAGCGAGCCCTTCAACAACCGCGGTCTTACCCACACCTGGTTCACCAACCAGAATCGGATTGTTCTTGCGCCGGCGGCACAGAATATCAATGGCCATTCGAATTTCATCATGACGACCGTTAATAGGGTCTAATCCACCGCTTCTGGCTTTTTCAGTCAGATCTGTGGTGAATTGATCAAGGGCCGTCTGCTCTCCTTTATTCTTTTGAGGCACAGAAGAGGATTGTGACGTGGTTCTGGAAGATCCCGGCCCTCCCTCCTCAGAAGAATAGGTGATCTGACTGAACTGTTCATGCAGACTATCCAACTGAATTTTATCCAGTGGCGCAAATGCATTGTAATTCGGCCAGGTCGCTGCCAGTTGAATAATTGCTTCCAGAATTCCGGCTGAATCGATGATTTCCCGAGTATAGTACAGGGCGTTGACTAAGCAGGCTTTTTCCAGTAGCTGATACAGTATCGCCGAAATCGCAGGCTTACCTTCATGAAAGGTTCGCTGCTGATTGATGTTTTCAATCAGGTTATTCCAGAGCCTATCCTGATCCACTGAAAAGTATTCAAGGATACTATCGATATGGCCACGACTGCCTTCTTCCAAAAGCTTCAGCAACAGGTGTTCAGGTAATATTTCTTTATGCCCACGACTGGCAGCAAAACCAGCCGCCGCCTCCAGAGCCAGCCCACAGTGTGAATTTAACTTGTCAATTAGTACACGCAATGTACGATTATCCATAATGTAGCACTCCCTTAATCATAAAATTTTGTGATACACACCTTTTAGCTGTATTTGTCATTAAATACCTGTTAATTCCTTTTGCTGAAAATAAACGAGTTAGCATTTAAGAATTAACAAATCAGGCCGCGTATCGTTGATCTGAATACCGGTATTCCGGATGTTTATAGTGCTGGTCCGAAAAAACCATCCGATAAGGATGCGCGCCATCTTCTCCCAGCAATATCGGTTGCCCGAGGCACAATTCTTCTTCACCCAATCGAAAAGGGGTGTTCTGATTGGGTGCCAGCACAATAACCATTTCGTATGTGACACCTTGTGGCAAATAGTATTCCAACACTTCTCTTGCCTTTTGCCCCAGTTCACCATCAGGTCGGAGTTGTGACGCCTTTTCTTTCGTTACCATTCCGGTTTCAATTTGTATGGCACGCCCTATTACCGCAACGTGATCACCGAGAACCGTTTCTTCCCCTAATGCCTGCTGCCCATTCAGAGACAGTGTCTGTTCTATTTCAATGTTAGAAACTATTTGATCATCCACAACCAAATCTGGAAGCTGCAACGTATCCCTTAATACCGCCTCGATACCACACGCACTACGACAGCGATTGGCCAGAGCACCCGACGCCCATCCGGACAGCTTATGGCGCTCGAAATACACACCAGTCAATGAAGTTGCGAGCCTTACAAAAAGGTTCTTCTCCCCTGCGTGTTGTAACAGATGAAACTTTCTCCACCCCTGATGTAACAACCAGTACGCTTGTTGATTAAAAATATCGAGAAATGCTTGAAGCCTTTTTCCATCTTCATCCTGATAAGTAATATCCTGCAGAAAATACTGAGGTAATGGAGCGTCTACACCATAAAATCCAAAGAAGGTGGATTCAACTTCAATTTTTTCTGATGGTAATACTGAAACCTTTCGAACATCTGACGCAGGGAAAGACAACCAGTCAGAAGGTTTTAATTTTAACCATGGAGGGCAATTCCGAGCTTCAGACCCATCACAGATATCCAGCAATGTTTCTATCAATTGATGGAAGTGATAACTGGTCGCCTGCTTCGTGACATTCTCTAAATGATCAGTCTTCTGCCGATATTCGGTTTCCATGTCCATTCCTTATACGATGGCAGTGCTGTTACGCGTGTTTCCACATATTCCGTGATATTTGCGTAATCACTGAAAAATTGATGTAGCACCGTACCAAACAAATAGATATCCGATCTGGAGCTGAAGCCGGACTCATTGATCTCCAAACTAATCTCCAACCCCTGGCACAGGATACCTTTGGTGACCTTATGCTTTAATTGAACATCAACTTTTTCTATGGCGAGAATTCTGTTTTTATTCTCTTCCTGATCACTCCAGTCGAATAAACTTAACAGGGTCTTCAGTTTATCGACTTCACCCAAAGAAGAGAGAGTGAGAGACATCAATGAAATAAGCTGCCATTGGTAATCATGTATATCTGGAGCCCTCAGCATCCTGCTGGGTCGGGTAATATTACGCACTTCCAAATTCTGGTCGATGTCACTTGCAAGCTCTTTAAGCTTGCCAATATCCAGATACTGCCTGGGGTAATCTTCATTTGATGCCAATACATCTACAGAGAGAATTTCTGTTGCAATGGCGGTGTGCCCTGAAACGGAAATAAAGGACCTTCTCTTACCGTTGGGCATGTTACGATTATAGGTACTATAGGTTGGATCACTTGCACGGCGATACGTCAGATTTTGCAGAGGCTGGTATTCTCGAGTGTGTCCAGTCTGCGGATTTCTACCAACTACATGTTGTACGCTATAAACGTTTGCACAGTTTCTATAACTGTGATCAACCAGTAACGGATAATCTGGCAGTTTACCATTGACAACAACGGGTTCGGTCTGCGCATCAAATAAATTAACCGCGGGGATACAATTTAATTGAAATGTGTCTTTGCCAATATTGTGTCCAGCAGGCAGAGCAGTCGGCGTCTCAATGAGCAGCTTTATTGAGTTTGCAGACTGTGGCCAACTTTCCGGCTGAAATCCATCTATATCTATAAATAAAAATTTATCACGGGCATTAAAATAATCATGTAACAGATTAAATGCCACATGTCCCCTACTTCCCGAAGGAAGCAAGCTGTCATAGGGTCGTAATAACGCAGGCCTTACAGTTAGCCTGCCTACGAATGAACCCCCTTCAACGGAGACAGAAGCCTCACCCTTAACATTTGTCAAACACTCGTATAAGGCATATGCCAACGCATGATCGCAATGGAGATGAAGCAGCAGGTCGGTCAGTTCAAGATCTTCCCATTCAAAGTTTGATAGTTTTTGAATGTCAATTTGCACCCTGGTACCACCACCCAGTTTGTCCATTGCAGAAGCATGGGTAATCACAAGTGGCTGAACCTTAAGTACCGAGGTTGTTACATATTCGCAACGAACTTCTTCTGGCCCCACACCAGAAGCCGCTAAATTGGTTCCTTTGCTTATTTCAATCGTTTTTTTATGTTGACGAGAAGGAGAAAACTGAACCAGAGTATATGAGGGATAAGGGCGGCACAGCGATGGGTTAATCTGATCAAGAAGATTTTCGCTCAGCTCAGGAACACCGTCATCTATCCTTTCCCGAACTTTCGCAGTTAGAAATGCCATCCCTTCAAGCAAACGTTCGACATAAGGATCTCTATCCTTAACAGCGTTCAAATTCAACATGGCAGCCTGTTCAGGATATGCTTCTGCGAATTCCTGTGCAGCGTCCTGGAGCAATCTCATTTCGGCTTCAAAATATTCTTTCATCTGACACGCTTTTCCCTGATTAAACCATGCTATTTGAGACTAGATGACCCTGAAATCTCAGCAATGCCACTGCTTTTAAAATGCGTCTGAAACGAAACCTGGCGGCCGCTACCGACCCATCCTGTAATATTCATGGTAACAACGGCGGTATTATAATCTCGTGATTGTGGAGTGACCTGCACTCTGGATAAACGAGGTTCATATTTCTCCACAATATTTTTTATAGCAATTGCCATGTCTGACTCAGAATAAGGCAACTCCTGATAAAGACGGTTCAAGTCCGGCATTCCATAGTCCGGTAAATGACCTAAAACTCCTTGTCTGGCATTTAGCAGCCTAATCAAATGATCATGAATACTATGCAAATGATCATCTTCTGACGGATAAGCTGACAACGTTTGGCCATTCAGATGTTTCTGCTTGAGCACTTCGTAAATTGTCCACATATCAACCCGTCAATCTTTATCAGTAATTAGGAAGGGCATGCAAAAGCATGCCCGATTTTAACTGTGACTTAACGACCTTCGACCCATGAGTCAGAGAATTCGATGTTACCATCAAGGTAAGTCCAGGTGACTTTCTGATAACGAATAGCCACCTCTTCCAGATGAGGATAACGCTCTTTATCAAGATCTTTGACGTTGGCCATAGTAGGATTAACTGAAGTAACTTTCACGCCTTCCAAAGTGTGGCGGAAATACTCAACTTCAGTTCCTGTCTCATCGATTTTGTACCAGCTCAATATCAGGCTCTGAAGAGTCTGACCATTACTACAAGCTTTGTACAAATACGGTGTAGCCGCGTCATAGGCCTTTGTAATAACAAAGGGCTCATGTTTACGAGTACCGGTTAATTCACCAGTATCACCATCCGTAGGAATACGGAGCTGATGCTGGAAAGCCAATACTTCGATAGAGCCTTCGCGTCCAGATACACTAACGGAACCTTGAACGTCGTTGCCTTGATCGTCTTTGAGCCACATATAGGCAGGAATTGCCATGAATAATCTCCTTTTAATAAAAATTTCCTACAATAGATAGGTTTAAGTTGTTACTGATAAATACAGTAATTCCCCAACACAAAAACACTGTGCCAACTTAAGGAGAATTCAGAAGGGATACAATTTGAAAAATGATCGATCCCTGAAATACTTATCCTTTTTCTTGAATGGTTTCCCTGGAGTTTGGAGGCTGATTCCGAATCAGCCAACCAGGTAACTAAATTTATTCTACCTTACTCTGAATCAAAAACATGAGACTCATGTCATAATTCAGGCATCTGCGAAACCAAAGATAAACGTACGTCCACACCTTCAACCTGAAAATGCGGTTGAACATACATGTTCACTGAATAATAGCCTGGGTTATCTTCAGATTCCTGTACAGATACCGCGCCATCCTTGAGAGGATGAGTTGCCGCCAGATCCGGGTCAGGATTATTCATCTTGGTCACCAAACGCTGTAACCACGCATTGAGTTCATTCTCCAAATCCTGCCGGGACTTCAATGAACCGATACTTTCACGTTGTAATACTTTCAAATACTGTGCAATCCGGGACACCAGGAAGATATACGGCAAACGCGCATTTATACGTGAGTTTGCAGTTGCACTGGCATCATCATACTCAACAGGTTTTTGCGTTGAGTTAGCAGAAAAGAAGCATGCATAGTCACTGTTTTTATAGTAACTGAGTGGTATAAAACCATGATCAGCAAACTCAAGTTCTTTGGTTTCTGAAATCAAAACTTCCGTCGGTATTTTTGATTCAGTACCTCTGCCTGATTCATAAAAATGAATCGGCAAACCGTCCAGCTTACCACCGGATTCAGGCCCTCTGATGTTCACAGTCCAACCATTTTTCTTGAAGCTTCTAACCATATTCGAAGCAAATGCAAACGCAGAGTTACCCCAAAGATAACGGTCATGCTGTTCACCCAAGACACCTTCTTTATAGTTGAAACTACGAATGGGGTTTTCTTCGCCATAAGGCAAACGCAACAGAAAACGAGGAAAAACCAAACCAACATACCTGGAATCCTCACGCTCCCTGAATCCTTTCCAGCGGATATATTCGGCTCTATCCATATAACTGGAAACATCCTGAATTTTTGGAATTTCTTCAACACTATCCTTACCAAAGAACTGAGGTCCAACAGCGCTAATAAAAGGACAATGGGCTGCACTTGCAACCTTGGAAACTTCAGTCAATAACTCAACATCAGGGGCCGATCTGTCAAATGCGTAATTGGCTATCATCGCAGAAATAGGCTCTCCCCCTGGAGTATCATATTCCTGAGTATAAATATGACTGAACAAACCAGACTGCGTAGTATCCGGAGACTCTTCGAAATCTTCGCGTAACTCTTCTTTGTCACAATCCAATATTTCGATTTTAACATTACCTTTAAAATCAGTACGGTCTGTCAAAAACTTCAGACCACGCCAAGTAGACTCGACTTTTTGAAACAGTGGATGATGGAGCACCTCATCCAGTTGAAGGCTAATTGTTTCATCAATTTTAGCGATGTACTGATCAAGCAACGTTTTATCGATACGTTCGATTTGCTGCCCGGCTTCAAGTGCGATTTCAAAGAAAACATTAAGCGCGGCAGTAATACGCTGATTAGCATCGACCTCTGCCATTGCCTTAGGGTCTTGAAATTGATTGATGTCTATCGGCTGATTAACCGGGGACATATCAACCAGACTACAAAGACGCTGATATATAGAACCATCTTCAACAACTTCAGTTGTCGATTTATTCTGTTGTTCCTGCTGAGCCATCATTGCCTCCTTATTCTTCCGACTCTTTGTTCGCCTGCTCAGCCATTAATGACTTGAGTTCTGTTTTTAGTGAATCCATATCTGGTCCAGAGTTCAGGATACGCTCCACCTCTTTTCTGAAAGAGCTGTTATCCAAAAGGTTGGATTTTAAATCCTTAAGCAGGTTCCTCATTGACAATAACTCTCTTAACTCAGGAATCTGCGATACAACGTGCTCAGGATGGAAAGACTGAAATTTTGTTGCGGTCAAATTCACAGAGATTTCTCCGCCATCATCCTTAATTCGATTTGGCACACTAAAGTTCATTTTAGGAGCCAGATTTCCCATAACCTGCTCAAGATTGGAGCTATTGATGTTGATACGCTCGCGCTCACTAACATCACCCTCACCCTGACCATTACTGAAATCTCCGAGTACCAACAATTTCATTGGCAACTCTTTTTTTACTCCAGCACCACCTGTTTCCAGATCCAGTGCGATGTTTACTCTGGCTCGAGGGACTTCATTTTGAAAACTATCGGACATGTTACCTTCTCCTTTCATTTAAGATGGGATAACAGATCAGCCAGATCTGATACTTCCCTGTTGTACATTGATTTATAGCCATTCAATTGCCAACGACACATCTGTTGCACACATTAATGACTGCAAGCGGGATATATCCGCTTCGTAATCACTTTGCTGCTCTACATCAACCTGTGCTTTCAGGTCTTTCATAACAAGCCATTTCTGGCGCCAGACAGACATTGCAAATTCAGGCATAAACCTTTCGAGTCTATGTTCCTGGACATATATATCCAGCCGATCAAGAATTGGAAATGCTTTCGCAGCTTCACCCGACTCATGACATAATTGCGCCTGGATCAGACATATTTTCTGCGCACTAATCTCTGAGCTTCCACCCTGACTTTTAAGCCACTTTAAGGCATCTGTCAGATTCTTTTCTTCTTTAATTTTTCGAGCTTCTGCTAGAAATTCAGTTGTCGGGTCATAGGCTTGCGACCCACTTTCTGCAGGCATGATCTGTTCAACCCATGCGATAACTGAACCGGCTAAAAAAGGATCACCATTCTCATAAGTTAACTGTTTTATTTTCGGTAATCTTGATAACAATGACAGGAAATTATCTTCAATAACTTTAGCTGCACTGTTGTATCCAGCTTTGCGGGCAGCCAATGCACTTAGGCGTTGCAATTCAAAACAAAATATTCCACCTGGTTCCAAAAACGCATCTTCGGCAGAAAAAAAAGCATCCTTCCAATCTTCATTTTCAAAAGCGACTTTCACTTTATTGAGACTGGTTTCTCTTGGCGCGGGAATTCGGGTTTTTCCATTTTCATTCGGAGGTAACTTTAAATCTCCCCACTTCATACTTCTGGACAACCCAGTCATGACACCGTATTGTTTTTTCTCCCGATAATAACCAAGCAATTGTTTGCTGGTTTGAAGCAATTGTGTTTCTGACTGGATAGACGAAACAACCGCATCAGGAGCGACTTTATCAGCACTTTCGCCAACAACGGTCAGGGGGGAGGATGGTTTTTGCTCTGGCTCGGCAGACCCTTTGTCTGCAGGTTTGGCAGCAATGTTCTGAGACAACCATTTGCGAAGATCCGGCCAGCCATAATCGCTGATTTCAGGCTGAACCAATTTACACAGAGATTCAAAAATTGTCAGAGTAGCTTCATACAAGTCACTGTCTGCATTTTTGGTCTGGGTCTGAACAAACGTTAAAACTCTGGATTGTAGTGGCCACCTAAGCGCAGCCAGACGAGCCTTCATTTTCTGTGGATGACACTGCTCACCAAACTTGTCCAGCAAGCCATGAAAAAGTACAAGACCTTTATAGAAACCATCCAAACCATAAAGACGACTCGCCGCTAAAACATAATATCCAGCAGCCCGCAAATCTTTTGCATTCTCTGTAAGAACTTGTAAAGACAGTGATTCGATAAGATGGAAGTTTATATCCTGACGTTTTTCAACTTCAGCTTTCAGACTACTGAAGGCTTCACTATAACGAGGATCTTCACCAACAGAACTGGTGCCAATAGGAGAGAGATAGGGCTCTAACCACTGATTCCATTCAGAATTGCCTTCCATTGCCACGGTCATACCATTTGACTCCAACTAATAGCCACATCCAATAACAAACGCTGCCGGTGGGACAGCAATTGTTCCGCCCATTTAAGACTTTGGCCGAAACCCGATGCTTGAATTGGAGAATACTCATCTTTAACAGAATACGCACTAACCAATTGCTCTAAACGAGAAGCAGTTATCGGCTTTGCGAGAATATTTAGTAATGAAGACTGTTCGTTTAGTAACCATATAATATCGGGCCGCCATTGCACAGGCCTGACAAGCCCAGACAACAAATGCAACCAGAATAACATGCTATATGGAGCTAGCTCCGATGCCCCCAAAGGCAATTTCAGATCAACATTGAAGTTTTTTTCAAAGTAATACTGTATTTGATTTCGCCAACCAGCCAGTGCCATCTTCTGAGTTTGGATATCTGCCCCGACCATGGCCGTTAACCATTGCTCAAAAGTCATTTCGGTCATAACTGACATAGAGCCAGACATCAATTGCTTTCCAGTGGGTAATTGAGTCAACAGATGTTGTGATTTCAGCTTTTCCAGGGCAGGCTCGCCAGGAAGTTCCAGAGGCCAGGATAACTCAGGATCCGCCTGCTCAAATATTCTGCTGCTGCCATAAAACAATGAAGCTGGTTTAAAATACAGATCAACATCAGAGCATCTGACAAAATAAAAAAAGGGGTACCTGCGCCCATGGCTGTCCTGGCTAGGAAACAAATATCCGCTCAACCCCTGCCGGTCATGCCCACCAACCATCAAAAAACCAATTGCAGACCTTTTTGTTGAAGATTGTTGCGTAAGAGCATTTTGCATCAACATCCAGTCCCGAAGACACATATCCAGAGTCGCAACTTCACGAAATTCTGAACAATATTTCAGAAAATCAGGGCGACTCTCCAACTTCCCCAGGAAACCAATCTCCATTCTAGCCGCTGAGGAAACTTTTTTTTCTTTGTCACCGCCAAAGCCAAACATTAGCTAGCTCCAAATAACTTCCGAGGCAATCCAAGACTGCTGAACATACCAGTATTCAGAACACTACCTTCTCTATCTGAACGAACACGATATTTCACGAAGATGGGCTCTCCCTGAGAACCAAAAGACCACTTAAGCTCAAATTCGGTTCCCTGGATATGTTTGACATCTGCTTTCTGCAGTAGCCTGATTAAGGCCCACTGACCACCAACCTCAATAGAATACGGAGATGACTGATTTCCCTGACGAACCACGACCCTGGCATTATTATGGTTTTCTGAAGGCAACCATGAAAATTCTCTCCATTCCTGTGGTTCGTTGCGATAACGGTAAGTACTACCATCCACCTCAATTATAGATTCCGTCACCCCTGGAACGGGAATCGGATAAAGCGCATACGCCATACCCATCTCGGATGAACCAGGTTTAAACAAAGCTCTGGATAGCCTATCCGCGCCGATCAGACCATCGAAAAACGCCGAATTAAAAGTTAGCCCCTGATTTAACCAGGTACGACTTCTCCAACGTCCTTTTGAAAATTTAATAAATGGCTCGAGTTCATCCTGGACAAAGCGCCAAAGCTCTCCGGTTTGCGGCGTCAGCAATGTTTGAACATCCAAGGGCGCCGCATCTACCTGACTTTGTGAAAATGGGAAACGTCCCTGAATTTTCTCAACATAGGACTGATACACCTGTGTCTCCCATTGCTGCTGCAGTGCAGCCCGGGCACTACCAAGTAATGCCGACCACGTATAGTTCAACGGTGCCTTAAAGGGTTTTTCAACCCATTTGCTTGCTCCAGGGTCCATCTCCAGCAGAATGTTATTGACCGCAATCCAGGAAGCATAAAGCTGCCTTCCACTTACATCCTTCCCGGCAACCAACGATTTGGAATATTCTTTTGCCTCCCGGTTAACGTCAGAGGACGCCAAAATAAACTCCAACTCTTCTCCCAGTGTCGCAATTGCTTCCTGGTATTGCCCCCACGCAGCATTGGTCGAAACGTAATTCTCTGGCCTGACCAGCTCTGCAAGCGGCTTGGTTGCTGCTTTAAACGCAGGAATAACAGGGACTGGCGCTTTATCCAGCACACTTTCTTTTCCAGCGGCGTTATTGGTTGCTGCAACCTCTGCAATCAACTGCCGATCAAGCTCCGGCTCAGTTAGAGTCAACTCATCTGCAACACGATTGAACAGTTTCATCCATGGGGATTGTTCATTACCCAGAATCTTTAAGGCCTGAACAGCCTCCGCAAGGTTTTTATAAGGTTTGACCGTGGTGTTGCGCAGCATCTCCGACCATTCACGCGAAAAATCCTCGAAATACAGATTACGCACATCAGCACGAAGCTGATGCATCAGCTTTTCGTCGAGCCCTTCTCTTGATTGACTCTGTTCAGCACCTAGCACCCAGTCTCCCCTACTGGCAGTGTCGGTCATCTCATCAATCTGCTTGGCAATATATGTTCTCCAGGCATTTTTAGTGTATATACCATCGACCTGACGGGAAGAACCGATGACTGAACGCCCCTCCCTACCAATAATCTTGTCTATCGTTACCGCTGGAAACTTGTCCTGCGAAGAAGCGACCAGACGGTCATAAATAGTTTGAGCGTTTGCTTTTGTGGTCAGATTCAACTGAGAAGCGGTTACCAGATCAACACCTGCCAGCCACGGATTGGTATGGGTTTCATCTATATGCCCAAAAACTTCTGTCAGATACAGCCCCATCATCTCCTTAAGCAGTGGCTGCTGTTCCTTATAACTAAGCAACAAATCGGTATCACTGTAGCTCTCATACCAGATCTGGCTTAAGTAAGGGTCGAGAAATTCAGTATCCAACCGGTCTGCATTACTTGTAAGCATCAAGTAAGCCCTTAACGCAAAGTAATATTTATCCTGGCTGGCACTTTTTTCCGCCTCCGAGAGCTTACTCCAGTTCTCTGTATAATTGGTTAGCCTGGCTTTTAATGCGGGAACAACGTGAGCATTCACAGTATTGGTCAACGTATCCAATAATAACCGCTTCATTGGTACGGCATGAGATTCAATTAAGGAGTATCGATGTATCAGCTGCAGCGGCGAATAGGTCTGTATCTGCTCCAACCGCTGATAGTGTTGATAAAGCCCAACCAATGCATCCAGTTGCTGCTGTTCGGTAGAATTTGGATCATTAACCCGACTGATAAGAGTGGATGCTTTCTTTTCATAATCAGAGATGAGCATCTGGTTAGCGGTATAGGTGCTAAACAGGCCAACTCCCGATACCACCAATAATGCTGATATAAAGACAAAGGTAAAAACTTTCGCCGTCCGATCCCAACGTTGCTTTTTTCGATTCCCTCTGACAGCATTTTTCAATGGAAAAATAACATCAGAGAAAAACTTGTCGATAAAGTAACTCCGGGTAATCGAGTCAGTTCGGGGCAAACTGATATTTACCTTGGAAAACATGTTCTTCAGAGCATTTGAACGGCGCTCCAACAACACTCCTTCCTGGGTACTGGAAGTGAAATATATGCCAGCAAACCATGGATTTTCATGATAAGGATTGTTCTTGAACAATAAGGACAGCAGCTCAGACAGTTTTTCTTTGGCGCCGGCAAACTGATTGGGAAACTGAAAGATCTCCACCTTATCAGAGGTGCTTGTTGCCAGATTGATTTTCTGCGCACTTTGCTCCAGCAAACGATGATAAAGCTGCTCAAGCCTTTCTTCCACCAGGTTCAATATATTGATGGACTTATCTTCGGTATCCTCCAGCAGGTAGACACCCCATGGCCGCTTCCTTTCAACCTCACTCAAATCATTAAAAAAGGCCTCAAATCCTTTCAGCAGATCAATTTTGGTTATTACAATATAAATTGGAAAGGTAACACCCAATTCAGAAATCAACTCATGAAGTCTGTTTTTTAGGTATTTAACATGCTGTTCAAGCGTATCCCGATCCGAAGTCAATATCTCGTCCAATGGCAACGCCAGAAGAAGGCCGTTAATCGGCAGTTTGGAACGACTTGACTTTAGCACCCGCAGAAAATTCAGCCACTCTTCGTTATCTTCATCACTGGTATACCGACCAGCAGTGTCAATCAGAATAGCCTGATCCGAGAACCACCAGTCACAATCGCGAGTGCCTCCAATTCCCTGAACATGAAAACGCTCGTCATCTTTCAGAGGAAACTCCAACCCGGATCTCGCAAACAGAGTACTCTTTCCAGCAGCAGAAGGGCCGATCACCATATACCAGGGCAATGCATATAATGCTCTATCGCCACGATAACTGGCACCGAGATGGGTGGACTTAAGTGCAGCCAGCACATCGGATATTTTTGCCTGAAACGTATCAGGACTACTATCACCTGCAACACTGTCGAGTTGTTTTTTGAATTTGCGTCCGCGAATCGATAGAAACACCAAGCGCAGAATCAGGAACACCATAAAGATCAAAACTACCGCCACCATAGCGATGATCTTTAATTTCACAGACGTCAAACCAACGTGTGCCCCCAAAAACCAGATCAGTACAAGAATCGCCACTACACCAGCGGCCACTCCGGTCATCTTCGACAACACAAATCCTTTTAAGACATTTATCAACGACTTAAACATCCTTATCACCCTCTTTCACCATACGCAGAGTCAATTCCTTTTGAGTCAACCGCTCAGCACTGTCAACGATGGATTTTTTCATAATGGATCCGTAGGCCAGCACCATTGTCACAAGTATTGCCGCTCCAATTGAAACCATAACCCAATAAGGCTGGCTACCGCTGATTCTATATACCAACTTACTTTCCGGAACAGCAGAATCCGCCAACTCTCTGGGAACCACTCCCTGCGAATCCTCCAGCTGTGACCGCAGCGATACCAGATAGGCTTGCAACTGATCATACCCCTTAATTCGATATACTCCCTGATACCCAAACTGCAGGCAGGTGTAAAAAAGCCCGATCACCAAGCGGTTTTTGGCAAACTCCTGACGCAATTCATTTAAACGGTTAAAAAATACCTCGCCAGCGTTACTTTCACCGAAATATTCGATACATAGAGGCTTAACCATCCAATCGAATTTTTTGGGCCAGCGGGAAGACATGACCAGCTCATCCACATAGGCAGCCATAGCAAACCGGATATCACGGGTAATAGTAGCTGGCCATTGTTTTTCAAACGCCCTGCGTTCAAGATCAATAAAAGCCTGCTCAATATCGACTCTTAGGGATTCTGGTACCTGATCAGCAAATTCAGGAATATTCAAAGGTTCAACGAGATTAAAAATGGGCGCCGTACTTTCAACCAACGCCGCCTCCATTTCACGCAACGATTCTTCCATAACATTTATTCCTCAACGGCAATCAGTTCGACCTTAGCATGTGCAAATTCCCCGAAAGCAAACGCAGAAAACTGCTGGTCACGACATATGCTCGCCCATACATCACCGCTTTTGGTAATTAAGAAATATTCATAACCGGATTTAATGCGTATTTTTTGAGGAACGCGTTGAGTATGAACCAGTTGAACCCCTGGTGTGGCGCTGGCCACCATGTTTTCAATCAAAGACGGAGATGCCACTTTAAAGAAGGCAGGGAATTGAGCAATCCATGAAGTATCACTGGCATCAATATAAACCGATAAGTAGAACGAACACTTTTCAAATGCTTCTTGGGAGATTTTTGTGGACTGGAAACGTCCTGGAGACAAAGCTTCAATTGCGATACCAGCTTCAGCCCGTTTGCGCTCAGCACCTAAAACAGCTCGTACTGATTGATATAATGTACTGAAAGAGCTGGTCAGGTCATTGTGCTCATAAGTACCATTAAAAGGTACCTTTTCAGGAGCAAGGTGCAAAGCGATGCGATCATGATAGCGCCGCAGCAACCGATAAAAATCAATAGCCGGTACAGCCTTGTTGTCACCCATGACCCGCAGCTCTGCCAGCGCTTCAGTCAACTCTGACTGCAACAGGAAATCGGCCAGATCAGAAGACAAAAAAGAACCAACATCCCCCAATCCAACACGTTTCTCATGCAAAGACCGAAACTGAGACTGCAATATATCGATTACACTGCCCAATTGCTCAGATAACACTGGTGCAGCATCCAGACTTAGAACGGGAGGAATATAGTTTTTATCCAACTCAAAAGCATTATCGTAGCTACGAATAACCCTGACGACATTCAACGAAACATTATTGGCGCGATCTTCACCTGAAATATGCAGATGCATATTAGGCTGACCAAGCAATACATCACGTTTTCTTGATGGATCATACTGATCAGGTACTTCAACATGCTGTGCGTGCCATCCTACAGAACTACCAGACGGAGCATAACCAGTGATACTGTCAGCCATATCATTACTGGGAAAAGAAAGCGCAAGCACCTGGGATTCTGAATTCAGTGTCGACAAATCATAGCTGACCGGTTTGTCATACTTCCGATCATAGTCAATCAAACTACCATCTGGAAAAACGGCCAGACATCTTACGAGTTCAAGACGACTATTCTGGAGAGCAGCCTCATTCCATTCAAGCTCTTTAACCCCCCAGAAATGAGGTTCATATATTCTTGTCTTTAATTTTTGATAATGAGACTGGTAGATATCCCAGGCTTGAAAATGCTGCTGTCCAAGAAATACACCTTCAGCCCAAATGACTTTGCGAAAACCTTTCATAAACAATCCCTGAATACAGAAACCCAGAACCCTTTTCAGACTTCCAGGCTTTAATAATTCTATCTAATGACTGAGCAGGAAGAACTATCGATACTGCATATTGATGTTAGATCCTGTCACGTTCAGCTTAAGCTTCGCAGATTTACTGAACACTCCGGATTTAACTTTTTGATATACCTTCCATGAACCTTCCCGTGAACGGAAGAAGGCCATTACGCCAACATATTCGGCACCACGCTTCTTATCAATATTCAGAACTCCCTCAAAACCGGGCTGAACAGTGAATTCATGAACCGAAATCAATGTATCAGCAAGCATATCGGGCCCTGTTTTCCAAAGCTCATCGTAGGGAGCGCGGTCAAACAGACGGGGATCTGTCAATTGATAAACACGCACAATAACAGCGTAATTATTTCCTTGAACATCAGGATTCAGAGTCTCTGAGGACTCTACTTGGAACTTCAAATTGGATGTTGCACAAGAACTGAACAACACAATTGAGATTAGAACGAGTATAGTGGTTTGGAACAACTGTTTGAGCATCCTAGCCCTTCTCCACGCCAGATTTCCAGCAGTTAGTGATTAATGGGTCGATCATATGCTATCTAATAAGCCCGCAAAAGTTTGTGATATGGTTCTTGTATTTTAAAAACCAGTAATAATTCTTTTGGCGCCATGCCACGATCCGCGAAAACAGCATAGTGTGCCAGACCTTCTAAGTAAAGCCTCATGGTACAAGACCATTACTTAAAACTTATGCGCCAAAGAATAGTACGCAACAACATCCATGAACAGGAATTCTCGATCAGTGAAATCCCTTGATGTTCGTTAGCTACCTGTCATGCCATATAACACTTCATTACATTCGCATATCAATAACAGCCACTTACCCCATGCCGCTAATCTGTATCGCTGAGGCCACTAAGACTAGGCACCATTGTCGACATATCTTCCGGGAACGGATTTGCCCTATCCTTGCATATCATTGATCGAGGCACAGGATATACAGAATCCTAAACAGGAGTTTATAAAACAAAAATGACCGATCTGAGCAATTTTTATACACCACGCAGTAGTCTTAGGTAATTATTCAAAGCTCCATCACCAAGTACTGTAGGCATTATGGGCTCAGGCAAGGCGCAATCGGATATCAGCTAATTATTTGCCGTTTGTAATTCTGTCTGACTATTTCAATGGCTGAAGGTATTGAATTTGTTGCAGACAGGACGCCAGGTAAAACTCGCCAAACAAGTTCAGATGATTCAACAAGTGGTATAGATTATATAGTAGTTTGCGATGCGGATAGCCTTCATCCAGAGGCCAGGCCTGCTGGTATTCACGGTAAAATTCCGCATCAAACCCAGAAAACAATTCAGTAAGAGCAACATCTGTTTCCCGGTCACCAAAGTAGCATGCAGGATCAAATATCACTGGAGTGGCATCCTCGAGATACCCTTTGTTTCCGCTCCACAGATCTCCATGCAGCAGTGAAGGAACAGGTTGATGATTATGTAGCAACCGCTGACAAACTTCATTCAGAGGAAGAATATATTTCTCAATTGCATTCGAAAACCCCTGATCACAGACCATCTGCAATTGAGGCAACAGCCGGTTGTTCCACCAGAATGCAGACCACGTTTCTTCTGCTGTATTTCTCTGAAACGTACGACCGATATAGTTATCATATTCAAGCCCATAACCTGGCCCTGTGTGGCGATGCAATGCTGCCAATCGCCGCCCCAATTGGCCATCATGGGTATTTCCGGCCAGATCGAGATACTCCATCACAAGCAATGTATCATTTTCGTGAAAAGACACAGATATAGCCTCAGGCACACAGATTTCAGCCGCTGCACGCAGCAATTGTAAATTCCTGAACTCTGCCTGCAGCAAGCCGCCATCCTGAGCAGAGCATCGTTTGACAAACAACGGACCAATATTCGTCTGCGCTTTGAAGCTGTCACAAATATCCCCTCCACTGACCCGTTCCAGTTGTCGGACCTGCACCATCTGCCCCATCACGGCAGACATTTCCGTACCAACAATGTGCGCAATTCGTCTAGTCATCGGGGCTAACCTCTTGTGTAACCAGAGTCATCAGATAGCTGGAATCAGGACGTCACGTCACTTAAGCGGTCGACCTTACGCAAGGCCGGGAACCACCTCATCCATAGACCGACAATCATTATTGTCCCAACCCCTCCAAGTATTGCCGCAGGTACCACCCCAAACCAAGCTGCGGTGGTACCTGATTCAAATTCTCCCAGCTCATTCGAAGCGCCGATAAATAGCATATTAACCGCGCTGACCCGCCCTCTCATGGCATCAGGAGTAGCCATCTGAATCAGGCTGGCACGGACATATACACTGACCATATCGCTGGCTCCAATAACAAACAATGCCAATAGCGACAGGACAAAACTGGTTGAAAGGGCGAATACCACTGTCGCCAGACCAAATACCGCCACACTGGCAAACATAATCAATCCAGCATGACGCCTGATAGACAAATACCCCAGGAGAATACCGACGACAAATGCTCCGACCGCCATCGCACTACGCAACGCCCCCAACCCACCGGGGCCCACATGCAATATATCCTTTGCATAAATTGGCAGCAGGGCCGTGGCACCTCCCAATAAAACCGCAAACAGATCCAGTGACAATGCTCCGAGCACAATCGGGCGATGGCGGACATAACTAACTCCCTCTTTCAAACGCTCCAATGCCGACGTACCTGAGGGACCTTTTTGCTGTCGAAACTGTGGCTTTATAAAGTAAATAGACAATGCTCCAATACAGAACATCATGCTGCAAAGACCAAACGCAAAACCCGCCCCCAGAAGATATACAAACCCACCGAGAGCCGGGCCAGCGATGACCGCAACCTGAAAAGCCGAAGAGTTCCACGCAATTCCCTGAGGCAACAGCTTTTTGGGAACGACCAGCGGAAGCAGAGACTGCATGGAGGGTCCGGCAAAAGCCCTGCCGACACCAAACAATGCCAGTGCCGCATAAAAAGGCCACAAAAGATCAGTATGGAACAATGTCAGCATTAGCAGAATAATCGCAGCACATCCTTGTATCAGCCAGGCCAGAGTCAACAACAAACGTCGATCAAAACGATCAGCCAGATCCCCCGCCGGCAGCGTGAACACGGCCATGGGAATAAACTGAACCAACCCGACATAACCCAATGCCAACGGATCATTCGTCAGTGCGTAGAGATGCCAGGCCACGACAACTGCCTGAATCTGCATTGCAATTGTGCCAATCAACCGACCTGCAGCCAGATTTAAAAAACCGGGGCAATCAATTAACCGCCCGGGAAAGGGATCTTTTTCTTGCGACACGATGATTCTCAAAACAGAAAGGACAGCACAATAAATCACTTCCGCTACAACAGTCTATTCAAGACTTTTCAGCAGTTAGGGAAGGTGGTGTAGAGAAAAATTTGCAAAAGGCAAATCTGCAATCAATATCTGCCAATCACAATATTAGGTTCAACGGCCGTAGCGGCAAGTCGAATTACGAATAACCAATTCAGGTTTGAAGCGCAAAACAACGTTATCCTGTTGTTCACCTGACAATCGCAAAGCCATCAGACCAGCCTGACGCCCGAATTCAGAAACCGGAATGATAACCGACGTTAGAGACGGCTCCACATAACGGGCCATGATAATGTCATCATAACCAATGATACTGACATCATTCGGAACAGAAACCCCTTCACTTTTTAACCATCCCATCGCACCAATGGCCATATGATCGTTATGTGCAAAAATCGCTGAGTAAGAGAGATTGCGCTCCTGAAGTTCCTTAACCGCGGCCTTGCCACCTTCTTCGGTATAGTCCGATTCAACAATAAGATGCTCGTTATAATCGACCCCGGCTTCCATGAGTGCACGGCGATAACCATTTAAGCGGGACCGGGAATCACTTTTATAGATCGGGCCGGCAATACAAGCTATAGATCGATGCCCCTGTTCAAGCAAATGTTTGGTGGCAATATAACCACCCAGTTCGTTATCAATGGAAATACACTGCTCTTCCATCGTGGGAACCAGTCGATTGACGATAACCACCGGTATCCGCAATTGCTCACACAGTTCAATCAACTTATCATCAGGCATCGCATCGAGATGCAGAATCAAAACATCCACTCGCCGTTGCAACAAAAATTCGATGGCCTCGCTTTCACTTTCAACCGTACCATGACTACTGGTAATAATCAGATGCTTGTCGGCCATACGTACGATCTGCTCTGCGGACTGCATCATCTCACCAAAGAACGGACCGCTTAAGTCCCCAACGACCATACCAACTGTCTGTGATTTGTTCGTTGCCAGAGAACGGGCAAAAGAGTTTGGCTGATAACCAAGTTCTTTCATGGCAGCAAGTACTTTTTTGCGAGTCTCATCAGATACCCACCGACTGCCATTAATCACCCGGCTGACGGTCGCTACTGAAACACTTGCATACTTGGATACATCGCGGATTGTGATCATGCAGATATTCCCTGCTATTGATATTGAGTGCAAAACATTTAATTAGAGTGGCGCAGTAGAATATAGTGCACCACATAATGACGGAGCTATGCCGTGCATTCTAGCCAGCAGACGACAAATATCATAGTACCGTGTGTCTGATGATGAAATTTATGTGACTGATATCTCTCCCCACACCTGCGCTGGGTTGATCACCTACCCACAACAAAAGATAGATGGGGAGAGAAACCAGGTCATCCCATGGTGACCGTTACCCGATGCTCAGTACCCGGTTCAAACACAGGCAGAATATTGCCATCAATAGATTCACCATCCACGACAACAGCAGTCACGCCTTTGCTGACACTTTTCGGATTAAATATATCAATGTGGTAAGTCACATCCCGAAACCGTCGAACAACAGAATAGTGGGTCCAGGCTTTTGGTATGCAGGGATCGACCTGTAGCCCATCATATTGTGGCTTGATACCGAGAATCGCCTGAGTGATGGCCACGTAATTCCAGGCAGCCGTCCCCGTCAACCAGGAGTTTTTGGCCTGCCCCGGAGTTGCAGCTTCTTTGCCGGCAATCATCTGAGCATACACATAAGGCTCGGTTTTATGCAGCCGGACTTTATCATCCTGATAGGCCGGCGCAATTTTGGTGTAATACTCGAATGCACGATCACCGTTGCCCTGGACGGTTTCACCAATCATGATCCATGGGTTGTTATGACAGAAAATTCCGCCATTTTCCTTATAGCCTTGGGGATAAGTGGAGATCTCGCCATACTCAACGTAATAGCGTGAAAAAGCCGGGTAATTCAGAACAATACCGTAGTCACAGGCCAAATATTTATTTACAGAATCAAGAGACTTACCCACCAGCCCTTCCTTCAGGCCAACACCGGCCATGGTGCAAAATCCCTGCGACTCGATAAATATCTTACTTTCCTCAGCCTCATGGGTACCGATTTTTTGACCAAATGCATCATAAGCACGCAGGAACCATTCACCATCCCAACCGTGTTCTTTGATTGCTTCAATCATCGCATCAATATGCCCACTGGCTCTTTCCGCCTCTTCATTTTGGCCTCGATAACGGCATAACTCGACATAATCGTTACCAAACAAAACGAACTGACCGGCTATCATGACAGACTCAGCGCGACCACCTTCACGGTTTTCAGTTGTCTGAAAACTCTCATTGGGCTCCATTGAGAAACAGTTCAGATTCAAGCAGTCATTCCAATCCGCCCGGCCAATCAAGGGCAATCCGTGTTCCCCCAGATTACGGGTTACAAAGTTAAAGGAACGGGTCAGATGCTCAAATAATGTCGCACAATTGTTTTCATCATTATTAAACGGTACTGACTCATCGAGAATGGAAAAATCACCAGTTTCTTTCAGATAAACAGTAACCGACTGCACCAGCCACATAGGATCGTCATTGAAATTGCCACCAATGGCTGCATTCCCACGCTTGGTCAGCGGTTGATATTGATGGTAGGCGGAACCGTCTTCAAACTGAGTAGCCGCAATATCGAGAATACGCTGACGAGCACGTTCCGGGACCAGATGAACAAAGCCGATCAAATCCTGATTGGAATCACGGAATCCCATGCCACGGCCGATACCGGACTCAAAATAAGATGCCGAACGTGACATATTGAAGGTCACCATATTCTGATACTGATTCCAGATATTTACCCCACGATTCAATCGTGGGTCATCGGTTGTCACAATGTATTTGTTGAGCAGATGATCCCAGTAATCTTTGAGTTCCCGGAATGCCAAATGAACCTGATCAACGGTATTGAAACGGTCAATCATTTCACGTGCTTTGGTTTTGTTGATAATGCCAGGCTCTTCCCATTTCTGGTCTTCGGGCATTTCGACATAACCAAGAGTAAAGATCAGTTCTTTCACCTCACCGGGCGCCAGGATAATTTCCAGATAATGCGAGGCAACCGGTGACCAGCCATGGGCAATGGAATAGTTGGACTCACCTTTATCAACGACTGCCGGAGCATCAAAACCGTTATGTTCACCAAGGAAACCGTCCCGATCGGTATCGAAACCGTCTACCTTCTGGTTCACGGAATAGAACGCATAATGATTTCTACGCTCACGATATTCGGTTTTGTGATAAATCACAGAATCTTTAACTTCCACCTGACCGGTAGAAAAGTTGCGCTGAAAATTGGTCATGTCATCTTCAGCATTCCACAGACACCATTCAACCAACGAGAACACTTTAATGGTTTTGATCTCATCACTGAGGTTGGTCAGTGTCATCTGTTGAATTTCAATATCTTCATTACGGGGAACAAAAAACAATACCGAGCTGCGCAGTCCGTTTTTCTCTCCAGTAATACGGCTATAACCCATACCATGGCGACATTCGTATTTGTCCAACGGAGTACGCATGGGCTTCCAACCGGGCGACCAGGCCACATCGCCGTCTTTGATATAAAAGTATTTACCACCGGTATCGACCGGAACATTGTTATAACGGTAACGGGTGAGACGACGGAACTTGGCATCCTTATAAAAACTGTAACCACCTCCGGTATTCGACAACAATGAGAAAAATGCTGTATCCCCCAGATAGTTTATCCATGGGTATGGTGTTTTGGGTTCCGTGATGACGTACTCCCGATGGGCATCATCAAAATAGCCGTATTGTCTTTCTGCTTGTATCGACATAATGAACTCACCTGCACAATCATTTGTGCGTTTTAACTCTTACCTGTCACAGCGCCTGCTGCACCCCTGATTTCTACATTAGGACCGAGCATTCATCTCTGCTCATTTGTATTCACACGCCCAATAAACTGTTTCGATCCCGTCTATTACCGTTAGGCAATTTTGACGGCTGGTATTTAAGCGCATAATCTCGCTCCTGTAAACGGTTACATATCAACTGGTATAAGTCTTTACGGTGATTACGGAGCAAATAAGAAGCAAGGAATCAGAGCCGATTCCCTGACGACGGCCTGACCCAACTCACAACAGGCACAAAAGAGAGAACAAGAATATTTATCAACCTTATTCAGGTCAGATACGACACCAATCTAAAGGTTTTCGGAAGTCATCAGATACATTATGGGCAAAAACTACACCTGCTGAAAATACAGCCAAGCTTGATACCAGAGAGTACCGGCGATCGACCACATAACAGCCGCGATCACCACATCCAGAACTTTCCAAGCAATTGGTTGGCTGAATAGCGGACTCAGTCTGGCAGCACCATAAGCCAGCATGAAGAACCATACCGCCGACGCTGATGCCGCGCCGAAACCAAACCAGTAGCGGGCAGGAGTCTCGAACTGACCACCGATACTACCTATCAGCAATACCGTGTCGAGATAAACATGTGGATTCAGCAATGACAATCCCAGCGTCACCGCAATGGCACCGGAATGTGATTGCAGCGATATCTCACTACGTTTCATTTGTTGAGAGGTCATGGCAGTCCGCAACGACCGGGCACCATAAACCGTGAGAAACAATGCACCTCCTGCCGAGGCGATCAATAACAGCCTCTGGTTTGAAGAGATCAACACCCCCAGCCCCGTAATGCCGGAAAAAATGAGTCCCATATCCAGTAACGTACAGGTCACCGCAATGGTTCCGATATATTGCCTCCGCACCCCCTGTGTCAGCACAAATGCATTTTGAGCACCAATCGCCACAATCAGGCTTCCCCCGGTCATAAACCCTTTAAGAAAAACAGTTACAAAGTCCATCAACGAAATACCCTCACTCAATGTTGGCAGAAGTGTATTTCCTTACCTAAAATCAATTAAATTAATAATTTTTTGGATTCATTAATAATACTAATGATAGATATTCGCCAACTGCAGGCTCTGGCCGGTGTGATAGATGAACAAGGGTTTGACAAAGCTGCCAGGAAACTGGGGCTCACCCAGTCAGCGGTCTCCCAGCGGATCAAACAATTAGAGCGGCAGCTGGGGAAAATTCTCTTGATACGCTCCACTCCGCCAAGCCTGACTCATGACGGTATTATCGTGATGAAATACTTTCGGCAGATGGAACATCTTCAGCATGAGATGCTCAACCACTACCAACCACCTACCGGACAACGACGCACGCTGGCAATCGGAGTCAATGCTGACAGCCTTGCCACCTGGCTGCTGGACGCACTGGATCCATTGATTCAATCCGAACAGCTGCTGATCGATATCCGGGTCGACGACCAGGATCGTACTCACGACTTGCTGCTCAGCGGTGAAGTGCTGGGATGTGTCAGCTCCAGTAACTCTCCAGTCAATGGATGCAATTGTTACAGCCTTGGCACCATGACTTACCTGTGCCTGATAGCACCGGCATTCAAACAACGTCATCAAATGAGCGACGACGTTTCCGCCACTCAACTGCAGACCCTGCCATGTCTTGAATTCAATCATGAAGATGGTCTGGAAAAACGCTACCTTGAGCATTACTTCGGAATTACCACACCCGTTCCCACCCACCGTATCCCATCCGTCGAATCCTACCTGGACTTTATTCGTCGCGGTCATGCCTGGGGCATGATTCCCGCGCCACAGGCCTATCCAGCTCTCGAAAACGGGGAACTGATAGAACTAAAACCAGGCACCAGCCTGCAGGTTCCATTGTTCTGGCATATCTGGGACCTGAAAAGCGAACTGGCCCGTAAACTCACCGAAACTCTGACCCGTTATGCCCGTCACTTCGTCCACTGAACATAGGTAAATAACAGCCGTTGCAGAATCCCGTGGCGCCAGTGGACCAGATAGCCCATCACCATTCCCCAGAAGGCGCTGCCGATACCAAACATCACCACCCCGGATACCGTCGCCAGCAGTGTTACCAACGCAGCCTCACGATCATCCTCGTCACGCAGGGCCGCCAGCAGACTGTTGGCAATCGTTGGCAGCAATGCCAAACCAGCGAGGGTTGCCAGATATGCAGCGGGAACGGACGCAAAAAATGCGACCACGGTACCCGCCATCAATCCCAGCACCAAATAAAACACGCCCGCTGATATGGCAGCGACATAACGCTTATCTTTATCGACATGAGCATCTTCGGTCACACAGATGGCAGCCGTAATCGCGGCCAGGTTTAAAGCAAAAGCGCCAAAGGGAGCCAACAACAAGGTGGTCATGCCGGTCCATTTCAGCATCGAAGAAGTGGGCGAGCGGTAACCACTACTGACCAATACCGCAATACCGGGGAGATTTTGGGAAGCCATGGTCACCAGAAACAACGGTACCGTCAGACTTAAAAAAGCCCGCAGTGAGAATTCCGGCGACTGCCACACCGGATACCCGAAACTCAGGTTTAATGTCTGTACCTGAATCTGCCCTTGCACCCACGCGACCATCAATCCCAGTACAGCCACGACCAGAACCGCATATTTAGGCTGCCATAAACGAAACAGGAAATAGCTACTGATCATACTGAGTACCAGCACCGGTTGCTCTGTTATCGCTGAAAATACATGAACGCCAAAGGGCAACAACACCCCTGCCAGCATGGCATTGGCAATGGCGGGTGAGAGCGAACGGGTCAGGCGTTCAAACTGGCCGGTCCAGCCAGCCAGCAAGATCAAAACCGCAGTCATCACAAACGAACCAATGGCCTGTTCAAGACTAAAACCCGCCAGACTGGCAATGAGTGCCGCTGCCCCCGGTGTTGACCACGCGGTGACCATAGGAATGCGATGCAGCAATGACAGACCGATAGAAGTAATCCCTATGCCCAACCCTAATGCCCACAACCATGACGCGGCTTGCACACCAGTGGTTCCTGCAGCATCTGCGGCCTGAAACACCACCACGGCCGAACTGCTAAACCCCACGATGACGGCGATCAGACCAGCACTGATGTTACTGACAGACAAATCCCTGAACATTCAGAATCTCCAAACTATCAATTAGATGGCGCAGCCTATCATTGTGCGTTATAACGCACAATGAAATTCACTCAATGTTCCAAAAAGAAATTCTCTGCTCCTACACCTCCCATGTCAGAACATCGGGCCTGGTGCTTCGTTCCTGCATGCAGCCAAACAGTTATCATAAGAACTTAACACAGCATAATGTCACACATGGGATATTCATTAGTGCATGTGTTATAACTTGGCCATTTACTCACCCGGCAGGTAGCAGACGGTGATATGGAATCAACAGCATCGGAGTCATCTTGATGGAATTTTCGCAACAGGTTGCCAGCGGCCTTAAACAACTCAGAAAACAATATCAATGGAGCCTGGATACCGCCGCGAAAAAGACTGGGGTGAGCAAAGCGATGCTGGGTCAGATCGAACGTGGTGAATCAAGCCCTACCCTCAATACCCTCTGGAAAATTGCGCGCGGCTATGAACTATCATTCTCACAATTGATGGCACTGACTGCCGGCACCGAAGGTAATCGTTCCGGCACTCTGTATCAACCTGCCGGCAGCCTGCTGCGGGTGCAACCATTAATACCCTATGATCCACAAATGAAAATTGAGTTGCTGCAACTGGAGCTGATGCCCGGATACATGCGCAAATCGACCGCTCACGAACCCGGCGTCATAGAACACGTCATTGTGATCAGCGGCCATTTATCAATACTCAGCGAAGATGTCTGGCACTCCCTTGAACCTGGCCAGGCATTTCATTTTGATGCCAATTGCGAACACGGATATCGCAATGACTCCGATCTCGAAAGCACGATATTTCACAATCTTATTTTCTATCCGCAAGGGCGCGTTCAGGTAAAGTCCAACGGCTCCTGAGCACTCTTTTTCTCTCCCAAATAATCATGACGATCAGTCATGAAGTGATTCTGTTCTGCACTTAAGTTTGTTTTAAGGCTGCGCAATTAAGCTGGCGGTAATTTATTAACAAGAGCGCAGCACATGACTCAGCACAGCAACAACACCGTTAAAGTCTGGGACCCTCTGATTCGGGTATTTCATTGGTCCCTCGCCAGTTTTTTCATCATCGCCTATCTGACCGAAGGCGAAGTAATGCCATTACACGCTTATGCCGGATATGGGATCGTCGCTCTGGTGGCCTTCCGTCTGATCTGGGGCATGATCGGCACTCATCATGCCCGGTTCCGCAACTTCGTGACCGGCCCGGGCACAACCGTCAACTACCTCAAAGATATTGCCCAAGGTAAGGCCAAACGCTTTATTGGCCATAATCCTGCCGGTGCTGCGATGATCGTAGCATTGCTACTGATGGTCACCCTGACCGCTTTTTCAGGCATGGCATTGCTCTCTGTGGATGGTGAAGGCCCTCTGGCCAATACCTTTTTTGCCACCATGAAGGAACATGACCTCAAAGAAGTTCATGAACTGTTTGCCAACCTGACTGTCTTGTTGGTTGCTCTGCACGTTGCCGGCGTCATTGCCAGCAGCTGGCTACACAAGGAGAACCTGGTCAGAGCCATGTTGAATGGCAAAAAAACCAGCGATCACAGTTCTCAATGATTGGAGCAAATCATGCCGACCCATTTGCTTAAAACCCTCATTTTGCTATCCGCCATCATGGCCGGCTCTGCCAGTGCAGATAGCACTGTCGATACCCTGCTGGCAGCATTTAGTCAGCAGGGGGCAGGACCGTTTTCAGCCACTGCCGGCGGAGAATTCTGGCAACAGGATCATGATGGTCACAGCTGCTCTTTGTGTCATGGTCAGGATGTCAGTAAACCTGGCAAGCATGCCAATACCGGCAAGCTCATAGAACCTATGGCTCCATCGGCAAACCCGACCCGGCTGACGGATCAGGCAAAGGTGGAAAAATGGCTGTTACGCAATTGTCGCTGGACCCTTGGGCGGGAATGCACTGCTCAGGAAAAAGGCGATGTTCTGACCTGGTTAAGTCAACAATAAGGTAATCAAAACATGAATACGGAAATGAACAAATGGCAGTGGTTTGTGGGTGTCCTGATTATGGGACTGATTTTAACGGTCAGTCTCAGCAGCATGGCACTTGCCTCCGGGCCACTCTCCGGCCTTTTTGGTGAACATGAAGATGATGACGACGACGATGGTCGGGTACTCGCACTCAATGACCGGTCCCTGGTCACTCCGAATACCACTTATTCGGAGGAATGTGGAGCCTGCCACATGGCTTATCCGGCCAAGCTGCTTCCCATGACAAGCTGGACTAAAATCATGAATGGACTGGATAACCACTTCGGGGAAAACGCAGAACTGGACGATGCCACCCGGCAGACAATTCTGAGCTATCTTGAACAGGAATCGAATCGCAAAGGCAGGATTGGCAGAATCCTCAGTAAGCTGCCGGCTGATCCGCCATTGAGAATTACCGAACTGCCATTCCATAAGCGCAAACATCATGAGATTCCAAGAAAAATGGTTCAGGACAACCCCAAGGTAGGTTCACTGAGCAACTGTAACGCCTGTCACGACAAGGCAGAACAAGGTATTTTTGATGAAGATACAGTGGATATTCCCGGTTTTGGCCATTGGGATGATTAGCCCTCCGGGGTACTCTCACGAACGGGAAGATAACGAAGCCCACGAACGCGATCATGATGGCGATCGCGTTCATAGCTGGGTCAAGGAAGGCAAAACACTCCCTCTGACTCAGATCCTTAAGAAAAATAAAATCGAAGGCCGGCTATTGGATGTAGAGGTCAAAAAACAAGGAGATACTATTATTTATGAGTTGGAGATCATTAATGCGGACTCGGTGGTCTACACGTTGAAAGTGAATGCACGCAACGGCCAATTGATGAACAATAACCATAATTCCAATCAGGATAATCAGATTTGAAACTGCTACTGGTCGAAGACGACCTCAACCTGGTACAACAACTCAAACCCAGACTGAACCGCGCCGGGTATACCGTAGAGGTCGCCGATAACGGCGTTGATGGGGAGTTTCTGGGTACCGAAGAGGCTTTCGATGTCGTCATTCTCGACCTGGGGCTGCCACAGAAAAGCGGCCTGGAAGTGCTTCGGCACTGGCGCCAGCAAAATCTGAACATGCCGGTTATTATTCTGACCGCCCGTGATGCCTGGCATGAACGGGTTGATGGCCTCAAAGCCGGTGCAGACGACTATCTTGGCAAACCATTTCACGGCGAAGAACTGCTCGCCCGTCTGGAAGTCCTGATCCGGCGTCGCTTTGGCAACAGTGCTAATCAGCTATGTTGTTCCGGCATTACTCTGAACACTGATCGACAGCAGGTCACCAACTGTGATGGAGAGACCTTCGAACTGACCGGGATCGAATACCGGTTGCTGCATTATCTGATGAGCAACCCCGGAAAAGTTATTTCCAAAACCGAACTCAGTGAACGGATGTATGAAGAGGATCAATTGAAAGACAGTAATGTCATCGAGGTATATATTAACAGGCTGCGCAAGCTGCTCGGTAAATCCACCATCGAAACCCGGCGTGGTCAGGGCTACTGCTTTAAATTTCAATAGGGCGGCACGTGTATTCCCTTAAACGCAATCTGCACTTCAACCTGCTATTGACCATTTCTCTGCCGCTGATCATTCTGATCTCGGTACTTGCCTACAGTTTTGAAAAATTTATCCTGAACTACATTGAGAGCCGGCTGCTGCATGATGCAGACACCATCATCACTGCGCTGAGTCTGGATGATCAGCAGCACTGGCAACTGAACAGCAATGCTCTGTCAGACCTCTATCTGCGCGTCAATTCCGGTCACTATTTTGTCGTTAAGGCCGATGACCAGACGTTTCGCTCCCGCTCTCTGTTTGATCTCGATATTGCCCCTTCCTGGCAAAAAAACCGTTGTCAGGAAATCGATGAACAATGGTATGCCTGCATGGTTTCACTGACCAAGAGCGACCGGCCGGTGAACATCTGGGTGGCAGAGGATATCCGACCTATTGAACAATCCCAGCGCGAGATTGTATTACTGGTCATCGCCATATCGACTTTTACCATGATGCTGCTGGCCTATCTGCAGTATCGGGTGCTGGAGCGCGGATTCAGCAAACTGGATACCATCCGACAAATGATCAGTAGCATTCATATGGGTGAATCCAAACCGGATTCGCAAAAACTGCCGATCGAAATCCAGCCACTGATGGATGAGATAGAACGATTGCTGGCCCAGCTCGAACAACGCATCCAACGTTCCAGAAATGCCGTTGGCAACGTCGCCCACGAACTCAAACGCCCGCTTCAACGTTTCCGTTCTCTACTGGAACACTTACCAACAGATCAGGAAACCGAAGGCGAAAGAATCCTGTCGGAATTCCATCATATTATTGAACGGGAACTGAAGCGTGCCCGAATTGCCGGGATGGCCACACCAGGCCGATACGCTGTTTTAAACGAAGATATTGAACAACTGATCAAGATCTTCAATACCTTGTATCCAGACGTCAAAAGCTCTGTCAGCTACCCACAGCAGCTGGTTATCCCTCAGGATCGCGACGATATTCTGGAACTGCTTGGTAATTTACTCGACAACGCCAGCAAATTCGCCCGCAGCCATATTTACCTTTCCATCACCATTACACCCCAGGGCTGGATAATCGTTATTGAGGATGACGGCAAAGGCGTTTCCGAGTCCGACCTGCAGATGATCACCAATCGCGGGGTAAGACTGGATGAAAGTATTTCCGGACACGGCCTTGGCTTATCCATGTGTCACGATATCGTTAATGGATACTCAGGGAAGATGACATTTTCCGTCTCTTCCTATGGCGGATTAAAAGTAGAGGTTTTCATGCCTCTATCTGACGCCTGACATTTTCCACTATACTGCGGACTATAAAACGCATTCGGGATCATCTCCATTACCACCTTTTGGTCTTTTCACCTTGGTTATGGACATGTTGTCACGGTTTTCCCGTTTTAATCACCATCAAAGAGACATTCTGTAGCTAGGGCAGAAGCCGGTACTTCGCTTAATTATTCGGCTTGGAAGAGGGTAATATGTCCAATCGTATTTACCACCAGAATCATCAAACCGTACCACTCACAGACAGTCATCAGCTGTATCAACTTGAACGGTTACGGCAATGGCTTAGCAAGGCCCTGATTCACGGCAAAAATGAAACTTCGCTGTTGACGGAGATCTGCCGCCTGGTTGTAGACGTTGGAAACTATCCCAGTTGCAGTCTCATCATGTATACACCGGATCAGAGCTTCGAACGGAGCGCACGCTATCCCGATAGCTCTTCAGAACACCCTCAGTTTGATTCCTCGCTATATGAACAGGCGTTGCACGACCTCCAGGCTTACCATGTCATACACCCGGAGCAAACACCGTCTCTTCCCTTCCACAAACTGTCGGTCATATTACTACCGTTGTCTGACCCCAATTCCACCATCCTCGGAATTCTGGAAATTTGCCGGCCATCCGCAGAGCAGGACCTACGGGAAAATTCCATGCTGAAAGCCATTGCCGATGACATTGCCTGTCGCCTGTCGGAGTTACGTCAGATCAACGGCTACCGGCAACAGATCAAGCGTCTGAATACCGAGAAAAAGCGTCAGGGTGAGTTTTTAAGCTATCTGCAACGCATCGATCAGATCACCCGGATTCTGCAGTCAGCCGGCGATCCTCAATACATTATGCGCAGGGCACTGGATTTGATTCTGGATATTTTCAGAGTCAGTAAAGCCTTATTGTCGGGCCCTTGCGATCCGGCTGCAAAGTTCTGGAGCATCAGAGTCATAGCTCATACGGATGAACAGCCTCCTCTCATGAAGCAAAACAGCCAGTACCCGCTACTGGAAGAGGGAGTCGACTTTTTCAACCGCCTGCTGGCCAGCCAGGATCCGGTGATGTTTGGTGATGATTCCGAGCTGCCCGTTCCCTCACAATTACTGGAACAATACGATAATCCGCCGCCTATTTCCGGCATGGCAATCGCCGTTTATCCATTAACAGGAGAACCATGGACACTGACGATTGTTGCCAGTGGCAGCAGACGAACCTGGTCCAAGCTGGACCAGAAAGTATTCAAAGAGATTGGCCGCCGCCTGTCGATGGGGCTGACCACCTGGCTTAACTATCAGCACCTCGAAGCGCGTGAGGCAGAGTTGCAGTCACTGGTGAGAGCCATTCCGGATCTTGCCTGGCAAAAAGACCGCGATGGTCGCTTCCGCAACTGCAACCAGGAACTGGAAAATCTGTTCGGTATTTCCAGAGAAGGCATCATTGGCCGCACAGCTGCTGATTTCTATTCTCCTGAACAGGCCAGAATTTTCGATGAAGAAGATCTCTGGGTCATCAGCCAGGGTCAACCCCTGCACAGAGAACACTGGATCACATTTACCAGGACCGGACATAAAGGCCTGTTCGAACTGAGCAAGAACCCGGTATTTGACAGTCGGGGAAATGTGATCGGCCTGGTCGGTATCGGTCACGATGTCACCGAGCGTAGACGTGCAGAACAGGAACTCAGAATTGCCGCCACGACGTTCAACAGCCAGGAAGCCATTACCATCACCGACGCTGAGAATCATATCCTGCGGGTGAATCAGGCGTTCTGCGACATCAGCGGTTACAGTTGCGAGGAAGTCATTGGCAAAACACCCAATATCCTGGCATCCGGTCGCCACGACGACACCTTTTACGAACACATGTGGCAACAACTGAAACAATTCGGACATTGGCAGGGAGAAATCTGGAATCGCCGTAAAAACGGGGAAATCTATCCTGAATGGTTGAGCATTAACGTCGTCAAGGACAGCCAGGGACACATCACCAACTACGTGGGAACTTTTCTCGACCTGACCTCCAACAAGCAAGCTGAAGAGGAAATAGAACGGCTTGCTTTTTATGACCTGTTGACCGGGCTGCCCAACCGCCGCCTGTTTATGGATCGCTTGCGACAGGCGCAGACCAACCGGGCCCGCAGCAACCATATCAATGCCGTCATGCTGATTGATCTGGATAACTTCAAAGTACTCAACGACAGCGGCAGTCACGACATTGGTGACCATCTGCTGGTGCAGGTGGCGGAAAGGCTGCAGAACTTTATATTCGATGGCGATACCGCCGCCCGGCTGGGAGGTGATGAGTTCATCGTACTGCTGGAAGAGCTGAGCGATAACCCTCATCACGCTGCCAGTCAGGCCAAAGATGTTGCCGAGCAGATTCAACAACTGCTGGCACGCCCCTACACAATTGCCGACCAGATATATCACAGCACACCCAGTATTGGCGTCACAATGATGGTATCAGCGGATGAGCAGGCTGAAGATCTGGTACGGCAAGCGGATATCGCCATGTATCAGGCCAAGAATGCCGGTCGTAATACCATTCGTTTTTTTGATCCCCAGATGCAATCGGTACTGACTCAGCGGGCCACACTGGAATCGGAACTGCGGGCAGCCATCGACAACAGCGAGTTTCAGTTGCACTACCAGCCACAAGTGGACAGCACTGGCACGATCATCGGCGCTGAAGCTCTGATCCGCTGGAACCATCCGGTACGTGGCATTATTTATCCGGATCAGTTTATTCCTCTGTCGGAACAGACCGGCCTGATCGAGCCCTTGGGTCAATGGGCATTGGAACAGGCCTGCCGTCAGTTAATGCGCTGGTCAGAGGATGACCGGACTCAAAACCTGATACTGGCGGTCAACGTCAGCGCCCGCCAATTTCACCAGGACAACTTTGTTGAGCAGGTCCGTCAGGCCATCAGCCACAGCGGGGCCAGTATTAACCACCTGAAACTTGAAATGACCGAGACGATGATTCTCGGTGATGTTTCAGGCGCCATCACCAAAATGAAACAGCTGCAAAGCATGGGAATTGGGTTCTCACTCGATGACTTCGGTACCGGATACTCGTCACTGTCTTACCTGACCCAACTGCCGCTGGAACAAGTCAAAATAGACCGTTCATTCATACACAATCTGCCCCACAACGAAAACAACGCCACCGTCGTACAAACGATCATTTCACTGACCCGCAGCCTGGGCCTGAAAGTCATCGCCGAAGGTGTTGAGACCGAAGCCCAGAGACAATTTCTGAACCAACATGGCTGCCTGCACTGCCAGGGTTATTTGTTCAGCCGTCCGGTACCGATCGAACGATTCGAACAGTTACTGCAATTGCATGACAACCACTCTCAGGGATACAGCTGAACAATACCGCTCTGCCCTTGCCGATCCGCAACAATCCATATCTGCTCAAACGGATGCACACCCGGGACTTCAATCCGGTGCACCAGCTGTTCGATATCGTGACGGTGCCAGTTTGGATTCATATTACGGATCACCAGCCAGGTGCGCTGACTGTTGTAATTCTTTTCCGCCTTGTTGGCCAGAATGCGATTAAGGGCCTGTAACAACCGTGCACCGATATCTGTCTGTTCAAGGTTTCTGAGTTCCTCAAGCGTCTTATCATCCAGTTCGCGCGCGAGTATCTGCATGGCCTCCGTATCCGAACCATACAAATGAGCGATTTCGATATCCAGCTTTTCACCTTGCAAAAAACACGAAACGTCGGGCTTCTGCGGCTGGTTATGCCAGATATGACGGATCGCTTCTCCGGTGTTTTTTTCATACCAGCGCATGAACAGCTTGGCAGCCTGATGTTCCAGGCGAAGTTTTTCCGATTCACTGGGTGTCATGGTCTGACCTGTCAGATTCCTTAATCACGTTGGAGAAATACCGGGCGATAGAGTATCAATCAAATGACATCAGCAACATTCGAGTTTTTCTTCATCTGATACACAACTTCATGAATGCAGGTACTTTCTGAGGTAATAGTCGAACATCTCCGACGCCACTGACTTGCGGATTGGTCGTGTATGTCGATCTATTAAATGGTTAAAACCATACATTGGAGAATGTACGAGTTTGGTTCACGCTTTCATTCTTCGGCGTATTTATTGTTGTCATTCAAAGTGATTGGCGTTGGAGGAAAAGTGAAGATCGTACATTTGGCTTTCATGTTTTGAAGAAGGCAAACAACCTTCCTCTGCAACCTGGCAGAGCCGATCAGCCAACCCTGCATGCTTCATCAAGGTTCACAAATAACGTATACGCCCCAGATAGGTGCTGTGTCTGATCCGGTTCTGGTAATCCATTGGTGTGGTACTGACCAGTTTTTTAAACTCGCGAAGAAAATGCGATTGATCGCTGTAGCCAAGTGCTGCAGCCAGATCGGAGAACACCACCCGGCCCTGCTGATTGATATCGTAGACGGCGGATTGGCAACGTATCAGCCGGCTGAACAACTTCGGCGACATGCCGGTGTCATTACGAAAACGGGTTTGCAGTGTGCGGGTGGTGTAACCAGTCAGAGCTTCCAGATCTTTGATACGGACATTACCCTTCTGACGGCATATTTCCTGGATAATCTGCGCGGTTAACGCGGATGACTCACGCACGCTATCCCTGGCAATAAACTGATCAAACAACGCCACCTGCCGGGCAAACTCCGACTGACTCACAATCTGCTCAAATATAGCGCTGACATCCGCCGCCACTTCCAGAAAATTATGGCACTGTTCAACTAATTCATCAGCGGCCAGTTGCAACAAACCCGGTATCACACCGGGTGCAAAGCGAACCCCAAAATAACGGTGACTGTCGCAAAAACGGGTATGACGAGCTTCCAGTGTGGTGCCGTAAACCATGGCACTGGGCTCGGATTCATCGCAATCAAACAGGATATCCACACAGCCGTCCGGAATGGCGACGGTGACTTCGGCGGACTCACTGGCTTCAAAACTATAGTAGTGAGATATCGCCCGGTTGTTTGACGACATCAGAGAAAAATCACTGGCAGAATTAAGAACAAACCAGGGTTGTTTGGAATGAATTTTGGCGACATCACAACGCACAGATGACTGAACCATGATCTTAACCCGCTAGGTAATACGACAGTCTTTTATAGCAAAGCAGAGACCACTTTTTGTTTTTACAGCACCCGTGTTTTTTTTGATTTCAATTTCGCAAAAATTCAATACCAACATAACTAAGCGCCATAACATCGATGCTCACAGGTGCATTCAGATACTGTTTTCAAACGGCAAACTGAATAGCGAGACCAGAAAAATAATTGTTATCTAGCGGGGATGTTATGTCCGAAAGTACCAAAATTGATTTTATCTATCTCTCCGAACAGGACATGATTCGGGCGGGAGTGACCGACATGCCGCGTTGTGTCGATACCATGGAAGAAATGTTCAAGCTGCTCTATCAGGGTGACTATCGCATGGCCGGCGCTAACAACGATTCACACGGTGCCATGATTACCTTTCCGGAACAATCTCCGTTTCCAACCATGCCCAAACCAACCGCTGACCGCCGGTTAATGGCCATGCCCGCTTATCTGGGCGGCGACTTTCAAACCTGTGGAGTGAAATGGTATGGCTCCAATATCGCCAATCGGGAAAAAGGCCTGCCACGCTCCATTCTGATGTTTATTCTGAACGATATTGAAACCGGTGCACCGCTGGCCTATATGTCTGCCAATCTGCTGTCAGCTTATCGCACCGGTGCGATTCCCGGCGTTGGTGCACGTCACCTGGCACGTCAGGATGCCAAAGTGATTGGGCTGCTGGGTCCAGGGGTCATGGGTAAAACGTCGGTTGCGGCATTTATGGCCGTAAGACCGGCTATCGATACCATTAAAATCAAAGGCCGCGGCCAGAAAAGTATGGACAGTTTCCTCACCTGGCTCGCGGCGACGTTTCCTCAGATTACCAATGTTCAAGTGGTCGATAGCATTGAAGAGGTCGTGCGTGATGCCGACATCATCACCTATTGCAACTCCGGCGAAGTCGGCGATCCGTCCACCTATCCCATCGTAAAACGAGACTGGCTGAAGCCCGGCGCGTTCCTCGCCATGCCCGCAAGTTGCCGTCTGGATGATGGTATGGAGCAACCTGAAGTGCGCAAAGTCTTCGATAACACTGGCTTGTATCAGGCCTGGTATGAAGAGGTGCCCAAACCGGCACACCATCATATCCCTCTGGTTGGCGTCCGTTTTATGGACATGATTGCCGAGGGCAAGATGACCATCGAAGACGTTGAAGATCTTGGAAAAATCGTCTCCGGTGATACACCTGCGCGCCAGAATGACGATGAAATTATCGTTCTGTCAGTCGGAGGTATGCCGGTCGAGGATGTTGCCTGGGCAACTATTGTGTATCGCAATGCCATGGCAAACGGCATTGGTGTCAGCCTTAATCTTTGGGATACCCCGGTACTGCGCTAAAGCAAGGGGCATGTATCTGTCTGCCATATCCGGCTATTGAACACACTCTTCCGGTGGCAGGCATAACCACTTTTTTCTGCACTTAAACGCGGGTACTGCGTGTAACAAGCCCAGTGAGTTTCGTCTTGATACGACCTCACTCATAAAACGCTTTTCAGTCAGCCCAAAACAATTTCAGGACTCACAGACGAGATATTTAATCCGAGTAACCAATATGACCAAGATTATAAAACTGAAGACCGGTTCAAAATTTGAAGAAATTGGCAGCTACTCACGCGCCGTGTGCGTGGATAACTGGATATTTGTCTCCAACACCGCCGGGCGTAACCCGGATACCCAGGAAATACCGGATGACGTCATCGAGCAAACCGAACAGGTTTTCCGCAATATCGAAACAGCACTGGCGGCCGTGGATGCCTCGCTCGGTGATGTCGTTGCCTCTCGCGTATTTATTCAGGATCCGGCACACATTCATCAGGTTATGACCTTTATCGGTCAGAAATATCAAGGCATCTGCCCGGCCAATACTGCAACCTGCCCGCCACTTGGCTCAATGAGTTACAAAGTTGAGATCGAAGTGACGGCTTACCGGGGTGCCGCTTCGGCAGAGGTTGAGCAGATAACCATTGCTTAGTCTGACGATTTAACAACCACCGCTACTTTTTAGGAATCCGGAAATGACAACAACACTTGAATCCATCACCACTGACAATGTTTTACCGGCGTCCACGGCGGTGGTCATTATCGGCGGCGGCATCGTTGGTGTGACTGCGGCTCTGACACTGGCTGAACGTAACATTCCCGTGGTATTGCTGGAAAAAGGCCATATTGCCGGAGAACAGTCATCACGGAATCTGGGCTGGATACGCAAAACCAGCCGTCATCTCCATGACGTTCCGCTGGCATTGGCCGCCGACCGGTTGTGGGCGCAGATGCCGGAACGGATTGGTCGCTCAGTCGGTTACCGTCAGGCGGGCATTATGTTTCTGGCGAAGACAGAAAAACAAATGGCCATGCATGAAGACTGGCTGAAGTCGGTTGCGCCAATGTCGCTGGATTCAACCCTGCTGACTCCGCAAGCCATCGATGCCCGTGTACCAGGTGGTCGAGGTGATTGGGCCGGGGCTGTTTTTACCGCGTCTGACGGACGCGCCGAACCAGCCATTGCCACCACTGCACTGGCCAATGCCGCCATTGCCAAGGGTGCAAACATTATTCAACACTGCGCCGTGCGCTCGTTGTCCACTGCAGCCGGAAAAGTCTGTGGTGTGGTCACTGAAAAAGGTGAGATCCGTTGTGATCAGGTATTACTCGCTGCCGGAGCCTGGTCTCGGCGATTTTTAGGTAATCAGCGTATCTCGTTGCCCACGTTGCCGCTTATCTGTTCTGTGCTGCGTACCCAGCCAATGGAGGGTCCGACAGATATTGCCGTTGGTGCGCCGGATTTTTCCTTTCGCAAACATCAAGGTGGCGGTTTCGTCATTACTCAGCGCGGCAAGCTGGATGCGCCATTGAGCCTTGACCATTTACTGATCGGTTTTCGCTATCTCAATCAGTTACGGCAACAGGCCGGTTTTTTACGGATATCTCTGGGTCGTTATTTTGCTGATGACCTGACCATGCCGCGCCGCTGGGGTAGCAATGCCTCTCCGTTTGAACAGCATCGCACCACGAATCCTCCCGTAAACGAGCAACTGAATCAGGATGCCCTGAGCAATCTGCGCCAGGCCTGGCCCGCCTTCAATCAGGCGAGTATTGCTGAAAGCTGGGCAGGCCTGATTGATGTAACACCCGATTCAAATCCGGTAATTGACCGTATTCAGTCGCTCCCCGGTTTGACCATCGCGACTGGTTTCTCCGGCCATGGTTTTGGCACTGGTCCTGCTGCAGGGCAACTTGCGGCAGATCTGGTGTCCAACACAAAACCAATTGTTGATCCAACCCCCTATCGATTTAATCGGCTTTGAAATCGTTACAAGGTCTTATCTAAACAGGAAAGAGAACATGAACGATATAACTCAATCAAACCACATGACAACGGCTGCTGAATCGGCCGCTCCCGCCGTATCACGGAAAATGGGTCTGCCAACGATGATCGCCATCTGTGTTGGGCTGGTCATTGTTCAGGGTGCCATGATTTCAGCCACCCAAGGCATTGGTATCGGTGGCATGGCATTCATTACCGCCATGGTTGCAGCCATGATCCTGGCACAGTTCAACGCCATGAGCTTCGCCGAACTGTCGCTGATGTTTCCCCAGGAAGGCACACTGGCCACCTACACACAAAAAGCCATTGGCCACTTCCCGGCCATCGTCTCGGTGTTCGCCGGTTATGTGGTGGTCGCGATTCTCGCCATGCCGGTCGAAATGTTTCTGGTGGATGCCATGCTCGAACAATTGCTTCCAGGTGTGCTCCCAGCAAAAGTGACACCATTGCTATTATTGCTCGTACTGACCTTAACCAACCTGCTGGGTGCCGATGTATTTTCCAAAGTACAGAATATTCTGGCGTTTTTTCTGATCAGCGCTTTGATTCTGGTTGGCGTTACCGCGATCACCGGCGCCAGTGAACCACACCTGGCATTAACCGGAACAACGGTAGACTGGAGTTTTGGAGGTGTGCTGGATGGTAGCTTTATCGGCTTGATCGCCTTGGCCATATGGATGATGGTGGGGGTTGAATTTATCTGCCCGATGATCAGTGAGGTTAAAAATCCGCGGAAAAACATTCCCAAAGCCATGCATCTGTCATTGTTTATAATCTTTGGTATTTTTCTGGCCTTTGCTTACGGTGCCAGTTTGTACCTGGATGTCGATACCCTGGTGGGCTCTCCGATTCCATACCTGGATTACGTCAACGCGGTGTTTGGCAAAAGCGGCCTGATGATCGCTACCGTGATGGCATTGGCAGCCACCGCAAGTACCATGAATACAGTGCTGGCATCGGTACCGAGAATGCTGCACGGAATGGCAATGCAGGGTCAGGCATTTCCGCAACTGAAAGCCATCAATCGTTTCAATATGCCCTGGGCCGGTATCGTCATGATTGCAGTCTGCTCGATTTTTCCATACCTGATATTCGATATTGATTCCCTGCTGGTATTGGTGATTGCCGCAACGACCAGCTGGTTACTGGCCTACATCGTTGCCCATATCAATGTAATCGTACTGCGTAAACGTCTGCCGGATCACCATCGTCCTTACAAAACACCGTTTTATCCATTACCACAGATTATCGGTATTTTGGCCATGTTGTATGTAGCACTGAATAATTCACCCTCGCCGGAGATGACCAGGATGGTTTACGCCATTACCGGCGGCATCCTGTTGATACTGAGTATCATTGGTGCGGTATGGGTAAAATTCGTAATGAAACGAGGCTTGTTTGAGGCGGATCTGGATTAGAGTTTCAGCCGGACCGGGCAAAAACAGGCAGACGAAAACGTCAGTGACGACTGGGAAAGAAATACTGAGCAGAACTTACCAGCATGCAAACTGACGGTGTCCATGAGCGGAATTCCTCAAACGAGTACACTGAACGGTTTGAGGAATTTCACAGGAGCAATGCATCCACGCATCGCTCCTGTACGCTAACAGAACATATCTCCCGGGTGATTAAAAAGCACCGGCTGTAGTCACCGTAGAACCGGCTGCGCCACTGGTAATCACATGATTGGCACCAGACTCCCATTCGATACCCGCTGACGGATTGCTTTCCTCCCGTTTCAGGCATTTCCATTCAATAGTCGTATTCGCCGGTACAGTAATCGTTGCGTTCCAGGTGGGATAAGCAGATGCCGACATCACAACGGCGGAGGCCGGATTCCAGTTACCCAGTTCGGCCAGATTGCCAACCACATACACACTTTGTCCCCAATAGGTGTAGCCATTGGCACAACTGAACGCGACATTCGCGCCAGAACCGGCAGCATGAAAATTCTGAATAAAACTGGTGTATCGGTTTTGACCGGTACCGCCATTGGTGACATCCCCAATACGCAGTATTGTCAATCCAGAATAACCGCTCCAGGTAAAGGCATTTTCAATATTGTTCCAGCCATTGTCAGAAGCCACGCCACCAGCCAGCGCATTTTCACCCTTGATCGTCACGCCCTGAGCCGTGGCTCCATCCGCTACCCAAAACACCAGATCCTTAGCCAGACTGTATTGCGGCGACCAGTTCTGGTTATCCATCTCCAGGGCGGTAAAATGCAGCACGATATTTCTGCCACTGTTGTTGTAGCTCGCAGCAACACCAATAATACTGCTGTAACCATACGCGGTGGCGGCCGAATTCAGATCGACATCTGTTGGAATCAGACCTGCGGCAATTTCAGCAGAACGGCGATAATTGCCAGCAACGCCCATCTGCCAATGCACACCGGGAATTTTGAAGCCAAGCTCTGCATCAGCAAATGCCGAATCAAATGCCTGAATCGCGGCATTCATCATAGTGATCCCGTGGGATGTCAGACTCTCATGATACCAGCGGACAAAGTCGCGTCCATACTGAAGAGTATACTGATCACCATTGGCAATAAATGCCGTTGCATCCGTCGGTGGACTCACCTGCGTGATCGAACTCAGAGATACCCCCCAGGCAGTATTAATAGCCGCCAGAGAACCATATTTGCTCAAGGTCCAGTCACGAAAATCCGCGATAGCATTATCATTGTACGATTGGAAGGCACCGCGGGTCGGATAACCGGTATTGACGTCATGGCTGTTGTAAGACGGATAGCGTAATTCACCAGCCGGCCCCATGGATATATTGATTTCATCAGTCATGTAAGCCTTAGTGGCAAAATGACTCTCGAATGCGTTCATAAATTCCAGGTATTCGTCCACAACCAGGTCATCAGACCACAATGACACGGTTTCAGCAGAATAATTACCCTGCTCACTGCGATATTTCAGGGCATTGGCATCAATGCCGGGATAGTGACTCCAGATCCAGGCAGGGATCGGAACATCACACTCATCTCCGACGTTACCACCACACTGATGAAAGGACATGATCGGAACCCAATGCAGACCGGCGTTTTCAATGGCACTGACCACGCTGTCATAATAGCTCCAGTCAAACTGTTGATCGCCAGCGGCCTCAACCTTGCCCCACCAGATATCCACAGACACAGCATCGACGCCCATGTTTTTGGCGGTGGTCAACTGACTGTTGAAACCGCTCCAGTCATTGATTTCCAGGGGTGCCATGACATTGGCAGACGATGCCTCGTTCGACCAGGCCGTTTCGGCCACCAGAATGGCTGAAACAAAGCCGACGGCTTTTACAATATTATGAAAATACATATTTCTCTCCTTTTATTGTTGTTGTACTGCAGCGACGACATTCAGTGTTGAGACACTGAATCAGAAACAGGTAGGCATATTGACCGAAGGGTCAAAAACAAAGGAGATTCTGCACCAATGCACAACGTTCGCAAACGCCAGTCAGACTAAAAAAACAATAAGTTAGCCTATAAATCAAAATTAAGTGAAAGATCAGAAAAAGTAAAAATCTGAAATATTTCAGTTGTCGCCAATTGCGTTACAAAACCCACTTACGATCAGATTCAGCAACCTGACGACCACTCTGCCTCGCTGGCTGAAGAACCGGCTTAAAATCAGGCTTGTCATCAGAAATGATAATTATTATTATTTAGTGGCAACCCAATTCGAGTACTTGATGTGGAAGAATCCGTAACCTCTCTGACCCAAACACCCATCCCGACAGACACTCTCGCAGCAGCTTCCAGTACTGAGAAGGTCGTCGAATGGCTCACAATCGGCGGCCCTGTGGTCTGGATTCTGATGTTATTCTCCGTCATTGCCCTGACAATTACCTTATACAAAGTCTGGCAGTATTCAGCACTTGGCGTCTGGCGCTACAACACTCCGGCCAAATATTTGAGTGAGCTTGGCAAAGGCAAAGCCATCGCATCCCGCATCCAGGCCAGCCGGCATCCTGTCGTCAAAGTCATGGCCACTGCACTGGATCACAACGCCAACATCAAACCGGATTCACCCTTGCTGCGTGAAGAAATCCAGCGAGTGGCCGCGGAGCAACTGCAATCATTGAGAGCAATGTTGAAACCCCTTGAACTGATTGCCGCTCTGAGTCCGTTACTGGGACTGCTGGGAACTGTATTGGGAATGATCACCGCCTTCCAACAACTGGAATCACTCGGCAGCCAGGTAGATCCCTCGGCGTTATCCGGCGGCATCTGGCAGGCACTGTTGACCACGGCGGTTGGTTTGATTGTTGCAATTCCCGCATTAATCGCCCACAACTGGTTTGAACGCACCATCGAAATCTGTGGTCACCACATGGGCGATTCCGTCACCCGTCTTTTTACCACTCAACCATCCTGAGGTTTTAACCATGGAACTTGGTTATCGGGCGCGCAAAGCTTCAATCAGCCTGACGCCATTGATCGACGTGGTGTTTATTCTGTTACTGTTTTTCATGCTGTCGAGCCGGTTTCAGCTCGATCAGGGGATCGCTCTGAAACTACCGGCACAAAACCGTACAGCGCCTGTCAATAACGACGACATCAAACCACTAAGGGTACAAGTGGATCGTTTCGGCCTGCTTCACACTGAAGACGGAACCTTCTCTGCCGAACAGCTGGTATTTGAGTTTCCCGAACGTAGCCATAAAAGTGTCATTGTTGCCGCGGAAAGTGGCGTCAACACCCAGAGACTGCTGACCGCAATGGAAGAACTGCAAGCCCAGGGGCTTCAAAATATCAAGCTGGAGCGGCCCCATGCGCGTTAATGAGACTCAGCCAAAACCGGCACCTTCCCTTGACGATCACATGATTCCTCTGATCAACATCGTCTTTCTGATGCTGGTGTTCTTTATGATTGCCGGCCAGATACTCCCGGCCGATGTGTTCAAACTGAAAACTTTGCAGTTAAACCAGGCCGAAAACCTGAAGACCCATCAGCAGACCCTGTTGATCGACGAATACGGCAAGCTTGCCTGGGACCAGCATGAAATCACCCTGTCCCAACTGACTTCGATTTTAACGCCGTTGCACCTGCCAGAACTTAGAATCAAAGCAGATGCCGGCCTTCCGGCTGATACCTTCATCAGTATTCTTGACCAGCTGAACAAGGCCGGTATCGATAACTTTGTCATTATTGCCGAACAGGAAGCCGGCTGATGCAAAACTCCAAAGTCACCATTGCTTTACTGGCATCCCTTTCCTTACATACGGCTGCGGCCGCGTGGTTTTTCCGGACCACAGAAGAAACCATTGAAATGAGTCCGGCGGCTGGTTCGAACAGCCAGATCATGACCCTGTCCATGGCCGATTTTGCAACACCTGTTGAGACTCCCCCGCAAGCGGACGTGATGCCAGCCCCAACCACTCCTGATACGGCTGCAGTCACGGAGCCCGAACCCGACATCACACCTGAACCGGAACCACAGCCCGAACCCGACATCACACCTGAGCCGGAACCACAGCCCGAACCCGACATCACGCCTGAGCCGGAACCACAGCCGGAACCCGATATCACTCCCGAGCCGGAACCACAGCCGGAACCGGAAATAAAACCTGAACCTAAACCCACACCGACGGCCAAACAGCCCTCTATGGCAAAGCCGGTAACAGAATTGTCTGCGTCACCACAACCGACCACAACCTCTACTACAGCCACGACCCAGGTCGCCTCACTGTCTTCGAACACTCCCGGTGCCGTAACATCGGATGCCCGGGCTGGAGACAATACCGATACCGATGAATCTGCACGGTATATGGCCATCATCAATGCTCTGATCCAAAGGAGTCACCGCTATCCTGATGAAGCCAGACAACGCGGACAGCAGGGGCAAGTAAAACTGACCATCACGGTCAAACCCAACGGCAAGATCAAAAAAATCAAAATCGATAAAAGTTCAGGTTATGCATTACTGGACAGAGAAGCACTAGCCATTGCCAGAAGAATCAACCCTCTCCCTGATTTTCCCCCCTCCATGAAACAGGAAATTCTGGAACTGACATTTCCCATAGAATTTGTATTGAATTGATTGTTTAAACTCAACCGACCTGTGAAGGTTTCCAGAGTTGTGACGCGTTCCCGGACAAATCATTGATCCGGTTTCGGAATCAATACAAAATAGTTCCATCAATACATATCCTAATGCACCAACGCCAGCTCTGGAGTTGTGTCAGCGGTAACCCAGAGCGATCATGCAAATACCGGTGAGCGGTTCAGCAATCCTGGGGGCTGTTACGCTGAGCGCCATACAGACCAATAACCGATGATCGCAGCAAGTTCTGAGATATTTTGGAACAGCAGACGATTTCACGTCCATTAGGTTTTATCTGGCATTCCAATTCCCGTAGTATTCACGCTCGCCGGCATGGTCTCATAATTGGCCGGCACACTGATCGAGCCAAAGGAGAACAACAGAGGTTTGCATGAAAGCAACGAACAAATTGACATTGAAAGAAGTCGCTCGCACTTTAGGAGTCTCACGGACAACCGTCAGCAATGCTTATAACCGCCCGGACCAGTTATCCGCAGAGTTAAGGGAATATATTTTCCAACGCGCAGCAGAAATCGGATATCACGGCCCCAACCCAGCGGGAAGGTTACTGAGAACCGGAAAAACAGATGCGATAGGTTTGATTTTTTATGATCGTTTCAGCTCAGTATTTGAAGACGAGCAGGCAATTGAATTGATCAGAGGTATCACTTCTGTATTGGAAAAAAATGGTACCAGTCTGGTCATGATTCCCACCATGAGTACGAAACAGGAGACAAACAATACTCTTAGCGCATTGGTCGATGGCTTTATCATTTTCAGCGGTTACCATGATGAAAATTCACCGTTTCTGCCGATTCTGAAATCACGGGGACTGCCTGCAGTTTCCATCGACCATAAATACGATGGCCTGCCGTCGGTAGGCATTAATGACTATTCCGCAGCCCGTCTGGTAGCCAGCAAAGTTATCGAATCCGGTCATACGAACGTGATTGTCATGTCACTGGCTCTGGCACGGGATCACCACCGTGGTTTTATTTCCGAATATCGCTATCTTGATAAAACAGAGTCGACAGCGGTTAATCGCATATACGGTTATATGGAAATTTTCAACGCATACTCCAACGTAAATGTGGACATTTTCGAAACCTCCGAAACGGACCTGACATCGGATAACCTGGTGAACATTGCAGAACAGATGATCCGTGAAAAACCCGATGCAACGGCCGTTGTGTGTATGTCGGATTTTATGGCTGAGGCAGTTATACGTGCGGCCAAAAACCTTCATAAACAGGTGCCGGAGCAACTGTCAGTCGTCGGCTTTGATGGTATTCGCAGCGGGCAGTTAATGGAAAATCCGTTAACAACCATACGTCAGCCAATGTTCGAAAAAGGTCGCAAGGTCGCCAGAATGATGCTTGGTTTCGAAGTCGCCAAAGATCGCAAGCTGGAGTTTGACTGGCTTGAAGGTGCCACCTTGAGCAAACGTAACTAACGCTTCTGCGCTATTTTAACAAGTGATGCCGTCGGTATTTCCGGGACTGTCCCTGATGGCAGAGCATCACCTCCTCCCTTACCAATCCTGGCTGGCGCCCATTGTCTGCATGCCCGATCCAGATGTTTTTTATCCGTCAGGCATGATTTCACTGGAACAAACGCCCATGAATCTGGCATTCTTCTGAATCGATACAGTCCACTATATTATTGAAGAACTTCCTGAATAATGCCCGCGAGGAAGCCAGGGTAGAGGGCAATAACCAGGGGCCATGCCAAGAGGCGTGGGTTTGGGCGGTTTTTTAACTCTGCAATGACGACACTGGGAATTACTTGGCTTCCTATTAATCCGGCAATTAAATAGATCGCCCTGATCTCTTTGACTGTCGCCTCAAGAAATCTGGTCGTGTTGCGCGAAACACCGAATCGTCGGACCGCTTGATTTCTCAAGGCTCGCATTGGCTGTGACCAATAGTGTGGACCGACACCTCGGTGCATCCCTACATCACACGATTAAACCGGTATAAATGCCCGCAAGGTTAATAAGATATTCAATGTAATGTTATAAACAACACAACTCATGCACAGGAGCAACAACCCATGAAAGGCAATCAACCCTGGTGGCAGGGCGCAACCATCTACCAGATCTACCCCCGCAGCTTTTATGACAGTAACGGTGACGGTATCGGTGATCTGGCAGGGATCGGACAAAAACTGGAATACATCGCCAGCCTCGGAGTGGATGCCATCTGGATTTCACCATTCTTCAAATCACCGATGAAAGATTTCGGTTATGACATTTCAGATTACCGTGCTGTGGATGCCATTTTCGGCACTCTGACAGATTGCAAGGCGATGATAAAGCGGGCGCATTCGCTCGGTCTGAAAGTCATCATCGACAAAGTAGTCAGTCACACCTCAGACCAGCACCCATGGTTTCAACTAAGTCGACAGGACAAAACCAACTCCAAATCAGAATGGTATGTCTGGGCAGATCCGAACCCTGACGGTACCCCTCCAACCAACTGGCAAAGTGTGTTTGGCGGCAGCGCCTGGGAATGGGAACCACGGCGCAAGCAATATTATCTACATAACTTTCTGTCCAGTCAGCCGGATCTGAACTATCACAACGATGAGGTACAACACCAGATTCTGGAAGAATTCCGTTTCTGGCTGGATCTCGGCATCGATGGGTTTCGTCTGGACACCGCAAATTACTACTATCACGATGCACTCCTGCGTGATAACCCGGCACGCGATCAAAATCTGAAACCATCCTTCATGGCCACATCAGGCACGCCTTATGGCTACCAGGAACATATTTACGACAAGAACCGCCCGGAAAATATTCTTTGGCTGCAGCGCATGCGGGCCTTGCTCGACAGCTATCCGGACAGGATGCTGGTTGGCGAAATTGGCGACAGTGACGCTGAAAGCCTGATGGGCGAATACACCCGGGGTAATGATCGCCTGCACATGGCCTACAGTTTTCAGTTTCTCACCACACGTCACGATGCTGACTTTATCTGTGCGTCCATACGACAACTTGAAGACAGCATTCAGGACGGCTGGCCGGCCTGGGCCATGAGCAATCACGATGTGCCCAGAGTGGCCAGTCGCTGGCTCAATCCGGCATGCGACCCTCTGCCGCAAAACAAACTGCACCTGGCCTTACTGCTTGCCCTGCGTGGCAGCCTGTGTATTTATAACGGCGAAGAACTGGGACTGACAGAAACCGAACTGACCTATGAGCAACTCCAGGACCCGTATGGCATCACATTCTGGCCGGACTTCAAAGGTCGCGACGGTTGCCGGACACCTATGCCCTGGTATCGTCATCAACCACATGCCGGTTTTTCCAGGCACACTCCCTGGCTGCCCGTTCCACCGGAACATCAACAGCTCGCAGTGGATGAACAGGAAAGTGATCCTCATTCAATGCTGTCTTTCAGTCGTCAGATCATTCAATGGCGCAAACACCAGCCTCAGCTGTGTATCGGTGATATCAATGCGGTCAATGCCCAAAACGACATCGTGAGCTTCAGGCGCACCCTGTCTCATTACGCCGAAATACTGTGCGTGTTTAATCTGGCCGCCAACTCGCAAACCCTGGCCGTACCGGCAGGAGCTAAGCTGATGTCCGCACCAGGGCAACCAGCGAAACTGGACCAACAGCTGACACTGCCGGCTTTTGGTTTTGCATTCCTGAGCCTTGAATAATCCATCCTGACAACCTTGTCCAGGTTTCAGATTTGTCGAACGGGGTTAAGAAACCTCAGAATATTGTCGGCAAAGAAATCCGGGCAAGGCAAACAATCTGCGCACTATCCGCTGGAACGGACTCAAGCCGCTCTGGTGGCCAGAGATGGTCAAACCACATAATTACAGGCCATTTTCGATACTTTCAAAATCAAATATTACGCCCTGCATATAACGGCTATCAGAACCTCCCAAGACTGTTGTGTTGTTTCAGTATGTGAAAGTCTCTCCCCTCAATTTAACCCAATCGGCATCTAACACAACAATACCCGTCTCTCTGACAACGCTGCTGGTAAAAAATCAAAAAACCTGCGTCACTTGGCACTCCTACCAATTCCTGGTTGGTGGGGTGATAGGAAATCTGATATCTATTACCGTAAATCAACACATTGCAGATTCGTGTTGTTTTGGAGAAGGCATGCGAGGGTCATCCGTCGTTTAAAACGTGCCTGTCACCATCATTAACATCTTGTTCAGTCATTATTGCTCCCAGGAGCCTTTTTGCCCGGCTTGACCGGGTTTTTTTATGGATAATCAGAAGGTGATATTCCATATAAAGTTATGAAATGCGACAAAAAAAAATTAAAAAAGAGACACTCCGCGCAAGGCTGTTACCGCAATGTCATTTTTATCGATAAGATATGATGCTTATCGTTAGTCGTCATACTGATGTTTAACGATAAGAAAGGAGCACCTCGCGCCAACGCGGGAAATTCCTGAAGCTTTTCTATTCCCAAGGAGAATTTAAGACATGCGTAACTTATTCTGCGCCTTGTGCCTGACCCTGCTGTCCATTGCCGGTTATGCACATAATGAATCACCTGTTCCTTACCGTTTGGTCGACGCCACTATTCAGTATCAGGCACCTGCACTGATCACATTTGAGAGCCGCTGGCAGGATGGTGACAATCCCCTGAATCAGTTTCGAATCAAACGCATCACTCACCTGAACTATGATACCCATCCCCTTAAACCTCTGTTACTGACCGCGTCGTTCAACGCCACATTGGAGCATTATGCGCTGTCGAGCACCGGTCGTTATCAGGACAGTTTTGAAGCCACCCTGGCACTGGCAGGGTTTGATGTCTGGATCGTGGAAGACCGGATATTTACCAGTGATCCATCAGACTGCGACTGGCTTGATTGCAGCATCATGGGTACCTGGGGGCTGGAGCTTCGTGGTCGGGATATCGAATTTACCCGGCAACTGATCCAGCACGCCACACACGTGGCAAACCCGGTGATTGGCGGAGTCACCGGCGGCGGGATGGCGGCAATAGCCGCTGTTAATGCCAATAACACACATTACCGTGCACTGTTCAGCACTGCGGGCCTGTACTCCACTGATGAAGCTATTCGTCAGCACAACCAGGCGGCCTGCGACAGTTTTTACGATCAAATCGATGCCGGTAATCTCTATCGTGATTCATTAGGCGGTCTGGATGTGCTGATTGCCGCAGCCCGCGACTTTCCCGATTCGACATCCGCTGCTGATCCGTCAGTCAGCAATTACCAATTTGTGGTGAATGTCTTAACGTCTCCGGGTGGATTGGGATTCCTGGCATTCACCCCAACCTATCGCTTTGCTGCTCCTACTGCCACGCTCGATGACTATCAATACATGAAAGCAGATATGTTTTTTAAAGATAGCGAGTATTTTGGCACCCTGGTCAGCAATAATCATTTTGCCAACCTCAATTGTTCCATCGCCGGAGACCGGACATTTACTCACGATCTGAATAAATTTACCGGAGACGTGTTGTTTCTGGGAGGAGGGGAATCTCAGGCACCGCTGGAAATCGATACCGCCAGTCTGTTTGAACAAGCCAACGTACAGGTCATTGTCGACCCTGCTGACGGCGGTGAAGCAGATAACTACCTGGTGGACTACTCATTACGCCAGGAAGTACTGGATCAACCTCTGATTAATTGGTTGCAGCAACAGTACGATTGAAGCAAATGACGAACACAGGCGGACACATAAGTCCGCCCTATATTGATAAGGAAACTCTGAGACACAAAATTTGTGATTCAGGCTTGCTGTCAGTTTCGATATTACTGCACGAGTCATGATTTATTCTCTGAACTGTTTCGTAAATGTCCGCATTCAGAGCCAGTCTGACATTGCCCGAGTGGACGCAGATGATTACCAATCATCATTTCAGTTTGTCTCTTGTCCCAACTATTAACGTGACCAACACACCGGTCCCATACAAAACAAAAGCAAATATGGCGATACCTTTTAATTCACCACGAAATTTTTCTGCGAAGAAAAAGTGATCAATTATTGTCAGCAAAACAACAACAAATATTATTATTGTTGCCAAATTAACCAAGTGTTTCCAAAATCGAAATATCGACACTGTGTATTAGTTTCGACTTAATCTGACACCTCGGTGCATCCCTGCATCACGCTATTAACCCGACATGTATACTTACCGAGTTATAATCGCTTTCAGAACCCATAACCTTCATAAATCTAAACATCTCATCATCATCCTCTTCTTCATGAACCTGATCTGAAACTTGGTGTGGATCTGGATGAAACTTGTTGTAGAACTCAACAATCTTGAAACCACACCTATTTACATAGAAATGAATGTTTCGTTTCTCAAAATACGGGGTGACGGTTTCCCAGACCTTGGTGTTTGGGTACTCCCTCTCGATTGCTTTCCAGGCTTGTAGACCTAACCCCCGACTCTGCAGGCCGGTTAAAATGAAGAAGAACGACAATGAGTTTCGATTGCTTATTTCATCAATTACCACAACCGCACCACCGACACGCTGATGGTTTGCCATGATCCAGTATGTAGCAGCTCCAGCCTCAGCAATGGACTGCTCTATGTCCTTATCAGAAGGAATGGGTTCTTCAATCGGTTGACCTAAATCAGCTTCGATCGCCACTCGGAACGAATCCTGGAGAGCAGTTTTGAACTCGCTTAGAGAGTCTACGTCAGCTTTTTGGAGTTTAACCATTCCGAAATCCTCCTGCACTCTCACGCGCTTATCCTCCATCAAGTTTGTCAAAGCCATCATTGCAGCGAAGCCTCACTTCGCTGTCACCTCTCGTAATAATTTTTTGATCAGTTACGTATTAATTTTCATAGGAAACCATAGCCAGTTCTTTCTTCTGCTCTCAAAATTTCAATTCTTTGGTCAAGGGTTTGTATGTAGGGGGTCATTAGATCCCGCGTTTCTTTTGGCAAAGATTTCAACGATTCCCTACCTCTCAGAGCCGATGAAAACTCACCACAGCTGATCGAATCAACAACAGATATCGAGTACTTTTTATCTTCTGATGTAAGCCTGCTCACCAATCCACAACTTGGCGCAGTGTAGGGTGTCTGATTTATAATGTTTTGAATTTCGCCTGCTGGAACCTGCAACGTATCGAAATAACCAATTTCATGCGAGAATCTGGCCTCATCAATCTCTATTGATTCTACAGAAATACCCTTCCAGCCCTCTCTTTCTGAGTTGACAAATCCCCTACCACTTTTTGGATCGGTATCAACTACCAGATAGAATTCAGGCACCCAACGTCGACGCTCGTTAACAAAAATTTCGATATCACTGCAATTACAATTCAATTTTAAATATCGATTAGCAACCCATATCTGCACATCATTTACAGGGCTGATTTCTTGATATTTTTCTGGTTTGACGCCGGAATAATAGGATTTACTAACCGGTTCCACCTTCGTCGCCTGACATGCAGCAAGCATGGCAGATACAATAATTAAAAATATACGAAGCACTTTTCAATATTCCTCATAACACGCTAACAGATTTTTTCAAAGTCCGATGAAGCCGATCTCATCACATGACGAAACCAGCGAAACCATTATTATTAACCCGGCGATTAAACATACCTGTTATGCAGCGTAAGCAATTTTTTTATGGATAAAATATTTCCGCACTCGACCAGGTTTCTTTTGTAACATCTGCATATGACTTCGAACTTTTTTCTTTAATTTTTCTTTGTTTCTCGCTGGCTTGCCACTGTGAACACCTGCTTTCAAATCACAATTCAAATATTCATCCGGATTCAGTTCCGGTGAGTAGGATGGTAAATAAAATACCGCTATGTCTGCCCGATGTTTTTCCTGCCAAGCTTTAAATACTTTTGCGTGGTGAACACGAAGATTATCCAGTATCAGATAGACCTTTCTGCCCGCGCTTTTGATGATACGCTCACAAAAATCAATCAGAATGTCGGTATTCATTGACCCATCGAATATCTTAAATCGAACTTTTCCCTGATTGGTCACCGCCGAAATCATATTGGTGGAAGTACGGTTGGCATTAAGCCGAACAACCGGTGTCTTTCCTTTTGGGGCATAGCCTCGTTCGTGCTGGCTGTCATTACGCATACCCGTCTCATCGCCCCAGTATATCTCTGCGTTTTCACGTTTTGCTTGAGCTTTGATCTTCGGATAATCGTCATCCAACCACTGTTGAACGGCTTTCGGATTTTGCTCGTACGCTCGCTTTGCAGGTTTTTGGGGGGTCATGCCCCAACGTTTGAGATAATCACCGACCGTTCTCACTGGCAACTGGATCTTGAATTCCTGCTCAATCAACTCGCACACGGCTTTTCGTGTCCACAAGACATAATCCAGTTTTAACTGGTCGGGCGTTTTGTCGATGATCTGTGATCTAATGTGTTTTTCCTGGTCAGCAGATAACCGTCTTGCTTCTCCCTGCTTACGCCCCCCTCGATTGACAGTGAGGTTGGTTGTGTCGAGCTTTAACCATCGACCGATCGTATCTGGATGTACGCCGCCGAGCTCTTGACCAATCTCTGCGCGTGTGAATCCACGCATGAGTAACCGATGTGCCATGCGGCGTTTTTCTTCGATCACTTCTCGTGGTAGTTTTCTTGTGTCTGTTGTCGTTTCCATTGGACTATTGTATCAGATATTCTTTTTCGCCGGGTTAATAGGATGGTCTGAGGCCAGCCTTACGCCAGTGATGTTAGCGTTGCTGTCGAGCCCGAAGCCTGGTTGCCTTAGTAACCGGTACTGCTGAGCAGGCGGTTGTCACGATCGTAGCCGTAGAGTTTATCTGCCTCACTGCAAGTTTAGGTGTCCTTTTTTTATTCCTGCCAGCCAGTCCTCTGCCAAGAATGAACAGCAGGTGTTTACCAGATAATTAGTTTTCTGTTCCTATACCGTTCCACCAGAGACGTACTGATGTAACAGCCAGAATAGATCAACTGGTTCTGAGATAGCACTCCGAAGACACTTTAATCCCTTTACTCCATCGCCGTTTAAATCGATCTGCATACTGCAATAACGAAACCCGAGAGCCGGCGCTATCTCCATACGACCGACCATAACTTTGAACATGTTTCAGCCATTGATTCGGGTCGATACCCAGTCGGATGATCAGTTTTTCGGTTTCAGGATGTATAGCACCCCGTTTGTCATTTCGCAGACAGCGACCGGTGGTATCAATCAAATCGAAATAGTCTTCCCGGGTGAATGGAAGGGCTGCATGAATGGCATCCTGCTGGCGTCCACTGAAAGGATCAATGGGGATTCTGGCAGGTGATCAAGCTTCAACTCACGCTTAAGTTGGCGTTGTTTAGAAACACGCTGGGTGAGTGTTTGTTCGGTAACGGTTTTGGTTTGGGTGGTTTTGTATTTTGGCGTAATCGAATAGTCGCTGTTGAATGGAAGGAAAGTCGCTATCGATCAGATCATCCGCCATGGCAGCCCGTACCGGATTCAAATCTACATAGGCCATACAGGTCAGCAATGCACCTTCATCCAACAAAGCCTGAGATTTGAAACGTCCTTCCCAGAACCGGCCTTTGCAGTTGTCTTCTTCATTGGCCATACGGGCAATGGTTTCATTGACACCGCGCATAAACCAACTGATGGAACACAAACGTTCACGCCATTGGGCAATCGTGACCGACACGGCCTGCAACTCGGCGGTTGACATCGTTTCACGCGCCGCCAGCCAACGGTTGATCAATACATCCCCGTTGTACAGCTGCAACCAGCGCTCCACCACTCCGTCATCCGACCAGCTTTGAGCGCGTACCTGATCGACGTGCAGCACCACATGATAATGATTACTCATGATCGCATAGACACAAATATCAATGGCGTAGACATAGGATAAAAACCGCAGGCGCGACACCAACCACTGCTTGCGGTGATCAAAATTCTCACCAGTTTCAGAATCGGCACCACACAAATACGCCCGCCGAACACAGCGCACCATGCAGTGATAAAAGGATGTCTCTTCCAGAGAGACCTGTTCGTTACGGGGTTTGGTCACGGTGGCGGATGTTAGTTGAGGTGAGAATTGAATTCAAGTTTATGGGTGTCCTTTTTACCCTGGTGGGTGTCCTTTTTACCCTCAGCGGGAAACACAGTGATAATAAGGCGTGGCTTCAAGTGAGATTTGTGACGTCCTTGATCGGGTCATGATCATACATCCTTACACTGATAAATATACAGTATCGGATAATGCCGGCTGTTGGCGTGAATATCAATAGTTAAGATGGGTGTCCTGTGCTGTTTCTGTGTTGTTTGTGCTGCAAAATGGGACGAGGCTATTTCGAGCGTTCAAGAACTTGCTGAACATTGGCTTTAGTAATTATGATAAGCAGAGATTGCCTTTACTTTAACTGAGTAACAACGGCTTAGAACGAATGCTAACGTTACAAAGCCGTTTTACCGTTTGCAAAGTGATTTTGGTTAAATATTCGTGTTAGCGTCTTGAGTCAGAAGTTTTGACGCTCAATCCACGAGCTATCTATCAATACAAAAGAACGATGTTTGTTTTTAACAAAAGTATATTAGACGAAATCAGCGAGTCCGACCGAATGAAGGATTTCAGCTACTGCAGCAACAGTTTCGGCGTCTATATCATCTAGGTCTGAAGAAAGATCAAGTTCTCCTTTTTCCTCGATTGTACTGAACAATTTTTCTGTCTCTATGGGCAATTCTATTTCAGTCGGTGAAAAAGTGATTGGATCAATTGTAATACTAGGGTGGACTACCATTGGAATTGATAGTTTAAGCGTCTCTTCCTTTTTCTCAATAAAGAACGACCCTTTTTCAAAAATAGCTTTTGAAGCACTATCGATCATTGTAGTGTCCCAAAATTTCTGCGAAGACAATACAAACTCGAATACATCCTTTTTACTGACATCGATTGCTAAGTTGCTGTGGTTGTTCACAAATGCTGCAGCTATCTCAGAGTCTAAATTATCTCTCCAGATTGGTTGACTTAACCTTCCATTGATCTTCTTTCTGACTTTATAGAGCAAAATGTCCTCATGAGTTAGAAACCTAAATCCAACTGCTAAATGCACTGATATATCAGATAGAGTGGATACATCATGGGCGTACCCTCGAGGAATAGTAAAAATATCGAGCTCTTTTATTTCGCCAGAAAATACGCTTTGAGCGGAGCTGGACTCATCTATCATGTAACCTGTAGGATGGTAGGAAATATCCTTTGCTCTCTTATAAACATTCCACTTTTTGCTTCCTAGCAGTTGGATGTTCACAAGGTCATGGAAATCATAATGTAGCGGACTGGCTTGGCTATCTTTACAGGAAATAAATGCATTAATAGTAATGTTTGAAAGGTAGGTGTTGGATAACTTTTGAGCTAGATTTGAATAAAATCCAGGTACTGATTGCATTCCTTCTATAATATAGCTGACCTTTTTATCTCTACAGTCGTTGAGTATGTTCTCAAAACTACCTTTTTGAATTGGCTTACCTTTGCAGCCTCCTGCTAACTTGTAACTTAGTTGCCCACTCCCAGAAAGCATAGCTTGTTGAAGTTCAGTAATTGCAGTTTCGAAATCGACCAGGGTTTCATCTTCAATTAAAGCAAACTCGCTCTCTATTGCCGACTTAACGAATTTATTCCATTTAAATGGTGAGATATTAATCATGATTTTTCTTCCAATATATTATTCCGCTTTGTTCACAGGCATGTTGAATCAAAGGGGATATCCCTTTTAAGTCAAAAAACTCATGGATGGCTTTTTTGCAGCCTTCTAACTTGTAGTCGTCGATAATTATATATCCTCCAGGCTCCACCAGATCATAGAGATTCAATAATGTATCCAGCGTGGCTTGGTACCAATCCACATCAATTCGGAGGCAAGAAATTTTCTCATCAAAGTTTGAGAAGCAATCTGGAATCCACCCTTCCATTAGTCTTGGGATGCTATCCAAATCATATTTTTTAAAGTTCTCAATTACCTCAGATTTTGAACATTCGCAATTAAACTGATGTTGGGTAAACCACGTTCGATACCTGTCCCATACTTCACGATCGAAAAGTGAGTCCTTGGTATTCGTAGTGTTTAATCCCGCGAAACTATCAAAAATATATAGATTTTTGTCTACTCCGGTACTTTGTATAATTCCGGCCATTAATATCCCTAGTCCGCCACGTAAGGTCCCGACTTCTACAAAAGATCCGTCGATGTTTTCATTGATCACGGTTTCGCATAACTCTATGAGGTTCTTAGTACCTTTTTCATTGACATACGTATGCACCGGTTTTGAGGATTTCGTATAATTAATGATATCTGCAAACTTCTTGGCGTCTTTCAAGTGCGGGTATGTATCTAAAACAACAGGGTTGTTTTTTTGTAGATCGCTTATTACAAGCTGGCATGTCTCAATATCTTGACTAGTGATACTTTGGTCATGATAGCTGAGATATATTTCATTTCTCACAACTTTCGAAAGTAGTTCAATGTACAGATTCATATTTCGTCCTTTTACTTATCAAAATTGTCGATGTGAAATAAACCACTCCAATTAAAGACGATGTTAAAAATAGCAATTCTGAAGAAAAATATTCAATTACTGTTGCACCAAAAATAGGCCCGGCGAGCATTGCTATGTTCTGAGTACTCTGAAACCTAGCTGAATATGAGGTGGCTTTTTCACTTGTTAGAGAAATTGTGTTATTGGTTATGTTGACTTGAATAGAGGCACTAAAGTAGCCGGTCAATGCAAATACGATTGGAAGCGCATAGTTAAACTTAACTGTGATGAGCAAGTAAATTACGAAAAAAAGTAAGCATGTAAAGAGGGCATTTATCAAAAATTGCAATCGATAAATATTTGTCTTGTTTTTACTAAGAATTATTCCAGCCGAAATATTTCCGAATGCCGAGCATGATATTGCAATTGAGAAAAGTAGTGTTCCTGATCCAATATCGTGGAAAATATAGGGCAGCAGATTGCTCATGCTGAAAACAAGAAAATAATACAATCCAGCATGGGTTAGCTCTAATTTATGATTGGCATCAATTGGACTTCCCGTCTTTTTGGTTTCTTTGTTTTGAGTATTTATAATACTCAGTGAAAAAAACGCGAATAATGCGGTAAAAAATAAAATTAGCCCACCTAGAAGGATAACAAATGTGTTTCCAAAAGCCACCGCCAGAGCCCCACCTGCTGCAGGTATTACCAGCTTAGATACATTATTTGCGAGACTAATGTGAGCACTAAGTTTAGGTTTTAACTCGTCTACTACATTACTGGCTATTAATGAAATTTGCGGTGCAAATAGACCGGAAAATGCAGCTCGACAGGCTAACAGAATTAGTGCTATTAGGTAGTTGTTAACAAAAAAAAGTATTATAAAAGTCAATATAGACCTGGCTAGTAGAGCAAAAGTCAGCCCGGCTTTCAGATTATACTTATTAACTAATCGCGTATAGTGCCTGGAAAGCAAAGCGGGTGGAGCTAGCATCGCGATCGATACAAGTGCTGTATCTAAGGGTCCTGACTTAGAGTCTGACGCAAATAAGCTTAAGACTGCAATAAAGTCGAACCAACTTGCTATTGATGCTAGAAAAATTAATAACACGATACTTTTATAGTTACTCAAAGTTTTTATACCTAGTTTGCAACTATTATCTGATGGGCAATAAGTAATTCGACTAAAGCAATACTAGTTTCCTCGTCTACAAAGTTCTTAAGCTCCTCAACTGAAAAATCTTGACCAGAAAGCATAAACTCAATTACTTCAAAGCATTCGGTTGGTAGCGCTAAGTATGATGGCTCACCAATAATTAAAGGTTTTTCAGGAATTACTTGATTGGGCAAATAAATTTTTAGTGTTGAATCGTTTTTGACGACTCTAACACTCCTGACTTCATGATATCGGAATTTCGCGTTCTCTTTATATTGATTCGACAAAGAGGCAAGAGAGTTGTGTGCGAAGTTAGTTTTATTTACCCTAGATGAGACGTTGAATAGGTTAAATGATTGCTCGAGTTGATCGATGCTGACGTTTATCCCACAATTACTTAATCTTGCAATTACATCATCTATTCGGTCATTTTTATGGACACTGCTTCTCAAGTCGTAGTTAGATTTCGCGAGTCTTCTGAAATGGTACTCAATCAGTTCAATTACCGATGTTGGATTTATCGCTAGTCCTATATGCAATGAATGCTCGTCTAGTGATTCAGTGCAATGTGGATAACCAGATGGGAAATATAGTACATCTCCTTCCTCAAGGATTACGTCGAGGCACGGCTCTCCAAGTTGGTCTGCCGAAACTGGAGATGCCATGGATAGATTTGGCTTTCTAACAAACTCACTCCAAATTTGCCAGCGCTTCCGCCCTGCTAGCTGGACGACAATGATTGATGTTGAATCAAAATGAATTGGAACTCCCTTGTTTGATTTTGGAGTCCAGAACGCTTTACTCCATGAGTTCCCACCAAATTCTTTTTCTAGGCTTTGGCATATATGGGCAATAATTTCATCTCTTTTTTCCAATTCTTCTAGTTTCAGCGTTGCACCGTTTTTGAAATGTTCAAAGACGAAGTTGAATTGACCTGAGGCATATAAAACCGAATGCGCCGGGATTGCGATGTCTTTCCCATTTTTATACAACATTAAGTATTTATGAATGTCACCTTCGTGATTGCGTAAATAACTTTCGAACCTTTGTGGTTGAAGAATATCAGGTAGGCTGCTCGCAGCTTTAATAAAACAAACTTCATTTTCAAAAGATTTCTTAATTTCTTGGAACGCTTCAGGTGAGATGTAGTCTTGCACCACTTTTTTCCTCGTAGTAAATGAGCAAGGTTAACCCTTGCTCATGGCTTCATTTGCTTAAAACATTTCGATTTGAGCGCGCATTGCTATAGCAGAAGCCATTACTACTTTAACTTTTGAAAGATCAATTTTTTTTACAGTTTTCATTTTTAATTTCCTTAAATTAATTTTATTGCCTTCCCAGTTTGAAGACGATTGCGAATATATCTATCTTTGATGATGCAAGTCAATATGATTATAATGCTGATGCAATGGAATGTGCGACGCCTCTAAAACATTGTTAGAATGTTTTTGGTTTTTTTTTTTAAAAAAATGATAAGAATATATCTATTTTTTAACTCCTTGGCTGGGTGTGCACTGCTGACATCTATCAAAGACATTACTGACACCTTCCAGCGGGCGCCATCCGGCGCTCCTGTCATCACGACTTATAATCTCCCTTACAAAACCTGCTCTTGCCGTTGTTCAGCGCATCCGTCAGGCCAACGATATTGATATATCGTTGACGACCGATTTTAATCGTCGGCAAGGTACGCTGTTCTACCCATCCGCGCACCGTATCAGATGACACCCCGACATACTCGGAGAACTGTTGCTGTGATAGCACCGGTGGCAGGGGGAATAGTAAGCGCCCAACCAACTACATCCTACCAACGCCAAGATTCCTGCAATAACCTATAGCCTTCACATCCAAGGAGGCACTCATGTCCAAACGCCGCAAATATCAATGGTCACAACTGTTTGCACAGTTCGAGCAGTCCCAACTGACCCAAGCTGAATTTTGCAAACAGCATGATTTCAATCCCAAGTACTTCAACTTGAAACTCTCTAAGCATAAAGCCTCTGCTCAGCACACCGGTGCATTTACACGTGTCGAGGTACCGTCTGAGTGGGTGTCTTCATCAGGGCTGATGCTACAAGTCGGACAGTGCCAGGTGCAGTGCCCGGACACTCTGTCGATGCCTGCCATTGTCTCTTTGATTAAAGCACTCGCATGATTCAGTGGCCCGACTCGGTACCGATCTACCTGCACCGTGATCTCGTCGATTTTCGCAAAGCCATTAATGGTCTGGCGGTGATGGTCAGCGAGGAGATGGCTCTCGATGTCTACCATCAGGCGCTGTTTGTGTTTTGCAATAAAACCCGCACTCAACTCAAAGTGCTGTACTGGGACAGTACCGGCTTTGTCCTGTGGCAAAAACGGTTGGAGAAAGACCGGTTCAAGTGGCCGAAGAAAGACCCATTGGCGGTTGTCTCCATCAGCATTGAACAATGGCGCTGGTTATTACGAGGCGTGGATATTGCCAAACTGACACCACACCAATCATTGACGTTTACTGAAGTAGCATAAGCGTTATAATAACGGCCATGAAAGACACCATGGCATTACGAGCAGAAAATGAGCTATTGCGCGAACAGTTGGCAGTTGAACAACACACCATTGCCATTGAACGTCAGAAGGTTGTCGAGCGCGACTCTCACATCGCGCTCTTGCAAGAACAACTCAAATACCTGCTCGGCAAACGCTTTAGCCCTTCCAGTGAAAAAGCATCCCCAGATCAATTAGGACTCTTTAACGAAGCCGAAGACGTGCTCAGTGAGGCTGATACAGAAACAGTACCTCACAGTACCTCAGTCAAAAGTCATACTCGCACCCGCAAACCTCGTATCACCATCCCTGATCACCTGCCGCGTGAAGACGTCATCCATGATCTGGCTGACGCCGATAAAGTCTGTCCTCACGATGGGTCTGAATTGAAACCCATTGGCAGTGAAGACCACGAACAACTGGAGATCATTCCGGCTCAGATCAAAGTGATTCGGCATAAGCGTTTAAAATACGCCTGTCCCTGTTGTGACCAGCACATCGTCACTGCGCCAAAACCCAAACAACCGATTGACAAAAGCATCGCCAGTCCCAGCTTGCTGGCCTACGTCGCCACACAAAAATACGCCGATGCCTTACCGCTGTATCGTCACGACTGCATGGATGCAGGAGGTAGAGTAACGCAGGAGCAGTTACCGAAAGTGAAATGTTCAAACGCATCGGTATTGAACTGGATCGAACCAACCTGACGAACTGGATGGTAAAATGTGGTGCCCTGGTACAGCCGTTGATCAACCTGCTGAAGGATCACCTTCTTCAACAACCCTACCTGCACATGGATGAGACAACGTTACAGGTATTGGAAGAACCGGGAAAAACGCCGCAGAGCAGAAGCTACATGTGGGTGATGATCAGTACCGGTGAGCAACCTGCTTGCCTGTTCCATTACGCCGATACGCGTGGTCAGGCCGTGCCGATGGCACTGTTAAGCGCACAGACTCAGGCTCTCATGGTAGACGGCTACGAATGGTATCAAAAAGCCTGCGATGAATATGGCATTACCCGCCTGGGATGCTGGGCACATGCACGGCGTAAATTCAAAGACGCACAAGCGCTTCAGAAAAAAGGCAAAACCGGCACCGCCGATCAGGCATTGGCGTATATTCAAAGACTCTACGTGCTGGAACAGCAGATCAAAGACAAACCACCGGATCAACGCTACCAGATTCGACACATACAGGCGCGCACCATTCTCGATGCATTGAAACGATGGTTGGACAAACGCTTACTGACCGTGGCTCCGAAAACCAAACTCGGGATGGCGTGCCATTACCTGCATCACCAGTGGGGTCGCTTAACGGGTTATCTGGAAGATGGCTCATACCCTATTGACAACAACGCCGCCGAACGAGCGATACACCCGTTTGCGATTGGTCGTAAAAACTGGATGTTCAGTAAAAGCCAGGCCGGTGCCAAAGCCAGCGCGAACTTATACAGCCTGATCGAAACCGCGAAGGCAAACGATCTGAATGTATACGAGTATTTGCAGCATGTATTTAAAGAACTTCCCAATGCTCAGAGTGTTGAACACATTGAGGCATTATTGCCTTGGAATGTTCAGCTTGGGTAGGGTGTGGTTGGTTGGGCGCTTACCCAAATTCAAGCATACTTTTGAATGATGTTAACGATTAACCATGGTTTGGGGTAAAAATCAGAGGCTCCCTGGGCATCTGAGAGTTTTCCACAGGCCAAATAAGAAATAAAAAAAGATCAAGGATTATTCATCTGACAATTCTAAAACATGCAATCCGTTATTTTTGGCTATTTGCAAAAACTCCTGTATATCACTCAAATTCTTAAAGTATATATAATTTGTATAGTCATTCCCTTCATAATAAATACAATTAATTTTTGGAATGACTAATTTAGAGTAGTATTTCATTGAAACATTATGATCTTTTGGCCACAGATACTGTAAAGCAAGTTCCTTATTGCAAAATGCCTTAAAAATAGGACGCCTCTTTTTCCCTCGGCCACGAATAGCAAATGTGATAACCTAAAAGTTTTGAACAATATCTTTATGGAAATTAAAAATACTCGACGTTCTATGATCATCCGTTTCCTGTTGAACGTTATCAAGAAGCTCACTAGCCTCTTCTGAATCTAACCAATGATCAAAAACAGACAGTGCAAGTTCTTGATAACCATGCTTTCTTTCAGCTGCATCGACAAGTAACAGTGACTTAAAATTAGCCAAATACTATTTTTGTTCCTGCTTATTTAAATTGATGGAATGCTTCATTTTTTACACCTTAGTCTCTTAGTCGATTTCCATCTTCATCGTAAGTTCCACTTCTTGGTCTTCCCTTTTCCCAATCCCGATACTTATCCCATTTTTTCCATTTGCTGCCACCATGTCCTTATGGGTATCTTTTTATCCTATTTACTTTTATTCAGCTCTGTTTTCCAAATAGTGATAGTATTGCTGGCAAAGTAATAATACCAACACCTATTCCAAATGCGATATACCGCCCAATCTCTTCCTTAAAATCAACAATATCTTTAAAGATAGCCTTCACTAATATTAGAGTACTTTCAGCACACGCAAATAACGCAAGAGAGGCCCAAGTAAACCATACAAAAACTAAAATAATTACGTACCCCTTGGACATGGTCAACATATGCTTTTTTCTTGACAGGGACCAAACAAAATATGGCATATATATCACAAGGATAGGCCATATGAGGCCATTCAAATAGCCTATCAGAAAACCACAAAATAGCTTCATTCAGAAAGGTCCACCAAAGCTCGCACCGGCCCCTATCATACCAGAAACCCCCATAGCCATAGCTATACGTCGTCCATTTGGAGTGGCCATTAAGCTGCGAAAACTTGGGCCAAAATACTTTGCTTGAGCTAATGTGGAAAGCCCTCTGCTTGGCATCAAACCACCTACACTACCTAGATAACCAAAAACTGCCGCATTTGCTACACCACTTGCGTGACAAGGATCAATTATGTTGGCAGCTTCTTGCCCTAGAGCACCACCAAAGGCATTCATTGCAAGCTGTGATAAACCACTAACCATACGAGACATTGTCCCAGCCGCCATGGAGGCAGATCCTGTCAAAGATTTTGCTAACGTACCGCCAAGGGGTCCCGCAAGTGCTCCTACAGCTCCCGATATAGCACCTGAAGCGAAAGCACCGATACCTTGCTTGAGTGAAATATCACCCCCATTTGCTATATATGTGACGGCTAAATTGGTTATCCCCCCAACCAGGGCTCCAGCAGCAACCCAGATAAATTGTCCATTAGGATCAATCATGTTTACTGGGTTATTGGCAGCATATGTATAAATATTGAATTGCCCGCCACCAAATCTTATAAGATCCTTACTGGTCCATCGCCCAATCCCTGCATCATAATCCCTCGCCCCAAACCGGGTTAACTTCGTGTGCTGATCATAAAGACCACCCGCAAACCCAAATGGCTGAAATCCAGGGTTGCTGTCAGCTTCGATATTACCAAACGAGTCATAGTTTATTTGCTGAACTGTTTCGCCAGTGTCCGCATTAATGACTAACCTGACACTGCCTAAATGATCGCTGATGATCCGATAAGTCGCACCGCCTTTGATCATATAGCTCGGTACATTCAGTTTCTCACCGTAGATAAAACGGCTGACTACATTGCTCTTACCATCCAGTTCTGCTACCGGATTCAACTGCCCCTGGTACAAAAAGCCCTGTACCAGTTCACCATCCACCTTTTTACCGACTCTCCGGTTCTGACCATCAATCACATACTCAATACGGGTACCATCATTTTGAGTCACGCTGAGTAGATTGGAGAAGGCGTCGTAGTGATAGGTATCGGTTTTGCCATTCTCGGTCTTGCTTTTGAGTTCGCCATTGGCGCTGTAGGTATAGTGGATATCACCATAACTCAGCAACCGGTCCTGCGCATCATAACGACCGGCATTGTTATTGAGATCACTGAGGCGATTACCGTTGTTATCGTAGGTGTACAATTCAGACAAAACACCATCTTTGACGACCTTGGTCAGCTGATCCAGGCTGTCATACTGGTATTCATACTTGCTTGTCACACCGCTGAGTGTTTCGGTTTTGCCGATGATTTTACCGGTGCTGTCTCTCTCCAGAGTATAGCTGTAGAGCGTATTGCTGCCGTCTTCGGTGCTGTAGCTGTCAAGTTCACCAAGGCTGTTATAACCCTGGCTGCTGGTAATATTGCCAAGTCTGGTTCCACTGAGGAGACCATTATAGCGTCGGTGGTAGATGGACAAAATGCCTATACCTGTCAACTGGCCATCATGGTTGTAGCTCAGCTCAACAGGGTCACCATTGAGGCTCTGAGTGATAGGCTCAAAGTTGTTGTTGTAGGTATAACTTAATGTTCCACTGGTATCACCAGTCCAATGGATATCTGTCAACAGACTACCGTCGTACTGATAACGCAATTGTTCACCTTGGGGCGAAGTCAGGGTTTTGAGCTGGCCGCTATTAATTTCAGAGGTACTGGTATCTCCATAGTAGCCATAAACATAATCCCCCTGTGGAATGCCGACAGAAATCAATTGGCCACTGGTCTGGTCGTAGTGATACTCAATGATGTCTCCATCAGGACGTGTTACCTGAGTTAATTGTTGATCCAGGTTATAGATATATTTTGTGCCGGGGTAGTCACTGCCGGTACTGCCTTCGTTAGCACTGCTATCTGCATCCGGAGGTGTATATTGGTCCTGCTGATCAACGGTGGTATAGCTGAACTGATGGACTTCGCCATTGGCCAGGGTCAACCGGGTCAGATTACCATTGGCGTCGTAGGCGTATTTGAGGGTATTACCATTAGGGTTGGTCTGACTGAGTACCCGGCCTACTGCATCATTGCTGTAGCTGACCGTCTGATTCCGGGCATTGGTGATACTGCTCAGGTAGCCGTTGAGGTCATAGCCAAAACTGACTTTACGCACGGCACTGTCACCGCGATCAATCTGAATCAACCGTCCACGCTCATCGTAGTGGTAGTTAAAACTATCCAGACCACTTATCGTTTTCTTGCTTAAATGACCCTTTTCATCCAGCAATTCTGTCATGGTATAGCTCTCGGGAGTCGTATGGGTCCAGGTTCTGGCTTCGGTGTCATACACTCTTGTGTACGAAGGATTCCATGAATATTTATCGCCATTGACAATCAGTTCGTTTATCAATTTCGTATGGCTGAAGGGGTTGTGCTGATCACTGAGTGTCGCCTGACTCTTCTGCTGGATTGTTTTGACCAATCCACTGGGGGTAGTAATCTGAGTGACACTATCGATGGGCGCAATCATGCTGAAACGGGCATCCGGACCTTGTTGCGTGTGTACAGTCATACCATCGGCACTTGTCACGGTCTGACTGCCATCAGCCAGTATTGTTTTTGTCACACGGCTATCTGGTGCCGTATTGGTTTTCAGCACACTCCGATCCTGTTGAGTTACCGAAAAATGGCGCACTCTGCCCTCAGCACTGGTCATGGTGGTGGTATAACCGGTTGCACCATTTTCACGGGCAAGTTGCCAGCCACCACCCGCGGCATTGGTATCAGTCAGCAAGTATCCAAGGTTGTCATAGGTCATCTGACTGCTGGCACCACTGGGGTAGGTAAACTGCGTGAGCAAACCATCATCGCTGTAGCTCATGTGATAACTTTCAGCATTGGGGTTACTGATATCAGCCAGATACCCATTATTCTCCATCGTCAACGTCGTATACTGGCCATCCGGCGATACAATTGCGGCGGCAGTGCCATCACTTAATCGTTCAATGGTTGTGGTATTGCCGTCAAGATCCATGATGCTGACCAGCATTCCATTATCGTCATAACCAAATGTGTACCGAGCCTTACCAGTGACTGTATCCAGGGTGCGTAAATGCCGACCGGTATCACTGAAGATATACACTTCCTGACCGCTGTTATCGGGGATAGCGATTTCGTCATCAGCAGCGATCATGCCAAATGCTGGTGATATTTGAGAGACAAATTTAGATTCGCTGAGATAGATGGCGCCATCCGGCCCTATCGCCAGCCCTGTCACCGTGAACAATAGCCGTTGAGCGGTGGAAGTATCGGACTCGACCACATTGCCTCCTCCTGCCACAACCGTAATTTCACCATTGGCATTACGCTTATAAAGCAGATGCTCAACTCCCGAGGAAAGCCGAGTGTCTGACCCGAAGTATATATTTCCATCGTCGTCAACGGTAATCGCTTCACTGTTATGATCAAAAATCTGAGAAAGCTCACCAGTCGGGCTAAACTGGAAAACGCCATCACTTGCGGCAATATACAGTGTATTATCTGCCGCTAACGCCATACTGTGGGGTGTGCCAATAAACTGCTTAATCAATGGACCGCCACCTTCAGTGTAGTCTCTGTCAGGACGACCGATAAGTAAGGTAGCCTTGTCATCGGGAGTGACTTTATATATACCGTTAGTATAGTAATCACCGAAATACAACGTGCCATCTGCTGCGACCACCAGGGCATCCGGTTTGATGGATATTTCTAACGCTGAGACACCATTACGGGCATTTTTATAGTCATTTGAGCGTGGCTCACCGGTTCCGGCAACCGTCGTAATGATTCCGTCTTGAGAAATTTTTCGTATAACATCATTACCTCCTTCCGCGACGAATATGTTGCCGTTATGATCAATGGTGACATCGGTAATCCAGGAGAATGTTGCCTCTGATGCCGAACCGCCATCACCGGAGTAACCTTTTTCTCCGGTACCAGCGATGGTATGAATCACACCATCGGGCGTGACTTTTCGAATACGATTATTATCGCTATCGGCAATAAAAATGCTGCCATCCTCACCTATTGCGATACCTAGAATGTTATCCAACATGGCCTGCGTTGCTGGTTGCTCATCACCATTGTAGCCCTCAGTCCTATTAAGTGCGCCGGCTATCAACTTAATGACCTTATCAACACCTTTGGCCTGACGTTGCTCGCCATTACCTTTGTAAAGCGTGAAATGTATCGGATCATAATGATGATGAATATTGAAGTCCCATAGCCCCATCTGTATCTGAGTCTGATGAATGGTTAACGGTTGGTGCCATCGTGTGGTAGTCACAATCTCGCTCCGGGATAACCCAATCACCCGAGTCTTGTCGCCGATCTGAGCAAAGCTGGCTAACCAGTCTGGTGCAAATTGTTGCAACCACTCAGGATCTTGAATATCGGGTTGATTGGCTGCCATAAAACCTGCTGGATCAGCCGGGTAATACACCGGGTCATAGGTATAATTGACACTGATAGAGGCCCTGCTTGAATACGCCGAGCGGCGATAGGCATCCAAGCCATCCCAGGTATAGGTGAATGTATCGTTTGGAGAAACTTGGTCAAACTTCTGAGTGACTGTTTTACCTGCAATATCAATACTGACTTCAACATATTTCAAAGGAGAGGGAACACTGTCCCTGGCCAATGGAACCGTCACGGTTCGACTGCCAGAGTAACCAGAGGTTCGATTGGAATTGTAATAAAGGCTATAGGGTGTTCCTGCGACAGGGATCTCTTCCGCTAAGGACTGCGTCTGTGCCTCAACGATACTTCCCTCACAAGTATCGCAATCTTCGCTATCCAAAATGGGTTGATCCTCAATCACTGGCGGCGTTGTTGCACCCTCTGGCAAACCATAAGGCCAGTTAAAATCCCACGGTGTAAAGTGTTGTACAGGAACACGCCATAAGGTTTTACCCACGGCATAGTATTCGCCCAGATATTTTCGTTCCGCCTCGGTAATGTTCATGATGGCCAACAAATCACTTTCCGCCACTTCACCCGTACCTGCAACATCCAGTTCTGCCAGGCCATCATCGGTAATATTCAAAATTTCAATGACCCGGCCATTATTTGAAGGTACCCAGGCCATTTTGTTCTGATCATACCACCCGGCAGGTACCACTTCGCCTGTTGGAAATTCGAGAAAATTATCTACATATACTGGTAATGGTTGGTTGAATGTCACATGGGTGGCACCTGCTTGTATGGCTTCATCGACACTCAATTCCACCGCATAGGTATAACCAGAACTGATGGGTAGTTTACCGGGCATAGCTTTAGGGCCATTTTCACCGACGGTGTATTCAGTCGCGCGAACATGGAGTGAATTGAGTGTCTGGGTTGAACCATTCGCCAGGATCATAGTGGCGGAGGTACCGGTCGGGAACAACACTGTGGCCTGGCGGCTGCCACTGGTATCGGTTTGTTCGCTACCTTGTGCCACCTGCACAGAGCTGGAGTTCTCCAGATCAATGGCGGTCACCTTTGCATCCAACGCCAACATCACCACGTCATCCGCCATGACATAGTCGCGCCATGGAGTATCAACCTGCCGCTGTACCGTCAAATAACCTTCTTTTTGATAGTTGACAAATACAGCCCTGCCACCATTGATGGCAAGATCAAACCGGCCATCAGCGCGACTCAGAGTCTGGCCATATTCACCATGATCTTTGATGGAAATGGTAACACCGGATAGCGGTTCATTTTCACGAGAAAACACCTGACCACGTATCACCGCCACCCGTTTTTCCTCAATCGTACCGTCGGTGACACCGGTCTGAATAGGGCTATCACCGCTATAAAGAAACTTCGTGGCATCGGCCATAGAGGTGTATTCAGTATTACTCAGACTGGGCGCAACGTCCGCAGGATCCGGGGGCAAGGTTGGCTCAGTCCCTCCAGTATCATCCTGGCAACTTGACAAGGTTATCAGCGAACAGATTAAGAAAATGAAAGATCCAAACTTCATGCAAACTCCTTTTTATTAATGCAATCAACGCTATTACATGCAGACTATTCTTTATAACCGGAAATTCTTTCTGGCGATTGACCACATTGACAAGCTTAATAGGCAAATCTGATACCGGTTACACGAAACCCCGGCATTGTGAATAAATTAATGACTAAAATAAAGTGGTTTTAAAAAAATCTTAATTATGTTCAGCCCAAGCCTTATCAACAGCCACTAAGATATGGAAGGTATCCACAATGTCACACAAACAAACGAGATATGCCTCTCCTTCTCAACTGTCCAAAAACGCACCAGAGCACCTGACGTCACAAGACCGCCAGGACTGAATGTTTTCTATACCCAGCATCCAATTGTGCAACTGCAGGAACCATGTAGCGCTTGCAGTCTGATTGGTTTCGGGCGACCGGATACTTTGAGAGATCGCTCCGGCGGTAAGTGATGTTTAAGTAAGATTGTGGGCATTTTCGCATCATGAGCCAGCGTAATTGCGAAACCGACAGTGAGGACACCTCCCTTCCGGTCAGCGCTATTGGAAAAAGAACTCAAAACATCGTTCTTCAAAACCCCAATCGGTTATGAGATTAGCCAAACTGAGATTTTTTTAAATTGGAACTTATTCTGAGTCACAGCCAACTCCGTCAAATTTCAACACAAGCCTGTATTAACACAAATACGTTATGAGGCTGAAAAATAGTCACCACCGGATTAAGTTTTACGATTACTCTTTTTCCGTCCTTTGAATAGAGTTCTTTGTGTCAACAAAAAGATCTTGCAGTCAGCGGGTAATGGCACTCCTGATCTCGAAACATCTCAGTGAGAAACATTCACTCGAAATATTTTTTTGGTCAACAGTGCAATGATTTGAACCTGTGGCAACTTAATGACTGGGAACAGACAGTGAGCAATACTACTGCCTAAAGTTTTGAGAAGGAGAGGAAAGCATTGATAACCAGGAGAGTGGTCTGAATAAGTAGCAGGCGGACAAAATATCCACCTGCTTTTAAGAGGTTAATTACCCCATTTATTCTGAATGGCCTGATACTCCGATGCCGTTATCGACAGCACCGTTCCATGACGGGGACTCGATGGCAGGCTGTAACCGGATGAAGCACTCCATTGACCAGCGTCGAGATTGGTGGTTTCGAACGGAATATATCCGCGTCCGCCAAATTCATCGATAAACATATACCACTTTTCTTCGGTATTGGATTTAAAGATCAGTGGCCCTTCACCCGCAGAAAGCGTTCCCTTACCAATACACTCTGCCAGGAAACTCCAGTTGAGGTTGGTCAGGTAAGATGAAGTCTCAGCCAGAATGAACTTTCCACAGGCCGACTCCGATGCAGACCGTTCATCTTTGGTGAAGCGGTAATACAACCCGTTATGCTTGATAATGGTTGAATCGATGGTGGAATAACCGGCATCCACCCAGGTTTTGGCTTCACTGAAGTGCACAAAATCACGGGTTGTCGCATATAACATCTTATTATATGTACTATTTGAATGAGTCTCATCGTCATAGATTTTCGATGCCCAGAACACCACATAACTCTGCGAGTCAGAATCCCAGAATGCTTCCGGCGCCCAGGTATTACCGGCGGTATTGGGCGATACTTTGACCAACCGCGCATCACTCCAGTTCACCAGATCGTTGGATTCCCAGACCAGCAACGATTGTGAGCCCCAGGTTTGTGAACGGCCCCAGTCACCATTGCCATAGATTTTCAGATCGGTGGCGATCATATAGAACTTATCACCTTCAGGAGAACGCAGAATGAATGGATCACGAGCACCCTGTTCACCCAGAGTCGTTGTCAATACCGGGTTGTCACCATTCAGTGTTTTCCAGCTCAACGGATTATTACCATTGGAAAGCGCAAAATAGACCTGCTCACCATTCGCACTGCCTTCACCGGTAAAATAGGTAAACATATAACCTTCAAATGCTGCCAGAGTCTTCAACGGTGGAACGGTGGTCTGAAAGGTTCGGGTGGCAGATTCGCTTCCCTTGCTGACAGTTGCGGTTAACGTTACATAACGGGTTTCGCCACATCCGGATGGGGTACCAGGGCTGGTACAGGCCGGCGCACGATGCACGATACCATCGGTGGCAATCACCGCACTGGCACTGGTTTGCCAGTTAATGGAAGTACCATTGGCTCCAGTTTGTGGCAAATAAAGATGACCGCGCACATCGTCCGCATTCACAACCGTCAATGCTGAAGCATCAGCGCTGACGGACTCAGCATCGGTCAATTCCACATCCGCCAGTGCAGCTTTGGCCGCTGTGGCAATGGCACTGGCACTCAGTGCGCCATCCCAAATCTGGAAGTCATCGATCCGGCCATTAAGATAGTTATCTGCGCTGTAAAGAGAGCGTCCCAGAAAGTTGGCTGTTGTCATACCAGAGCCAATTTCTGCCGGGGTCAGCGTGACATTACTGTTACGAGCAACTTCGGTGCCGTCCAGATAAAGAGTGCCAACATTGTTTGCCAGCGTATAGGCAAGGTGATGCCATTGTCCTCTGCTAAGATTTTGTCCCGACACCCCGGCATTCTGTTCACAACTCCAGTGACAACTGGAAATCGTAGTACGGTAATAATTACCGGTGGTAAACAGATATCCGTTACCACGTTCTCCGGAAATATTACCCATTCCATAAATAAAATAAGGTGAGGCCTGATTGTCTTCGATATACACATTCGTGGTCACGGAAATGGCATCCAGACCAGCCATGATATTGTCTGGCATATCGATATAGCCGCTACTGCCATCCAGTATTGCCACATTACCGTTAAGGGTGACACCACCCACCACAGTGCCATTACGATCATGACCAGAAGCATCAGTCACTACGGTTGAGGAGGCGTTATCCGTAAATGGATACCACAGCACTTGCTTTGGCACACTGGCGGCAATTTCCGCAGCGGAAAGCACTCCATTCCAGACCTGGAAATCGCCTATAGCGCCATGGAAATAACGATCCGCACTGTACAGAGAACGACCCAGGAAGTTCTCCACTGTGGTACCAGAGCCGATGTCGCCGGGGGAAATGGTAATGGACTCATTACGGGCAACTTCTTTGCCGTCCAGATATAAAACACCTACGCCATTACCCAGGGTATAGGCAATATGAATCCACTGACCTCGCGGCAAACCTGCATTCGGAGTGGCAGTATTCTGTTCACACGTCCAGTGGCAGGTGGAAATACTGGTACGGTAATGGTTGCCGGTCGTGAACAGATAACCATTGCCCTGATCACCCGAAATGTTTCCCATCCCGTAGATGAAATATGGCGTCGCCTGATCCGGTTCAATATAAATCTCTGCCGTCACTGAAATAGCATTCAATCCGGTCATAATATTATCAGGCATATCAATATAGCCATTCGAACCGTTTAAGTAGGCGGCATCACCCGTTAAGGTTACCCCGCCCTTTACCATTCCGTTGTGGGCATTTCCGGAGGCATCGGTAATCACAGTGGAATCAGATACATCATCAAACGGATACCAGAGAACCTGTTGGGCAGCAGAGGCAGCAGTGGAAACAGCCAATACTGAAAAAACGCCCACCAGCGGTTTGCATATATGGCTTCTCAACCACGTATTTTTTTTCGTTAAGGTACTTTCAGAGCATAAGGTCATGATTTGTATCCCGTTGGTATTTTTATTTTTTTTGTGCCGGATTACAGCCACACCAGCATAGGCACTCTATTGACCAAAGCCCACAGAGATTTCTGCTGCATATTTAGACGATTTAATTTTTCTGATTTTATGAAAATGAGCCGACAGGCTGACTGGCCGCTTCAAGTACATAAATGAATACTTGCCAGAATAGCTGGCAACGAACAGCCAATACTTATGAAATGCAATGAAAATATCACTTCGCTGTGAAATACTGAGCCTGCGTTTTTCACTGACATTGCTGGAGCCCCTGAATGGAACCCAAGAAACCTTCATCAAAAACTGATCGAAGCCTGCTGGAACAGGCATTGGTAAAAAGTGCAACACTAACCCGCTATGCTGTAAACGGTACCGAACCAGACCCCAATCATGTTGTCATGGAAACTGAAGGTGAAGTGGCCATGTTTGAAAAAGGCGTCACCCTCTGGAAACTGGATATCAATTCACCCGAAACCCTGATACCAGCCACAACCGATACCCCTTATGTTGAAGTCGAAGCCACCTGGCTGAACACTCAGCAGGCTCTGGAACAGAACGTCGAAGTGGTTCATGGCGGTAGCGCCAATACGTTTGGCGGAGTGGGAGCGTTGTTATTGCCTGACGGTTTCAGAATTCCAACAGTCGTTGCTGATAAAGACAATGTTCGTCACTATGATCTGCAACTGCTGGCCAACGAAGAGGTATTCTCGCCTTCTTCAAAGGACTATGAAATTGTCATGATGCGATATGAATACAGCAAGGATTATAAAAAAGATTTTCTGATGCAAACCTATGGCGGCGGCGGCATTTTTGTTGAAACCCATGATTTTCCTCATATCCATATTCCCCTCGATAGCAACTGCGGCGGATACATTGTGATTGGAAAACAACTGAACAATGGACGTTATCATTTTACCGCTTTCAACATTCCGTTCGGCTATGCACTGTATACACCCTCTTATACGATACACGGTGATGGAACGCTGGTAGGCAAATATGGCATTACCGTTGGAGACTCTGCCTTCGTTTCGGCAAATACAGTATTAATGTATAACGAAAACTCACTCACGATGGCGCTCGATGTCGTTCCGGACTGGCCGAACTGAGAAGTAATATAACGTTTCAGAAGCAGTAGCCATAACCGCATATTATGGAATACCACACGATATTTCATGGGTAATGGGATTTCGTTTATGGTTATACTGCTAACGTTGTTATTCTGCGAGGCAGGTGCATGACCACAATGAATGAAGACAAAGACGGGCTGTATAAAACTCTGCTTGAGTCAACCAAAGCAATTCCCTGGAAACTCAATTGGATTACCAAAGAGTTCGAATATATCGGGCCGCAGATCGAATCACTATTGGGCTGGACTCAACAAAGCTGGGCAACGGCTCAGGACTGGATTGACCGGATACATCCCGATGAACGGGAGCAAACCGCCAACCTGTGTATCTCGCAATCGGATTTCGGCGTCGACCATGAGGCCGACTACCGGGCACTGACTGCCGACGGCGGCTATGTCTGGGTTCGGGATGTGGTGCATGTGATTCGGGAAAACGGCGTAACCACCGCACTGGTAGGCTTCATCTTTGACATTTCCGAACGGAAAAAGATGGAAGATGTCCTGCTACGCCTCAACAAGCAACTGGAGTCCCTGTCCTTTCACGACTCGCTGACCGGCATTGCCAACCGTCGTATGTATGACCGTGCATTACAGGTCGCATGGACAAGGGCGCAACGCAATCAGAATCCCATCTCACTGATCATTTTCGATATCGACCAGTTCAAACAGTACAACGATCATTATGGTCATGCGGCGGGGGATAAGTGCATCATCGAAGTAGCCGATACCCTCAACAACAGCATCATTCGCTCCACGGATATGCTGGCCCGATACGGCGGAGAGGAGTTTGTGCTGCTACTGGCCAATACCAACAAAAACGAGGCCATCGAACTGGCGGAAACCTGTCTGCAACTGATTGCCAACAAACGTATTCCCCATGCCTCCTCTACGGTATCAAATTTTATTACCGTCAGCGCCGGCGTCTGCACCATGATACCAACGGATAATTCTGATCCAGTCTCTCTGTTTGAAGCCGCAGATAAAATGCTGTATGCAGCCAAGCAAAAGGGCCGCAACTGCATCGAATACTCCGGCCCGAGATCGTCGGTCTCCAATAATCGCAATTTATCCGGCATTTAAACGCGCCGGATAAATAGATTGATGCAGGGATGCATCACTATGGAGAACCTGAGCGTCCCGTTTAAAAACCGGTAAGTGGCTATACCGCTATCGGCAGCTTCGGTGGCCGGGTCGGATGATCAGGGTCTTCCGGCTGCTCATAACTCTGTAAATAACTCAGAATTACCTCCCGTAGCCTGCCACCTTCCGTCAACCCCTGATTGCCAAACAGCCGGTTAAACTCCAGTACATAAGGATGACTCCCGACCATGGCAATATCAAAACCGGCATGATTGACACCCAGTGTCCGGGCGAGATGCAATGCCAGAGCAACCGCCGAATCCGGTACCGGTGCCTGTTCAATCCAGCCACCACGGGCCACGTTATTATAAAAACCCTGGGCCGCCTGATGACGCCAATAAGCCGTAAGCACCTGATCGCCCACCACAACCACACGGATGTCCCGGTCAATCGGCAAATATTCCTGCGCATACAGAACATCTGTCCGCTCACAGTAGCGTAACCAGTCAGCGTGATTCTGCACCAGCCAGACACCTTCTCCCATACTCGCTTTAGGAATCTTCACCACAAACGGTAGTGTCATGGTCTGCCAGATCTGTTCGCGCTGAAGCGGTCCATTGGGTTCGATCAAGGTCACAGGAACGTGGTCAGGCACCACCATTTCGAATGCACGGGTCATCTCAATCTTGTTGTGACCAATCCGATAACTGGCTTCACTCGGAAAAATCCGACAACCAAGACCATAAACCAACGCATTCAGCTGCCAGTATTCTGGGAACAATACCCAGTCCGCCTGACTCAGCTCGGTTTTGTATTTAAAAATATGTTCGGGTTTGATGACCTGGGTATTGGGAAATCCCAGGGTTCGAAAAATATCGAAAGAGACTAATTGCATACAGACTCAAAGCACATGAAAGGCGTTTTCAGATCCCGGAAAACGTACTTATGCTGCACACTACCACCTTCCATCGTGGTCGGACGGCGAATTCTAACCATTCCGTATTAACTGACAATCGATATTTTCACAGCGGCCATCCACCGGTCCGAAAATACCCGGACCGGTGGTTTGTTCTGCTCATTACCCAACGAAGAGATTATTGATAGTCGACCCAGACTCCGCCCTGATCGGCCGAACGAACACAGTTTTCAACCCAGCGCACCCCCTCATAACCGGCTTCTGCCGTGGGAATACATAACTCATCAATCAGATCCGGATTGCCGTTATCCATCGCTTCAATGGCCATGGCAAAGCGGTAATACAGATTGGACCATGCCTCGAAGTAACCTTCCGGATGACCGCCACCAACCCGATCATCCACCTGCGCTTCCGGGTACAGATACCCCATGCCACGCTCAATCACCCGTGCCGGCTCGCCCTGTATTTCATAACGCAGCTGATTGGGATGCTCATCCCACCATTCGAGGCTGGCTTTGGAGCCAACCACGCGCACTTTCTGCTGATGCATCGAACCGGCATTGACCGCTGAAATCCACATGGATGCCATGGCCCCGGTATCATATTCCATCATCACAAAGGCATTGTCCTCCAGTGGCGCTCGGCTTTTCACAAAACTCTGGCGTGAGCACAACAGCTTTTTGATCTGCAACTGCGGCAGCATTACCTCAGACAAATACAGCGGATGGGTGCCCAGATCTCCGAGCACATAACTCGGTCCGGCCACCTCCGGATTCACCCGCCAGCGGGTACTGGGATTGGCCAGCTCAACGGGCTCGCTGTGAAAACCATGAGCAAAGCTCATCTGCACAATGCGAATCTCACCCAGATCCCCCTGCGCAATCATGGCTCTGGCCTGGCGGATCATCTGATGCCCGGCATAGCCGTAGGTCACACAAATCAGACGGTTTTGCTGCGCTGCCAGATCCCGCAGCTCTTTCGCCTCCGCTACGGTAAAGCACAAAGGCTTCTCACAGATCACATGCAACCCCGCCAGCAGTGCCGCGCGGGTAATGGCGTAATGGGTATTGTTGGGCGTGGCAATGGTCACCGCTTCAATACCATCGGCCCGTTTGGCCTCTTCGGCAAACAGGGTCTGATAATCGGCATAGCATCGCTCTGGGGATACCAACAACGTCTGACCAAACGCCTTGCCCGCCTCGGGATCGATATCGAAGGCACCGGCCAGCAATTGAAAGGAGTTGTCCCGCAAAGCCGCGGATCGATGACTGTAGCCAACCTGGGCTCCCCTGCCTCCCCCGACCATTCCCCAACGAATGGGCCTGCGTGTTTTGATTTCACCGAAAAGCATAATTCACCTCATCAATATGAGCCGCTGTGAAAGCCAGGCGGGTATCCAGTCACCTTCGGGATATATCTCGACCGTAATACGGTGAACCAACAAACAAACCGCGCCAATTTCGACAAGACTCTGCTGTTATTGTTGTTAGACAAAGAATTTTTATTTCGAAAAACTGGACTTTGGAATATTTAAACTGAAATGCAATGTATTAGATACCCCCTGTTCCAGAAATAAATCAATCGGGGGGTGCTTGGCGGCTATCAAAGCTGGACAGTATCGAAACTAGAGAGTACCAAAGCTGGAGAGCACCTGACCTGGCAGATCAATCAAGACAGATCGGTATGGAGCGCTCCCGGTCACCGTCAGTACAGACGGCAAACCGGGAGCAGGAGAAGGCCTGCTGCCCTCTCCATTTTTCCGCTCCGTCAAATCACTACGGCTTCAGATAGAAGCGGGCAAAGCCATCATCCATAACACCATCGAATACCAGATGATCATTAGCCAGCGCCTTGGCTTTCGGCGAGGTTCTGAACGTCACCCGGGCATTGCCCAGAGTATTGGCAAACTGCCAGTTACCATCAGCCGCAGGGTTGAACGTCTTCTGAGTCAACAGATAGTTGGCAATCACATCGCGGTTTTTATCCGGGGCATCGATTACGATGCTGGAGCCATCCAGGCCAGGGAAATGCCCACCGCCACCGGCGCGATAGTTATTGGTTGCCACCAGAAACTCGGCATTCATATCAATCGGTTTGCCTTCAAAGGTCAGATTGACGATACGCTCGTTGCCAGGATTAACCAGTTCACCTTTACTGCTGTAACGGGCGGGCTGAGTCACATCGATCTGATAACGCACTCCATCGATCACATCAAAGTTGTAGGTTGGGAAGCTCTCGTTCACCAGATTCTGGTCCACTCCGGCAGCCGGGTCGATCTGATTGAACTGACCGGCAGACATCTCCAGCCACTCTTTCACTTCTGCTCCGGTCAGCTTCACAACTTTCAGGTCATTCGGATAGATGTACAGATCACTGACATTACGCAGGGCGATATCACCTGCGGGCACATCGGTATAGTAATCGGCACCACCACGGCCACCGGCTTTAAACGGAGCTGCGGCCGACAGAATTGGCAGGCCTTCATAAGAGGTTCCCTGAATGATTTCCTTCACGTACCAGATCTGGGCATTGCTGACCACCTGAACCGATGGATCATCCTGTACCAGAGCAAAGAAACTGTTGATGTCAGAGGTTGATTCACCAACTTTCTGGCGCATGTAGGCAATCGTACCTTCATGATCAAACTGCACTGCCGTATTGATTTCACTGGCCGCTTGCACCAATGGAATCACATCACGGCCTTCGCGTTTGTATATCGGCCGGGCTTCGGATTTGCCGTTCACCACATTCCAGCGACCACTGTCGTTGTTCAGAGTCAGATCAACCACGCCAAGATGGCTGCCCCAGAATCCCGGCATAACGGCCGGTACCCCATACACGGTGCCCTTGTCTGCATCCACACCCTCGTAATCGGCAAAGGCTCCATCGCCTGGAAACACCAAGTGCGAGTGACCAAACAGAATGGCATCAATGCCCGGTACCTTGGCCAGATAGTAAGTGGCATGCTCATCCATTCCCTGGCGCGGATTGTTGTACATGCCACTATGCGGAACCGCGATGACGATATCGGCACCTTTGGCTTTCATTTCCGGTACGAACTTTTTCGCACTTTCAATAATGTCCTTAGCCACGACCCGACCCGTGAGATTGCTTTGGTCCCAGGTCATGATCTGCGGTGGCACAAAACCGATATAACCGATTTTCAGAAACTGCTCATTGCCGTCCGTATCCACGACCTTTTTGGTTTTGATGATATAAGGCTGGAAATAATTCTGATCGTTGTCAGGATTACCATCATGATCGTCCACATACACATTGGCGTTCACATAAGGGAAAGCTGCACCGCTTAAAGCCTTCATCAAAAAATCAAGACCATAATTGAACTCGTGGTTACCGATGTTGCCAACGTCGTAATCCATCAGGTTCATGGCTTTGTAAGCCGGATGGGTTTCGCCAAACCGCAGTACCCTGCCCTTGGCCACATAATCGCCCAGAGGGTTACCCTGAATCAGGTCACCGTTATCCACCAGTACCGAGTTTTCAGCTTCGTTCCGTGCCTGCTTGATTAAGGTATACACTTTTGACAAGCCCACGGTGTCGCTTTCGGCATCGCGATAATAGTCATAATTGGTGATATGCATATGGATATCGGTGGTTTCCATCACCCGCAGATTAACCGTCGCGCTGTACGCCGGTGCGGTAATGATGGAAGCAATAGCCAGTGCTAAAACTTTTTTCATGGTGAACTCCAATATTTCGATGTTGCTGCATTCGAGGCAGTCTTGGTTGTTGTCTGATCAGTTGTGGTGCTATTCAACAATTGGATTATGAAAGAAACATGACCAGATGGTCATATTCGCGCCGGAAACCGAAACAGGCAAGGGCTATGCCGTGTTATGGTTATTTTTTTCCGATCAGGCAACCATACTTCGACACCAATCATCCAAATGCGGGTATTACTCCCAAGCCCGGCACAACCAATACCGTTATCGGAACAAGGAAAAAACTTTTAAAGCTCCACGGCAGGCACCGACAGGAACGCCTACCGTAGAACATCGATAAATAAAGTAAAACACGATCACGTACAAAACCATCAGTAGCACAATTCTGAGACGTCTGCTCATGATCGGAAAAACACCATGACAACAAATACCCTATAACAAAGTTTTGCAGGTAAAAAACTAAACCGTTTCTATCGTAACAAGATTTTTGGGCTGCCCTTGCGCATAGGCCACCACATTTTCGAACGCCGTGCTGAAATAAAGCTCATAACTATTGCGCTCTACATATCCCAGATGCGGCAAAGCCGTGACATTCGGCAAAGACAATAGCGGTTCGTTTGCCGGCGTTGCCGGCTCAACATCATAGACATCAATGGCGGCCTGTTTACCCGGATGCGCCTGCATCTCGGCATACAATGCCCCGGTTTCCACCAGGTCAGAACGGCTGGTATTCACAAATAAAGCGTCGGCTTTCATCAGTTGCAGATCAGCGCTGGTCACGCATCCTCGGGTGGTGTCATTCAAACGCAGATGCAGGGTTACAATATCGGCCGTTGAAAAAAAAGCCGCCTTCGATTCGGCAGCACTAAAACCATCCTGTACTGCGGCCAGCCGTGACCCTTCGCTGCCCCAGACCAGCACCTTCATTTCAAAAGCTCTGGCATATTGCGCCACTCGCCGGCCGATTTTGCCATAGCCCCAGATGCCCAAGGTCAGTCCGTTCAGGGTTCGGCCAAGTCCTCGCCCATCGGAACACTGCCAGTGACCATTCTGTAGCTGGGCGGCATAGGCTGGAATGTGTCTTGAGGCTGCCATAATCAACGCCCAGCACAACTCCGCCGGTGCCACTGGAGAACCGATTCCCTCGGCGATATCCACACCATATTTCTGACACAGGGATTGATTAAGATGATGGCTGATCTTGCCGGTCTGACTGATCAGTCGCAGTTTGGGCAGTTTTGATAACAAAGACTCAGTGATGACCGTGCGCTCGCGAATCAGCACCACCGCTTCCACATCGGCCAGCTTAGCCGCCAATACCTCTTCCGGATATGTCTCTGTCAAAACCAACACGTCGTGATCGACCAGCAGGTCAAAACAATCGAGATGCCTCACCACATCCTGGTAATCATCCAAAATAGCGACTTTCATGGCAGTTTCCTTGGTAATGAGATTATTGAAAGTATTCGATGATGTCAGTCATATATGCCGCGCGATCAGTTGCCAGCATAAGCTCAGACCCAAAAACAGTATACCGGGAACCACAGAAATAAACCGGAATCCGATGTTGCCGAAGTTGGTTCTAAAGAAGGTCGATCAGAATAGATATGAGGTATAAAAGTACAAAATAAAAAGCTGGTTCAGGATTAGATTAAAACCAGCCTTATTGGCGATAAAACGTTGGGGTATTCATCCGGCCATCAGATCATCTCTCTGATTGCCGGATGATTCACTATGGTTTCCAGGCAGACACTTTTTTGAAGAACGCCAGAGTCTCCTGCTCAGCGTCATCCATCTCTTCCTGTGGGAAGTAGCTGAGTTTAACAATCACGGTGTTGGTATCGGGATCGATATAGACAAACTGCCCCTGTAACCCAATCGCCGAAAATGCGTTTGAACTGCCCATGGTCCACCATTGATAGCCATAGCCTCCCATAGTGGAATCTTCCGGCAGAATGGAATGTGTCGCCTTCTGAATATAATCGGCACTGACAATACGATGGCCGTTAAATTCACCCTGCTGCAGCACCATCTGCCCAAACCGGGCCCAGTCGCGCAAGGTTGCATTAAAACCGGCACCCGTGAACTCACGCCCCACACCCGGTTGGCCATCCAGGATGAAGAATCCGTTTTGCTCAGCACCCAGAGGTTCCCAGAGTTTTTGAGTCGCATAAGCCGCGACGTTTGACCCATCCAGAACCCGCTCCAATAACCACCCAAGTACGGCGGTATCGATGGTTTTGTACTCAAATACCGTACCCGGTTCATTTTTGCGTTCGAGGTGTTTAGCCATATCCGCAAAACGCGACACGTTCTTCACCAGCGCCAGAATATGGTTTCTGGCAGCCGTGCCAGGATTGGCGAAATCGTAGCGCTCTTCATATTCCACCCCCGATGCCATAGCCAGTATCTGGCGAATGGTGACGCCCTTATAAGCCCCGTCTGACAATTCAGGGATATAGTCAGTGATCGGCGCATCCAGTGATTTGATTCTTCCTTCCTCATGGGCAATACCAACGAGAATAGAAGTAAGCGACTTGGTCATGGACCAACCAATGTGACGGGTTTCAGGACGCATATTATTCAAATAGCGCTCATACACTATATTGCCGTCTTTCATCACCAACATGGCGTTGGTATAGGTGCGATCCAAAAAATCTTCAGCGGTATATGTCTTACCGTTGAAGGTATATGTCAGGTCCATATCGGCTTCAATTTTGGGCAGTGAGGAAATATCACCGGAACGCGCTACCTGACGAGTGGTAAATAAAGTATTCATGCTACGGAATGTCAGGGAATTAACACTACGGTCCAACATATTCCAACGCAGATTTTGTATGGCGACAGGAACTTCAGACTCAGGCCCCACATTTGCAACCAACGGATCAATCACATTCTCAGCGGTCGATTGAAACGCCAGCAAAGAGCCGGACAATATACCTATTAACAGGTTTTTTTTAGAGAAGCTTCTTATGTTCATTTATGTTCCTCAAAATGGCTTTTAATAATTGTATTGTCGTGAATGAGTGTCTACTCAGATTTCACGGATGCCAGGATCGACACCATGTTTGCCATTTTTCATCTGCTTGTCATATCCCATACAGGATAACGGCAGGTATCAATAGGTAGGAGGAACCGTACTTGCAAAAACCGAGGACCAGAGTCTGCGTACCAACTCCGGCTGCCGGTTAATATTCATTTTGGAAAAAATACTCTTCAGCTGAATCCTCGCCGTGCCAATACTCACACCTTTTTGATCGGCATATTCAGCCAGCGTCTGTCCTTCGGCCAGAGCGACCGCAATGCTCGACTCAGCCGGCGTCAGATCATACAAATGCTGAACTTCGGTGGGGTTAAGAGGTGCCTGATCCTGTCCTCGAAGATACACTGCAACATGCTGTAGATGCTTCAGACCAGGCTCTGCATCATCATTTGTCAACTCCGGCACCGGTGCCAGCATGAACTCTATCGGCCCCGAAGTGGTGGTATTAATCGTAGTAATATGCCGGGTATGCATGGCCTTCATAGCCAGCATTTCACTCATGCTGCCGGCGAAGAAGCTCTTGTCTCTGGGTTTTGCAAAGTGCAACTGCTGATTATGCAGCATCAACGCATCGGAATGGGCAATCAAATGCCGCGCCGAATCATTAAGCCAAATGACATTGGTATATTGATCCAACACGATGATTCCGGCTCGCAAATGGTTCAGAACATTTTCGAACATCTTATTTTGCCCACTGAGCTGACGAAAATTCTGCATCAATTGAACCGCCTGAGACAGGTGCGGTGCCAGCGCATACAAAAACTGCTCTATGTTCTGATCATATGGACGTTGATCATCACGATGGCGATGAGCAATAAGGCTTAAAAAAGTACGGTCCGATATTTCGATATCCAGCATAATTCCGGTATTCAAGCCGGCACACGCCAGTCGTTCCACAAAACGGTTGTATTGCGGACAACTTGAAGAAAACACGTCTTCATCCCTGAGTATTTGCAGGGGTGACTGTACTTCAAGTTGCAGACGGGGGTTTTCGCTATTGTTCACCCATTTATCATGCAACGTGGCATGCTGAAGGGAAAACGAATCCCTGGCTCCCCAAATCAGTTCGCAGCGACCGGCATCATGTCTCCTGAAAACCTGCAACGCGACACTGGCAACATCCATATGATCTTTTATGGCATCCAGTGTTTCCACCCAGGCTCCGGGTGAAATAACCCCGCGATAGATGTCAGCAAATAGCTGATTGTCATGTAGTGATTGCATACCAAATCCCCGCTATTCTTATTTTTATAAGCCAGATTCACCGAAGAGACCCACAAAACACCGCGACGGTGTTGCATCTCAAACCAAATCTTTGGCGATAGATCTCCAGCTTTATTGCAAAAGAATTTCTGTTTATTTCAAGGCAACCAAGTGATTAGCAAGCTTAATCTCCAAGGCCCGTCTTCTCATCTATGAAGAAGCGACGAACACCACATCATTCATACAAAATGAGGTATCAGTTTCGTCCGAAGGCGTCTCACGTCCAAGAGTTTACAGAATTCAATAAACAGATATTTTCCGAATAACCATTTCCGGTCAGCGTCAAAACCCTATTATTTTTCAGAAAGTCCACGGCGATAACTGAACTGCTGTTTTTCTTTTTATGGATGCCGGGAATTACCTTGTTGTGTCCTGTTTCAGTGACAACCCGTCACGATTGATTGCATAACCCACAAGACGTTACTAACCATGAATCATAAACAACGCAATCTCAAAACCGACAGTTCGCTGCCTTTAGACACTCCTCCAGAGCGTCCGTTGTACCAGCTAAAGCGACATCAAACAATACCAACAATATGTATGATCGTAATTGTTTTTACCTATGGAAATTCACCAGCTGACGGCAAGTTGATGATGCCCACGTCCCAGGCTCTGACGGACCGGATCGGGTTAATAATGAGGTATTGGAAACAAGGTGTATTTATTATTTACTTCCCGGTAGTCAATACGAGTCGCTTAATATCAGTGGCCTGCGTCATGAGGGTTTCTGATACAGACTCACCATCAATACGATAATAGTCAGCGATTTCTCCAATGATCACAAAACCACACCGCAAATACAGTTGTTTGGCCGGCAGATTGTCAGATAACACCTGCAGATCAAGCCAATCGATCCATTGGTTATCATGACAAAAATTTAACGCCATATGCACCAGTTGTGTACCAACGCCCTGCTGACGATTTTTGTGATCAACGCCCATCCCCAATAACACCCGATGACGACAGAGCTCATCGCCGTAGTGGCGCAAATCCACATGACCGATAATTTGGCCGGCGATACTTTTCGCCAGCCACAATTTGCGCCAATCGGCGGACTCATACTCGGCATCGATGCCCTTTTGAAACTTCTCGCGAGTCTCTGGTGGCAGAGTATTCTGGCTTCTTGAGAGCGGTTGGAACAATGGAGTCTGTTGGGTGCCGTTATCCTGTAGCTGACGCTCCAGGTATTCCAGAAAAGGCGGTAAATCAGCATGGTTCGCCAGCACGATATTCATAGGATTTGTCTGAGGTCGTTGTTTGGGCGGGTATCATACATGGCTTAGCTAAGCCTGCGACACTGATGCCAGCCGGACAAAGCAGAAGCCTGAGTGGTTTCTCCATGCCAGATTTACCATCGTGCCAGGGCTTTGGGCCCTCGACGGCAAGCGCCATCCCCTTTACTCACCCCCGGCATCGGGTTAATGTACTGCCGCGCTGGCAAAATCCAGCGCCGGGAATCATCACCCCGAAAAACTCTACTGGTGGCCCAGAGCACAGATTTTTTCTGCATCTCAGGAGCCTACGCCTTGGCGTGCCCATTTGTTTTGGCAGGCCGGGCGGGCCAGCTTCGGCTGGACCGCTTCCAGTAGAGCGGTTGTGATGACCCGTTTCGGCCTGCCCCCAAAAAATTCATCACTTTTTAGGGGCAGGAAATCAATGTCTACTGGAACTCTATCTATGTCTGAAATCCGTCTTTCTGAAGTTCAATCTCTCGCGCTGTATCGGCGCAACTATCTCTCTGCGGTTGATTTTGCCGGCCAGCCGCTGGTATTGCTGGATATCCATGCCTTTGGTTTATCTGATCAATCGACTGACGTGGCAACCCAGGTCAGCTCGATACTGGCCTATGTGCAACGGCTGTTGTCGGTACATGAGGAACTGGAACTATTTGAGCTGGACCGGGACGCAGCAAAAGGCCTGACCGTGATTCTGAATCTGTGCCGTACCCTGCTTACCCTGCCGGGAGATCTGAAGTCATAGGCAGTCGAACCGGCTACAGGCTTCAATACCGATCATCCGCGCGCGGCAACGGCAAGCGCCATCCCCTTTACTCACCCACGGCATCGGGTTAATGTACTGCCGCGCTGGCAAAATCCAGCGCCGGGACTTCTCAACCCCGAGAACCTACAGGCGGTCCAGAGCACAGATTTTTTCTGCGCTTCTGGCACCGACGCTTTGGCGTGCCCATTTGTTTTGGCAGGCCGGGCGGGCCAGCTTCGGCTGGGCCGTCTCCTGTAGGACGGTGTTGAGAACCCGTTTCGGCCTGCCCCCAACAGCTCTCAACCTGCTGGGGGTAGAAAGTATTCCTACAGGAGTTCTATCTATGTCTGAAATCCGTCTTTCTGAAGTTCAATCTCTCGCGCTGTATCGGCGCAACTATCTCTCTGCGGTTGATTTTGCCGGCCAGCCGCTGGTATTGCTGGATATCCATGCCTTTGGTTTGTCTGATCAATCGACCGATGTGGCAACCCAGGTCAGCTCGATACTGGCCTATGTGCAACGGCTGTTGTCGGTGCATGAAGAATTGGAACTATTTGAGCTGGACCGGGACGCAGCAAAAGGCCTGACCGTGATTCTGAATCTGTGCCGTACCCTGCTCACCCTGCCGGGAGATTTGAAGTCATAGGCAGTCGAACCGGCTACAGGATTCAATACCGATCATACGCTCGCGGTGAATGACCGTAGATGCGTCGATACGCTGCGGTAAAATTATTAGGATGTGCGTAACCCACCCGGTAAGCCACCTGGGCAACCCGATAGCCCTCGGCCAGCAGTTGCCGGGCCTGTTGCATGCGCAAGTGCAGCACGTATTGACCCGGCGTGGTGTGCAACAGCTGCCGAAACAGGCTTTTCAGTTGGTACTCACTCACCGCACAGGCCCTGCAAATATCGGCATAAGCCAGGGGGTGGTCGAGATGCTCACGAATGTATCCAGTAATCCGGTTGAGCTGTTGCCGGGCTCCCGGATTCAAGGAATCACGCCGCATCCCAATAGTATCGAGTCGTTGTAACTGTTCTGCCAGCCAGCTAAACGCCATCGCCCTGCGACTCAATCCATCCAACAGCTGCATGGGTTGTATGGCCAATGCCTGCAACTGTTCACTGACCGCTGTCTCACTGTTCAGCAGCCGAAATGTTTCCTGTGTGCCCATGGCCGGGCCAAATACCTGCGCACAGCGCGATTCTCCGATATAGCGTTGCAGGGCAGATTCCGTCACCACCAGACGCAGCTGATTGATGTTATCGGCCCGGGGATAACTACGCTGACCGATGCCATTGCGGTAGACACTGGTGACCAGCTGACCGGATTCAAAACGCAAACAATGCCCCTGTTCATCCTGAAACTCAGAGTAACCCTGTACAGCATATGTCATTACCAGCCGGCGTTCGGAATGCCGCTGGCAGCGGATCTGTTGCCAGGGTTGCTGCAGTGTCAACTGAGAGTGAGTCAACACTAACCCGTTGTCACATTGAAATGAGGAACTTTGCCACCGGCCCCAGTCAGCGTTGTGAATATGGCTCCGATAGCCCGGAGAAGTTGCTGTCGCCATGTTGACGCCGGTTTTCATAGCAGAATCGCCCGAATGCATCGTTATTGAGAATGAATCTCGTTAAAGCAAAACCTACCATGGTGGTGTTCTCTGAACAAGCCGGATCTCCGGTCATTCATTCATCAAGGAGTCTTTCATGTCATTTCTTTCAGCACATCCGCTACAACCGTTCTGGAATCTGGCTGCCGCGCCCATTCAGGCAACCGCGTTAAATATTGCCCTGACACGCGATGTGTTCGGGCATTTACAGCAGCCGACGGGCGCTGCCGAGGCTGCTGACAGTCTTGGGCTGGAGCCTGGGCAAGCCGAAGCACTGCTGGAACTGCTCTGGAGTATGGGGCTGTTAACACGCTATCACGGAACTGCTGAGCCCTTGTTTCAAACCAGCTCATTGGCACAACAGTATTTTATGGAGAGCAGCGATCATAACTGCCGGGAAGCCTGGCAGTTCCGTTATGCATCGCTTCAACGTTCCAGCCAGCTGATGGCAGACCAGTTTCAATTATCGAATCCGGACGATGAAGCCGGTCATGCACCGTTTACGGCGGGCGGCAGCTGGGCGACGGCAGCGCGGGTGCAGATCGGCCAGGAGCAGAGCATCGTTGCGGCACCGGCACTCATGCAAGCACTCACTCAGCTGGAAGAACTGCCAACACAAGGGCGGTTTCTGGATCTTGGCGGTGGCCCGGGGTTTCTGGCCATTGCTCTGGCGCGGCAATTTTCGGCGCTCCGCGGTACGCTGTTCGATCTGCCGGATACCGCAGAGGTGGCGGCTGAGAATATCCGCGACGCTGGTTTGAGTTCACGGATCTGCACGTTGGGCGGCAATATCGAAACGGATGACATCGGCAGCGACTACGACCTGATCATCTGTGTGTCGGTCATGCATTTTATGGCGGCACCGGATCTGGCCCTGAAGAAGATCTTTCAGGCGCTGCGACCAGGCGGAATATTTGTCAGTGCTCACGCACTACGCCAGAACGATGCTGCCAGTGCGGCCGAGATATTGCCATTCTATACGCCCATGCGTCTGCAGGGCCGGTTTGTGCCAACACAGGCGGATTGGCTGACACTGCTGGAACAAACCGGTTTTCGTCATAACCGTTGCAGTGAAGTCCGCAATACACCGATGGCGCCGTTGCAGCTGAGCCTCAGCCAGCGTTGATCAGTTCTCGTCTCAGCCTGGTGACATCAGGCTGATCACTTTACAACCGATCCAAAAAATCGATCAAAGAGATCGATTTTATTCAATTTATCAAATCATAAGTGACTCGTAATATGCCTCTCAACGCTGGCGCTCAAGACCAGCATCGTTGAACCACAAGAGGAAAAAAACATGTCTATTATCAACAAAGAAATCCCGGAATTTTCAGTTCAGGCGTTCCACAACGGTGAGTTCAAAACCATCACCTCTGAAGATGTGAAAGGCAGCTGGGCCATTTTCATTTTCTACCCTGCCGACTTCACTTTCGTCTGCCCAACTGAACTGGAAGACATGCAGAAGCATTACGCAGAATTCCAAAAACTGGGTGTGGAAGTCTACTCGGTTTCAACCGACTCTCATTTCGTCCACAAAGCCTGGCACGACACCAGTGATGCCATCAGCACCATCACTTACCCAATGCTGGCCGATCCTACGGGCACCATTACCCGCGGATTCGACATCATGATCGAAGCGGATCATCAGGCGCTGCGTGGTACTTACCTGATCAACCCGGAAGGGGTGGTGAAAGTGGCTGAGATCCATGATCTGGGCATCGGCCGTTCTGCCAAAGACATGATCCGTAAGGTTAAAGCCGCTCAGTACGTGGCTAACCACGACGGCGAAGTCTGCCCGGCCGCCTGGGAAGAAGGCGAAGCCACTTTGACCCCAAGTCTGGATCTGGTCGGCAAGATCTAAGACCCCCAGAACTTGGTATGACCCGGTGGTGGTGTCCGCATCGCCGCCAGGTCTGATAAGCGTTCGTCAGTCAGCCGTCCTGCCATAATCTACCAACCCTACACAGTACGAGTGCCGTCATACTGTGGGTCCGGGCGGCTGGCTGACACCTTTGACATATGTTTGAACATCGTATTCATCAGGACAATCAGGCAGTCACCATGTTAACGAATGATATTAAAACCGCACTGAAAAGTTATACCGCCAACATGACCCGTACCGTGACACTGGTGCTGCAAACCGGTGAACACGCCAAACGCGATGAGTTGGTGTCGTTTTTAACCGACTTTGCCTCAATCTCCGACAAGGTCCGGTTTGAACAGCGCGATCTCGCCGGTCAGGTACGCAGCCCGCTGAGCTTTGTGCTGGAAGTGGACAATGAACCCAATGGCATTGTGTTTTCCGGTATTCCCGGCGGTCATGAATTTAATTCTCTGGTGCTGGCGGTATTACAGTCTGCCGGCACCCCTTTGAAGCTCGATGAGTCAATTCAGAAGATCATTACCGGCGTTCAGGAGGATCTGCACTTTGAGGTGTTTGTGAGCCTGAGTTGCCATAACTGCCCGGACGTGGTCCAGGCGCTGAATCAGTTTGCCTTGCTGAATCCGCATATCCGCACGGAGATGATTGAGGGCGGGGTGTTTCAGGATGTGATCGAGAGCCGCAATATCCAAGGGGTTCCAACGGTGTATCTGAATGGCGAGGTGTTCGCCAATGGCAAGATCGATACCGCTAAGCTGTTGGAGAAGCTGATTGAGAAGTATCCCGGTATCACTCAGGGCAGTCAGACAGGCGAACAACTGCCGGTACAGGATGTCACGGTGATTGGTGGCGGTCCGGCCGGGGTGGCTGCCGCCATCTACGCAGCCCGTAAGGGGTTGAAGGTGACCATGGTGGCGGATCGCATCGGCGGTCAGGTCAAGGATACGCTGGGTATCGAGAATCTGATTTCGGTGCCTAAAACCACCGGACCGGAACTGGCCGGGGCGTTACAGCAGCATATGGATGATTACACCATCACCAAGCGTGAGCATTTACGGGTGGATCGCATTGAAAAGGGTGCATTGAAAACCGTACACCTGTCTTCAGGGGAGTCGTTTGAGACCAAAACCCTGATCATTGCCACCGGTGCCAAATGGCGTGAACTTGGAGTACCGGGTGAGCAGGAAAACATCGGTAATGGTGTAGCCTACTGCCCGCACTGCGATGGTCCGTTCTTTAAGGGTAAAGATGTGGCGGTGATCGGAGGCGGCAACTCCGGCATCGAGGCGGCACTGGATCTGGCCGGTATCGTGAAATCGGTGACGGTGTTTGAATTCCTGCCGGAACTCAAGGCCGATCAGGTGTTGGTGAAACAGGCGGAAGCCCGCGACAACATCACGATTCTGAAGAATGTGGCGACCCGCCAGATCATTGCCGATAACGGTAAGGTCACGGCCATCGAGTATCAGGACCGCGAAACCGAACAGGTGCGGACACAGGATTTAGCCGGGGTGTTCGTCCAGATCGGTCTGGTACCGAACAGCGCGTTTTTGAAAGACGTGGTGGAGATGACCCGTTTTGGTGAGGTGGTGATCAATGAAAAAGGTGAGACCAGTGAACCCGGCATTTTTGCCTGTGGTGATGTCACCACTGTGCCGTACAAGCAGATCGTGATTGCGATGGGCGAAGGGGCAAAAGCATCACTGGCCGCGTTTGAGTATTTGTTGAAGCATTAAACCGTAGCAGGATGCCACCACAAGAGGCTCTCCCGAGCCTCTTTTTTTGTTTGGAGCTTTTGTCTGACATGTCGTTGTCAGTACTCGTATCCAAATGTTTCAGACTGCTTCAGCCCGGTTATTGATACTGAGCGGTTAATTTCACATTCCGGCTGCGGCTATAACCATCCAGCATGATGTAATACACACCTGAACTGGGTGAGTTAAAGCTGCAACGTTCCTGATTACCGTAGACATAAGGACGGCAGTCATAGCTGTCATTATCAGGCGCCATGCCATAGCGGACGTACAAGTCTATATCTCCTGTTCCACCCTCGGTATAAATGTCCAGAGTTGAGACTCCGGATGGCACTTCAACACGATAAAACACCTGCTCTCCAAGGTTAACGGAAATATCGGTTTTGCTGATTCCATTGCTTAACACGTCATCGTCGACATTGTCCGGGGATGTCTGAGTCTGTCCCAATAGCACTTGCAGTGCTGCTGTCGGATCCACAATACCGCTGCCACATTGTGAGCAATTTGCCGGGAATGGACGGGCCGTACTGACCAATATCGATTCAACTTCATCTGGAGTGATATTCGGCTTGACGGAATACAACAGCGCCGCAACACCGGACACATGAGGTGTCGCCATGCTGGTGCCCATGTAGTACTCATAATATGGCTGATCTTCAGCATAGCGTTGACCACCGTTCAGGGTGGACAGAATACCCTGCCCGCTATCACCACCTGGCGCAGACAGATCGATAACCGAGCCGTAGTTGGAATAGCTGGCTTTGCCGCCATCGGCATTGGTTGCAGCAACGGTAATCACGCCACTACAGTTGGCTGGCTCAATCGTTCTTGCGTCGATATTGGCATTGCCGGCTGCGACCACAACCGTTGCGCCCAACGCTCTGGCCTGATTAATGGCCTGTTGCTGGGTCTGGCTACAACCGTTCGGCGATGAACCACCAAGACTCAGATTGATCACTTGTGCCGGATTCAGGTTTTCGGGTGTACCCGACACATTACCGCCAGCTGCCCAAATCACTGCATCGGCAAAATCCGACATCCAGCCAAAATCGCAAGTACCCAACACCCGCACTGGCAGAATGCGGGCATTATAGGCCACACCCGCGACTCCCATGCCGTTATTGGCAAGTGCAGCGGCAATACCACTGACGTGTGTACCATGCCAGGAACTGTTGTGACCGTTGTCACCTTGAGCACAGACCCCTGGTTGGGCCCAGGAACCCGGATCCAAAGCATCACTGTCACGGCCATTTCCATCGGCAGAGATTTCTGTGTCGCCAATCATGTCGTAACCGGGAATAATCAGGTTGGCTATCAGATCAGCATGCGGCAAATAGCCGGTATCCAGTACGGCAATAACAACACCCTGGCCATTGGCCAGATTCCAGGCCGAAGGCATGTTCATACCCCCGGTCGTATCCTGCAGGTTCCACTGATATTGATAGCGGGTATCATTGGGGACCATACTGGCATGATAGAGAATATCCGGCTCAGCATATTCCACTGCCGGATCCTGCATCATTTTGTTGGCCAGTTGTTTCAGTTCGTACTGATTTTTCAGTTCATCGGTTTGAATCAGACTCGCACCGGTTTTCAGTTGCCGCATCAACGTCAGATTTTCACCTACTTCCTGAGCAATCTGATCCACTCTTGCTTTTATTTCCTGCTGTTGTGCTTCCAGCTGTTCAACAATGGCTGAACTGTTCAGCACGGTATTTTGCGGTTCTTTGTATTTGACGATAAGACGATTACTGAGAAAGGTGCCATCATCTGCAAACTGGGCATCTGGTCCGGCTGCCTGAACTGAGGTTACTGTCATGAACATGGCTGCTGCAGCCATAAGACAATTCAGCCCACCATGAATCTTGATAGACATAAAGTCATACTCCCATTATTGTGCTGTTCTATGAAGGATAATTTCCGCACACAAACGCATGGTTGTAATAGCCGGCTCAATCGATGTATTTGGATGGCGGAACGGCATTATAGCGTCCAAACGACCACTCTATTTCAGCACCGCATCACACTCACTGAAAAAAGCAATTTTTCCGTCAATTATTCAGACTCAAATCAACTTATAACACCTGCTATACATCACTACCCCCTGTCATACAAAAGTCCGTCCATAACATAAACCATGACAAAAAATGATGATTGGATCGACGTTGTCCGGCGACACAAGACAAAAAAGATATTAATCCGTCAATTAAATAGTCCTGAGAAATTAAACAGACCAGAACGATCTGATTGAATACCGGCTTAAACAACAGGCCCTGCCCTATAGAACACGTTTATATACGATTTAAAAAATTCTTCATTGTGAGCGCTTGAAGAGGAAGTGTGAGGTCCGTGGAGTGCATAAAGCAGCAAAAAAAGGCCTCTGCAATTAAATGCAGAGGCCCGGTTTTCAGACTTTACTTGATAGGCCAGGACCCGACGGATTGATTCATCGGCGTCCTAATAAGTGATATTGGACTGTGGTCCGAATGATTGTGATTTAACTTCTGAATAGCTCTTTGGTGATACAGATCTCACCGCATTCAACCACGAACCATTGCCCTGGATGTTAGACATCGCTGATGAGTTGATCACAAAGTTACCTTGTGAATTGGTATCGTAGTTTGACTGACAATTACGTCCCAATACTGATCGGCAAGTATTATTGGCAGAACCTATGGATGAATCCAGCGGTGCAAACAAAGGCGTACCGGTACTGCTGGAGGCAATCGGGCTAAAATTACTGCCTTTCTCGTAGTAGTTGCCTTCCATAAGCACGGTACCGGCATAGTCACCGTCGAAACCGACGCCATAATTCTGATCAAAATAGTTGTTCACCATGTGCAATATACCAGCACTGCTGGCGCTGCTCTGCTTGCTGAACTTCGGTGAACGTCCGGAAGTCATATGAAAACGGTTGCCGACAATCGTAATGCTCTGATTTTCACCCAGCAACAGCGCGTTCCAGTAATGGCGACGATTACAGTAGTGTCCATAATCGGTAGTACCATCCAGATAATTTCCGGAAATAGTCACGTTTTGGGCTGTGCCCCAACCGGTCACGATAAACTGACGACCAATACGCGCAAGGTAGTTGTGATCAATCCAGATCTTTGAGGCATTATCAATGGTGATGGCATCACCCCCCCAGATTATTCCATCATTGATATCGGTAATGGACAGATTGCGGATGATCACATTGGATACTCCGCTGACCATGCGCAGACCTTTACCTTTAATACCGGAATACGCACCAACACCGATAATGGTTTTGTTAGAACCAACAGTCAGCGGTGACTTACCTGCTTTATCATAAGTGATGTTATACAACGAGCGACCAGAGCAATAACTACCGACATTAAGGATTTTTTCCTGCTTACCATTATAACTACAGGAATTTTCCGAATAGGTACATCCGAGTTCGGTGGCATTGCCTTCCGTATTGCGGAAATCAATGCTACCTGACACCCGAATGATTCTGGGAGTATTACCGGACAAAGCTGACTTCAGCTGATCAGGCGTGCTAACGGTCACCACCTCACCTCCTGCACCACCGGTTACACCGGAACCAAAACCGATCGGGCCATCGGATGAACCTGAACCGCCGGATGTCGCATTCGGAAATGTCCATTTTTGATTGGCAGCTCCGTTCCAGGACCATTGAATAATATCGACACCGTTTGTTTTACGGGCACCATACACATCCATGGCTAAATTGCTGTATTTGGATATCACTGCGTACTGGTCACCCCCCTGATCGGAAACATTCCATTTCTGAACATCAGCGCTGCTACAAGTCCACTGTTGAAGTACCGTTCCCTCACTGGAAGACCAGCCGGTTACATCCAGGCACAAACCACTCCCTACATTTTTGATGGTAAAGTATCTGGCAGCGTCTTTGGACATCTGCCATTTTTGATAATTTGAACCGTTACACGTCTGACTCTGCAGGGTCGCACCAGCACTATTGCTGGAATCTTTTACCCCGAGACAAAGACCGGCATTGACACCAACAATAGGGGATATCACACCATCATCCAGATCCGCCGCCTGAACGACGGAAACCAGTGCCATGTTCAACACCGACAGGCCAATGACCTGTTGGAGCATACCAGATATGCACTTTTTCATACTCTCTCCCGAAAAACTCAATCTCTATAAATGCTCATCTGCTGTCAGCAGGACAAGCAACCAAGTATTCAAGATCATAGGATTGAACTGTCTGACTATGTCCCATTAAGCATTTTCGTTTATAACCAACCACACTCTAAACAACAGCCCAATACGCATTTGACTATGTCCTACAAAAGAATGGTGTTAACGGATTTATGATTCTGATTCCCGAGCAGACACATAAAAACCAGGCAGGACGGCATCTGTATTGGTTGCTGCGATCATTACAGCACGTAACCAATAGCACGCAACACTCATCTATCCAACGTATTAGTTATAATTAAAATTGTTAATATCGGAACAATTATCAATCATTTCAAACCAATATCTCACACTAAACATAACAAAAATCCGTGACATTAAACAAAGTAAATTCCTGGAAAAAGAGACCTGGATTCAAGTTTCAGATATTGCTCTATGAGAATTGCATCTGATGCAGCAGAACGGACAAACAAGCGTTCCAAAAAAAACGGATTTTTATCACTGACAAATCAGTTTTTTTAAAACAGATATGATGAATTAAACATTTTTATAGCAAAAACGAGACCGAAGTCACATCTATCAAACTCATACTTAAGAGGCATAAAAGTGACAGACAAATAAACAAGCTAATTAAAATCGTGGCCCAGAATAAGGCCACGTCACTCAAGCAATCAGGAACAGCTGCCGGACCAGATACTGATGATCCACTGAGGGTTGTCGACAAACGGATTACGGTTGCCCTGCAACTCATATATCCGGTTATTGCGACGCTGTTCGAAACTGTCTACCGGGTCCTGCTGGCTCCAGTCATACAGTGTGCAGAGCACACCAATATTCGGAGCACCGGAGGAGGTTTTAGTACTATTGATAATGTTCAGATCCGGCATATTGCCATCACTGCCATCATAGCGGGTATCCATGTAGAAAATCATTCGCGCCACATCACCTTTCACGTCATCCCGAGGCTCCCAGGAATCATCATCGGTGAAAGTATCCGGTGCTTCGCCTTCTGCTCCGCCACCGTTATCGAAGCTCTTACTGCCACGGGAACTATTGACGGTAACATCAGCCGGACGCAAGTGATGCAGGTCGGTATACCCGTATTGGCTACTGTTTGGAAAGCCGAGGGATTTTGCCCACACATGCTCCCGGTTCCAGCTGTCGTTATCGTCACCTGACGAGCCAACCTGGTCATTTTTACTGGCACTGCGGCCGGTATACAGCAGTATGACGTTATTGAGGTTATCGGGATCTTCATCGGTATAACGCAAGGCATTCCAGACCTCGCTGTATGTCAGTCTGGTGGGACCGGCACTGATGATATCATGCAGAGCCATTTTCAAAGCATTGCCTGACAGCCCGATGGCATCCTGATAATAAAGCGATTCGTTGACGCTGCTATCGGTATCGGTACCGCTGCCGTTGTTTCCAGAATCGTTGCTGCCGCCATCACAGCTCTGACTTAACGGACCGGTTCCCGGAGAATCGGATGTACTGACCGCCCAGTCGGCCACAGAGTCGGTATCATCATTACTATTCCGGTAAATGGAAACATTCCTGGCATTGATACTCCAGCCGGAAATTTTGTTTTCCCATGCCACCAGATCGACCCGATCTGAACCGTTTTTCAGCTCCACCCAATCCCCGCTGTTACCCAGTGAGAGATTCATTTCAGCGATGTCCGGGGATGACCCATACAATGACCTGAAGCCACTGGTACTACGGGCGACGGTAAAATATGCGCCGGCGGAAACGCTGCCTGACAGGGAAAAGGTAGAGCCGTTATCTGAAAGACTGTATCCATTCAGACTGACGGTGCTGCAACCTGGGTTATACAACTCAATCCATTCTTCAGTAGTATCCGATCCGGGTGGATCATACAACACTTCAGAAATCATCAGCTCGGCATGACTGAAAGACGTCAATAGCATGAATGCCGGTAGCAAACTTAGGGTAGGTCTCATTGTTCGTTCCTGTTTTATTAGTCTTATAGGGTATCTGGAGCACATATCCAAAGCGTTAAAACGGAATATCTCTCACCAGCCAATCATGTTACCTGACCAGTTTGTCGATGCGATGACAGCGCATACGTTGTTTGCCTGCCATCCGTCCAGATTCTGACCATTCAGTCAAAAAACGGGCCAATCCTGTAATCTCAAAAATTACCCTTAAATAACAAACAGTTAGCTATTCTAAACTGGTTAACCAGATACCTTTTTGGAATACATCAAAAGAGCGGAAATGACACAGAAGTGTTTCTGACGGGATCACAATTGGTGCATTATTGTCCTTGTGCTCGCAATCACGGGTTTACTGACAGACAGGAAAAAGACATCGCCACATCCAACCGGGCTGAACCCGGCAACCACCACAGGATTTACCAAAACAATGCCACCCTCGGCCTCTCGCGGTCATCGATTGTTTTTACTCACTACCCAGCGATACACTTATCATTCCAGTCATTATGGAGATAACGGTGCCGTACTTTTTCGATCATCTGGTTGAGCAGCAGATTCAGCAGGCGGTGGACAGTGGCATGCTGGATAATCTGCCAGGGCAGGGAAAACCCTTGATTCTCGATGACAACAGCATGGTTCCGGAATCGCTGCGTGCCGGCTATCACATCTTAAAGAATGCCGGCTTCCTGCCCCCCGAACTTGAAGAACGACGGGAAGCCATCCAGCTGAGTGACTTGCTGGCCTCCGCCCAGCAGCATGACGATGACGATAAACAGGCCGATCTGCGTGAACGGCTCGCACAACTTGAACTCACATTGCGCATCAAAGGATTTGATACTGAATTTCTGCAAGTACATCTGCACAGACATTTACCCTGATCCCTCCTTCCGTCTCCCGCATTCTTCTTGCTGTTATTTATTTAAAAGACAGGTATCAGACATAAATCCTTACAGTTTGTGTGCCCTATAAGTTTTTTTTAAAAATAATCGCCATTATTAGTTTTATGGATGATTTATTGATCTGTGGATTTCTTGTTGTTATGTTCAGCGGTGAAGGAATGCAGAATCCCACAATAACAATATGAGGAAAACAAGCATGTCGCATACCTCCCTTCGCACAGCCCTGGCGGCTTCAGCCATTCTGACCTTTTCCACTCTGGCTCAGGCGCAAACCATTCGGCTTGCCCATGTTGATCCGGCTGAATGGACGCAATCCAAGAAAGGCGCCGCCTCACAGATATTCAAAAATCTGGTGGAAGCCGAAACCGATCTCAAGGTTGATCTCTTTCCAGCCGGCTCCATGGGCAATGAAACCGAACTGGTTCAGGGCGCTCAGGATGGATTGATTACGATGACCATGGTGTCTGGTGCATTTTCAAAGGTTTGTAAGGCCGCTTCGGTGACCGATATTCCGTATATGTTTTCATCCGCCCCCGTTGCCTGGAAGGTGCTGGACGGCAGCTTTGGCCAGGAACTGGCAGCACACTGTCTGAAGGAAACCGGCCTGCGAACCCTGGCCTACGGTGAGACCGGCTTTCGGAGTTTCACCAACTCAAAACACCCCATTGCCTCGCCGGCAGATATGAAGGGCCTGAAGTTCAGAGTCCAGACCATTCCCTTGTACCTTGAAATGGTGAAAGGCCTGGGAGCCGAGCCTCAGGGCATTGCCTGGGCCGAAGTGCCCACCGCACTGGCCACGCGCGTGGTCGACGGTCAGGAAAACCCTGTTTCAGTCATTTACGGCAATAAGTTCTGGGAGTTCCAGAAATACATGACCCTGGACCGCCATGTCTACGGCGTCGATTTCATCCTCATCAATGACGAATTTTTCTCTTCTCTGTCAGCAGACGATCAGGCAGCCATTCAGCGAGCCGCAACGATTGCCGGTACAGTGGGTCGAGCCATTCAGCAATTTGGATCTGCAGAAGGCGTCTCCAAACTGATTAACGAAGGAATGGAAGTCACTCAGCCTACGGCCAAACAATTGGATGAGTTTAAACAGCTGGCGCAACCATCCGTCAAAACCTACCTGCGCAAGGCATTGGGTAACGATGCGAAATGGATCGATAAACTGGATGCCGCCGTCGCAGAAGCGTCCAAATAACAACACCCCGGCCGGTCGGCCTGACCGGCCATTTGATAAGTGATTGCTATGAAAACATTGATTGCATCAGTGCGTATGCACCTGGGTACTGTATTTGCCGTTGGTACGGCTTTATGCCTGGCTTTGTTGTTTGCCACCATCCTGATCAACGCGGTCTGGCGCTACACCGCCGGGGGTTCGTTGGTCTGGGGTGAGGAAGCGGCAATTTACCTGATGATTTACGGTGTTATGATCGGCTGCGCCAAAGCCTACCTGGAAGACCGCCATGTACGGTTCAGCATCGGTATTGATGCTTTGCCCGATCGCTTCAGACATATTGGCCTGTTACTGGTGGATCTGCTGGTAACGGTGATTGGTGTCGGACTCTCGTGGTCCGGATATGCCTTTATGATCAAACGCGGAAGCATCGACTCTCCCGGCATGGGTGTGCCCATGGCGGTATTTCAGTCAGCCATGGTACTCGGTGGCGTGTTACTGGCACTGTCGGCGGTAGTACAGCTGATTTTCCGGCTGACACATCGGAATGACAACCTATCCACTGCTACTGAATTGATACCCGATCAGGGAGTGACATCATGATTTATGGATTGCTGCTCCTTGCCCTGATCATTGGCGTCCCCATTGCCTTCGCTCTGGCCGGCACCCTGATGGTATTTATGCTGACCGGTGATTTTCCTTACCACATCCGCATTGTTGCCCAGGAAATGTTTTCCGGAATCAGATCGTTTCCGTTACTGGCCATCCCTTTGTTTATTCTGGCCGGAGAGCTGATGAATGCAGCCGGCATTACTTCCCGCATTATTGATCTGGCCAATGCCATTGTCGGTGGGCTCAGAGCCGGACTGGCTCATGTGAATATCTGGGCTTCGGTAATTTTTGCCGGGCTGTCCGGATCGGCCATTGCCGATACCTCTTCCCTCGGCCGGGTATTTATTCCGGAAATGGAAAGTCACGGCTATAAACGCGATTTTGCTGCAGCCCTGACCGCCGCCTCTTCAGTGATCGGCCCCATTATTCCTCCCAGCATACCGGTCATTATTTATGCTCTGACGGTCACTGGTGTGTCAGTTCCGGGCCTGTTTCTGGCCGGCGTAGTACCAGGTTTATTGCTGGCCGTGGGTTTGTCGGTCTATGTGTATCTGCTGGCTGGCAAAACGCACCTTCAGGATGAGCGTGATGCCCGGTTCTCCCGCAGAAAAGCGCTGATGCGCGGCTTTATTCCCGTATTTATGCCGGTATTTGTGGTTGGCTCCATCCTGCTGGGAATTGTTACCCCCACAGAAGCCGCGGCCTTTGCCGTGGTGTATGCGCTGGTCGTCGGACTGGTACTGTATCGCAGCATCGATATCAAACAGTTGCCTGGTATTTTTTCCCGCGCCATGACCGACAGCGCCATCATTCTGATCATTATCGCAGCGGTGTCTGCCGGTAACTGGCTGCTGACATTTAATCGCATACCCAACCTGATTACCGATAATGTTCTGGCATATGTCACCAGTCCCTGGACCTTCTTAATCGCCTGTAACGTGCTGTTGCTGATTGTCGGTCTGTTTCTCGAAGGGACTGCCGCCATGCTGGTGCTGGTTCCGATACTGCACCCGATTGCCATCTCCCTCGGTATCGACCCGACACATTTTGGCATTGTGGTGATTTTCAATTTAATGATCGGGCTGATCACGCCACCACTGGGCCTTTGTCTGTTTGTCTCAGACGCGATTTCCGGGGTGGGCATGGCCCGACTGACCAAAGCACTGATTCCCATGTTACTGGTGGAACTGCTGGTGCTGATACTGATCACCTTCGTTCCCACTTTGACCACAATTCTTCCCAGACTGGCAGGATACTGATAAATGATTCAATTAGGACTCATTGGTAAAGGCATTCAACGCACACAAGTACATCAGCTGCATCAGGCGCTTGGCGAGCTGTGTGGTATTACCGTGAATTACCAACTGCTGGATGCTGACCAGGAACCACAACTGAGCCTGGAGCAACGGGTACAGCGGGCGATTGCAGAGGGCTATCGTGGAGTCAACGTCACTCATCCGTTCAAAGCCGAAGTCAGTGCCATGGTCAAACAGCGGGGTGCTGTGCCTGAAACCCTCGGCTCCTATAACACCTTGATTTTCACTGACGGCAACATTCGTGGCGAAAACACCGATTACAGCGGTTTCAAGGCCGGCTTCCAGAGAACATTCGGCCCCCTGGAACCGGGTAGAGTACTCTTGCTGGGCAGTGGCGGTGTCGGCCGTTCCATCGCCTTTGCGCTGGGCGAATTGTCGGCCCGGGAAATTTTTCTCTACGACACCCGTCCGGAAACGGCACTCGCTTTGGCCGGGGTTCTGCAGGCGGCCGGTTATCCATGTGCTACGGTGACCGGGGATAACCTGACTGAAGTGGCCACTCAGGCTGATGGTATCGTCAATGCGACTCCTATTGGCATGTATCAGTACCCTGGCATCCCCCTGGCCAAAACCGCCATACAAGCACCGAGCTGGGGGTTTGACGCCATTTACACCCCGATGAACACCGAGTTCATGATCGCCATGGATGCATCCGGCGCACAGACCATGAGCGGCTATGAGTTGTTTCTGAACCAGGGGGTCAATGCCTTTGAACACTTTACCGGTATCTCCCTGGATCGCGATGCAGCAATTCAGTTCTACCTGCAAAAGCGATCCCAGTCATGCTGACAGACCATCACAAAAGGTGAAAACCATGTTAACCGACATCCAAAGCCAAGATTTGAGTTTGTATGAGCAACTCAAAAATGAGGTGCTGTTCGGTACCTATGAACCGGGCCAGAAGCTCAAGGTCGAAGAGCTGAAAAAGCAGTTTGGCGTCGGCCCCAACGCGGTGCGTGAAGCGCTGGTCAAACTGGCGGCGCAGGGGTTGATTGTCGCTGAGGATCAGAAGGGCTTCAGAATTCCTCCCGGCGGAATGGACGAGCTTCAGGACCTCAGCCGCATGCGCACACTGCTGGAAAATGAAGGGGTTGGCCATTCTATCGACCATGGCGACCTGGAATGGGAAGGCAAGGTCGCCGCCGCGACTCACAAACTTAATCAGGTCGAGCAGCAGATGCTCAATGATCAGATCATGGTCGAACAGTGGACCCGCTATGACCAGGAGTTCCACCTGGCGCTCATGAGCGCCTGTGGTTCCCAATTGTTGCTGAAAATGTATGCCGACCTGTTTACCCAGTATCGCCAGTATGTCGTCAGAGAGCTGAAAACCCATGGCTTTCGTGGCCAACAGATCATTGACGAACATACCGCGATCAGCGAGGCGGCTCTGGCCAGGGACAAATCCCGCTGCCTGAGCCTGCTGCTGCAACACAGCCACGCTTATCTGAGCCGGTCTCTGACCTGATCATCACCACACGAGGTTTCAGACAATGTATTCTTCTATTGCCACAGTCTGCCTGAGCGGACAACTGCCGGAAAAACTTCAGGCCATCGCCGACGCCGGTTTCACCGGTGTTGAAATATTTGAAAACGATCTGACCGCCTTTAATGGCTCCGCCCGGGAGGCCGGTCAGATGATCAGGGATCTGGGGTTAAAACTGGTCACTCTGCAGCCGTTTCGGGATTTTGAGGGGCTGGAGGGCACACTCCGACAAAAGGCTTTTGATCGGGCAGAAAAGAAATTTGATCTGATGGCGGAGCTGGGTACTGACCTGTTGATGGTTTGCAGCTCCATTCATCCGGCCGCCCAGCCAGGCTTAAGCCGTATCTGTGATGATTTCGCCGAACTGGGTGAACGAGCGGCGGCCCGTAACATGCGGGTGGCATTTGAGGCACTGGCCTGGGGCAGACACATTCATGACTATCGCGATACCTGGGAGGTTGTGCGCCGGGTCAATCAGGATTCTGTCGGACTGGTACTGGATACTTTTCATATTTTCTCGCGCCAGAGTGATCTCGGTATGATTCCTTCTATACCGGGCGACCGGATTTTTCTGGTACAGACGGCTGATGCCCCCAAACTGTCGATGGATCAGCTGTCCTGGAGCCGGCACTATCGCTGCTTCCCCGGTCAGGGCGAGTTGCAGATTCAAACATTCATGCAGGCGCTTAAGACCACACGATACGATGGCCCGCTATCCCACGAGATTTTCAACGATGTCTTCCGCATGGGCGACGCCCGTCAGACAGCACTGGACGGCATGCGCTCATATAACCTGCTGCAAGCCATGGTATGTGATGAAAAGACCCTGCCGGGACGCTCGGAAGTGGAGCAGATCGAATTTATCGAATGCGCCACCAATGAACAGCACATCGAGGAACTCAGAAACATCATGCGGGCTCTGGGCCTGAAAAAAGCCGGTCATCATCAACAGAAAAAAGTCGAGCGCTGGGCGGTGAACGGGGTCAATTTCCTGCTGAACTACGATCAACACAATCTGCATGACCGGCTTATTGAAAACACCGGTATTCATATCTGCGCATACGCCATCCGTACCCCCAATGCCTACAACACCCTGAAACGTGCACGCATGCTCGGTTACGAAGTGGTCGCCCCGGACCCGGTTCGCGACAGCCATGGCATGAGCTATATTCGCAGCATTAACGGTGCCCAGCTGTATGTGGTCGATGAAAGCATAGCCAGTTTCATCTGGGATACCGAATTTAATGAGGCTGCCGAACCGCCCACAGCCGGCCCGGTGATCCACGTGGACCACCTGTCAAAATCTTTGTCTTATCAGGATTATCTGACCCTGATGCTGCAATACCGTTCAATCTTCAATTTACAGCCCACTGCCTCATTTGATGTGGCCGATCCGAAAGGTCTGATCCAGAGTCAGGTACTGCACCATGAGGGCGGCGTATTTCGTCTGGCCCTGAACGCCAGTTTTTCACCGGAATCCAGCAGCAATCAGTTTGTCAAAGCCCGCAAGGGAGCCGGTGTGCAACACCTGGCGCTGCAAACCCGGGATATTTTCGCCAGTGCCCGATGCCTGCTGGAACACCAGATGGAATCACTGCCGATTCCGGAAAACTATTATCGTGACCTGGATGCCCGTTTTGATTTGAGCAGCGAACAGCTGGATCTGATGCAGCAGTTCAATGTGCTGTATGACGAGGATGAAAATGGCTGTTTCTGGCATCTTTACACCAAGACCCCAAACAGTAATTTCTTCTTCGAACTGGTACAACGGGATGGCTATCAGGGACTGGGAGCCTCGAATGCATTTATCCGTGTAAGTGCTCAGAGAAATGTTTCAGACCAGTAATACCTCACGGCCCGAATGGATACGGTTACAACGCACTCACAGCCGTTACTTTCGGGCCTCACCCACCAATGAGAACCATTTCACAAAAACACAAACAGGATTATTTTTCATCCTAACCTTCTAACCATATGTAATATGGGTATCTTGAAAACTTTTCTGATATTTCGGTCAATTTTGCAACCATCTGGCAGGACTTTTTTGCTTTCTACCCACGCAGACAAACGATAGAATTTTCGCAGTCAAATGGTCACAATGACCAACTCCGACAAATATGGTCACCTCTCACCTCCGATATTAGAGAATGTCATAACCAAATAGAGCTTGATTATCATTTATGTTTTAAAAATACCTTCAAATAATTATTCTAGCGCTATAGTTAGTGTAGTTATTCGTGTTGTGGGTCACCTGGCCCTCCTGCAGACAGAAAGACAATACGTTGCCAACGCTTAATAATAACCGCAGGAAAACAGTGAGAGCGTAATAACAGGATCAAGAGAAAAGTTTCGCAACAGGGATGAGACAGTTTTTGTGGCTTGGCTTAATGATCAGAGAGTGTCTACAGTTATGACACTCATATGACAGCTCTGATCCGAAACTAAATGCTGTCAGCGGAATATCAGACAGATATTTGTAACATCTGTCCTGGTGACATCATCGTCGCCTGAATAGTGGGAAAATTGAACATTTTCAAAAACGTGGAAACAACAACCGATAGGCATAAATATGCATAAGAAGATATTAATTGCGATGTTAATTGTGGTTGCCTTGCCATTAGTGAGTTTATGGTATACCAACTACTACAGGCTGCAGCAGGAAGTGGAATTTCAGGTAAACAAGGACCTGACTCAGACAGCTGACGTGCTACTGGCCAAAGTAAACGACTGGTACGACATGAACAGCAGGATGCTGAAACAAAACGTCATCTTAAAATCCATCCAGTCCAACGAGGAAGCCCAGCAGGAGCCGGTACTGAAAGCCATCACAAGCACTTATGAGTGGACTTATCTGGCTTACGCAATTGGTCAGGACGGCTACAAAACCGCACGTAGTGACGATGTCGCCATCCTCAATGCAGATGGCACCAAAGCACACTTTCGTGGTGACCGTGTTTATTTCAAGCAAGTCCAGGCCGGTAACAAGATGGGACAACAGGTGTTAATGAGCCGCACCCTCGGACAACCAGCATTTATTCTTTGTGAAGCAATCAAATATCCTCAAATTCCTTCTCCCAAACCCGGCGCACTGTGTATCGGTATGACAGTTACAAAAATGTCAGAAACGATTACCAGAGCCAAGATAGGCAAGACCGGATACGCCATTCTGCTGGACGAGTCCAATAAAGTAATTGCCCGTGGTGGTGCTTCTGGAACCTCGACATCTGGTGAACTTGAAGATATGAGTGATAGTCCCGCTCTTGTTCAGGCCGTCAGCGCCAGAGGCGATAAACCTTACATCTATACCAGTTCCAATTTGGAAAAAATTGCATATTCCGTGACATCCACCAATGGCTGGCGCTTAATCGTTGAACAGGATTACGATGACGCCTTTGCTCCGGTTATCGCAGCAAAACGTAATTCATTGATTCTCCTGACAATTACGATTGTGCTGACACTGATTGTGTCGTTCTTTATGGCTAAACGTCTGGCCAAACCTATACAAAGACTGACCAGCATTGCTGACGATATCAGTCGCGGTACTTTCCATAACAAGATTGATGAATCATCAAGATCTGATGAAATCGGTGAACTTGCCAAAGCGATTGAAAGAATGAGTATCAGCATCTCAATTGCCTTTAGAAAACTGAAAGCCAAAAAATAATCAGGGTTGTACACAATGAGCGACTATAAGTCACTTTCAGAGATTATGGACGAACTGCGCGATCTGGCAGACAAAAAAGCCACCGGCTCTTTGTTTATTGTCAGTGATGAAAAGCACTCCGCCTCTTTCGGTTTGGAAAAAGGCCGTATTGTTGCATTACAGTGCAGAGGACGATTTGGCGCACAGGCCATGGCTCTGGTATCCAGAATCAAACAGGGTACCAGCCGCTTTGAACTGTCTTCCAATTATCTGAGGAAAGTGGATCTGCCCGATAACGAGGAGGTGATCAGGCAGATTCTTGATGCTCAGTCATCTGCTCCTGCGGCAACTCCAGGCACGGCCAGGACCAGTGCTCCGGTCCCTCCTCCGATGCCAGCATCCGCGCCCAGAACACTGAGTCTCAGTGCCAGTCAGAAAGCTGCTATCGAAGACGTACTGGTGGATACTCTTGGGCCTATGGGCAGCATTGTGATGGATTCGATTGAGGACTGCAAAGACATGAGTTCGATTGTCGTGGCCGTCAAGGAAGTCGTGGAGACGCCCGAAATCGTGCAGAGCCTGGTCGGTAAGATCAAAGATATCCTGACGGCAAAATAATTTTCGAACCGTCAACAACCTTTGCTAACCGGCCGATGACCTAAAGACATTGGCCGGTACTCTGCTATGGATGAGCCATCTCCGTTCACACGGGAGAACATCTCCAGCCAGCTCACACACGCACAAACGGCTTACATAACGTTCATCATTCCTGTTTTCGTCAACAATTCCAGCGCTTTGAGGCGAGCATCGAGCCGGTGAACAGGGATGGAAACGATCAGCTCATCTGCCTGAGTCGTATTGATAAAACTCTGCAACTTCATCCGTACAGTATCCACAGATCCCACCAGCGCGTATGCCAGCGTATGTTCAACTGACGCTTTCTCCATAGGCGACCAGATGTGCTGCATATCATCAACCGGTCTCGGAAACGGTTTATTCGCGCCGCGCCGGAGATTCACAAACTGCTGCTGAACAGATGTCAGAAGATAACGGGCTTCTTCGTCAGTTTCCGCCACCACCGCCATGACACCGGCCATGACATAAGGTTTTTCCAGATGTTCTGAGGGTTGAAAATAGTGCCGGTACAACTGTATCGCTTCAAGCAAATGATCCGGCGCAAAATGCGAGGCAAACGAATAAGGCAAGCCCATTTGCGCAGCCAACCGGGCACTGTAAAGACTGGAGCCCAATAACCAGAGCGGTACTTTGCTGCCAACGCCCGGCACTGCCACAATCTGTTGGTCCGCCTGACGGTCACCCAAATAACGCTGTAATTCACGAATATCTTCAGGGTATTGGTCGACATTGGCGTTCAGGTTTCGTTTTAATGCTCTGGCTGTGGCCATATCCGTTCCTGGTGCTCGCCCTAACCCCAGATCCACTCGATCGGGAAACAGTGCCGCCAACGTGCCAAACTGCTCGGCAATCACCAATGGCGAATGATTGGGTAGCATGATGCCGCCCGCGCCTATCCGTATTTTTTGAGTACAGGCGCCAATATGTCCGATCACTACTGAAGTAGCCGCACTCGCAACGGCGGACATGCCATGATGTTCAGCCAGCCAAATACGATGATAACCATTATTTTCCGCATTGATCGCCAATTGCCGGCTGTTTTCAAACGACTGTGTAACACTCTCACCATCGTTTACTGGCGCCAGATCCAGCACTGAAAAGGGAATCATTATGTTCACCTGAAAAACAGAATCGGTCTCTACATGGAGTCAATAACAAATAATTGCAAGATAATTTTTTCCGGCGTTTTTTTGTACCCACCACAAATTTGCAAAAAAGCCTATAAATATAGATTCAAACGGCAATGAACCAATAGCGACCATGCGCATGTCTGGCAACGCCAAATGGCGGAAAAACTTATCCAATACCGGCAATCCGGTTTGACAGCCCAAGTGTAACCATGTTTTTTTATTAAATAGGCGTTTAATAAAAACGGGGGTTCGACCATGCCAAAAGTTGGAATGGCAGCGATCAGACGTCCGCAATTGATCGACGCGGCAATGGAGGCAATCAACCAGGTTGGATTGCACAAAGCCAGTGTAGCAATGATCAGTGATCTGGCCGGAATGTCACCGGCCATCATCAATCATCACTTCGGTGGTAAGGATCATTTGCTCGAAGCCACCATGCGATCGGTATTACGAAAACTGTCTGAAAGCGTCATGGCGGAATTGCGCAAAACCCACCCGGATGATGTGGTGGGCCGGATCAAAGCCATCGTCAGAGGCAATTTTGATCCCCATCAGACAGATGCAAAAGTGGTCAAGACCTGGCTGGCATTCTGGTCTGAGTCCATGCATCACCCAGCATTGTTCCGTTTACAACGGGTGAATGAGAAACGTTTGTTATCGCACTTAAAGCTGGAGTTAAAAAGGGTTTTACCTGCTCCACAAGCCCACAGGGCGGCCCAGATGCTGGCGGCCCTGATTGATGGTATCTGGCTGCGCGGCGCATTAAGTCAGCGCGGCATCAACAGTGAACAGGCACAGCAACTGATTCACGCATGCCTGGAAAGACAATTACCCGCAGAGGTACTGGTCAATCCGAATCGTTATCGACCGGTATCCCGCACAGAACTTAAGGTTAAGACATGAGTCAGACACAATTGTACATTCACGGTCGTTATCAGCCTGCCAGCTCGGGCGAAACCTTTACAACCCTGAATCCGGCGAATGGCGAACCGCTGGCCGAAGTACAGCAGGCATCTTTGGCCGATGTCGATAAAGCCGTTGAGTCGGCCCTGCAGGGGTTTAAAGTCTGGTCGGCAATGAGTGGCGTCGAACGTGGCCGCATCCTGCTAAAAGCCGTTGCCATTCTACGTGAGCGCAACGATGAGCTGGCACTATTGGAAACCCGTGACACCGGTAAACCGCTGCAGGAGTCTCTGTACGTGGATATCGTTACTGGCGCCGATGTCATCGAATACTATGCCGGTCTGGCGGCCACGATTCACGGCGAACAGCAGAATCTCGGCGCTAATAATTTCTTTTATACCCGACGTGAACCGCTCGGTGTCTGCGCCGGGATCGGTGCCTGGAACTATCCAATCCAGATTGCCATGTGGAAAGCCGGTCCGGCATTGGCTGCTGGCAACGCCATGATTTTCAAACCTTCGGAAGAAACCCCACTGGGGGCATTGAAACTGGCAGAGATCTTTACTGAAGCCGGTTTGCCTGACGGGGTTTTCAACGTGGTTCAGGGCGATTACCGGGTTGGTCAGGCACTGTCGCGTCATCCGCGCATCGCCAAAGTATCGTTCACCGGCGAATGCGGTACCGGCAAAAAAGTCATGGCCGATGCCGCCGGCACGCTGAAGTCTGTGACCATGGAACTGGGCGGCAAATCGCCATTGATCATCTTTGAAGATGCCGATCTTACCAATGCAGTATCTGGTGCCATGCTGGCAAATTTCTACACTCAGGGTGAAGTCTGCACCAACGGCACCCGGGTCTTCGTGCATGACAGCATTTATGACGCCTTCATCGAACAACTACAACAGCGCACCGAAAAAATGGTCCTCGGTGACCCGACTGACATGAACACTCAGGTCGGAGCCCTGATCTCCGCCGGCCATCTGGAAAAAGTCATGGGTTACATCGAAGCCGCCAAAGCCGCTGGTGCCCGACTGGTGTGTGGCGGTGAGCGTGCCACCGAAAACGGTCTCGACCGAGGCTTTTTCGTCAAACCAACTATCTTCGCCGACTGCGACGATGACATGCCGAACGTCCGCGATGAGATCTTTGGCCCGGTCATGTCGGTCCTTCGTTTCAGTGACGAAGACGAAGTCGTCCGCCGCGCCAATGACACCGAATATGGTCTGGCTGCCGGTTTGTTCACCACCAATCTCGCCCGCGCCCACCGTGTCATCGGCCAGTTACAGGCCGGTATCTGCTGGATCAACAACTGGGGGGCATCACCGGCGGAGATGCCTGTTGGCGGTTACAAACAGTCCGGCATCGGCCGGGAGAACGGCCTGGAGACGCTGGCTCACTATACCCAGACTAAAAGCATCTACGTCGAACTGGGAGACGTGGACTGCCCGTACAGCTGAAGCTGATCAATTTCGAATCCAGAACACTGAAGAGAACAATGACTCAAACGACATACGATTACATCATAGTGGGTGCCGGTTCGGCCGGCTGCGTACTGGCAGACCGGCTCAGCGAAAACGGCAACCACAAGGTACTGCTGCTGGAAGCCGGTGGCAGTGATCGCAGCATTTTCATTCAGATGCCGACCGCGTTGTCCTATCCAATGAACACCGCCAAATATGCCTGGCAATTCGAATCCGAAGCAGAAGCCGGTCTCGACGGCCGTAAACTGCACTGCCCACGCGGCCATGTGCTGGGCGGCTCATCATCCATCAATGGCATGGTCTATGTTCGCGGTCATGCCTGTGATTTTGACGAATGGCAGGAACACGGTGCTCAGGGCTGGAGTTATCAGGACTGTCTTCCCTACTTCCGCAAGGCTGAGAGTTGGGCCGGTGGTGCCGACGACTACCGTGGCGGAACCGGGCCACTGGCAACCTGCAATGGCAATGAGATGAAGCTCAACCCGCTGTATCAAACCTTCATCGATGCCGGCGCACAAGCGGGTTATCCGGTCACCAAAGACTACAACGGTTACCAGCAGGAAGGTTTCGGGCCGATGCACATGACCGTAAAAAACGGGGTGCGGGCTTCCACGTCCAATGCCTATCTGCGCCGGGCCATGCAGCGCCCCAATCTGACCGTGGTCACCGGAGTGGTCAGCCGGCGGGTGATTCTGGAAGGCAAGACCGCACGTGGCATCGAATATGAAAAACACGGTCAGATCTCAACGGCCACCGCCAGCCGCGAAGTGATTCTGGCGGCCGGTTCGGTTGGATCTCCACAATTGCTGCAGCTATCCGGTATCGGTCCGGCCCAGGTGCTGCGTGACGCCGGCGTCGACGTGATCCATGACCTGCCCGGGGTAGGGGAAAACCTGCAGGATCACCTGGAGGTTTATTTTCAGTACTACTGCAAACAACCCATCACCCTGAACGGCAAACTCGGGCTGATCAGCAAAGGGCTCATCGGCACCCGCTGGATCCTGTTCAAGGACGGCCTGGGTGCCACCAATCACTTTGAATCCTGTGCGTTTATCCGTTCCCGCGCGGGCCTGAAATGGCCGAATATTCAGTATCACTTCCTGCCGGCTGCCATGCGCTACGACGGCGGCAAGGCCATTGCCGGTCATGGTTTTCAGGTCCATGTTGGCCCGAACAAACCCCAGAGCCGTGGCCGTATCTGGATCAAATCTGCCGATCCCCACGCCAAACCCGGCATCCTGTTCAACTACATCAGCACCGAACAGGACAGACAGGACTGGCGCGACTGCATACGCCTGACCCGTGAAATCATCGCCCAGTCTGCCTTCGACGATTACCGTGGTGACGAAATTCAGCCCGGCAAAGACATCCACACCGATGAACAGATCGATCAATGGGTGAAACAGAACGTGGAAAGCGCCTACCACCCCTCGTGCTCCTGCAAGATGGGCGCCGACGATGATCCGATGGCGGTGCTCGACAGCAACTGCCGGGTACGTGGTATCGAAGGGCTGCGGGTGGTGGATTCATCCATTTTTCCAACCATTACCAACGGTAATCTCAACGCCCCGACCATCATGGTAGCGGAAAAGGCCGCTGACCTGATTCTCGGCAATGATCCACTCCCCCGTGCCGATGTGCCGGTGTGGATCGACCCGGACTGGCAACATCAACAACGTCCGACAAAACAATGAAGCGGCCATGATGGCCAGAGTAAGAAAACAAATATCAGTACTTAGGAGGAACAACATGAAGACCAAAACGACTAAGAGTCATTTGCTTACGAAGGTGATGCGTGGCGCTGTGGCAGTGGCAACATTATCTGTTTCCATGAGCTACGCCGCCTCATGCGATGAAGTACGCTTCTCCGATGTTGGCTGGACGGACATTACTGCAACCACAGCCGCTACCAGTGAAATTCTCACCGGTCTTGGCTACAAAACCAAAACACAGTTATTGTCAGTACCGGTCACGTACAAATCACTGGCCAACAACGACATCGACGTGTTCCTGGGTAACTGGATGCCCACCATGGAGGGGGACATCGCCAAATACCGTGAAGCCGGCACAGTGGAAACCATTGCCATGAACCTGGAAGGGGCAAAATACACATTGGCCGTTCCCAAATATGTATACGACGCCGGGGTCAAGGACTTCGCCGATATCGTCAAATTCAAAGACAAGTTCAAAGACAAGATTTATGGCATTGAACCGGGCAATGACGGCAATCGTCTGATACAGGACATGATTGATACCAATGCTTTCGGCCTGAAGGATTTCGACCTGGTTGAATCCAGTGAAGCCGGGATGTTGTCACAGGTGGCAAGATCGGTAAAACGCAAACAGTGGATCGTATTCCTGGGCTGGGCGCCACACCCGATGAATGCCAACTTCGACATGACTTACCTGAGCGGCGGTGACGACTATTTTGGCCCTGACTTCGGCGGCGCCAACGTCTACACCAACGTGCGGAAAAATTATACCGGTGAATGCAAAAACGTTGGCACACTGCTGACCAACCTGAAGTTCTCGCTGCCGATGGAAAACGAAATCATGGGTGCCATTCTGGATGACGGCAAAGATCCCAAAACTGCTGCCAACAGCTGGCTGAAAGCGCATCCGGAAATGCTGGACGGATGGCTCAAAGGCGTTACCACCGTTGACGGCAAACCCGGTCTGGCGGCAGTCAAAGCATATCTGAATATTTAACTATCAATACCGTTTCGTGCCACCAGGATGGTCTGGCACGAAACAGCGGAGGTTCTGAAGGTACAGGTCTGTCGTCACTCATGGCCTTACCACTCTCACCCAAGAACCTTAGCGCCACCAGCACCGGCCATTGGCCTTATATTCCTGGAGTTTTTTAATGAATTGGTTAATTGAACACAAACTGCCAATAGGCGACTGGATGGAAGTCTTTTTTGACTGGCTGACGCTGCATGCATCCGGTTTTTTTGATCTGATTTCGGTATCTCTTGAGTGGCTGATTTTATCGCTGATTGATCTTTATCTGTGGCTGCCACCATTAGTGATTATCACCCTGACTGCGGCAATGGCATGGTTGTTACACCGCAGTATCGGACTGGTGATTTTTGTCATTCTCGCATTGATGCTGATCCTCAATCTGGGCTATTGGGAAGAAATGATACAAACCTTTGTACTGGTCATTACCGCAACCTTTTTGTCAGTCATCATCGGTATTCCCATCGGTATTCTGGCAGCTCACAACAAATGGTTTTATTCCATACTGCGGCCAGTACTGGATTTAATGCAGACGATTCCAACGTTTGTGTATTTGATCCCAACCCTGGTGCTATTCGGTCTTGGAGTAGTACCAGGATTGATTTCAACCATTATTTTTGCCATTGCCGCGCCTATCCGTCTGACTTATCTCGGTATCAGTCGGGTACCCGAAGAACTTATTGAAGCTGGTCGCGCCTTTGGTTCAACCCCTACACAGCTGTTATTGAAAGTGGAGCTGCCAGCCGCCATGGCCAGCATTATGGCAGGGATCACTCAGTGCATTATGTTATCACTGTCGATGGTCGTCATCGCTGCACTGGTCGGTGCGGATGGCCTTGGCAAACCGGTGGTGCGTGCACTCAATACCGTCAACATTTCCCAGGGCTTTGAAGCAGGTATCGCTATTGTCCTGGTTGCCATCATCCTTGACCGGATATTCAAAACACCCGGCAATACTCAGGAGGTTTAACCATGCCTGCGATCAGCATTCGTAACCTAGATGTGATCTTTGGTCAGCAGATCACCGATAGTCTGAAGTTACTCGACCAGGGAAAAAGCCGTCAGGAGATCATCGATGCCACCGGCGATGTCGTCGGCGTTCAGAATGCCAGCCTGGATATTGAAGAGGGCGAAATCTGTGTCCTTATGGGTTTGTCAGGATCGGGCAAATCAAGCCTGTTAAGAGCAGTCAACGGACTCAATGCCATCAGTCGTGGAGAACTGCTGGTACAAGATGGTGAACGCATGATTGATCTCGCTAACTGTGATGAAAAAACCCTTCGACATCTGCGAGCCAAGCGAATTTCCATGGTGTTTCAGAAATTTGCCTTAATGCCATGGCTGAAAGTCATTGATAATGTTGCCTATGGTTTGGAAGTCATGGGCATGAATAAAAATGACCGCCATAAAAAAGCCATGGAGCAACTCGACATGGTCGGACTGGCGGACTGGAAGGACAAATATCCCCATGAACTGTCAGGCGGCATGCAACAGCGCGTGGGACTGGCCCGTGCATTTGCCATGGACAGCGATATTCTGTTAATGGATGAGCCTTTTTCCGCACTCGACCCATTGATACGTCATCAGTTACAGGAAGAATTGATCACCCTGCAAAAAAGCCTGAACAAAACCATTCTGTTCGTCAGTCACGATCTTGATGAAGCGCTGAAGATCGGTTCCAGAATCGCCATTATGGAATCAGCACGCATTATTCAGTGCGGAGCTCCGGCCGATATTGTGTTGAACCCGGCCACTCCTTACGTGGAAAACTTTGTGGCCCATACCAATCCGCTGAACGTGCTTGAAGGGCACACACTGATGACCGAGGTCGAAGCGCTGGAACAACAGGATGGACGCCTGCTGGCAGATCCCCATCATCAAGTCTGGCTGACGGTAGAGGAAGGCAAAGTGGCAGCAGCGGAAATGAATGGCAGCGGCCCACTCAAACTACAGTACTGCGAAGCCGATCAGGACAATCAGATTCCTGCCTGCGGCACCCTGGCAATGACGTCGCCCAAGGTTTCCATGCGGCGCGCCATAGAACTGTGTTACAGCACTGAACTACCGGTTATTCTGGTGGAAAACGGTAAGCTGGAAGGTGTACTTTGTGACCAGAATTTTTATCACGCACTGCTCGGAAAACATTTTACGACCGGTGACTCTGCCAAAACCTGAGCAAATCGGAGGGATATAAAAGACTTTCATACCCTTCGAAAAGCTGATGGTGTTCGGGCTGATTCTGACTATGCTAAGGCTCCATAATGGAACCTGTTTACATTGGAGGAAAAAATGCCCGGAACCTATAAGGTCACAGATAATGGCAAAACATTATTTGTGAAATGGCAGGGAAGTCTACTGGACTCCCGGCTATTGGATTTGACCACGGAACGGTATCAGGATGCCCGGCTGCGCAACGGTATGACCGAGGTGATCGATACCCGCTCAGCCATGATTGAAAGACCCGCAGACAAACCTGCACTGGTTCGTGCTATCAACCAGATGGCTACGGTTTATCAGGAAATTCGTAAACAAATAAAGATTGCCAGAATGCTGGTCGTGGCACCGGATCAGTTGATGTTTGAACATGTCTCGGAATTCCGGCTGCTGATGGCAAGGCAAAGTGTAGATGTTATTTTATTCAGTTCATCGCAATCACTGAGCTATTTTTTGCCTTACAGTCCAGTGGAACTGGAAGATATTTTTGTCAGCCTTAGCATGGGAAATCTGGCCAATTTCCGTCAGCAGGCATGAAGCATCTTTTCTTCAGTTATCTGTCAATTTAAGTTTCGATTAAGTCTGTCAATTTAACATGACCCCAGCATATTTCTGCTTGAGGTCATGTATGAAACGCATTTTTATTTCCATTGGCATACTGCTGATGTCCCTTTCAGCTCAGGCTGCCCAACTCGACTTAACCTCCTACAAAGGTCAGGTGGTCTATGTCGATTTCTGGGCATCCTGGTGCGGTCCATGTCGGGCATCATTTCCATGGATGCAGTTAATGCATCAAAAATACCAACAGAAAGGTCTCACCATCATTGCCGTCAATGTTGATCAGGAGGCTGATCTGGCCGCTGAATTTCTGTCCAAATATCACCCCGAATTTAACATCGCCTACGACCCTGACGGTCAGCTCGCCCAAGAATATGGTGTCAGTGCGATGCCTACCAGCTTCCTGATAGATCGCAATGGAAATATCAAAGTCACCCACAAAGGTTTTCACAAAAACAAAGTGGACGACTACGAACGTGAAATCCAACAGTTGTTGTCGGAGTGATCAGACATGTTTGGAAAATATCTCATAATCTTGTTGCTGGCCATGCAGCTACCGGCCTGTACTCTGGGGGTAAAACCATGGCAACGGGACCTGCTGGCAAAGCCACAAATGGCACTGGACAGCCAGCCGATACAAAACTCATACAACGAACATATTTATTTCAGTAAAGAAGCCAGTTCCGGTGGCAAAGGTTTTGGCGGTGGAGGTTGCGGATGCAATTGACACAGAATCTGCGCACTCGCCTGACTCTGGCGACAGGCGCCCTGCTTGGTGCAACAGGCAGCGCCCATGCGGCTCAGGATGGAGACTGGCTGGTCGGCTCCGGATTGCTGGTATACAGCGAAGGCAATAACCGGGTGACAGCTATCGAACCGGTTCTTAACCTGAAACGCGAATACGATGACGAAAGCTCACTGAATATCCGGCTGGTGTTCGACACCCTCAGCGGAGCCTCTCCAAACGGTGCCGCCATTGCCAACGTTGATCAGACCTTTACCTCACCGTCCGCCAACCCATCTGCCCGCTCCATCAACCAGACGCAAACACGCGCTTCGGGAAGCGCATCATCCAAAGATGATCACGAGGATGAGGATGATGACGGCGCCAGCAAAGCCTATACAACCCAAGCAGGAGATCTGCCACTGGCACCGCATTTCGAAGACAACCGTTATGTTTTGTCTCTTGGATGGGAAAAGCCACTGGACAGTGATACCAAAATCAATCTGGGTGGAACATATTCCGGAGAAAGCGACTTTCAATCCTTCAGTGGTAACATCGCCATTGCTCAGGATCTGTTTGGTAAAAATACCACCGTGTCCGCAGGGATCAATTATGAATTTGACCTGATCAATCCTAATGGTGGCCTTCCCGATCCACTTAGTGCATATGCCAGCTCGAACAAAGGTAAAGATCTCGATACCAAACAAGTGATTGACGGCATTGTAGGGGTTACCCAGGTCATTAACCGCCGCTGGATTACACAACTGAATTACTCCATCAGTACCAGTTCCGGTTATCAGAACGATCCTTATAAAATTCTGACCGTGGCCGACAACGGTAACCTGATCAGCGATCCGGCCAATACCGACAGTTATTTGTATGTTTATGAAAACCGTCCTTCAGATCGCCTTAAACAAAGCATCTACTGGCAAAACAAATTTGCCTGGTTCAAAGACGACGTACTGGATATCTCGTATCGTTATATGACCGATGACTGGGGTATTCGTTCTCACACTGCGGATGTCAGCTATCACTTCCAGCCTGGTAATCGCTTTTATCTGCAACCGCATTACCGGTATTACCAACAGACAGCAGCCGATTTCTATCAGCCGTTCCTGAATGCCGGAGATGAGGTTGCGGTGGACGCTTCCGGCAGCCATGCACTGGTGGATTACGCGTCTTCCGATCCCCGACTCGGTGCGTTCTCGGCGGATACCTATGGTTTGACCCTGGGCATTCCACTGGCGGGTCCTGATCAGGAGATCGCCATCACCCTTGAGCATTATCAGCAGCACGATCGTAATGACGTAAAAAATGTGGCCAGCGGCAGTAATTTGGATGGCATGAGTCAGTTTGCCGAACTGTCTGCCAACTGGATACAGCTCAGTTATACCTTCCGCTGGTAAGCGCATGGAATCGGCTCCGATCGGTGTAATTCATCGCAGGCCCGACAATATCGAGAAAAATCCAGCAGGTATTGTCAGACCGGCCTCAGGCAATGAACTCCACCAGAGTCTTTGCCTATCAACCCGACAATCAAAGAGATCGTACTGATCTCTTTGATTGTTGCGCCGAGAAAACTATCGTGGAGCTGATATACTGCAGATGTGTCGGTAGCCGTCTCAAGCTGACAGATACCGCATCCCTATTGAATCCGGTTTCAGGACAACAGCACCGTTAACAGGTATCTCTATGAGTTTTCAATTTCAGCTGTCCCAGTTTGATGACTACACCAAAGCGGCGTTTCCGGCCATGGCCAGTCCTTGTGAGATTCTGTTTGACAGTACTGATCTGGAACAGGTGATGGCACTGGGTCTTGAGGCGCGGGCAGAAACCTGGCGCATTGAGCAGAAATTCAGTCGTTACCGACAGGACAACATCATTCATAAAATCAATAACGCCTGCGGTAAAACGATCCACGTAGACGACGAAACCGCTGACCTGCTGGATTTTGCCAATCAGGTATATGAGTTGTCCGAAGCCCGTTTTGATGTAACTTCCGGCATCCTGCGCAAGGTATGGAAATTCGATGGCTCAGACCAACTGGCCGATGACAAAGCCATTGCCGCACTGTTGCCATTGATCGGCTGGCATCAGGTCAACTGGTCCCGCCCCTACCTGACACTTCCGGAAGGCATGGAAATCGACCTGGGAGGCATTGGTAAAGAATACGCCGTCGACAAGGTGTTCTCGCAGCTCACCCAGCATTGCGAAAATGCACTGCTGGTCAATTTTGGCGGAGACCTGCGTGCCAGAGGTCCCCGCAAAGATGGCAGCGCCTGGAAAGTCGGCGTTGAACAAATAGTCCCGGAACAGCAAATACGACACCTTGAAATGACTGCCGGAGCGATGGCCACCAGTGGCGACAGTCGACGCTATTTGCTCAAAGACGGCATTCGTTACAGTCACATCCTCAACCCCAAAACCGGATGGCCCGTGATGAATGCACCACGGTCCATTACCGTAGTGGCCCCCACCTGCGTGGAAGCAGGTATCTACTCCAGCCTGTCACTCATGATGGGAGATGAAGCAGAAAAATTTCTTGAAGAACTGGATATCCGTTACTGGAGCGTTCGGTGATGAATCCACGTCCGTCTAACCTGCGTATGTATATTTGATCAAATTTTTTTTAAGTCTCGTTATTAACCCGGCAAGTATTTATGCCGGGTTAACAGAACACCGTGATGATTAGAGTCGATACATTAATTTTTACATGATAACTAATTTTTCTGTCAGGCTGCATGCTTGTCAGGCATTAAACCGGGCTGAATCAAATGCAAACAGCCCACAACAGATACAACAAAGATCACCATTTAAAACCACCCAGATGCCTGGCCAGCGTTTCCGTTTGCTGCTTAACACCGCGACTATAAGAGGTGGCCTGATCAACCTGTTCATCCACTTTCTGAGACAACACAGACAAGCGTTTGACCGTGTGTTGGAATTCCTGACGGAGTCCTGCCTGTCCGTTCACCGCCGCTGCAATCTGGGTCGACATGACGCTGATTTGAGAAAATGCATCAAAAATTATTTGCAGCGAAGCTTTTGCCTCTTCAATTTTCTGCACACCCTGTTTGCTGGACTCACTACCTTTTCTGAACAGCTCAACACCGTTTTCAGTACTGACTCTCAGACGTTCAATCTTCTGGATAATTTCTCTGGTACTGTCATGCGTCTTGGCAGCCAGCGACCGAACCTCATCGGCCACAACTGCAAACCCCCTGCCGTGCTCTCCCGCCCGGGCGGCTTCAATCGCGGCATTCAGCGCCAGCATATTGGTTTGTTCAGCAATTCCCTGAATAACACCAATAATGTCAGTGATGGAATCAACATCTATTTGCAAACTGGACATGGACGCGCGAGTCTGCTCCAGAATAACATCCAGTTCCTGAATTGCCTGCACCGTCTGCTCCACGGAAAGTTGAGTGACTTCCGCATTTTTATGAGCATCACTGGCAGCGCTGGCAGTCACCCCGGCATGCTCGGCAATACCTTGAGAAGCATCCGCGCCTTTACCCAGAGCGGCAGATATTGCATTGACTTCCTCGTGCTGCCTCATCACCAGTGACCGACTGATATCAAAGGTGTTATCCAGGTTGATGACCGACTGACTGACTTGACCGGAAACCTGACCCAGCGCCGCGGTTGAGTCCTGCAGTTTCTGCATGAACTGGTTAAAATATCCCACCAATGCGCCAATTTCGTTCCGCGAACTGCCGGACAGTCGCCTGGTCAGATCACCCTCACCTTGAGAAATGTTGTACATGGCATCCGTTAACGCCAGAATCGGCTTTCTGACCATCCAGGTCAGCAACATGAACACCAGGCCCGCCAACAATGACAATAGCACCAGGATACCGACTATCGCCATCTGCAACTGTATGTCTAACTGCCGGTTCAGATAAGCCTCATTTAATTGCAGGTAACCGATTGCAATCGGCTCTTCCCCGGCATCAATATATTTAAGTTCTATCAAAACAAGCTCGCTGAGATCCGGCAACTCCTTCATAACCTGGGCATCTTCATTTTCATGCTTACCAAAAGCATGACTGAGTTTTCCATCTTCAACGATATATACTGCGTCGATATTCGGACTATCTACAGTCGCGCGCAGCACGCCCTCCACTGTTTTTAATTCATAATTCCATAATGCAGGCGGAAGCGAAGAAGCAATAAATTGACTGACAGTTCCAATTTGGTCGGCAAGAGCCTTACGCCACTTCTGTACATTCAGATAATAGTCAATCGCCGTACTGACCGATAAAACCACCGTTATAACCAGCACGGCCCAAATGGTAATACGGAGCCTCAACGAACTGGATTTATTAATACTCATTGTCTTCACCACGTATATTCACGAGCCGCGAGACAGTAGCTTGTCTTCTGTTGGCAATGAACAGGTTTTTCACGAATTCTGTTGCTTGCGATCAATCATTTACCAGTCAACAATCTACTTTGTTTAGAATCTTCTGCTTTGAATTCATCATTCCAGGACTGAGGCCGGTTACATATAAATCCGATGGTTTATAAGTGCATCATCACAATATCAACTGCCCAGACAAAACAAGCATGACAATCCCGGAATTTTTTAATGCCAGGAAAAATAATGAACACTGTCCTTGCAAACGCTTTGGCAATAAAACCAGCAAGCTCTAATAAAGTTAGCTGCAGATCCTGTTTTGTCCATAGCTGGAATACACCAGAGCTGCATTTGACCGCCAGTTAACCACACGGTTAACTTTTTAACTCAAACAGGCCCTGCCAAATACAAGCAAATAAACCGGAAAAAACAAAATGGACTAATTTGTATCATTTTGTGACGATGGCCCACAGTCTATGGTGACGGAATGGCACCATTGCGAAACAGTTCCCCCTGAGCACCATCAAAACTACGTCAATTTCTATTAGTCACAACATAAATGGCAATCATTCCAGTCATCATCTGTAAATTATCCAATTGACCAGACACTTTTTCATAATTTGACAATCATCTACCGGTAAACAAGACTTCAAAAAAAGATTGGCAATCAAACCTATTAATCCGCATTGGCTATGGCCAATGGTGATGCTTCCCTGCATCACACTATTAACCCGACATGCATACTTGCCATATTAATAATTTGTCTGAAAAACAGAGAAAAGAACAGGGAGACATCGATAAAATTGAACGCTCAAACTATCAGCTGGAAATTAAAAATCCAATTTATATGAGGCTCAGCAAACGATCTCCATATGGCAATTGATTTCTTGATTTTAATGCCGTCTATCAACAAATTCCTGCTAGCGTCAATATTGAGGCAATCAAACAGAAATACGATTGATCTGATCGGCATTCAATGCAAAGGTTTCAAGCTGTAGATCTTGAAATATAACGAGTGAATGATTTTCCTAATAACAATATAAAACTACTGTATGAGGAATCGATATCCGTAACATGCCCGGCGAAAAATATACGTTAAAACTGAATCTTGAAAAAATGGAGTCTTTATGAACATTGTCAATCTAATGAAAGTAATGTTAATCGCAGTGCTTGCTCAACATGCTTTAGCAGAGGTTAAGGTTAGCGTAGATCATGCCAATCCACCATTCATGTATATTAACAATGGCAAAGCAGCTGGAATTTACCCTGCGCTGATCGCCGCCGCATTCGAAAAAATGAAAGAACCGGTAGAAATTAATGCACTTCCATGGTCCAGAGCAATCGAAGATATTGAGAATGCAAATGCCGGCGTTGGTGGTATTTATAAAAATTCAGAGCGGCTCAAGAAATATGACTACAGCGATCAAATATTTGTTGAAAAGCTGATGGTTTACTATAACAAAGCAAAAACCGTTTCTTTCAAAACCGCCAATGATCTCAAGGGAATGGAAGTTGGTGTCATTCGTGGCTGGAGCTACGGCGATGATTTTGACTCTGCGGTAAAAGCCGGAGAAATCACCGTCAGCGAAGTAACTTCGGATGGACAGAACTTCAGCAAACTGAATTCAGGACGTCTGGACGCTGTTATTGCTATCGAAGCTTCCGGAACCATTTTCATGCAAAAATTTCCGGGCATTGCGGTAGTCGAAGTACCCATCGCGGAAAACCCAACCTACCTGGCCTTCTCAAAAAATGCCAATATGACCGCAGTGCTGGATAAATTTAATAAAGCAATCACCTCACTGCAGGCGTCCGGAGATTTCGACAGAATCGTCCGTGAAGCGCTAACAGAGTAACACGCTCCGGCGTGTGCAGTTTCAGGTATTGGCTCTTTGCACACGATCCATAGAAGGCTCTCTCGGAGCTTCATTTATACTGGCAAGCTCAGGTTTTCCAGGCACCTCTGATTTTGATCTTGTCACATATTTGCCGGGTCCGGAAACACCGGGCCCGGCTTATTGCTCGATCATAAATCAAATATTTAAGGAACCAGCCCACTGTCTTGAAGGTGCAACTGCTGGCTTGCTCACCCCTCCATCCGTCACACATCTATCGGCAATATATCCTGCTCTTTCGCAGAATTAACTTGCATCTTTATCTTTGCCCCGGAATTTAATTTTCCCGCAGACAGGCGGAATATGGCAGACTTGGCAGCACACGCGGGTTATTTATAGATCCTGATAGAAAAATTGTCATGACAAAATAAGCCTCTGTAATCACAATAACAGGTGCAAATGCAGCCGAGTTTATCATTATGAAGAAAACCGATATTCCACATATTCCGTTACCACAGGAGCCCCCCATGATCACCGATTATCAATTCAGTAGCGACCCTAAAGATATGGACGTTAGTGCCATCCATCAGTTTCTGTCCCGGTCTTACTGGTCAGAGGGGTTACCTATGTCGGTGCTACAGAAGGCCATGAAAAATTCAATGTGTTTTGGTATCTTCACCTCTGATCGGCAGCAGGTTGGATTCGCCCGCATGATCACCGACAAAGCGACATTCGCCTATCTGGCGGATGTGTATATTCTGGAGGCACATCGCGGCAAGGGATTATCAAAATGGCTGGTTAAAAACATTCTTGAACATCCTGATTTACAGGGACTCAGACGCATCCTGCTCGCAACCCGCGATGCCCATGAACTGTATGCCCGCTTTGGTTTCGAAGCGGTACAGGACGCCAAACCATTTATGCAGATAAATCATCCCAATATTTACCGGTAACCGTTTTTCAGGATAAAAAATATCATTGACAGGATTTGAAGCATTCTCTATCTTCGTGCTTCAAATCAAACAGCGCTTCTGGACATCGGCCCCCCAGAAGGTTCTCATTATCTCGGCCGGGTTTAATGTTTATATGCAAACACTGTAATACCCAAGTACTTTCCCACTCACCTGCTTATTTTTTAACCCTGAAAACCAGACCTAAAACTTATCCCCGAAGACCCGGTGTCCACATTCGCATTGACGAAAACGGCAAACGCAAACCGGTTGACGATCCGGGTGGCAGCGGCCATGAAATTGTTAAAGAAATTCAGGTATGCAAGCACTGCTTTTCGCACATGACAGCGTAGCCTGCCTTTGATGATCACAGCACCCGTTTATCGGGTGCTTAAGCACTCACTAACGGGAGATCATTATGAGCAATACTCAGGGAATTAACCATCTCGGTCTGGCGGTTAAGGACTTAACCGCCACCCGTGATTTCTTTGTCGAACTGTTGGGCTGGACAGAGTCCGGCTACGACCCGGATTATCCACGGACTGCCGTCAGCGATGGTGTGGTCAGGTTGACGTTGTGGCAGGTTGATGATCGCTACCCCGTTCACGAATTTGACCGACGGCAGAATATTGGTTTACATCATCTGGCATTAACAGTGGAAACTGAAGCGGACCTGGATGAGCTTCATCAGCGTCTGCTGGATAACGACATCACCATCGAGTTTGCACCAGAGCTGTTATCGGATGGCCCCCGAAAACATATGATGTGTTATGAACCCGGTGGCATCAGGATTGAATTTATCTGGGCCGGGTTATGAGTCTTTTGCAAATACAAAAATGTACCGAAGAGGATGCGAACATGCTGGCGGAACTGCGGGCCAGAGCCATGAAAGACAGCCTCGAAGCCATCGGCCGATATGATGAGCAGCGGGTACGCAACCGGTTACTGGAAAATTTTGTTGTCGGGGATACCTATAAAGTGTTGATGGATCAGCAGCTGGCTGGTTTCTATGTTATTCACTTACGAGAAGATCATCTTTATCTTGACCACCTGTATATTGATCCCGCCTTTCAAGGGCATGGGCTGGGACATAAAATACTGACGGATATTCAGCAACAGGCCAGAAGTTTGAATCTGCCGGTGCGCCTCGGCGCACTGCGCGACAGTCGCGCCAATAAATTTTACCGCCGTCATGGATTCATCCAAACCCACGAAGACGCATTCGATATCTTCTATCAATGGCAATAACCCTGATAATTCTGGCGTTATGAAATTCCGATAACGTCATGCGAAGGTATCATTAAAAAAAGAAGACAAATCCGATATTTTGAATCTCCAAAAACAATCACCGTTGATGGACACAATTCTGGCAGTTCACTGAACACGATAACTTTCCGGTTTAACAGCCAATCACCAGACCAGGCTGACTGACTACGTACCTGAATTTGTCTTTTCAGTTAGGATGCTGCCTTAGAATCAACAGACAGGTATTCATGGCCGTTCTGAAATGCGGTGCATTTGTTGTTTTTTCCGGTGGCAGATTCTTAAACATCACCTCACTAAGCTGAAACAAAATCTGCCGCGTCATAAAACTGAAAAAACTGCAGATAACAATATTCCTAAAAACAGCAAAGATGAGAACCATGTCCCTTCCATATCCCCTTAGATCTTTCCAAACAGTTATCCCGGCACTGATTTGCAGTGCTTTTGCGTCATTGTCTTATGGCAGTGATTTTGCGAGCCTGGACCAGGCGCTCCCTGAAAATATTGATGCGGCCACGATTGCGCCCGTGTTCGATTTTGACAGCGATGGTTGTCTGCCGGCCGCCGGTATCAGCCGCAACGGTGATCAGAACGAGGGCCTGAAACCCACCGGCAGTCTCACCGGTGATTGTCGGACCGCGAACTTTCTGGAGTCATCCAATACCGTTCACCGCTATGCCTGTCACGATGATCAGGGCAGCCGGTATTGTGGTCACTTTTACGCCCTGTATTTTGAAAAGGATCAGATTCTGAGTGGCATCGAGAGTGGCCACCGGCACGATTGGGAATACGCGGCAGTCTGGACGATCAACGGGGTCGTGACACACGGCAGTTACAGTGCCCATGGTGACCTGAATACCAAAACGGCATCGGCATTGGAATTCGAACGCGGTCATTTGAAAATCGTCTATCACAAAGATGGTCTGCTGACTCATGCCATGCGTTTTGCCCAGACGGCCGAGGTGGCTGAAAATCCTTACGGTGCATTTGTCACACCTCCCATCATCAGCTGGTATGCGTTCAAAGGGGATGGCTGGAATAATCTGATCATGCGCACGCTGTTGAACCGTTATGATTACCACTCCGCCACCCTGCCAATGGCCGATGGCGGTTTTTTGAATAACCTTAACGAATTTAAACCGGACAACTACCCGACTTTCACCACCGCCGATGTCTCCGCAACCAATCCCGGTCACAACGAACAATGGTCCGAACTGGTCAACAACGCATCCGGTTTATGCCTGGATATCGATCGCGAAACCATGGCCAGCGGCACCAACGTCATGCTCTGGAATTGCAGTGGCGGCAGCTGGCAGCAATGGTATATCGATTCATCCACCGGACTGGTTCACAGCCTGAAAGATCCCCGTTACTGCCTCGACAATGGCGGTGATTTTTCAAACGGTGCCAATATTGTCATTGCCCAATGCCGGGGCGGAGATTCACAGCGATTTGTCGATGCCGGCAATGGTGCCATAGCCATGGCAACGAATCCGCAGCTGGTGCTTGATGCCAACGGCTCAAACCCTGGCGACAATGTCAGTGTCTGGACCGACTGGGGCGGCGACAACCAGCGCTGGAACCGCGTGCAGCCATAATGCACTGACCACCTCTACGGCGGATTGTCCATCACTGCCACCCCGTTTGGCGTTGTCGACACCCGCCCATCATGTTAAAACAGCCACACACATCTAATGGCTGTTTTAACATGATACATACCATTGCCATCGCCAATTACCGTTCGTTGCGTGATCTGGTTCTGCCATTGGGTCAGCTCAATGTGGTCACCGGTGCCAACGCCAGCGGTAAATCCAATCTATATAAAGCGTTACGTTTGCTGGCAGAAACGGCTCAGGGCGGTGTTGTCAACGCACTGGCCAGAGAAGGTGGACTGGAGTCAACATTCTGGGCCGGACCGGAAAACATCAGCCGGCGAATGCAGCTCGGTCAGGTGCCTGTTCAGGGCAGCCCACGACAAAAGGCCTATCGACTAAGACTCGGATTTGCCGGTGATGACTTCAGTTATGCCATTTCGCTCGGGCTGCCCAAACCTTCGGATTCAGCCTTTGCTCTGGATCCCGAGATCAAGCGCGAGTCCATTTGGGTTGGAGGTCATTTTCGTCCGGCCACTCAATTGGTCGAACGGGAAAACGGTGTTATTAAGATTCGCACGGAGCGGCATTGGGAAGTCATCGCCCAACACACCCGAAGCTTTGACAGCCTGTTTGGTGAAATCGCTGATCCGGTAAAAACCCCTGAAATCGTAAGCCTTAGGGACAGCATCCGTCAGTGGCGCTTTTACGACCATTTTCGTACCGACCTCGACGCTCCGGCCCGACAGCCACAACTCGGAACCCGCACGCCGGTACTGCATCATGATGGTCACGATCTGGCAGCTGCACTGCAGACCATTCGCGAAATCGGTGACCACCAAGCACTGGATCAGGCCATTGAGGATGCCTTTCCCGGCGCGAAATTGAATATCGTGATACGCGATGATGGCCGGTTTGCCATTGAACTGAATCAGCATGGTCTGCTGCGGGCGCTGTCAGGGCTGGAGTTGTCAGACGGAACGCTGCGCTATCTGCTGTGGGTTGCAGCTTTGCTCACCCCTCGCCCGCCGGCGCTGATGGTATTGAACGAACCCGAAACCAGTCTGCATCCGGATCTGTTACCCGCCCTGGCGCGGCTGATCATCAGAGCCTCATCGGTGACCCAGGTTTGGGTGGTGTCTCACGCCAGCCGGCTGATAGCGGCTTTGGAAGAAGCAGAAAACTGCCATTCCATCGCTCTGATTAAAGAGCTTGGCCAGACCTTGATTGCCGGCCAGGAAATGTTCGACCAGCCATCGTGGCGATGGCCGGACGCGGGAAAATAACGGTCGAAGGACTCAGTGTGCCTCGTGATGATGAGAATGATCGCAACCTTGATCATCATGGGGCTGGCCGGCAGGCAATTCTCCCTGAAGATACAGCCGAACTGCGGTCAGTGGATCAGACTCTGTGGTTGTCACCAGAATGGTATCGCGTGCCGCCAGACGGCGGGTAACACCAGCTCCCGCAGACTGAACAATCGCCACATTCACTGCATGCAAGGGGTGAGGCAGATCCTCATGCTGAACATGCCACTCATGAAGACTGCCCGCCCGCGACAATTCCAGACTCCATACCGGTTGAGGCTCCGCCTGCCCGGCCGTAACGACATAGACCTGCCAGCGAACGGTTTTGCCAGCATGGGGAGAAATCGTGCCATTTTTCAATACTGCCACTGCGATCAGACCGTTTAACATAAAAAAACCTCGCAAAAGTCTGCCACTCTAGCAGTCTGTTGGCGAAGCAAATTGATATTGCTCAAGAGAACCATCTGAATCAGGTTGGCGAGAAAACCCGGCCCAAATAAAAGTCTGCACGATACGGAGGTTTATAAGATCCGGTTATTGATAACGGCAGCTGGCTCTCAGAATAAGACAAAGCCATTGTTAGCAAATACTGGCCGTCGGAAAGGTATCCCCTGGTATTCAAACGATATCGGGGTGCATTGAGAATACGTTGAATTTGACACAACAGATGGGATGATTCTTTTTTAATTCGTCCGTTGTAACACAGATGATCTTTTGGGAACTCCCAATCATTCATCACGATACCGAACTGCTGAGTAAAAAATAATTAGCACCACTATATTTAGCATGACAATAATATATTTATATTGGCAAATGAGAATGACTTTCCCGAATACTAAGAATGTACACACTGTCAAAAAAATGTCGCACGTTTATCAATGTTTAACTTCCCCTCATGATGAATAAAGCCGTTCCGGATACGATGTGTTAATTCAATTATTTTTTTGTTTGTCTGCCTTCAAGAGTTGTAAAGTCATTCCGGTTCAACTCACGGGTAGCACTAATCCTACAGTTGACAGACTGCACGACAATGGCCCTATAAACAAAGCAGCTTTTATATCCGTGGTCTATATTCATATTAAAGGTTGCATCAATCGAATAAAGCTGCACCTGCCATTATTGAAAATGGCTCAGATAGATGTGGGGATTGCCTGAAAATATGTAAGAGATAAATCTTATTTTTAGCAGCAGATTTAAAATCTGCCAGTATTTTTGCCTGGGAACGACAAAGCGCATAACCCATTGCGACAAAAGGGAAAAGTATTCAATGCTGTTACTGAAAATCTTTGTCGTATTTACAGATCATGCTGAACAAAAAAAATCATCAGCTATAGTTTAAACGTAAGGTTGTTACTGGGGAATACAATGAAATCATCCAAGTCTTATTCATTAAGTGTCCGGATTACACTGTGGGCAGTCTTATTTATTACCCTGCTATTATGTATCAGTACCGTGATCGACTACCGGATCAATGCCAGCCGCTGGCAGCAGAACATTCAGGATCAAACCAAAGAAATCAATCAGTTTCTCAACCTGTCCTTACCACCGGCATTGTGGAATTTTGAGCTTGAAACCGTTGATCGGGTATTGAATTCTGCAGTGGAAAGTAAAGTGATCGATGCTATTTATGTGGTCGAAAAAAATAAACTCAGTAAAGGCATTATCAAGCACGAGGAAGATGACATACAGAACACGGATACGCTTCCTGATGTCAAAACACTTTCGGCTCTGCCACTGTTTCTGGAAGAGGCAGGTAAAGACCCTATTGCGGTGATTTATTTTAAAATGAATGCCGACTATCTGTCTCGCCAGCTACATGCATTGGTACAGGCGGCTATTATCAGAACCGTCATTCTGGATCTTACCCTGGCCGTTGTTATTTATTTGCTACTGACATGGTTAGTCAGAAAACCAATTATACAATTAAGTAGTGCCATGCATGATATTGCCGATGGCGAAGGTGATCTGACCCGGCGAATTAAAGTGGTGCAAAACAATGAAATTGGTGAACTGGTCGGCTACTTCAATCAGTTCATGGCCAAGTTACAGGGTTCCATGTCGGCCGTCGGTCAGGTGTCCACTCAGGTCAGGCAGGCAGTTTCTGACCTGGATGCTTCATTTGATGTCAGCCGCTCTCTTGTGTCTGAGCAACGCCACGAAATTGAATCCATTGCCACCGCCATTACCCAGAGCACCACGGCCACCCAGGAAATCGCCGCAAACGCTGAAACCACGTCATCAGCTGCCGAAGCAGCACACCAGAATGCCCAGATGACACAGGAATTCATGGAGTCCACTGTCTCCCTTATTCAGGGGCTCGATACCACCCTGCAGGAAACCTCCCGCTCAATGGCAACGCTGCAATCGGACGTAGATGCAATTACCGAAATCATGTCGGTCATTCAGGGTATCGCCGAGCAGACCAATCTACTGGCTCTCAACGCGGCCATCGAAGCCGCCAGAGCCGGTGAACAGGGCAGAGGCTTTGCAGTTGTGGCAGATGAAGTCCGTGCCCTGGCCGCCAAAACCCAGGACAGCACCAAAGAAATCAGCCTGAAGATTGAACGTCTGAAGAGCAGCAGTGCGGAGGGAGCGGTATTGTTCAAATCCGGCAGCACCGCCAGTCGTGAAGGTGTCGATAAAGTCGAACAAGCCAAAAACGCTTTAAAATCAGTGTTTGAGGCAATCGGCCAGATCAATGACATGTCGACTCACATTGCCAGCGCAGTGACCGAACAGTCATCCGTAAGCCAGGAACTGAACCAGAATATCCACCGTCTCTCAGCACTTTCACAACAGGCCAACGAGCAAGTGGATCAGGCAGGTTCCTACAGTCACACAGTCAATCAACAGACCGAAACACTGAGCACACAGCTGGCCGGATTCAAATGGTAATACCGGGCTGGCATCCGCTTTAAACCAATGCCAGCCACTGCCGTACACCCTGGCCGGCCAGGTAGCCACTGGCAAAACAGGCGGTCAACAGATAGCCACCGGTCGGGGCATCCCAATCCAGCATCTCTCCGGCGACAAATACGCCGGGGAGCCTTTTCAGCATGAGTTGCTCATCCAACTCTGAAAACTTAATACCTCCGGCGGTACTGATGGCTTCATCAACAGGACGCGGAGAATCAACGCGCAGCTGCAGTCTCTTGATTGCATTAATCAGATCGTCCTGCCGGTTCAAATCGCAATCCGGTCCGGAACATTCCCGCAACAGGGCATATTTGACACCTGAGATATTCAAACGCTTACGCAGATAACTGCTCATGGATTCCTTACCTCTGGGCTTGCTGAGTCGGTCACGTATTTTATCCTCAGAGAGATCGGGCAGCAGATCAACCCACACGTGACTCTCCCCCACCTGCAGACATTCCCTGATCGAACGGGACATGGCATACACCAGCGACCCTTCCAGACCATAATGACTCAGCACCATCTCACCCTTTTTAAAGTGACGGCCATCGACGGATAACGCCACCGATTTCAACGCCTGACCGGCAAATTGCCGCATATAATCCGTCCAGGAAAGATTAAATCCACAATTGCTGGGCTGCAGTGGTGCAATGGCAACTTCACGCTCGGTTAACGCAGCCTGCCACTGACCATCCGATCCCAGTTTTTTCCAACTGCCACCGCCCATGGCCAGTATCACAGCATCGGCCGACACCAATACCGGCTGCTGTTCACGTCGATCAAACAAACGTAGTTGACCATCCGCTTGCCACCCCTGCCACTGATGCCGCAGGTGAAACGTTACCCCGGCCTGCCGTAATCTGGATAACCAGCGGCGCAGTAACGGCGCTGCTTTTTTCTGCGTCGGAAAGACCCGGCCAGAGCTGCCTACAAAGGTTTCGATCCCCAGACCGGCGCACCACTGTCTCAATTCCTGAGGACCAAAACGGTACAACCAGCTTGCCACCCTGCCATCGGAATCATGGTAGCGCGCAATGAACTGTGGCAATGGTTCGCTGTGGGTGATGTTGAGCCCTCCAATACCGGCGCGTAAGAATTTCCGGGCCACTGAAGGCATGGCGTCATAAATGTCCACCGTTACACCATTACCGGCCAATTGTTCAGCCGCCATCAAACCTGCCGGTCCGGCACCAATCACGATGACTTTTTTATTCACGAGCCAAATACCAGAGTCTGGCCAGAATTTGATTGCATATTTCCGCCTGTTGTAAATGTTGGTCGACCATTTTGGCCGGATACTGCCGGCAGACCGGCAGCTGTTGTAGCTGAGACATTGAGAAATTCCAGTGGTGCTGAACATTAGCAAGTTCCAGCCAGGCATTTCCGATACCGGAATATTCCCAGTCAATAATGACCATACGCCCATCGGCTACCAGCACATTTCCCGGATGCAGATCCTGATGGATCAGACAACGATCATCCGGCAAGGCCTGTAAATGCTTTTGCAGCTGTTCAAGTTCCACTAACGCCTGAGGCTGTTGCTGCAAGCGATGCCGATAACCCGCAAACAGATGAGTGTAATCAAACCAGGGACCGGATGCTGTCTGCTGCAATGCACGCAGAGCCTGCAACACCACCGGTGCGGTTATCAACACATCCATAACGGGCATGCCATGATAACGCATCAGGCAGTAACCCAGGTCAATATCGTTGCGAATGACATCCGGTGCCCAATCGTGCCCGGCGATCAGTTGTAAGACCTGATCTTCCTGTTTCCGGTCGACTCCAAAACTGATGTCATCGCCAGCATTGACCCGCAGGACGTAACGGTCGTCTGCATCATCACCGCTAAACAGATAATTGCTGGTATTGCCGGCATCCAGATATCGCCATTCAGCAACAGCGGGCAACCACTGTCGTAACTCAGCCTGTATGGCTGCGGGGATTTGGTTCACAATCAATGATTTGGCTATCCATTCGAAAAGCTTTACACTAGCGCCCGTCTCATCGGGGTGCCATGATAACTGACAGAAATCGACGTTCCATGGCTGAGAGTTTACCCGTAGAACCTGATCCAGTTAATACTGGCGTAGGAAATGGGCTATCTCTGCAGTTAAAGAGAACAATACTCACAACCTGCAACACAGCATTTCCCACGCCCTCATGATTGAGGAGCATTTATGAATAAGTGGCTGTTGCCATTAAGCCTGCTGGCCGGTTTTGCCCAGGCCGAAACCCTGACTGTTTATACCTATGATTCGTTTACCTCTGAATGGGGTCCGGGCCCACAACTTGAAAAAGCCTTTGAACAACAGTGTGGTTGTGATCTGACGTTTGTGGCGGCCGAAGATGGGGTGGCTATTCTGAACCGCTTGAAAATAGAAGGCGGAAACACCAAAGCTGATGTGATTCTGGGCATCGATGCACCGCTGATGGAAAGCGCTGTTGAACAACATCTGGTCCAACCGCACTCTCTGCCCACAGACGGCCTGAAAACCGGTCTGCACTGGCAAAACACATACTTTCTACCATTTGATTATGGCTATTTCGCGTTCATCTATAACCGTGATCAGATCAAAACTCCGGCTCGTTCAATGGCCGAATTGCTGGCCTCCAAAGCAACAGTAATCTATCAGGATCCACGCACCAGCACACCGGGCCAGGGGTTATTGCTGTGGATCAACAGCCTGTATCCGGATAATGCCGAACAGGCCTGGAAACAATTGAACAGCCATACCGTCACTGTGACCAAGGGCTGGTCTGAAGCTTACAATATGTTCCTGGAAGGCAGTGCCGATTATGTACTCAGCTATACGACCTCTCCGGCCTATCATATGGTGGCGGAAAACGAAAACCGTTATCAGGCCGCAGAGTTCAGCGAAGGTCACATTGCCCAAATCGAGGTAGCCGGTATCAGCCAGTATGCCCATCAACCGGAACTGGCCCGTCAGTTTCTGACCTTTCTGACTTCCAGAACCGCTCAGGAAATCATCCCGGTGACCAACTGGATGCTGCCAGTGATTGATGATGTGTCGCTGCCCGAGGCGTTTTCAACACTGGTGCAACCCAAAGCCATCACAATCGATTACCCCCAATTCACTCAACAACGTGAACACTGGATCAAGACTTGGCGCTCAATAGCCGCACAATAGCGGCGGCTCTGGCACTGTGCATTCTGTGCAGTGCCACACTGCTGTCTTTTTCCGGACTGACATTATTCCGCACCGGAGAATTCTCCCTTGCGGTGCTGACCGATGACTATATTCTGCGAATTACCCGCTTCAGTCTCTGGCAGGCGTTTTTAAGTGCCCTGATCAGCACTGTGGCAGCAATACCAATTGCCAGAGCACTATTTTATTTTCGTGCTTCCGGCAGCAGTCGCTGGCTGTTGCATCTGTCGCTGCTGGCGTTTGTTATGCCGACGCTGATCCTCATCACCGGACTGGTCATTCTGTTAGGCCCCAAAGGTCTCATCACGCCATTACTGGAACACTGGCTACCCCACTGGAACCTGTATGGTCTCAACGGCATCCTGATAGCGCATGTTTATCTTAATCTGCCTTTCGCTGTGCGATCGCTGTACCTGCGATTGCAACAGATCCCTGAAGCCTCGTGGCGTTTGACCGAACAGTTTCGGTTGCCCTGGTGGCAAATCTGGCGGCAGGTGGAATGGCCGATACTGCGGCCAACGTTACTGCTGGTTGGCGGTTTTATCTTTATGCTGTGTTTCAACAGTTTTGCCATCGTACTGGCGCTCGGTGGCGGACCACGGGCCACGACTCTGGAAGTCGCCATTTATCAGGCCCTGAAATACGACTTCAATATGAATGAAGCCTTGCTACTGGCCTGGCTGCAATTAATTCTAAGCGGTTCGGTACTGCTACTGGTCAACTTGTCAGGTCGCATCAGCTGGCTGAATCACCCCAGCATTCACCAAACAGTTCAACCCCCAAAACGCTTGCGGCAATGGATCTGGATGCCTCTTGTGCATACCGTGTTCTGGCTGTTTTTACTGTCACCCATAGTTGCCATTGTATTGCGTCTGCTGTCACAGGATCTGAACAATCTGAACAGTACAGCAATTATCCGTGCAACCGGGTGGTCGCTGCTGTTCGCATTGGTATCCGCGACTCTGGCCACCATACTCGGCTGGGCATTGTTGCTACCCGTCAGATTTTTCCGGAACCGGCATAACCGTACCCGTCAACACCTGCTGGAGTGGATTGCCACTCACACGCTGCCGCTACCGGCAATGGTCATTTCCGTGGGGATATTTATCGTGGTGATTTCCCGCGGCTGGCTGGAGCATTCGCAGCCCCTGTGGATCATCTGGATCAACGCTGTCATCGCCTGCCCATTTGTGATCTCACAACTAAAACCATCACTGTTTACGTTTGATCTGTTATATCAGCGACAATTACAGAACTGGCGTCCTTCTGCCTGGCAACAGACATGGGTGGAATTCAAATACCTTCGCACCATCCTGATACAGACATTCGCCCTGGCCTGGGTTCTGTGTCTGGGAGATGTCGCTGTCTTCTCCATTTTTGGTGACAATGAGATTGCCACCCTGCCCTGGTTGATTTACCAGTTTGCTGGCAGCTATCAAATGTATAATGCAGCCTTTGCATCAACGTGTCTGCTACTGATCTGTGCGATCAGCATTATTCTGATGGAACGTTATCACGGCGAAAATGGCAAATAATCATGCTCGAAATTGATCACATAGAAGTTGTGCGTGAGCATCCGTTGACGCTCAGTTATCACGTTACAATTGAAACCGGCCGTCTGCTGATCATAAGGGGGCCAAGCGGTGTCGGAAAAACCACACTCCTGGATGCCATTGCCGGTTTTGTGCCGGTGAGAACAGGCCAGATCCGCTGGCATGGGCAATCTCTGGAGCATTTGCCGGCACGAAAGCGCCCGGTTACATCCATGTTCCAGAATAACAATTTATTCAGCCACCTGACCGTAGCCGAAAACCTGAAGATTGCCTTACCTCACCTCAGTACTAAAGAACACCAACAGCGACTGGCGGATATTGATCTGGCGGATCAATATCACAAGCCCAGCTCAAAGCTGTCCGGTGGGCAGGCCCAGAGAGTGGCGTTACTGGCCAGTGTATACAGACCGGAACCGGTGCTGTTACTGGATGAACCATTTTCTGCACTGGATCAGGGCACCAGCAGACAAATCCAATACTGGTTAAAGGAAAATATCCGGCAACTGAAAAAAACGGCCGTCCTGGTCAGTCATGACGACGCGCTGACCCGTGAAATTTTCGCAGAACAGGCAGAGATACTGGAACTCAGATCCTGAGCATTATTTTCTAAGGGGCTTCTGAAAAATAGCAATCGTTTTAAAACAGGCGAGGAAGCACCACTGGCAACACCGCCGTTTACTGGCGTAAATGAGGATGCGAGAGAGACCGCCTTCGGACGGGACCGACAACGTCCTGCGCGAAAATAGGCCATTGTTCAGAGATCCCCTAACACTGTCAGACAATAATCCTTCATACACCCACTCGATTACGTTGAACCAACTGTCAGTTAATTTTTTATCTGCCAGGGGATTTTATCTTTGTGAATATCCGCTAAAGTAACCTACCTTAAGGCCGCTATATGACCCGTAGTAACAAGTTTTTACTGTCGGGTGATTGCCATAGTGATGGATGCTCAGCGTAATGGAGCATGTTGGCTATATAGCAATAATGATTGATTGTCAGGAGAACCGTACATGGGCATTTCTGCTCAGGAGATCATAAAACTGCATCATCTGCATGAGCGGGCCGGGTTGGAGGAATTTGGGTTTCAGCGTATTGTCACTGACCATACTGTACGACAGATTGCCGACGGCCCTCAAGGCAGTTTTATCAGTGCGTTCAATGCGCCGGAGGAATATCTGGATCTGATCATCCAAAATGAAATCGACGCATTTAAGCAGCTGAAAAAAGGATTTGAATGGAAAGTCTACAGTTACGACAATCCCGCCACTATTGGAGAACGACTGATACATAATGGCTTTCGGGAAGACGATAATGAATCATTTATGGTCTTGGATCTGAACACCCACATTGATCGCTTTTCATTGGGTCACTCAGAGGCTCTGATTCCGGTCAGAGATGCGTCTGGGGTACGCAAAGCTATCGATGTTCAACGGCAAATATGGCAACAGGAATTCGATGAGTTTGAGATATCTCTGTGCCAACGTATTGAACAACGTCCGGAAACTATTTCCATGTACCTGGTTCAGGATGATGGTCAGCCTGTTGCATCTGGATGGATTACTTATCAGCCAAACAGTCCTTTTGCCGGACTTTGGGGTGGGTCAACTTTGGCGGGCTATCGCGGCAGGGGGCATTATCGTAGTTTGCTGGCCGCCAGAGCACATGAAGCCAACGCGCGGGGAATACGCTATCTAACGATTGATGCTTCTGAAATGAGTCGCCCTATCGTTGAATGTTTCGGGTTTGAAAAAGTCAGTGACACTCGTGGCTATCATTTTGAAGTGTAATGTTAATTGCCATGATCACAATTGTCATGTATGCACACAAATAAAATAAAAAGCAGTAAATTGGAAATAGTTAAGCTGTCTCCAATACACAACAACCTGACATGATCAGAGTCAGAAAAATATAGCTCTGACTCATTAAAAATAGCATTGTGCTCATTGATAGCTACGCAATATCAATAAAAATATCCTATGCTTAGATCATACGAACAAACGATTTTAATACAGCGAAAGTAAGGTTTCCGGGTGAATAAATACGTATCAGTACAGGCAAAGATTTTAATACCGCTGGCTGTCATTTTTCTGGTTACGATGGGCCTGGTAAGCGCTTATTCTGCCAATCAGCAAAAACAGGAAGCTGTCATAAATTCTACCGACAACACCACGGCCCTGATCAATGCCTACATGGACAGCCTGAATGCCATGATGTTCAGCGGCAGTATGGCCATGCGGGAAACGTTACGACAAAAAATAATGTCGCAAGAAGAAGTCAAGGAAACCCGGGTATTGCGTGGAGAAGCGGTCACGAATCTGTTCGGGCCTGGTTTTGATTCCGAAAAACCCGTTGATGAGCTTGATCGAAAAGGACTCAATGGCGAGCGTTCGGTGGTACTGGAAAAAATAGAGGGCGAACGGGTGCTCACGATCGTACAGCCTTTTTTTGCCTCGGAAAATCACAACGGCACCAATTGCCTTAGCTGCCATAATGTGCCGGAGAATACACTGCTCGGCGCAATTCGAATGTCTTATTCACTGGGCAAGATCGATTCTGCTGTTGAAAAAGGGATATGGACGATGCTGGGCATCAATGTGGCTATCTTTGCTGTTGGCCTGGTGCTCATAGGCCTGTTGGTTCGTTCGGTAGTGATTTCACCATTACGCCAGGTTCGTCAAACCATGTCTGCGGTGGCTGCCAATACCGACCTGAGCCTTAGAATTCATCTCAAATCCCATGACGAATTCAAAGATGTAGGCCTCGCCATTAATGAAATGCTGGATCACTTCAGTTTAACGATTAAGGATCTCATCAATACCGGTCATCGCCTGAGCCGATCATCGGATCAATTGCTCGAAGTGGCTGACCAGACTCAGCACGATATCTCAGACCAGGAACAACAGGTTCATTATCTGACCACTGCTATTGAACAGATGAGCGAAGCGGCTCGCGATGTTGCCGAAAACTCCGCCAGCGCCAAAGCAGCTGCACAACAGGCTCTGGATGATGCGATACGGGGAAAATTACAGGTGGATGAAGTTGCTGCTTCGATTAAGGAGCTGGCCAATAAAGTGGAAGGGGCTTCCACGGTGGTCACCCGGCTGGCTGAGGGGACAGAACAGATACGCAATATTTTGGGTGCTATTACCGGTATTGCGGAACAAACCAATCTACTGGCACTGAATGCCGCGATTGAAGCTGCCAGAGCCGGAGATCAGGGACGGGGGTTCGCTGTCGTGGCTGATGAGGTTCGTAATCTGGCCATGCGGACACAAAAGGAAACTCAGGAAATCAATAACACCATACAACGACTCAATGATGCTTCCGAAGAAGCCATCAAGGTCATGGCAGATGGGGTTGATCAGGCAGCAACCAATGTGGACCAGGCCAGACAGGCCAACTCAGCCCTGGAGGCCATTACTCTGGCGGTGTCTGACATTACAGATTTGAATACCCGTATTGCCACCGCAGTGGAAGAACAAAGCGCCGTTGCCCAGGAAATCAATCGAAATATTCACACCATTAATAAGATCAGCGAATCTTCCAACCAGGGAGCGACCCGAACAGCAGAAACCGGGCGCGATGTCAGCGAAGTGACCGACAGCCTTAACCAACTGGTTAATCGCTTCCGCGTTTAAACGTTATGACTACTAATCCGACAATTAAATAGATCGTCCTGATCCATTTAATTGTCGCCCCGGGAAATCTGGTGGTGTTGCGCAAAACCCCGAATCGTCGGACCGCTTGATTTCCAGTGGCTCGCATTGGCTATAGCCAATGGTGTGATCCGACATCTCGGTGCATTCCTGCATCACCCTATTAACCCGACAGGTATACTTGCCGGATTAATATTCATACTGTCGATCATTTTATAGCTTATGCCATGATTTCTTCCCAGGCCTGCTGATAGGCCTGGTATTCAACCTCTCCAAAACAGACGAACAGAACATCCTTCAGAGAATCGTTCTCATATAAATGATCGGCCACTTCCATGGTTGCAATCTGCGCAGCCTGTTCAACCGGATAACCATAAGCACCACAACTGATAGCCGGAAAAGCAATGCTTTGCAGTTGATGTTCAAGCGCCAGTTGCAGGCAATGGCGATAACAGGAAGCCAGCAAAGATGGCTCATCTTTGTCCCCTCCCTGCCAAACAGGGCCCACTGTATGAATAACAAAACGGGCTGGCAAATAGTAGCCACGGGTTATCTTCGCCTCACCGGTTGAACAACCCCCCAACCCTTTGCACTCTTCCAGCAACTCTGGTCCTGCGGCTCGGTGAATGGCACCATCCACCCCCCCCCCACCCAACAGGGATTCGTTGGCGGCATTAACAATGGCATCCACGATCAAAGTAGTAATATCTCCCTTCACTACACGACATCTTGTTTCCATTGGTTACGATTACTCCCAAAAAATAAATCTGTACCTATCACAATAGACGTAATTGTAATTTTTCGCTATCCACTGATGGTCTCATAAAAAGGAATAGATCTTGCTTTGGTGAAAAACTTTCAATTATTGAAAACAGATGTAACCGGGAGAAGTAAAATGTTATCTAGGAAACTATTTCAATTATGGCTGCTATGCACAGTATTTATTGCGAGTACGGCACAAGCGATAGAGGTCAGGTTTGTAGTCGGGGCGTCGTTGGATAGTCCCAGAGGACGCATGGCGAAAGTTATGGAGGGTATCATTGAAAGGGAATTACCTGGGTATCAGGTCAATCTGATCGAAACATTGGGCGACAATAATGCAAGTCGTGAACTTTCTGCGCTGCAATCCGGTCAGATACAGTTTTCATTACTGGAAATTTCAACACTACAAACTATTGACTCCCAATTTGCAGTGTTTTCCATCCCCTTTATGTTTCGCGATGACACAACCATTAACCAGTTTGGTAACAGTAGCCAGGGTAAAAGGCTGCTCTCGTCACTGGCGGGCAAAGGTGTGCTTGGTCTGGGTTACATGTATGGAGGCATGAAACAACTGCTATCAAATATACCCATAAAGGAATACAGCGATCTGCGACAACTCAACCTTTCTTATCCAGCGGATAATCCTACTGACCGAACAACCCTGCAGGTTAAAACGACTCCAGTCGCCAACGGCAACCTGGTTGAGGCATTAAAGGAGAACCGGATTAATGCCCAGGAAGCCACTTATGAACAGATATACGGAAATCAGCTGCACTTGCTATATCGATACATTCTTGAGTCCAATCATTCGGCCCGAACTTTTATGCTGTCAGCGAACAGTAATTTCTGGAACGCACTAAGCGATTACGACCGGGAGGTATTTTTACGTGCCACGGATGTTGCGCTGAAGTTTGGCAATCAGCTGGTGGTGGCTGGCGAAACCAATTCCAGGGAGCAAATTCGCCTGGAAGGCGGGGCCAGAAAGAAACGGATGTCGGAGGTTATGCGCATCAACTGGACAAAGCAATTGCAGCCCCTGTGGAATAATCAGGCTAACCTGATTGGGCAGGATCTTTTTGGTGCTGCGTTTGATTATTCTCACCAGCTGCATTTTTACACGGAAAATTTCCCCCCTTACAACTTTGAGGAAAATGGCGAACTGAAAGGCATTGCGGTCGATTTTCTGCGCCTTGTCTATGATCAGACAAAGTACCGGGATATGGGCCTTAAAATAGAGTTGAAAACCTGGTCTTATGGCTATCAGGCGGCCCAGAACGGGCCCAATATTGTGCTGTTCTCCACTGTCCGCTCACCGCAACGAGAGCATCTTTTCAAGTGGGCGGGTCCAATCACTTCGGATCAGACGGTGGCGCTTAAACGCAAGCAGGACAATATCTCTATCTTCCGGGCGGAAGATTTGAACCGCTATAAGGTGGGTGTTATCCGTGATGATATCGGCCAGCAGCTGGCCAGAGAACAAGGGGTAAAACCGGAAAACATGAAAGTGTATTCCAACGCCGACAAACTCGTTTCAGATCTGAACAATGGCTATATCGATATCTGGATATATAACCTTGCCGGTGCGTATCAGTTTTTCAAAAAATTCGGATATAAGAGTGATGACTTTACGAACATCTACAAGCTCAGTGAAAGCCCTCTGTATTTTGCCTTCAGTCCGGATGTTGATGACAGGGTGGTTGCTAATATTCAGGCAGCTATTGATGACGTAAAGCATACTCCTGAATTCGAGAAAATTATCCAGAAATACCAATAAGCCTGATCACCAAAGGCGCGAATAGCGCCTTTTTTCTTAGTTCAAACCGGTTCACTGCTAACCAGAAAATCAACCAAATGTCGCGTGTTCCGGTTCATCAATTCATTCCCGGGCCATACGGCATACAGCGGAATCGGCTGCACTCTCCAGGGCAACATGATTTCCACCAACTGATTGGACGACAGATCCGCATTAACCATATAAGCCGGCGGCGTACACAATCCCAGCCCTTGACGACAAAAATGTGTCATCGCCTCAACGCTATCCACCCTCAAACGTCCTTCGCACTGCAGCTGAAACGTTGTGCCATCAGGATGGACGAGCATTCGTTTTGCCGGCAACATTTCCAATAGAATCCAATCCCAGTCCACCAATGCTTCAGGTCCTGCCGGGCTGGTTCTGTCATTAAGATATTGCGGGGTGCACACCAGCCTGCGTTCAATCTCGCCAATTTTTCTGGCACGCAATGAGTTATCAGGCAAACTTCCCGCTCTAATGGCCAGGTCAATACCTTCGCCGACCACATCCTGACGTACATCGGTATAACGAATCTGCATCGCCAGATTGGGAAACTGCCTGGCAAAGCGGGCCAGAGATGTACTGATCGGTGCTGTTGCCAGGAAAGAAGGCAACGTCAGCCGGAGTTGCCCGGAAAGATCATCTCCCCCAGCGACAACTTCGGATATTCCCTGACGAGCAACCTCCAGCATGGCACTGGCATGACGATAAAGCTGTTCACCATCAGACGTCAGGGACAGTTTTCGGGTCGACCGATAAAGCAATGCCGTACCCACACGCTGCTCCAGTTGAGTGACATGGTAACTCACGACCGATGGAGACAACCCCAGAGCTCGCGCGGCCTGACGAAAAGACTTTAGCCTGACCGTTTCTGCAAATATGGCCAGAGCACGTAAATCATCAATCATTATTCGATACACTAAAACAAAGAATTCCAATTAAACCATCTAATTCAATATTAACCTAACCTCTACACTGCTCTGGTTTTTCATTCACCGTTTGAGGAGTACTGAAGATGTGGTTGGCGATGGCTTTGTTCGCTTTGACAATGTCGATTTCACCGGGTCCGGTTAATCTGATCTCCTTCAGTATTGCGTCCAGTCACGGTTTTAAGCGCGCGTTTTATTTTGTCAGTGGCGCAACAATTGGCTTTACCCTGTTGCTCGCGGTAATCGGCCTGGGCGCAACACAGCTGCAATCAACGTTACCAGTTGCTATCCGGTACATGGGTTATGCCGGTACGGCTTTCATTATCTGGATGGGATTTAAGGTTATGACAGCCGACCCGAGTCTGAAGACCGATGCCGGTCATGCACCCAATTTCCTGCATGGCTTTTTGCTGCAATGGCTCAACCCCAAAGCCTGGATTGCCTGCATCAGCGGGGTATCAGCGTTCAATTTAAGCAGCTCATATGGTCGACTGGTCATATTCGTCGGTCTGTACTTTGTTATCTGCTATATCAGCATGGTCCTGTGGGCCTGGGCAGGCAAGCAGGTACGTGCGCTGATTCATGACGAGGCGATGATTCTGCGAGTGAACCGTATTATGGGAGGATTGCTGATCCTGATCGCCGCTTACCTGGCCATTTCATTTTAACTCGTGCCCATCGCTCTTACCCCATGGAACAATAGCACTACAATTTCCCGAATATCGTTGAGCCGAATTAAGGCAAATTCCGGTAAATAGTCATTTTGCTTTGTCTTTGAGTCAATTAAACTGCCGCCTGGCCGTCATGGTTCATCCCTCCAAAGCGTTTTTCCACAATGGTTGTTTATGAAAACCAAAGATCTGATTTTTATATTGATAATTTCCCTGTTCTGGGGAGCTTCTTTTTTATTCATGCGGGTATCTGCACCCGTTTTCGGACCGGTCGCGCTGGTCATGATCCGAATGGTCGCTGCTGCATTCATATTAAGTTTTATTTTTCTATCTGCCGCTAACCGCACTTCGTTGAAGCAAAACTGGAAAGCCATTGCCATAGTGGGATTGTTCAATAACGTACTGCCGTTTGTGCTGCTGTCATTTGCCAGCACCCGACTGGAAGCAGGATTCACCTCTCTGATCAATGCATCCACACCTGTATTTGCCGCCCTCATTGGATTGTTATGGTTAAAAAACCGCATCACCCGCCAACAACTGGCAGGACTTATCATTGGTGTCAGTGGAATTTATGTTTTATCGATCGGGCACTTATCCTTTAAAGCTGGAGGCAGTGGCTGGGCGATCATGGCGGGTCTCATGGCAACGCTTTGTTATGGCTTTGCGATCAATCTGGTCAAATCCCGGCTACAACATGTCAACAGTCAGGTCATTGCTGCCGGCAGTGTTTCCTTCGCTGCGTTAATGCTGCTTGGCCCTGGATTGTGGTTGTGGCCTTCAGAGCCCATCGGATTGATTCACTGGAGTAATGCACTGTTACTGGGATTTTTATGTACCGGCGTTGCGCTATTAATGTTCTATCACCTGGTGGCCAGTGCCGGTGTCATGGCCTCTGCGTCTATCACATTTTTAATACCCGTTTCTGCTATTCTCTGGGGTTATGTGGTGTTGCAAGAAGTCATTACCTTCAAAATGATCATTGCCATGGCCATTACCTTCTTTGGCACCGCTCTGTGCAACCGACTCATTAAATGGCCATTATTTAAAAAATCGGCAGCGGTTCCCTGAGCAGGTTTGTTCTGCCAGACCAGGCCCTAAACATAAAGGAGGCAGATCTGATCAGTCTGCCTCTCTGGGAAAACACAAAGACTGCGGATGTGGATTTCTCTCTTATCCGTGCGTGGCGTAGTACCCAGCGATACGGGAATCCGATCCAATGCGAGCCTGATGCTCAACCAAGCCCGGGGCCACCCGCTGAACAATATCCACCGGTATGTGGTCCAGCGAGCCTGAGCACAGTGAACGTATCTGGACAAACGATCTAATATCGGCCATCGTCAACTGGTTATCTGCGTAATATTCTCCACCACCCCGCTGAAGCAGTTTCTCAAGCCCCTTCAGATAAGTACTCATCCAGCCATCGACCAGTTTTTCACGTGCCAGCTTGAGTTCCTCACCCTGCAACCCAAATGTCCTGACAATATAATGAGTGAGATCTTCAAAGGCCTCCAGAACTTCGTCGCAATACAATGCCTGAACATCGTCCACCGGGTACAACCCTGCCTTCTTACCAATAAAGCGACTCATGGCATTGGACTGTGTGATCTGTACGCCATCGATTTCGAGCACCGGAACTGCATTAAACGGCATAGAGGAACGGAGTTCAGCGAATTCCGGAAATGAGATACGGTTATCCTCAAAATCAATTCCTGCAATGTGAAATCCAATTCGCAGCGGCTCTGCCCGTCCGCCATTGATATCGAAGTAAGTAAGTTTATAGTTTGACATGATACCGCCTTCCATTAGTGTTAGCTGCACAGCATGATTGATCGTCATGTTGATATTGGGAGCACAAAACAGGATTGCCCGCTCTGTCCGGAAAAACAATTTTGCCTGTGCCTGTTATTTTGGCTGGAGACAGGATCATACGCATCGTGATACGTCCTGCAAGATGACTCCGGAAAAAAAGAAGTAACACGAACGGTTTAAGCCTGAATATCATCCTTTCTGGGGGGATATCAGAGACGCGTGGTTACCCAAACCAGCGGTTAATGGCGATAACTGACCAGGTAGTCACCGTCACAACAGACACAAATGCGCCAGAGAATTTTGTTGCGACGGCTTCGTTTGATATGTCGGCGGCTGCACTATTGCAAGTGTGGATGATGTTTCCAGGCCGGCATGGTTCGCATATATTGCCGGGTCTGTTCTTCAGCCTCAGGTCTGGACAGATCCGAACGTTCACTCAGCGCCCACTGCACCATACGCTCAAAGCGCTCTTCAAATGGCTGTAGCTGTCCCTGTTCGTCTACACAGTACTGACAGAATTGACCGTCGTCGATTGGCATTCCACAGCTTTCGCATCGATGTTCACTCATGATGATGTTTCCTCTGTTGAGAAAGTATTGTTTGTGCCGCTACGACCAAAGCTTCCATACTACCGAACAACTGTTGCTGTTGCGCCTCAGGAAGTTGTTGCAGGCTTTGCCGTAACAACTCCCGATTTAATACCTCCTGCAGACGCTGCTGCATCTGACGTCCCTGCTCGGTCAGCCAGATCAATGTCCGACGCCGGTCACGCTCATCTTTGATACGGGTTACCAGACCATGTGCCTGCAACCGATCAATCAATTCACTCATGGCCGACTGGGCCCGGTCAAAATGTCTGGCCGCTTCAGAAATGGTCAGCGGACCGGCTAATAGCAAATGATTCATCACCGCTTGCGACTCCGCAGAAGGATAGTTTTCATGCTTATCCCAACTGGCATGCAAACATCGGTAAACATCACCGTAGAGTTTTATAAACCGGGTTACTGAATCATTTTCTATCATGAGGAGTACCTTACGCCGGAACATTACATCGTCAATCCCGATGTATTTTAGAGAGTCACTGAAAAATGGTCTATTTTGACGCCAGCCGGAGCTTCCCACCCGGCGCCGACGCTATTCTTGTTTTCAGAGACCCTCTCGATCAGCACAAGGCGAACAGAAAAGCCAGAAAGGAATGCCAGCAGTTTACAAGACTGCCCCAATGAAACTTTGCAACTCCGTGGTTTGCGGATTGGCCAGCAGCTCTTTTGCCGGACCACTTTCCCACACTTTACCCTGATGCATGAATACAATGCGGTCACCCACGTCACGGGCAAAGTTCATTTCATGGGTCACCAGAATCAGGGTCATGCCATCCGCAGCAAGCTGCTCCAATACTTTCAGAACATCACCCACCAGTTCAGGATCGAGTGCTGAGGTAATTTCATCGCACAACAACACTTTGGGCGACATGGCCAGGGATCTGGCGATGGCTACACGCTGCTGCTGTCCACCCGAGAGATTTTCCGGATACTGACCAAACTTATCTCTGAGACCCACTTTATCGAGCACATCCAGAGCCAGTTCCCGGGCCTCCTCTTTAGAGCGATGTTTGATTATCCGTGGCGCCAGCATAATATTTTCGCCCACGGTCAGATGTGGAAACAGATTAAAACTCTGAAATACCATACCGACACTTTCGCTGAGTTTACGCACCTGAAACTCATCGGTACTGACTTCTTTGTTATCGACAATAATCGTGCCCTGATCATATTGCTCAAGACCATTCATGCATCGCAGCAGAGTACTTTTTCCAGAGCCGCTACGACCAATAATAGACACCACCTCACCCGCCTGAATATCAAGATCAATACCTTTCAGGACATGTAAGTCACCATAGAACTTATGAACATCACGAATGTTTACGAGCGACATTTAACTTTCTCTCCAGATACTGACTGGCTTTTGATAATGGATAGCACAGTAAAAAATAAATCACAGCAACGATGGCAAACACTTTAAAGGGCTGAAAAGTGGCATTATTGAGCATGGTGCCTGCTTTGGTCAGTTCAACAAAACCGATAATGGACGCAAGCGCAGTACCTTTGACAATCTGTACCGAAAAACCCACGGTCGGCGGAATCGCCACCCTTAACGCCTGGGGCAAAATGACATAACGCATAATCTGGACATAACCCAATCCAAGACAGCGTGCGGCTTCCCATTGACCCTTTGGAACACTTTCCACGCAACCCCGCCATATGTCACTTAAAAAAGCACTGGAAAACAGTGTCAACGCCCAGGCCGCAGCTCCCCAGGGTGAAATATCAATACCCAGCAATCCCAGGCCAAAAAAGGCCAGAAACAATTGCATCAGCAGTGGGGTTCCCTGGAACAGCTCGATGTAGATTCGGGTCATCCAGATCAGTGACCTGCGTCGACTGATACGTAAAAATGTCAACAGCAGTCCCGCCGTGGCACCACCGGCAAATGCAATCAGCGATAACAAAATCGTCCAACGGGCAGCCAGCAGCAGGTTCCTCAGGATATCCCAATCAGTTATCTGCATCATATGGCTTTCTCCTTTCTGGAAAACAGATAATTTCCCAACAAGGCAAATAACACCCGCATCAAAAATGCCAGCAACAGATAAATGCCGGCGGTTACAAAATAGGATTCAAAACTCAGGAAGTTTCTCGACTGTACGAAGTTAGCTGCATAAGTTAGCTCAGGAACAGAAATCTGTGACACCACCGCCGATCCCAGCATCACGATAATGCACTGACTGACGATGGAGCTGTAAACCCGTTCGATGGCCGGTGGTAATACGATCCGGATAAATATCTGCCGGCTTGAGAGCCCCAAAGTTCTGGCGGCTTCTATCTGTCCTTTGGGCGTTACATTAATTCCGGCACGGATGATTTCTGTCAGATATGCTCCCAGATTGATAATCATGGCAATCATACCGGCCTGAACTTCCGTCAATTTGATACCTGCAGCCGGAAGCCCGAAAAAGATAAAAAACAACTGCACAATAAATGGTGTATTGCGTATTACTTCAACATACATTGAGGCAACCATATTGATCGGACGCAATGGGTGGTTACGAGCAGCGGCGCCAAGAATCCCTAGCAACAATCCTCCGACTGTCGCAAATATCGTCAGCTGGACGGTCATCCAGATACCAGAGATCCACACGTCCCGATAATTCAACAGGTCAGCAAAATTAAATTGATAATCCATGAAGCTTCCAGAAAAGGCTCCTACAGACAAACGTCTGTGAAGCCGTCACTTAACGATGAAATTCAGCTACCAGTAAAACGTTTATTACATACTGGCGAGTTCTTTCGGATAAGAGGCTTTCAGCCATTTTTGAGAAATATTTTCCAGCACACCTGCGCTGTATGCCTTGGCAATCAGCTCATTAACCTTATCCATTAACTCCGGTTCACCCTTATGAACACCGACATAGCAGGGAGAATTTTTAAGCATGAACTTGGTCACTGGCATGCGGGCAGGATTACGCTCGGCAATTGACGTGACTACCAGGTTTCCTGTTGCAATCAAATCCACCTGACCAGACAAAAATGCAGAAATAGTCGTGTTATTATCTTCGAATCGTTTCATTGTCGCTGATTCGGGTAATATTTTGGTTAGCTCAATATCTTCAACAGCACCCCGTGTTACCCCAACGGTTTTTCCAGTCAGATCTGTTGCGCTGCTGACTTTGACATCATCGAGACCGAACACACCCAGGAAAAATGGCGCATAAGGCTTGGAAAAATCGATGGCTTTCTCCCGCTCAGGATTTTTACCGAGGCTCGATATCACCAAATCCACTTTTCTGGTTTGCAGGTATGGAATTCGATTGGCACTGGTGACTGGGACCAGCTCCAACTTTACATTTAACTCTTTAGCCAGGTATGCGGCCATATCGATATCGTAGCCCTGAGGTTTTAAATCAGCTCCTACCGATCCAAAGGGAGGGAAGTCCTGGGGAACTGCAACTTTTAGCACTCCGGCTTTTTGAATATCCGCCAACTGGTCCGCCTGAGCCACCTGAAAAAATGTCAGAGAACAGATCACCACCATCGCCAGTTTCTTGAGAAAATACATATCTTCACCCTGTTAAAAGTAATCACCATGTCGGCCCTAAAGCCCCGTTTCGTATTTACCCAGAGCAACCAATATGCCAGCCAGAGAAAAGCCAATGAAATAAAGGTTTCTTAGCCAAGAATCCAATGAAACAATTGATTCATAATGTTTTTTTGCACCAATGACGACCACCTATTGCACCATAATTGCTTTTTTCATCCAGATGGTCAGTTTTCTGCGTCATTGAGCTGGCATCATGCATCCCCCCCAATGTGCCGTTGATGGCAATGATGGTGCAATCTCATTTTAAGTATGCAAATGATGTTAAAACCGGCCCGATTTGAGCATTAGGTCATGATGATTTATCCGGCCTTAGCCAGGTGTTCCAGATCTAACCGGTTGGCCTTTGCTATACTGGGTGACTGAGGACCAGTGGAAATAATGAAATGATGACTGGTTTACATTTTTTTGAGCTGAAAATGGACATACTGACTCTATCGTATGTGACGATTTTGTAGCGTCTTTCTGTTTCTTTAACGAGGATTTTCAAACATGAAAGGAATTTCACTTGTACTACTGATGATAGCCATGGCTTTTGTGTCCTATCTGGTAATGGAGAACGGACAACAGCAGGACTTGGTACTGATCGACAATGCTGATAACAAAGTCGAACAGATTAAGCAGCAAGTTAACGATATTGAGAAAGAGTACGCTCAGAAACTGAAAGACGCGACTAACTGACACCAGCCTGCAGTTACAATTCACCGCTTACACTGAATTCGGGTATGGTCATCCGCTTCAAACTCTGCCTCCAGATCCGTAATACGAACTAATCTGGCAGAAAATTTCGCATGCTGCCGCACCTGCTGATCCAACATTGCCACCAATCTGTTTAACATTGGGAAACCTGTCTCCAATGCATGGGAATGCATATCACCTTTAACAATTTGATTCTGATAATCCCAACTGCCTGCGGACTGATAAGACATAGGGAGCTCAGTATTAATCAATGCATTATAGGCAAATACATCACCGACACTGGAAAATGATCCGTTATCATTCAGAGTCAGATTCCCGGAAACACGGAATTTTCCCTGCTCGGATACAAACGCCGTTTTACATTGCCAGCTGCCGATCAGCAGCTGACGATGATTGAAGACAACTGCCTGTACCGGAAAGCCCGTCAACAATAGCAGGGCAGGTATCAATCGTTTTATCCAGATCATCTCACAGGATCCATTTGAACAACATTTGTTACCACAAAATATGATGGATATAGTTTTCCACCCTTCACAGCACATTCGAAAACCGCGACATTTATTAAGAAACCGGAATGTTCGACCATAAAAGCCGCAAAGCATCTTTTTAAACTTGAGGTCACGTTAACCAAAAAATTTCTGCTTTCCAATAAATCGTTCTCTAATGCTGACTACTGCAAAATCAATCGACTATTTAGCAAGCAAAACTCCACGCCGTTTACAGATAGCCAGACTACTCGCGAAATCCTGCCAGTTCGGCACTGCTGTTAGAGGCTATGAATTCAATAATCTCAAAATCGGCAATATCCGCCTTGAAGAATGGATCCTCAGCAACTATCGCCTGCATTTGTGCCATTGACTCCGCTTTAGCCAGGATGACACCACCGGTTCTGGGTTGTTTTCGTCCTGACAGTAAGAAGTGCCCGGCCTGGTAATACTCCTCGATATATTTCATGTGTGCCGATATATGAGGCTCAACCTGTGATAGATCCACTTTATATTCAATCGTTACAACAAACACTTCTGTCTCTCCGGTAATAAGGCCTGAATAGACCCGAAACCTCATTGGATCGGGTCAAACTATTTAATGGTTAAAACCAATCTCATATATGAACTATTCACGAGATTATCATTTGCATTCTACATTTGCTCGGTGTTACAAAGTAGACATAAAAATTATGAATAATCGCTGACTGACCGTTCTTTTACTTTTATCGGGTGAATGCAAAGGAGACAATCCAATGACCGACACCCTCCGTCTTTCTTTACTTCAGCAGTTTGTAGCGGTAAGAGCTGCAACCGAAGAATTGATCAGCAATCTGTCTGCTGAAGATATGGTGGTGCAATCCATGCCGGACGCCAGTCCAACCAAGTGGCATCTCGCACACACAACTTGGTTTTTTGAACAATTCATTTTAAAGGACTATCTGTCCAACTACACAGAATTCGAACCCGACTACAACTATCTGTTCAATTCCTATTACGAAAATATCGGCAAACGTCATGCTCGTCCTATGCGCGGTATGTTAACCAGACCCGGTATCGACGAAATTCTCGCTTACCGGGAGGCCATAAACGAAACAATCATTCAATTGCTGGACAGTCATCATAGCAAGCATAAGAGAATTGAAGAACTGGTCACCCTCGGGCTGCATCACGAAATGCAGCATCAGGAACTGCTGATGACAGATATTCTGCATGCTTTTTCATTAAACCCATTACTGCCAGCGCTTAACCCAGACCGTTACGACGAACCGGAAACATCGGTGGAGGCTCTGAGCTTCCATTCGTTTGAACCGGAGCTGACCAGCATCGGTGCTCATGGAGATGAGTTCTATTTCGACTGTGAAGGGCCCAGACACAGCGTATATGTCCATCCATTTGCTCTCGCCAACCGACCGGTCAGCAATCGCGAATGGCTGGACTTTATTCATGACGGAGGTTATCAGACTCCAACCCTGTGGTTATCAGATGGCTGGCATCAGGTTCAAAAAGAACAATGGCGGGCTCCTTTATACTGGCAAAAAAATGAAGGTCACTGGCAACAGTTTACGTTGTCAGGATTACTCGATATCGATGCGGATGCACCGGTCTGCCATATCAGCTACTTCGAAGCAGATGCTTTTGCCCGATGGGCGGGTTATCGACTGGTCACAGAACAGGAATGGGAAGTGGCTGCAAGACAACACTCCCCCAACGGTAATTATCTGGAAGCACAACGCTGGCGGCCATCATGTTCTGCCGGTCAGGGACTGGTACAGTTGTATGGAGATGTCTGGGAATGGACCGCCAGTCCTTATTCCCCGTATCCAGGTTTTAAAATCGCCGAAGGTGCCGTCGGCGAATACAATGGCAAATTCATGTGCGGACAATATGTACTTCGGGGAGGTTCGTGTGTAACGCCTGCCATGCAGATAAGGCCCAGTTATCGAAACTTTTTCTACCCACACCAGCGCTGGCAGTTTACCGGAATGCGTTTAGCCAAGGATCTATAACCATGCAAACCAGTCAATTCGCAGTTACCGAAGGGGATTTCCGCAGCCTGTTCATAAGAGATGTCCTGGACGGACTGCAACAGCCACAGAAAAGCCTGCCTTCCAAGTATTTTTATGACAGTCAGGGCTCTCAATATTTCGACCAGATATGCAGTCTGAACGAATACTACCCTTACCGAACAGAACTCTCCATGTTGCCGGATGTGGCCAGAGACCTTAACAGCATATTGCAGGACCCATGGGAAATAGTGGAGTTTGGTGCCGGATCTCTGGTCAAAATAAGATTGTTATTGCAGCAACTTGATAACATTGAACATTATGTCCCTATCGATATTGCCGGTGATCATCTGCGGCAGGCCAGTGATCGGTTGCAACAGGAGTTTCCACAACTAACCGTACTGCCCATAGAAGCAGACTTCACTCAGCCAGCGCCGCTGCCTGAAACGCTGCCCCTCCCAAAACTGGGCTTTTTTCCAGGTTCAACCATTGGCAACTTCAGCCCGGAACAGGCACAGTTTTTTTTATCCAACATTCGCCAGTCTCTGGGAGACCACTCTCGTCTGCTGATTGGAGTGGATACCAAGAAAGATCCAAGTGTTCTGCATAATGCCTATAACGATAGCATGGGAGTGACCGCAGCCTTTAATCGTAACATCCTGAACCATATCAATCGTATTTGTGGCGCCGATTTTGATCCTCAGGCATTTGCTCACTATGCGTTTTATAATCCTGTAGCAGGCCGCATTGAGATGCACCTGATCAGCACTCTTGCGCAGCAGGTTAGTATTGATGATCAGATGATTGCCTTTTCAGAGGGTGAAAATATTCATACCGAAAATTCCTACAAATATACGCCGGATGAATTTTTGGCGTTGGCAGCGACAAGCGGGTGGGAGAGAGAAAGGATATGGCTGGATAAAGCACAAATGTTCAGTGTTTTTCTTCTGAGTGCACGCTAAGCTTAAGTTAACTGGAGAATATGAGACCCCCGATCATCTGACCGGGGATCAGTGTGATCCGTCAGATACCGACCCGCATTTGCAATTCGTTCTGCTGGCTACTGATTTTATAGCCTAGCTCTTCCGCAAGCGACAATATACCTGGATGCGCTTTCAGGACACTATCGTCAATCGGAATCTCTTCCAACTCCATGAGCTGATTATCCACCATTAAATTACTCGGATGCAGATTAACCTTACAATCGAGGAAATGACCAAGCTTCTGCAATGTCCGGCTATTTAGCAGTTGGCTATATGGCAGATCAAACCAGTCCTCATCCGGCCAGGACGCTTTATATTCTTTGGCCTGGGCCTGTACTTCTGCCCAAAAATAGAGATTTTTCTCAATCGGACTGAGTCTGTGCCATTTGGAGCGATACTCAGGCAGCTTGGCCTCTGCGCCAAATGGGTTAAACAACTCCATTTCAGACAACCTCAGAAAAGCCCCTTTTTGTAACCAGAGACATGCAGTAGACATAGGATTACGATGCAAATGGATAACTTTGACATCTGTTTGCAGAATGTCTTTATACCACGACAAATGCCGCCAACTCTGATATCCGCATTCAACATACTTGCCTCCACGATTAATGTGATCGCGAATTTCTGTCAAATGTCCGAGAATCTTATCAGCGTTGACCGTAAGCGGAAGTGAGGGTGAGTTTTCCATTGGCATGTAATCTTGCGAAAGCGGTTCATGCGTTACCCAATACTGTTTGGGCAACAACTTGGTAAGACGGTGAGACAGCCACTGAGTACCACAGCGACCTGTTGACAAGATAAACCAAGCGGACATAAATGATCCTTAATGATTTGAGAGGGGTTACAGGAACCACTGGAAACAGCCAGATCAACCTTGCCAGTTATTCTTAATACAGGAACACCTCGAACCCTGTAATAGACCTGGCAACAAATATTGACCTGTTCTCAGCACACCTCCAATCATTATAGGAAAGTCAAAAAAAAAAGTACGCTTAAAAACCTACTACGTTGGTATAGGAAAAATAAAAAAATCGTTTTCATACGCAGCAATTTTGATTTATATCAGCTGTTATCGTCTCTGATATTTAAATTTCAGAGACAAAAAAAATAGTTGTCAGAGATATTATTTTCCAGCTATAGTCTATAAACATTTTATTTTTATTTTTAGAATTTTATGAAACAGCAGTTCATTCTGATTATTAACGTAATCCTGGTCGTGGTGGTCCTACCATCGCGGGGGTTGTCGTTGCAGAATTGAACTGACAGATAAATTTTTAAAACCCCCGCTTCGAGAGAACCGGGGGTTTTTTTATGCACTGGTTTTTTTCGTAACGGGCTTACCACACCATGGGAGTTAACAATGAACGGTGCACAGTACATTCTCAAAACCCTGCAGGAACAGAATATTCGTACTTTATTCGGTTACCCCGGTGGCTGCATCATGCCACTGTATGATGCTTTGGCAGACTCTGAACTGGAACATGTTTTATGCCGCCACGAACAAGCCGCCGCTTTAGCAGCAAACGGATATGCCCGAGCGTCCGGCAGGCTTGGAGTGGTTGTCGCAACTTCCGGGCCGGGGGCCACTAATCTTGTGACCGGTATCGCCGATGCTTTTATGGATTCCATTCCAGTATTGGTGATCACCGGTCAGGTAAACAGTCATCTGATCGGTAGTGACGCATTTCAGGAAGTGGATGTATTAGGCATGACGATGGCTATCGTCAAACACTCTTATCTGATCACCAGTGCGAATGAACTCGAATCAACTGTTATAGAAGCTATTCGTTTGGCGACATCCGGCAGGCCCGGTCCTGTCTGGATAGACATTGCCAAAGATGCACTGATGGGAGAAATGACCACAAAATCCGTAATCAAGCCAACTAATTCCCATGAAAAAGAACACAATGTTGATCTGACTTCTCTGCAAAATGCAGTGGAGATAATCAAAAAAGCCCAACGACCACTGCTGTACAGTGGCGGAGGCGTCATGTCCGCCAACGCTTTGGATGAGTTCAGAACCTTTGCAAACCAACTAAACATTCCTCACGTGGTCTCACTCAAAGGGATTGGTAACCCGGGCCTGTATGGTGCATTAAATCTTGGAATGCTGGGCATGCATGGCTCCAGAGCCTGTAATGAGTTGATAGCGCAATGTGATGCATTGATTGCGATTGGAGTGCGTTTCGATGACCGTGCGACCGGTGCTGTCAAACATTTCGCCACCAATGCCGATATCATTCACATTGATATTGACCCGGCAGAATTTCATAAAAACAAGCGGGTGAGCTGTACCCTGCGTGGCGAAATGAAATCCATATTACGGCGGCTCTCAACTGCCTTTCTGTCAACTCTGAACATACAACCCTGGCGTAATCACTGTCGGGCAATGAAGCATCAAAAAGGTCTGATTCCGCAAAATCTTTCAACCGATAGCAACACCATCGCCGGACCGGAATTTCTGACGGCGTTGTCTGCAGTCAAAAAAACACGCTCAATCATCAGTTGTGATGTTGGCCAGCATCAGATGTGGGTTGCACAATATGTCGATTTCGACCACCCCCGCCAGCATCTCAGCAGTGGCGGTCTGGGAACCATGGGTTTTGGTCTGCCTGCTGCCATTGGTGCCTGCTTTGCCAGACCAGATGCTCAAGTTATAAATATCTCAGGTGATGGGTCTTTCATGATGAACATTCAGGAGCTGGCAACAATCCGCCGCCACCAACTGCCAGTTAAGATCATCATTCTTGATAACCAGCACCTGGGCCTGGTACGCCAACAGCAGGAGCTGTTCTATCAGGGGCGCTATAGTGCGGTGGATCTGTCAGACAATCCCGATTTTACGGAAATTGCCCGTGTTTTCGGGTTCCATGCGTTACAGATTCACAATCGCTCGCAGATAGGCCCTGCTCTGGATACATTGTTATCATGCCAAGGGCCGGCCATGCTGCAAGTTCATATCAATACTGACAGCAATGTCTGGCCGATGGTAAAGCCTGGTGGTGCAAACCATGAAATGCTGGAGCCAGAACAGTTCAATGGAAGTGCCGCATGAACCCGAAACATCATGAATTCCACTGTCAGATCAGTTATCAAACGGGTGCTATTGAGCGATTGTTAAGAGTCATTCGGGTAAGAGGGTTTGTGATCAAACAACTGAGCCTGGAGCATGTGGGAAACCACTACTCTCTGAAACTGACTATCAGCGGTCAACGCTCTCCCGATAATCTGTTGTGGCAATTGAAAAAGCTGGTGGAGGTTCGACAGGTCAGTTATCAATAATCATGGAAACAGTGACACACAGAGCCCCGTGTCACTGTTTTCCGGTAATACTCACAGACGAAACAGACCGATATCCTTCCGCAGACGCTCGCTTAGTTGATTCAACTCTTTAGCCTGCTTGGCACTTTCTTCGGCAACATGAGCCAACTCTTGCGATGCCGTATGAATGTTCGTGGTGTTTTGATTGATCTCCGCAGTCACCGATGTCTGCTCTTCTGCAGCGGTAGCGATCTGAGTCGCCATTTCGTTAATAGTCGAGATGGCCGAACGTATCTCAATCAGGCTGGCGTTTGCGGCATCGGCATCCTGAACACTTAAACCTGCCAGCTTATGACTGGCCTCCATACTGCTGACAGCCTGTCTGGTGGATTTCTGCAGCACCTCGATCATGTTCTGGATTTCTTCAGTCGAGGCATGCGTCCGTTGTGACAGCACTCGGACTTCGTCAGCCACAACAGCAAAACCGCGCCCTTGTTCCCCGGCTCTGGCGGCCTCAATCGCAGCATTCAGAGCCAAGAGATTGGTCTGCTCCGCAATACCGGAAATAGTGCCCAGAATCGAGCTGATCTGCTGCACATGCTCATCAAGATCACTAATGACCTTGCTGGTACGGCCGACTTCATCTGCCAGTTTATTAATACTTTCCTGGCTTTTTTTGACCTGCTGCTGGCCATTGTCACTAAGCCTTACAGCGTCATCCGATGTTTTGGCCGTGGTAGATGCATTTCCGGCAATCTCCTGAGTCGCAACCGTCATTTCATGAACGGCCGTCGCGACCATAGTAATCTCTTCCTGCTGCATATGAATTTTCTCAGCACTCAATGTAGCAGACTGATGCGTACTGTTGGCCTGGGTAACCAGAACATCACCAATGTCTCGCAGACTGGAGATGATACCGTGTAAGAAGCCCACAAAGCGGTTGAAGTTATTCGCCAGCATACCAATTTCATCATCAGAACTGGTGATAATACGTAGCGTCAGATCACCATTACCATCGGCAATATTCTCCAGACCACCGGATACTGTTTTAATATCGGTAAACAACCAACGTACCATAAGCAAAATACCCACAGTCGCCACAGCCAGAAGACAAACCACAATAAGGACAATTTTAACGGTCAGAGCCCGTAATGGTTCTGCAAGTACCAATTTTTGCATCACCAGCACCAATACCCAATCCGTTGTGGGTACCGCATCAAGATAAACCAGAGTCTTCTGGCCAGACACAGATACATCATATATCTGCGGAGTCCCACTCATTCGGGTTAATGAGCTGGAAGTAAATTGCTCATTCAGCGTATCCGGTGTTTTCAGGATCAGGGATTTGTCTGGATGAACAGCGATTACATCGCGCTTATCCAGCAGCATGGCGTATCCGTCACCCATCACTTTCAAATTAACGATATCTGACAGGATTTTGTCCATATAAAACAAGCCGCCAATTGCCCCTCGGAACTGTCCATTAATAATCACCGGCGCGACAAACGTAATGGCGAGCTTATTCCCGGTAACCGCAATATATGGTTTTGTGATCAGCGGCTGGTTAGACGTTTTGGCAGCCATGTACCAGTCACGCACGCGCGGATCGTATCCAGCTTTATCGAGGCTCGGATCATGCCGATACATGGTGCCATCTTCCAGGCCAATAAACGTCAATGCAAACTCACCGCTGGTTTTGCCTTGATTGAGCACATCCAGGGCAATCTGATGATCCAGCGTACCATTATTGTTACGTATGTTTACTTCCAAAGCATGACGCATGGCTGCCATAGTGGAATGACGATCTTCTGCCCAACTTTCCAGATAGCGTCTGAACGCACCCGCCTGGGCATTGGTCTCCGACAGAATTGCATCGTCTCTTGCGCTATCCAGTTGACTGTAAGCAACCCAACCAAGAGAGATGGATATAATGGAAATAATAAAAGCCGATGCCACAATCAGCTTGCTTTGCAGCGATAAATTCATGGTGATCACCACTATTGCTCGTTAAAGTCCATGCAAAGAACACCCCTGCATTCATGTTTCAACAGCTGGCAACGTGAAATATAAACAGGTGTACCAGTGCCGTAATTCTGATTTTCGGACCGGCCAGAGATATAACCCGGCCGACAAATAATCGATTCTCTTTAGAGCTTAGATCATTCTTGTGAAAACAGGATTGCAGCATAAAAATTTATCATCATAACCGCTCTCACATCACATTAAATAAATGGCTTCAACTCATAGACAATGACATAGAAGAGATATGTCAGTAACGGGCACTGAAATAAGTCTGTTATATGTTTTTCATCTCAAAAATACTGGGATCGCCGGACTGGGTGAACCCTATCCGCTGCAAATATTGCTCATGTGCCTGATGCCCGCCAAGCGTTTCGATGCTATTCACACCTGCCTGCTTAAGTCTTTCCTTTAAGGTCAAAAATACCACTTCTGCATTTTTATAATCGCGAAATTCCGGTGAAACATAATCCAGTTCAATCCAGGCTTTTGTTTCTCCATTCTTATCGAGCAACTGATAAGCAAGCAAACCACAGGGTTTGAGATTTCTGAAAGTGATGATCAGCTGGCATTCTTTTAACTTGTGAATGGAAAAACGGCTAAAGAACCGTTTGATATCATTTTGATACTGACCCACAAACAATTGAGCCAACTTGCTTTTGTCATAATTGAGATCCAGTTCAATCAGCGAGAACTGGTCTCTCTGGCGATATAATAACCACAAATAAAAAATATCAACCGCCGCGATCCACCCGTTCAGAAAAAAAACCGGCCAGGCTTTAATCAACAGACCATAGGTTGCAAATGTCGAAGAACCAAAAAGATTGATCCAGCGAAGCTTTTTGAGATTCGACATCATTAAAGAGATTGCGACTAGCATAGAGCCAAAATAACCGAATAGTTCAAGCCCGTTCATAGTATTTTACCTGCATTTGAAAACGCGCACATTGTGTCGTCAGGATAAGATTAAGCAAGCATTTTCTGACCATATGGTCAACATAGATCAATAATCCGAATACAACCCTGACAGGGTTCTGCTTTGGCGCCAATCGCTGCATTTCTCCGGCGCCTGACGAATAGGTATACGGCGTCCGACCACCAGCGAATACTGGTAAACTTTAAAAGTGATGTAATTTGGCGTCCGGTTGTCATTCATAATATGCCAAGCCTGACTGTCGAGCTCCCGTGACCACAGAGGATAGCCTCCTGTTTTATAACTACCGCTCAGACAGGTTAAAAATGCAAAATCATTGAGCGATACCACATCAAACCGCTCTTCCAGAGAAGTAAACTGTGGCCCAGTGCAGGAAGTTACGAGGCACAGGACACCAAAACCGATAATACTGACCTTGTTGCGCGGCTTCATATTCGCCCTTTCTCACATGCATATCTGCAATATCGGCCATCAGAGTAAAATGTTTACTATCACAACCTCTAGGCGTGATCACGGCCGCTATTACAGATTAATTTCGCTCTTACTCTCCTGAGATATGACAAGAAACGATATCATTGCGACAGGTTATTCATTTTATTGTTCCCTCGAGGAGGTCTCAGTGTCCAACCGAAGTTACCCGTTCACTCGCATGCGCAGAATGCGTGCAGATGATTTTTCCCGTCGTTTGATGCGTGAAAATACATTGTCTGTCGATGATCTAATATATCCGGTATTTATTCTTGACGGGACACAGCAACGCGAAGAGGTCAGCTCCATGCCCGGAGTCGAACGCCTGAGCATTGATTTACTGGTTGAACAGGCTGAATCATGGGTTGCTTTGGGCATACCTGCTCTGGCTCTGTTCCCGGTGGTCGATAGCGCCCACAAATCGCTGCTGGCGGAATATGCTTATGATCCTGAAGGCCTTATCCAACGCGCCACCCGAGCTCTGAAAGCACGCTTCCCACAACTGGGTATCGTTACTGATGTTGCGCTTGACCCTTATACAACCCATGGTCAGGACGGCATCATCGATGAAAAAGGGTATGTCATCAATGACATTACCAACGAGGTCCTGGTCAAGCAGGCTCTCAGCCATGCCGATGCCGGTGCGGATATTGTCGCTCCCTCAGATATGATGGATGGCCGTATTGGCGATATTCGCGTGGCACTGGAGGATACCGGCCATCATAATGTTCGTATCATGTCCTATGCTGCCAAGTATGCCTCTTCATTTTACGGGCCTTTCCGCGATGCCGTCGGCACCGCTGGCAATCTGGGCAGCGGCAATAAATATACTTATCAAATGGACCCGGCAAACTCCGATGAAGCACTGCATGAGGTCGAAATGGACCTGAATGAAGGCGCGGATATGGTTATGGTCAAACCGGGCATGCCCTATCTGGATGTGATTCGCCGGGTCAAGGACAACTTCGGGGTTCCCACTTTTGCTTACCAGGTCAGCGGTGAGTATGCCATGTTACAAGCCGCAGCAGCCAACGGCTGGTTGGATCTCGACAGTGTCATGATTGAATCGCTCGTAGCATTCAAACGGGCCGGAGCCAATGGCATTCTGACGTATTTTGCCGTTCGGGCGGCGGAATTACTCAAAAACCAATAATCACCGTAACGAATAATCCAATCGGAATTATTATCGCGTTAATAGTGTTTACCAGGGCAGTTGACGGTCAATGACCGGAAACACTGCCCTATTGGTTTTTTTTGTTAAGGAGCTTCTGAATAATGTCAGAGAGGAAACCAGGCCAACGAAAACATGCAAAAAAAGAGGATTTTATAAGCCATAATCGTCTGATTTCAGCGGATTTTTAACGCCGTGCTGGCAATATGAATAATTTCATTCAGAGGCTCCTTCAATAAATTGGTATTGAAAGTTGAACTGATTAACCCTATGTTTGACCTCCACCCTGAGTTAAATGATTTTTATCAGCAATCTCCCTGCTTTTTTAATAACGGTGACAAGAACATGAGTGATGCAATTATTAAAGTAACCGACGACAGCTTTGAACAGGACGTACTGGCTAACGAAAAGCCCGTGCTGGTCGATTACTGGGCAGAATGGTGTGGTCCATGCAAAATGATCGCACCTGTTCTGAACGATGTGGCTGAAGACTATGGCGACAAGCTGGTCATTGCCAAACTGAATATCGATGAGAACCCCAATACTCCACCTAAATATGGCATCAGAGGAATCCCAACCCTGATGATTTTCAAAGGTGGCAACGTGGTTGCTACGAAAGTAGGAGCACTGTCAAAATCCCAATTAATGGAATTTGTTGATAGCAGTATCTGACAGATCATGGAAAAGGAGCATTTATGCTCCTTTTCCAAAAAAAAATGCATTTCTGTCTGGACAGCCTGCTTCTCTCTCTCTATATTGTGCTTATAACTATTTCTGATTCCTCGGCTTTCTAGCCGAATATCCCCCTTAACTATTTCTAATCCTTTTTTAATAACAAATAACTAGTATCGCATTCCTATGAATCTCAGTGATTTAAAAACCAAAGCTGTACCCGAACTTCTGGATATTGCTCAAGAAGCTGGTCTGGAAAACATTAACAGAACCCGTAAGCAGGATCTCATCTTCGCCATTTTGAAAAAGCATGCCAAAGGCGGCGAGGATATTTTCGGAGACGGGGTGCTCGAAATACTTCAGGATGGCTTTGGCTTCCTTCGTTCAGCCAGCGCCTCTTATCTGGCCGGCCCGGATGACATCTATGTTTCACCGAGTCAAATCCGTCGCTTTAATTTAAGAACAGGCGACACCGTTGCCGGTAAGATCCGCCCACCGAAAGAAGGTGAACGATATTTCGCGTTATTGAAAGTCGACACCATCAATCATGAGACTACCGAAAACGCCCGCAATAAAGTTCTGTTCGAAAACCTTACCCCTCTCTTTCCTCAGGATCGCCTGGTACTCGAAGCCGGTAATGGCAGCTCAGAAGACCTTTCCGGCCGGATCCTGGATCTGATCGCACCGATTGGTAAAGGTCAGCGTGGTCTGATTGTTTCGCCACCAAAGGCCGGTAAAACGCTCATGCTGCAACATGCCGCACAAGCAATTGCCAGAAATAATCCAGAATGTTATCTGATGGTGCTACTGATCGACGAACGGCCTGAAGAAGTGACCGAGATGCAACGCTCAGTGCGTGGTGAAGTCATTGCTTCTACGTTTGATGAGCCGCCATCACGTCACGTTCAGGTTGCTGAAATGGTGATCGAAAAAGCGAAGCGTCTGGTTGAACATAAAAAAGACGTTATTATTCTGCTGGACTCCATTACCCGACTGGCCCGTGCTTACAACACCATTGTGCCTTCCTCAGGAAAAGTACTGACAGGTGGTGTGGATGCTCATGCCCTGGAACGCCCAAAACGTTTCTTTGGTGCAGCGCGTAACATTGAAGAAGGCGGTTCGCTGACGATCATTGCCACAGCTCTGGTAGATACTGGCTCCAAAATGGACGAAGTTATTTACGAAGAGTTCAAAGGCACCGGTAACATGGAAGTGCATCTGGACCGGAAAATTGCTGAAAAACGAATTTTCCCAGCTATCAATATCCGTCGTTCCGGCACCCGTCGTGAAGATATGATGATTGATCAGGCAGAGCTGCAGCGTATCTGGATTCTGAGAAAAATTCTCAGTGATATGGAAGATGTTCAAGCGGTTGAATTCCTCATCGATAAGCTGAAGTTATTCAAAAACAATGACGATTTCTTCCATAATATGAAAGGATAACATCCTCCATATTGTCATAAATTCCGCAGTCTGCTTTTATGCGTTTGAGTAATGTCTATCTCATTCGCCATGGCGAAACGGAGTGGAATCGCGAAGGCCGTATTCAGGGGCACAGTGAATCCACTCTTTCAAACCAAGGCATTATCCAAACCCGAAAGGCTGCGGTGCAGTTAAAAAACATTCCATTTGATCATATCTATTGCAGCAGCAGTCTGCGTACTCGCCAGACACTGAACATACTGCAACCTCACCTGTTCCCTAACGCCATAATCCACTTTGAAGATGCCCTGCGGGAAATTCATCTGGGGCACTGGGAAGGCCAACTACACTCTGAAGTCCAGGCTACTGAACCTGACAGCTATCACAATTACACAAACAGGCCGGAACTTTTTTCCATCGTCGATGGAGAAAGCTACACCGAATTACAGCAAAGGGCGTGGAACTGGTTTACAACAATGCTTCATAGCCAGCCATTCAGCAATGCCCTGATAGTTTCCCACGGCGTCTGGATTCGCACCCTGTTAGCCAGGGCCATCAATCTGCCAATCCATAAACTACACCAGATACCACGCTTACAAAACTGCGCTATTCGTATCATCCACATCGATGACAACCTGACCCCTTCCCTGGATCCGGTAAACGGTATGAAACAGACCCCATACACAGCAGACTGATAATCATTCCATTTATCAATCAGTCCAGATAATCAAACAACGTTCCTTTTTACTCTTCATCCTCGTCGATCTTAGTAACAGGAGTCACACTTTCAGGTACCTGGATCAGATCAATCGTCATTAGGCGGGAAGCTGTTTGATCCGCTCGACAGATTCTGGAAGAATCAGTACCACTTAAGACAATGATGACACCAGGATAGTGTCCAGGGCTTTCTAAACATGAAATGGCCTCTAAAAAAAAGGCCTGTCTTTGTGCTGAATATAATCTGTCTCGAGCAATAGCAGTACTTCAATTATTTGCGGCATGTTAACAGCCGCTTTTCGAACAGAACTTTTATCGGCATCATAACCGTCCGTATTTTCAGAGGTTAACAGGATTTCTATGGGAGTATCGAAAACCAACAATGGATACTGCTGACAACGGGAGCATGGAAAAGATTTTAGAGATGTCCTTGAGTATTGAGCCGCAGTATTGAATGATGCTGCAATGTAATTCCCAAATCCGTTAACCGGCAAATATGATCACTTTTACATCAGTTATTGCCTGTCAATCAACTGGAGCTATCTTTTGAGCTATCGACAACAGGTCTGCCTGATACTATTACTGGTTGCACCGCTGTTTTCCTGGGCCGGAAACATAGACATTACCACACTGCAAACGCCTGTCGAAATCTGGGATTTTGCCGAACGCCTGACCACTCCCAGAAATACGACGGTAGAGGATATTGCCAACAGCCATAACTGGAAGTCTGTGGATCGTGAAACTCCTGGCCGGGGATTCTCCAAACAGACAGAATGGCTACGTTTTAATGTTTCCAACAGCTCTGACCAGAAAAAACGCATGCGATTCTTCTGGCACCATGCGCAGATTGGTTCGTCCAATATTTATCTTCGTGACACCAAAACCGGGGACTGGCTACCTACTATTCATCTCAGTTCCCTAACCCCCATAGAAGACCGTCCTTATCGTGGCCGCATGCTTGAGTGGTATGTCGATCTGCCGGCCAACAGTGAGTATCAGCTGTTATTGAGCGCGGAATCCAACTTTTCCATGAGTTTTCGCATTTTGGCCGGTAACGAAGCCGACCTCGGACGCATCGCCGGTGATACCTATAACTCCACCTATCTTTTTATCGGCTTCATCCTCGCCCTGGTGCTGTACAATGCGGCACTGGCATTGTCGACCAAGGAGAGTGGTTACTGGTTCTATATTTTTTATATCACTATGGTGTCACTCTACACCTTGTCACTACGGGGTTTCCTATTCGAATGGCACTGGTATTCAGATCCAATCTGGGAACAGCGGGTGGTTTTGTTTCTAGCCCCTCTCAGCCTGATTTTTGCGCTGCTGTTTGCTGACAATATTCTGCGAATCAAATATCAGCCAGCTCTGTTTAAGTTTGTTTTCCGGTTCTGCCTGTTCGCCCAGTTCATCATGCTTGCCGTCGCGGCGTATCCCTCTATTGATATCTTTGTTTCACTGTTCGCCCCCTTATCCATCGTCGTGGTGGTTTTCATGTTGTCTTCCAGCGCCTGGGTCATCCTGCACAAAGGTTACTATGCAATCCTGTTCTTTCTTGGCTGGCTGGCACTGTTGCTCGGCATCGCAGGCCATCAGTACTCTATTATTATTGGTGTAGGTACGGAGCTGTTGGGGCGCGAATCTCTGAAAACCGGCACCGCTCTGGAGGCTATTTTCCTGTCCTGGGCCATGGCTCTGAGAGTACAGCGACTACGTAAGGAGCACGAGGCACTGCGTAAACAACATACTCAGTCATTACAGGAAATGAACGAGCAGCTGGCGGACAAACTTGAGTTGGAACAGGAGCTGAATAATCAGAAAAATGAACTGCTCAACATTATCAGTCATGAATTGAAAACGCCGCTGAATATCGTCTATTCTGCCATTGACCTGCTGCGCGAAAATCCTTCCAGCGAACATATTCGGGATCTGGCTTATGGCAGTGACAGACTTCGTCGCAATGTCGATAACCTGGTGCTGCTCAGCGAGCTCAATACCCAAAAACTCCGGGTCAACTATCAATATTTTTCAATTCAGAACCTGCTCTCGGCATTAAATGAGACGGCTGAGGTCACCCGTAAAGCTGACCAGCAGTGGAAATTGATTTCCAATGTCAGCCCCGAATACAGAATTTATTCCGATGAAAGACTGTTAACCATTCTGCTGGAAAACATCGTCGAGAATGCGTTCAAATTTAGCCCCCGCGGTATTATCAAAGCAGTGGTTTGGGTGGAAACGACCAACGGCCAGGATGACCGAATGATCTGGAACATCGAAGACGACGGTATTGGCATCCCCGAAGATAAGCAAACCAAAGTGTTTGATCTGTTCTTTCAAATGGACCACGGTAAAACCAGAGGTGCAGAAGGCATGGGAATCGGCCTGCCACTGGCAGCCGAAATCATCAAACGGCTCTATGGAAAAATAACGCTGGAATCCATACCCCATAAAGGAACACTGGTCCACCTTGAATATCCTTCAGCTGCCCCAAATCTCGAACAACAACGGGTACCAATAGGTCTTCCCGGAAATAAAGAACGCTGTGTTCTGGTGGTCGAAGATAACCACATCAATGCCAAGGTTCTGGTTCGGCTGATGGAACAAATGCATTATCAGGTTGTTATTGCTGATAATGGAGCTAAAGCCGTCGATCTGGCCGCCAACCGGCACTTTGATCTGATACTCATGGATATACAGATGCCGGTCATGGATGGTTTTGAGGCAACCCGGCAGATTCGGGCTTTGGGTTTTGAGGGAATAATCATCGCTATTACCGCTAACGATACCAGCGAAGACAGAAATAATGCCCAGCAATCGGGTATGGACGACTTTCTGGGTAAACCCATTCGCTTTCAGCAGTTAAAAACGAAACTCCGAAGCTTTAACCTATAATGGTATTCTGCACAGGAGACTCAGCATGCTCAACCCTGAATCGACATGGCCACACCAACTGATCGAACACCTCAGTGACGCCATCATTCTGTGTACCCCGCAGGGCGAAATTATTCACTGTAACTCAAGCTTTGCCCTGACTCTCGGATATCAGGTCAGCGACCTGACCGGTCAGTATTGCCAGAAATTCATCAGCGGCGATGATCAACTGAGCTGCAGTCTGAAAGAGACTGCATCGCCTCGGCAGATACGGCAATCTTTCCTGCATCAACGCAAGCACCCAGTGGCATTTGATATCGAGATTGTCGCGATCAATGAGGGTGGCGTTGAAACCGATTTTAACTGCCTGATCTGTCACCCATTGATTCAACAGGTCAGTCTGCCGGCTGAGCAACCTGACCACTACATCAATCTGTTCAATAAAAGCATTGATGCCATTTGCCTGACCAGGGAAGACGGCATCATCATCGATACCAACCCATCCTTCTGTCATATGTTGGGATATACACAGGATGAACTACTGGGACAGAATATTCTGACGCTTTGTTCGCAGCAGTGGATTGATCATCACGAAAACAGTTTACGGGAACAGTTACGCTCCAAAGGATACAGCTCCATTCTCGAAAAAGAATATATCCACAAGAATGGAACACCACTGAGCGTTTCCATTCGCCTTTTTATGGAAACATCCAAACTGACTGGTGAACGCTTTATCTGGAGTATTGCCCGATCGCAATCTGACAACGATAAACTGGTTCGAAAGCTGAAAGATTCTGAAGAAATGTTCAGAACCCTGTTTGATTGCAGCTTTGACGCAATAGCTTATTTTCGCAATGACGACACCTGTGAGCTTGCTAACCACGCCTTTGAAAATCTGATTGGTTATAACCAGCAAGAACTTCAACGGCTTACTTTCAGAGACTATACACCACCAGGCTGGGAAGACATCGAAGAACAGATTACATCGCAGGTGCGTCAACGCGGTTATTCTGATGTGTTCGAAAAGGAATTTATTCACAAAGATGGCCATATCATTCCGATCAGTTTAAGAGCCTCCGCTCAATATAATGAACACGGAGAGATTATCGGCAGCTGGCTGATCTATCGGGATATCACCCAGAACCGTCAAATTCTGGAGGAACTTGAACATTCGAAACAAGTTCTGGAACAGGCAGGCAGACTGGCCAACATCGGCGGCTGGTCCTATATCGTTGGTACCAGACAAATACGTTTTACTGCCGAAGTCTGTCGTATTCTTGGTATTCCATTTCGACAACAGGCCAGCCTGAAAGAAATGCTGGAGTTGTTTTCGCCGGAATCACAATCGGAAATTCAGGCTTCGGTGGAGGTGACGGTGCTACTACGAACGCCATTTGATATTGAGGCGATTTATAACGGCTTTAAAAATCCACGCTGGATGCGTCTGACAGGCCGGATAAAATCATCCAGCGAGGGCGATATTATTTTTGGTGTCATCCAGGACATTGATGAATACAAAAAACAGTAATCACGTTTATCAGATAGCAATCTCGTAATCTTTAAGATTGTTATACTCAATCATATGAATAATCTCCTGCACATAAGCCTGTCCGCGCTGGGAATAATTGGAAAGTCCTACTGCCAGGCTAGTGCCGTCAGGAATATTGGAATTCTCACGCAGCTGCCGACGAATCTTACGCAATTTCTTATATGCGGGATTGGTATTCAGATTTAACAGATAGGCACGCACAGAATAATCAACACTCTTAAATACTTTCACCTCGTGGACAAAGCCTTCGTCTCTCTGACTGGGTACCATCCCACAGCCACGAACAAAACACCATTGACCGAAAAAGTTATTACCACGGCGAGCAAAACGGGATGTACCCCAGGCCGATTCATTAGCCGCCTGTGCCAGCACCAATGACGCAGGAATTTTATCAACCCGCAATAACAGATCATCCAAACACGCTGGATCAAGGACCTGACAGAACTTGCTTTCATATTTGCGGGCAATGTTATTCAACCATAACTGCTGATAACGACTTAACCGACTGTTGGGCTGCATCATCTTCTTCTGCAGCTGTAACAATGCTGTCCGCAGTTTCAAAATATGCAGGTTTTCCTGCTCGACAATAGGGGCCATAAACTCGAAGAACGTCTGCTTTTTCAGCGCGACATCCGGAATTGCACCGAAGTCAGGTAGCGGGGTATGCAAACGCACAACGGGGTCAATCAAAGGAGGCAGAAAAATATCATCGTATTTCTGGCAGGACACCAGAAATAACAATACGGTCAGCAACGAAAATCTAATCATAAGTCCTCACACATCCTTGCGCCTGGTTGCCACATAAATACCGGAAAAAATCAATGCTACTGCCACTAATTGCACCCACTCAACAGCATCACCCAATAACATCCAAGCCAGTACCAGCGCGAACACCGGCAACAAATTAATACTCAGGCCAGTCAACATCGAACCTCCATGTTTTATGGCAATATTCCAGCAGTAATAAGAGCCGATGGACGGCAATGTTGCCACATATAACAGCAGGTACCAGTTACTTGCCTGTCCCATGTCCCAGTGGCCACCCTGGTTTACTTCAAACGCATATGCAGGAAACATACAGACAATGCCCACCAGCATCAGCACAAACAGCACCGCGCCGGTTTCCATTTCCCTGGGAACTTTCTGCAACAAAACAGAATAGGTCGCAAATGATAATACTGACAACAACATAACGGCATCGCCACGATTGATCTTCAGCTCCGTAAAATCTCCACCCGTGAGGACATACACCACTCCAGCCAGCGCCAATGCAATACCTGACACCTGATAGCGACTGGGCCGATGGCCAAACAGCAGAATATTCATGATCAGAATAATAACCGGAATCATAGCGGTCACAATGCCCACATTACCGGGGCTGGTATACTTCAGCGCCAGATACTGAATCGTGTTATAGAGCGTCACACTCAGAATGGACAAGGCCAATACCAGCCATTTATGTTGCCAGAACCAGACTCGATGCCGCCAGGACTGAGGCGCAGCAATCGGCGCAAGAATCAGTGCAGCGAGACACCAGCGCCAAAAATTCAATGTCAGCGGAGGAATCTGCCCCGCAGCCATCTTTCCGGCAATCGCATTGCCAGCCCAAAACAAATTGGCCAGCATGGCAAAAACAAATGGCGGTAGTCGCATCAGTCCTCTTCAAAGCTCCGTACAACATCACAATAAATGCCGGAAACAGATACCCGGCTGCCATAACAAAGTACTCTGACCCCGGCCTGCCGGGCACTGATCAGCGCCGCAGCATATTGTGGATCGATATGAGCGGCAGCACGCACGGTCATAATGCCGCTATGTGCTACATGAAACAGCAGTACTGCACCATATCCCTGCTGTGCCAGAAGTGTCAGTTCACGCAAATGTTTTTGACCGCGACTGGTCACCGCGTCGGGAAAATAACCGCTGCCGTCAGTTTCCTTTAAGGTGACATTTTTCACTTCCACATAACAATCGGGCAAACCCGGTTGCTGCAACAGGAAATCAATACGGGAGTTTTCCTGTCCGTACCGCACCTCAGAACGCAGCGAATGATAATCCGCCAACTCAGCAATCCAGTGCTGTTGGAGCGCCTCCGCCACCAGTGCATTGGCCCGCTGGGTATTCACGGCAATCATCTCACCATGCAATTCAAGCAACTCCCAGGTATACCGCAGCTTGCGTTTTGGATCATCGTTCGGCATCAGCCATACCGGACTGCCTGCCTGCAGCAGGTTTTTCATGGAACCGGTATTGGGGCAATGAGCCGTCACAATACGGCCATCCGGCAATTCGGCATCCATAAAGAAACGCTGATAACGGCGGACGAGCCTGCCTTCGACCAATGCCCGTTCAAACTGCACCGATAAAACTCTCCAGACGCACAAGCGCCTCCTGCAACACGGCTATCGGCTGAGTATAGGCGAAACGAATGCTGGTATCGGGATGGGCTCCACCAAAGTCTTGGCCCGGGGTAGCAGCAATCCCGGCCTGTTCCAGCAACTGCCAGCAAAATGTCATGGCATCACGGGTAAACGCAGATGCATCGCAATACAGATAAAACGCCCCGTCCGGAGCGGCATCAATCACAAAACCCAGTCGCTCCAGCCCCTGCTTGAGGATATCCCGGCGCTGCCGCAGTTCGCTTCGGCGTTGCTCCAGCAGTTCAATGACATCCGGCTCAAAGGCTCTGACAGCCCCGTACTGGGACATACTTGGCGGGCACAGGAAAATATTCTGGGCAATGCGATTCACCGCATCCTCATAGCCCTCCGGCATGACCAGCCAGCCCAGACGCCAGCCAGTCATCTGAAAGTATTTGGAAAAGCTCTGAATGACCCAGGCACGCTGATCGTATTGAAGAACGGTATCGGTCTGCTCGCAGTCGAATACCAGTCCCTGATAGATTTCATCCATAAACAGCTGAATGTCGTGGCGCTGGCAGAATGCAATAATCTCCAGCAACAGCGCTCTGGGAATGACCGTACCGGTAGGGTTACCGGGTGACGCCAGCAATAATCCCCGGGTACGGGAGGTACGCGCGGTTTCCAGTTCTTCAAGGGTTGGCAGATAGCCATTGTGACGATCGGTGTTAACAATCACCGGCTGGATCCCAAACAACTCAGCAAAATGCCGGTTACAGGGATAGCCCGGTTCGATCAGAATCAACTCATCACCACTGTTCAGAGTGGCGGCGAAGGCCAGCTGCAGGGCTCCGGATGCGCCTGGAGTGACGGCGATACGGGAAGCGGGAATCTGCAGCTGGTATTTTTGCTGATAGAAATCAGCGATTTTCTGCCGGAGCCGGGGAATTCCCAGAGCCGCTGTATAGCGGGTCTCTCCAGTGGCGACGGCTGACTGAGCCGCATCAATGATGGCCTGCGGTGTGGGGAAATCCGGTTCCCCCACTTCCAGATGAACGATATCCCGTCCCTGGTCCTGTAACTCCCGCGCTCGTGCCAATAGCGCCATGACATGAAACGGCGCGATTTTCGCCAGCCGCGCGGCCAGATGTACCTGCATTACCACATCTCCAGAGCCCAAAAAGAAGGCCGAATACTACCCAAAGGCCAGCCTGGAGTCATGTCTGCTATTCATTTACTTCATCAGCGATGATAACTGTATCTGCCCAGCCCACTGCTGATCGCGTGTAGCAGTTCACCATCAACGGTGTCACCACTCATTTCCCAGAAAAAAGCGCCTCCGAGATCCTGACGACGTGCATAGCGCATTTTTTTGTACACCGTATAAGGCGTGTCATAACCCCACCAATCACCATCACAGTAAGCATAGGCGGTTCCACCAATCACACCGGTTGCCGGACAAATATCTTTCAATACCTTGTAATCGTTGACCCCAGCCTCATAAACACCTTCTGCCGGCGCTGTTGCACCACCACCTGGCCAGGACTCGCTTACGCCTGTCCAGCCTCGACCATAGAACCCGAGTCCCAGCAGTATTTTTTCGGAAGGAATCTGTTTGTCCTTCAGGACCTGAACCGCATAGTCAGTCGTAAATGAGCCAACGGGAATGCCTGGATACGCGTATAGAGGCGAATGTGGAGCGGTGGGTCCGGTACTGTCCCAGGCACCGAAAAAGTCATATGACATCAGCATGTAGAAGTCCACATATTCGGCAGCACCTGCATAGTCAGCCACATTCAACTTGGACTCATTGGCAGAAATGGCAGCAGTCACCAGCTGATCACCAAAGCGTTGCCGCAGGGCCTGCAGTAACTGTCGGTATCCGTCGAAACCGCTGGTGTCACAGCTCAGGCCGCAGTCATTTGGATATTCCCAGTCAATATCGATACCGTCAAAAACATCCGCCCAGCGTGGATCGTTCACCAGCTGGTAACAGGAATCAGCAAAGGTCTGCGGATTCTGTACCGCTTCAGAGAAACCTGATGACCAGCTCCAGCCACCAAACGACCACAGAATCCGCAGATGTGGATACATTTGCTTCAGCCGTCGCAATTGACCGAAGTTACCACGTAAAGCCCCTTCTTCATCACTGTCAGCGACACCATCCACACTGCCTTCAGCATCATACTTTTTTTCAAAATCAGCATAACTGTCACCAATCTGACACTGTCCATCCTGAACATTACCAAAGGCATAAATAATATGAGTCAGTTGTTCAGCGGAACCACTGTCATGGATATTTTTAACATGATAATTACGGCCATAAATGCCCCACTCGGTAAAATATCCAACGACCTTTTTATCATCAGAATGTTTCGGAAACTGCTCTCGAATTCTGGAATCAAGTCGATCAGCAACGCTATAAAAAGCAATACAACTCAACATTAGCACTCCCATACATTGCATAGTACGGGTCAGAAAATTGTGAAAATTCATCGGATCTCCAGTCAGTCTCAACTTATCAGTCAAAGTTCCGGAGGTACTGAATAATCCTCCGATTGCTATTCACCCACACTAAATACGTATTGGGCCAATCATCATCAATATGACCTTATCATGCGGTCACATTCGAGACTGACAATAACCTGATATATTCCGTAAATCTACGCACCGGGTAACAAAAAAAGACTGAACTCCGCTGCGCCCTGCCGTTGTGCCCGGGTCATTTTATATTCATCCGAGGCCAGCCATGCTCGCACATGTTCCATACTGGGATATTCAATGACCGTCACATGATCCGGATTGAGTTCGCCCTCGATAATTTCCAACTGCCGTGTCACTACATCGCGACTGCCTCGGGCCAGAAAACGGGCACCATATTCGCCAGTTGCGGAAGATGCCGCGTTCCTCGCACGTTCAAACGCTTCGGGATCAGTAATATGTACAACCGCTACAAGATAAACCGCCATCACAAACCCTCCATACCACACGCTGTATGACTCGACTGAGCACTCAGTTCTTCAACTGACCGCCGTTCCCGGCCACAATCCGGACAATGGTCATTACGTTCAAATGACAACAACCTCGTGGTACCACGTAAACCATCGTAAATCATCATTTTGCCGTACAGGGGTTGTCCTGTTTCAAGAATCAGTTTGATTGTTTCCATGGCCTGCATTAAGCCCACGACTCCGGCCAAAGCACCGATCACCCCAGCTGCTGAACAACTGGGAGCCAGTTCATTCGGAGTTCTGACCGGGTACAGACAGGAATAACAAGGTTGGTCGAGATGAGGAGCAAATACGGAAATGTGGCCACTAAACTGAAAAATGCTCGCGGAGACCAGAATCTGACGATTGGTGATAATGGCAGAATTTACACTGTAGCGAGTATCAAAGTTATCTGATCCATCGATAACAATATCCACACCTGCGAGCAGGTCGGCAGCATTTTCAACATTCAATCGCTCACATCTGGCATCAACCTCGATAAAGGGATTCAGCTCCAACATACGCTGCCGGGCGGACTCCACCTTTGGCAATCCAACGGTGGCAGTACTATGGATGACCTGACGCTGCAGATTACTGTCCTCCACGACATCCGGATCGATCAGACGCAGATAACCCACCCCGGCCGCCGCCAGATACAACGCAATCGGCGAACCCAGCCCTCCCGCACCGACAATGGCAACCCTCGCGGCCTTCAGCTTCAATTGTCCCTGCTCTCCAACCTGAGGTAACGACAAGTGACGGCTGTAACGCTTGCGCTCAGCGGCATCCAGGGTAACCGGTTTAACGACCGGAAAACCAGCATCTTTCCAGGCGCTAAAACCGCCGCGCAGGGAATAAACATTCCGATATCCCAGCTCTGTCAACGATCGTGCAGCGAGCAGAGACATGCGCCCACCATAGCAGCAGATGACAATGGGCTGATCCTGCTCCAGCTGATACCTGCCAATATCCAACTCAATAAAACGCTGGGTGACCAGATTGGCTCCGGGTATTACGCCATCTGCAGCATCCTGAACATCGCGAATATCAAACAATACTGCTTTTTTCCGCCATTCCGGTGTGGCAAATTCCTCCGGCTCCAGCTGTGCAATCTGCTGCTGCAAACGTGCCACCAGCTGTTCAGAAGTAACTATACTCATAATTTATATTTACCTTAGTTTATTAATCTGGCAATTAATGATGTCAGGTTAATATGTAATGCAGGGATGCATCACCATTGGCTAAACACTAACAGGTCGTTGATTTTTTGCTTACGTTGCAAACCAACACTCTGCTAATGCGAGCCTCATGAGATCAAGAGGTTCGCTCATCCCTGCCAGATTTTATGGAATAACAATTCGATAGATCAGGACAATCTATTTAATTGCCGTGTGAATAGCAGAAGTTCGCGACTTCCACCGGTTCATCGTTTTCAAACAACCAGGCCCGCAATACTGGTATATCCGGATTCAACAACGACACGATAATGTAAACGAAACCAGTGGGTACCGGGCGTTTCAGATCGCGGCCGGTGGGAATGGCCTCTGAAACAGTATGACAATGATAGACACCGTTAATTCTCCAGCCAGCCTGCCGCGCCCTTTGAAAAGCGGACATTTGTGATTCTGGCGGAATTTGAAAACCATAAGGCCATGCACCCCGGTTACAAACAGTTTCAACGGCACACGCCTGATTGCTGTCATCAAACAAGACCAGACCACAGGCCTGATTCGGCCAGACCGACTGACAATGAGCGATAATCTGCTGACTAATGTCGATGTCAATCACCGGACACCGATGATCCTCAAGTGACATCGCGTTCAGCCTCCCCGGATAGCGGTCAGCAGACACAGTTCATCACCCTCTTGCAAAGAGACATCAGCCAGCATTCGTGCTGTCACCTGACGACCATTGATGAACACATGAATATAGGGACTGAGCTCTTCTCCGTGTAAAACCTGTTTTTGTGCCGCTTCAGAATCCGCACAAAGTGCAGTAAGTGTGGCAACAAGATTTCCATCCTGGGTTTCAAAGGTATCCTCTACATGAGGAAACAATGCGTCTAACGGAGGCTGCAAGACAATATTTAATTTAATACTCATAGACATAACCTGTAATCAAGAAAGACATAATCGGCACTGAAACGAATAAAACCGATATGGTGAACGTGTGGGTAACTTTTTTCTGACCGATTTTCCAGCAACAGAAATCAACCGGAACCGGATAGAGCAAACAACGTTACCGGGTTACCATTTATATTTCGTCAGCAGAACTGCCGATAATGCGGTTACTGATATCAATAGAATTCAGCAACAATGTTTGTTTCGACGACACCACCGCCATGGACAAGCCTGCCTGAACCAGAGCAGAAGCAAATACGGCGGCCACAGTTTCTGCCTGATCACCGTGACCAAGACCGGCGTTGGCTGGCCAGGCAATCGAGGAAAAACCATGAGCTGTGGCCAGGGTGACAGTGTCGACACTAACCTGTAAGGGAAACGGTAAGACTCCCAGTGACGGGCTGAGAGCATCCACAAAGACATTCTCCCGAAGCAGACCGGCCGGCTCAAACATCTGATATAAATCCTCGACGATTTCAAGACGCTCTTCCGCAGTCGCGGGAATACCAGCGTCATTAATTGGCTGGACTACCAGTTGAGGTTGATATTGTGTCAGCAGTGCAGCGATATCCGACCGCATCCACGATTCACCGGAGACATAGCTCAACAATACCCGACCACGCCCTGTCTGTAATGCCGGGACCACCGCCTGGTGATCAAAATGATGCAGCAGAACAGAAATGTCAGGGTATTCATTGGCAATTGTCATCAGTCGCAATAGCACTTCCGTTTCAGTCATCCCCTTACCACGGGCATATAGACTGATATAACGATAACCATCGCTAACAGCTGTCGAAAATGCTTCATGTGTCAGTGTTTCCCAGACGGACCAGGGCTCAGAAAAATTCCGTCGGATCAAACCGGAGTCAGCCACATAATCGAGATCTCCCAACACCACCCTACAGGGTAACCGTTGTGGTTTCATTCGTCTTCCGGGGCTTTCGCACCCTGCCATCCAGTGTGAGTGATATCCACGACAACACCATCGATATCATGGTATTTCACTTCATAAAAAACATTTCGGGCACGGTCCTCGGGCACCTCACCCATCCAGAAAGTACCGCCGGCTGCTTCGATATCAGCCTGGGTTTTATCGATATCCTCAACCCAGAAACCGATATGGTGCAAACCTACATAGTCTTTCCCAACCTTGCCGGCGGGTTCGTCTGCGTTATAACGGCATAATGACAGATTCATAACGCCATCCGTTAAAAAAACTGCATCTCCAATTGATGCACGCGCCTCCGTTACCCGCCTCATTCCAAATGCTTTTTCATAAAATTCAGCGGATTTCCAGGGATCGGAAACAGCAATTGCAATATGTCTCAAACTAGGCATTTTTGTCCTCTTACAAAAAATATTTAATAAAAAGCTGAAACAGCACAGCAAAGATAGATTAGAGAAGCGACCAGAGACATCTAAAAATATTTAACAATGAATACCGCCTCACACTTATTTCAACAGCTTTTAGGTACTCGAACCAATTAAAAATATTCGAACATATATTTCTGATTTTTCTTATAATTTCAGAAAACAATCCATGCTCTAATGAAGCCATTTTTGAATCCTCCAGCAAAAACAGTTCACAAAAAACAGGAGAAGCCGGATAGCGGCCACTCGGACACAGGAAACACACTGGCACTTTTGGTATTTTCAAACAGAAATCGTTTATGCTGGATCGACCTAATACGTCACCATAAACCAGGTACAAGATGGCAGGCTGTGGTCGACAGATACTTCATGGAAGGATTGAGCTGTATTTCGCAACGGATCCAACTGTGAATCCGATCAACACCCGATTATTTTTATCATCCATTTTGTTGCTCTGAACAAAGCTCCAACTCACACAAACCGCCTACTCTACAAATATGGGCCCTGGCTGCGACAACATCTATTTGCCAATAGTCGTTGATCCAGCGATACAGCCACATGTTCAACGACAACATCAAAGCTCAAGTGAACGGTATGGGTATTGGCCTGGCCTATTCAAAATATCCCTGAAGCCGCAGGCACTGACGTTTGGCTCCGCTGGCGCCCACTGGAAAGCGGTACCTTACACTTGCCGTTGATACCTGAGACAGAACAGCTTGAAACCGTTATCGTTTTTTGCCTCCGGCCAGCGGGTTATTGATTGTTAGCGCCGTACTCACTGCCCCAGACACAAAAATCAACAACCTGCTGGAGGCAGAGTCGTCACCTGCATCAATGCAAATTGACCACCGACTGGCCTGATATGGTGCAAAAGTACGGCACCTGTCGCTGGTTCGGAATCACTCATGATCCGCTGAAACCACAAAACAACATCCGGTAAACGACTAATCATTAGTGCCTGCCCCCATCTATCACGTACACTTATCACTCATGTATTTTCGGGAGTCGTATTTTGGAACTGATTGTTTTTGACCTGGATGGAACACTGCTAAACGGACAACAGCAGATATCTGCTTTTACGCTGGAGACACTGGCGCTGCTGGGAGAGCGAAATATCGCTTACACCGTTGCCACTGGCAGAACCCTGCATGCTGCGGTGCCCTGCTTTGCCGGTCACCGCTTTCCATTACCCCAGATCTACAAAAACGGGGTGGTCATCTGGAATCCACAAACTCAGTCTTTCAGTCACAAAAACTGCCTGACACGCGTGGAAGTCACCGAGGTTTTGGAAGCCTTTGCCGAGTCATCATTGACCCCGTTTGTGATGACCATCGATGACCAGCATCAACAAGCGGTATACCACGGTGAACTACAATCCTCTTTCGATCATGCCTTTTATGCAGAGCTGAAAGACCGTACCAGTCGTCATGTTTTTCCCATGGAAGCATTACCCGAAGATGGTATCACCAACATCAGCACGTCCGGCCAGGGCGAGTTGACGGGCAAGGTCATCAGCCGACTGAAAAACATGGCCCATCTGACCGCTTACTATGGTGAAGATATGTATACTCCAGGACATTTCTGGATGGATGTTCATCATTGTAATGCCAGCAAAGGCGGTGCCATTCAACTGCTTAAACAGGAACATGGTTTTGAACGCGTTATCTGCTTTGGCGACGGTGAAAATGATGTCAGCATGTTTGAAGTCGCTGATGAAGCCTACGCTCCCGCCAATGCAGAAGACAATATCAAGGCAATGGCCACTGAAGTCATCGGCCATCATGACGAAGACGGTATTGCCAAATTCCTGAGAAAACGTTTCAACCTCTGATTAATCAAATTTTAATATGTCTATTGCTAGCAATCCCTGGATTATCGCCATCCGGCCTAAAACTCTGCCTGCGTCCATCAGTCCTATTCTGGTGGCCAACCTGCTCTGTCTCGGACCTGATTTTCGCCTGCTGACTGCGGCGTTAACCATGCTGTGCGCACTACTGCTGCAAATATCAGTGAACTTCGCCAACGACTATTTCGACTACCGCTCCGGTGTGGATACCGATCAGCGTCAGGGCCCCGTAAGGGCTATACAATCAGGTCACGTAACTCCGGCTATGATGTTGTGGTCAGCCATCATCACGGTGGTGCTGGCGGTGTTGATCGGCCTGTATCTGATCTGGACCGGAGGTTGGCCCATTCTGACCATCGCCATCACTTCGGTGATCTGCGTGTTCTGGTACAGTGGCGGTCCTTTCCCTCTGGCATCACTGGGGCTCGGCGAAGTCACGGTATTTATCTTTTTTGGTATTGCCGCAGTGCTCGGTACCCAGTACCTGCACCTTCAAACTGTCACTGCCACAGGAATCTGGGTGGCCATACAGATGGGGCTGTTAAGTGCCGCCATCATGCTGGTCAACAATATCCGGGATATTCCCACCGATCAGCAGGCCGGCAAGCGTACTCTGGCGGTGAGACTGGGGCTGGAAAACAGTCGGCGCCTGTATCAGATACTGGTCATCACACCATTGCTGATTCAAACCTGGTTATTTGTGCACACGGCCAAAGACGTGGGCCCGGCACTGCCGTTTCTGAGTATTCCCTGGTTGATGAAGCTGATCAAAAAATTGCCGGAACGTAGTGGTCAGGCACTGAATCAGCAGTTGGCGGAGACCGCAAAGTATCTGCTGTTATTTGCGGTGCTCGTGGGCACCGGGCTGATCATCAGTCATCTGTGAGCTGCCGGGTCTATCGTACCCTGACCATGTTTGACGGTTCAGGGTTACACCTCCGGTGGTTATCTTCCTTACCAGCCGATTACACCTTGAACTGCTTGATCAGACTGTACAGATGATCAGCAAACTGTTTCAGCTCGATATTATCCTGAACCGACACTTGCGACTGGTCGACTGCATTTTGGGCCATTCTGGCGATTGCGCGGATATTTTCCATAACATCATACGCCGCCACATTCTGTTTCTCGGCAGCATTGACGATGGCACCACTCATGGCACTGATTTGCGCCAATCCGTTGAGCATCTCTTCCAGCGCATGGCCGGTCGAGGTGGATTGCTGTACACATTGTTGAGCGAGGGATTCATTTACCTGCATCAGCTCTGAGGTTTTACCCGCCTGTTCGATCAGACTGGTAATCATTCGATGGATTTCTTCAGTAGAATCCTGGGTCTTGCGTGCCAGGTTACGGACTTCATCCGCCACCACCGCAAATCCTCGCCCCTGATCCCCCGCACGAGCGGCTTCAATAGCCGCATTCAAAGCCAGCAGATTGGTTTGTTCTGAGATTCCCTCAATCACCGACAAGATGCTGGAAATAGTCTCCGTCGCCTTCTGCAGATCAGCCACCACTTGAGTCGCGGAGCTCTGGTTCTGACCGAGTTCACTGATCAGGGCAATGTTTTTCTCCATGTTCCGACGATTGTCCCTGGCGGAATCATTGAGACGGTTTACCTCCTGTGATGAACGGCTGGCATTATCGACCATTTCATGACTTTCAGACTGCATGGTCGAAACCGCCGTGGTCACACTTTCTGTGCGATGTTTCTGCTCCGTGGCGGTTTCACTGACAGTCTTCGAACTGCTGTCGGAGCGTTCGGCAATCTCCAGTAATTGACTGGAATCTTTATGGATACCGGAAATCATTTCGCGCAGCCACTCCACCAGCACATCAACAGAACGGGCTATCTGGCCAAACTCATCGTTACGATGATTACGAATCAGGCCAGTCAGATCACCTTTAGAGACTTTATTCAGAAAATCCTGCAGTCCATTAAGGGGTTTACGAATACTTGAGGCCACATTGAAGGTCACCACAACGGCAATGAACAACGCCAGTGCCAACAGCACCTCCAGCACCATGATCGATTGCCTGGTCCGGTCAATGGCACGACTGGCTTCACGATTGGAGGAAACCTGTAATGCATCAAACTCACCTTCCAACAGAGTCTGCACCTGAGAAACGTTATCCGTAATCTGTTCCAGTGCCTGTTCCTGACCGGTCTGCTGTGTCAGTATCCGGCCATGTAATTTGATCAGCCCGTCATCTGACTGCACTTCGGCACGTAGCACGTCATAATAATGCGTCAATATGCCGTTATTTTGCTGATCAACCTTACCCAGCTGATCCACCTTGGATTTATAATCACTGAGCATGGAATCGGCAAAAGCGATCTTTTCTCCATAATCGGCTGCGCTGTTGAGATTGCGAATAGCAGAGATGGCACTGGATACCCCAAGTGCGGTCTTTTCAGCCGAGCCAAGATTCCACAGATCTTCGTTGTTGTCTTGCGCTGCTTCTATCAGTTCCTTGATATCACCTGCCATGAAAAAAACTTCGCTGTTGAACTTCTCCAGCCGGGCTGTTTCTTCACTGATCAGCTTCAGAGTCTGGCGATGCTGCAGCATAAAATCATTGGCGGCCTGCTGAAACTGCTGAACCAGATTATTGGCTTTTGTGAGTCCATCATTATCAACATTCACCTGACGGATGACCCGCTGATAACGATCCATAGCTTCCGTGAATTCACCACGATAACTATCCAGCCGGGTATCTTCATTACTTTTGGAAAACTGCGTGAGGGCTTTGTTGGCAGACAGTACAGCCACGCTCAGTTCAGCATGGTTAATGATATTGGGCGTCAACTCCGTGTTATAAAATTCTACCGTACGCAATGCCTTTTTTTGCGAGACAATCGCGGTAAAACCAATTCCAAGTAATAAAAAACCCACCAATAAAAAAGAAATAACAACCCGTTGAACCACAGTTAACTGCAACTTCATCTCTAACTTCAACTCCAGAGTTAATTAAAGCAACCCCTCGACACAAGCCAGTGCCGGTTGATCAATACCCATTGGGCTTTACGTTCCACGTTCTGTTTCTGCACCAATAAAGTGCCAATCGAAGTAACTGTTATGCCGTTAGTTCGACGGAACAAAACACACACAGATATCATGATAAACACTTATTCTGATTTTCCCAGACACAAAAGGGGTTATCTCTGTTGCAAGTATTTAACATAACTTATGTCTGTTTCAGAAAAGCTATGAACTCTGTTCAAACGACTCCAATGGAGGTTCTGTTGTGGTTGGTAAATAAGCTTCAACGCGGTTTCGCCCACCGGATTTGGCGGCATACAGCGCTTCATCTGCCAACTGAATCAACTGCTTCAGTGAAGTTTTATGCATCCCGGGACGGGTACCGGCCACGCCAATGCTGACCGTCAAACGAATATCGAGATCACTTTCGCCGAATTCACTGTGCTCTATCGAAGCGCGAATGGTTTCTGCGATGCCGGCGGCAATATGAATATCCGCTCCCGGCACCACTACCATGAACTCTTCACCCCCCCAGCGCCCAATAAAGTCATGGATACGCAGTTTGGTCATCGAAATCACCTTCGCCAGATGCATTAATGCCTGATCTCCAATTAAATGACCATATTGGTCATTCAGCTTTTTAAAGTGATCGGCATCAATGAGTAAAACTGAAATAACTTCGTGATCATCGATACAACGATTCCAGGCCCGCTCAAGCCGTTGCTCCAGCCCCTTACGGTTTAACACCCCGGTCAGATGATCAATAATAGCCGCCAGTTCTGCCTGTTCACGCTGTCGAACCAGCTTCCGGTTGTCATCCAGCAAACGAATTTCATTACTCACAGAATTGGCAAATTGCCTGGCCAGCAGTTGCGAATGGACCAACAGAAACAACAGCACGGCATACACGAGTAATATATATTCCATGACATAAAACCCGTAACCGGGGGCCAGACTTAATAGCAGGTCATTGACCGCACCGACAACCAGCAGAAAAAAAATAGCCAGTGACAAACGGGCACCGGTAAGCCGTTGGGTCGTGGCTCTGACCAACACGTACAGAATCACCAGCATATTCAATACCAGCCACACCTCCTCAGCCGGTAATATCAGATATGCCAGCCAGTCCGCTGGAGTCAGAAAAATACTCAATGTCAGGACAATCGATCCCATCCAGGAATATCGCAGTAAACGCTGCGGATACACCTGTCGGAACAGATAAAGGTAAAAGTGCAACCAGATGGAAGCGGGTATTGCAATCGTGGTAAGTTCCAGTCGAAATCGCCAGATGGCTATGGCATTACGGACCCAGGGAAACATCTGCTCCAAATACCCGAAACCAACAAAGCACCTGAACGCAACAAACAGGCAGGCTACGGCTATTAACAGCGAACTGGTGTTCTGGCGCCGGTTTAGATAAATCTGCAGGTGATTAAGTGCCATGTAAAGCAGCGCGCCAATGGCAATACCATGCAGTAAAACCACCAGTATACGATTGCGGTTATAGCGCTGGCGCAGATCGATGGTAACAGCGGTACGAAGACCACCTTTGTAAAAATTAAACTTGGAAACCTGTAATACCAGCCAGTAACGCCCCTGGACAGGCGGAAGTGCGAATGACAGATAGTCCGGCGCGATAACATTATGGCGCGGATCAGCCGACACCTCTCCACCTTCAAACAAATCTATGATGTTTTGACCATCTTCACTGACGAGGTAAAAATGAAAGGCTTCACTGATGCGAATCAACCTCACCACCACAGGTTCAGTCAGTGCACCTTCAAAATTTAACTGAGTGGCATACGTGGCAACACCATGATTCATTGGATCCTTATCGGACACCACATCATTCCAGATTCCCGGCACCGTGACGGTTTGCCATTGTATGGCCGGGTCCGCAACAGAGTCCGGAGGCAATAATGCATTCCAATGAAATAACCATGTCCCATTTAAAACAACAGGATGATGATCCAGAAGTTGCTGACTAACCTGAAACTCCATCGCCGCCCATAATCGTGATGACAACAACGACAAAATCCAGAAAAGCAATACATGTTTACTAAGAATAAATGACATCGACGGAAAATTAGTGACTGTGATCACCATGAAAATGTGATTGTATCAACATTTTTCAGTCAATATGAGCTGAAACTGACAGAAACCTCTCTGCTTTTGACCGATATCTAATCCGCCGGCAATATCGGAGAGAAAAGACCCAAATCAGTGCATAAAAATAAACGCTCCTGGCCCATTGCCCGGTCACCCCACGAGTATCCTGCCATGTTGAGAAATACATCGTAGAGAGTTCACTTCAGCTGGTACGGATCATAAACAAACGCCGTCCATTTGATACACTTACTCCATGGTGATGACCATCCAGAGGTTTCAAACGAACGTGCAGTGGCTGCAAACATTACGCCTGTATTGGGCAAACAAAACGATCAATTACAGTTTCTTGATTCTGGTGACCTTACTGGGAGTGGTGATACCTGCCTGGTACTGGCAGCGCATTGACCTGATCATCCCTTTGATCCTGGGTATTATTGCAGCAGCACTGGCAGAAAGTGATGATAGCTTCAGTGGAAGGATTAAAGCTCTCGTACTGACTTTATGCTGTTTTGCGCTGGCGGCGTTCTCAGTCGAGTTGCTGTTTGATTATCCGATACTGTTTGCCATCGGACTTTTCAGCTCAACCTTTGGCTTTATTATTTTAGGGTCGCTGGGTCCAAAATACAGCAGCATCGCATTCGGATCTCTGTTGCTGGCCATCTACACAATGATCGGTGCTCACCAAAGCACTAACCTGTGGTTTCAACCCGTCATGCTGCTTTCTGGTGCTGCCTGGTACTACCTGGTATCGATGACCTGGCAGGCTATCTGGCCGATGCAACCGGTACAGCAAAGTCTTGCCAGCGTATTTTTAGACCTGGCGGATTACATTGATGTCAAAGCTGAACTATTTCATCCGGTCGATAACCTGATTCCTCAGCCTTTACGGATCAAGGAAGCCAGGCTTAATGTCAGTACGGTGCAGTCACTGAATAACTGTAAGGCAACCTTTCTCTCCCGCTCAAGGCGAGGTCGTATCGGCGGCCCGAGTGATCGTTTTTTAAATATTTATTTTATTGCCCAGGACATCCACGAAAGAGTCAGTTCCACTCACTATCGGTATCAGGATCTGGCCCGAGCCTTTGAGCGTTCAGATATTCTGTTCCGTTTTCAATATCTGTTACAGACCCACGCACAATGCTATCGTGATATTGCTCATGCCATCAAGATGGGTCGACCATACGAACACAGCAGTAAAGCCGTCCAGGCACTGGAAGAACTGATCAGTGCCATGAGCTACCTGAAAGGCCAGCAGAATCCCGGCCCAAAAAATCTGATTACCCAGCTGACGTATCTGTTCGACAATGTTGCCATGATCAGCAGTCAGATCGAAAACCTGAACAATCCAGATGCCCGACAAACCGACGAGGGGGCTCTTAACGACACTGACCCGCACACCATTCGTACCATGTGGCGGCGGATCAGCAGTCATTTGAATAAGGATTCTCGGATATTTCGTCATGCAATCCGCTTATCGATCGCGCTGACGGTTGGTTACGGCATCATACAGGCCTTGGGACTGGAACGAGGGTACTGGATTATGTTGACCACTCTGTTTGTCTGCCAGCCCAACTACAGTGCCACCCGGAAAAAACTGGTCAATCGGGTCATTGGCACCATTGCCGGCCTGTTGATTGGTGCATTTTTACTGACAGTGTTTCCTTCCCATGAAAGTCAGCTGGTCTTCATCGTCATCTCAGGAGTCCTGTTTTTTGCCTTCCGCCTGAATAACTACGGATATGCAACCGGGTTTATTACCTTGCTTGTACTGTTCTGCTTTAACCAACTCGGTGAAGGTTATGCTGTGGTTCTGCCACGGTTGGCAGACACTCTGGTTGGATGTGCACTGGCGGTTGTTGCTGTCACCAGAATACTGCCAGACTGGCATGCACGCCGGTTACACAAAGTACTGGCTGATGCGGTGCAAGCCAACCAGGATTATCTGGCGCAGATTATCGAACAATATCTAATCGGAAAAAAAGATAATCTGAACTATCGCATCGCCCGCCGTTATGCCCACAATCAGGACGCCAATTTGTCTGTCTCCATCAGCAACATGTTATCTGAACCGGATAAATACCGTATATCAGTCGAGGAAAGTTTTCGCTTTTTAACACTGAGCCATGCAATACTGGGTTATATCTCAGCACTGGGTGCACACCGGACAAAACTTATACAGGCCCCCACCCATCAGCTGGTCATAGACAGCCACAACCTGATCCACAGACACCTGGAAACACTGCACAAGCAGCTCAACAACAAAGATCACAGCATGGATCTGAGTACAATAGGACAAAGCGAACTCGAGCAACGGCTCAACGAGTGGCGTGATGAAGATGAAAGCTCAGCCCGACTGGTGTTACAACAGTTGCAGCTGATTTATCGGCTGCTGCCTGAACTGCATACACTGGCAGAAAAAATAGCAGGGAAAGGCAACAATATCTGACCATGCTTACCGCTTGTGCCTGGGGGATTCCCAAGCTCCCAATCCGGCAAACCTGTGAATGGACCCGGAAGACCGTTTTGAACGATTAAAACAATAACGAGTAATGTCCACAATCCACTAACAGGAGTTCGGCGAGCCGGAATACACGCAGATCTGATTCCGGCCTCTCGCTTTTGCTTCATACAGAGCTTCATCAGCCTGCTGAATGATTGTTTTCCAGGAGTCACCCGTTTGAGGATTCAGATTTGCCACACCGACACTAACCGTGAAACGTATGTGTTCATTCTCAAAATTCAGCACGGCTTTTTCAACACCATCACGAATGGTTTCAGCAACTTCTGCCGCTGCCGAGACAACTGCCCCCGGCATCACGACCATAAACTCTTCTCCGCCCCAACGCCCATAAAAATCATTGCTGCGCAACACCAGTCCACGCATGACCGACGCCAGGAAAGCCAGCGCGTAATCCCCTCTCAGGTGACCATAACGATCATTCAGCTGCTTGAAATAATCCGCATCGATGATCAGTAACGACAGACAGGTCTGTTCACGGATGGCGGTGTTCCAGGCCTGATCCAGCCGAACCTCAAGACCTTTACGATTGAGTACTCCAGTCAGGTGATCAATAGTAGCTTCACGCTCGGCGGCTTCACGTTCACGGGTCAGTTTACGGTTGTCGTGGATCAGCCTGATTTCGTTCTGAATGGCAACCGCATAACGTCGGGCCAGCAATTGCGCATGCAACAACAGAAACAGCAGCATGGCATATTCGGTAATGAATAAATCATAATGGGCATTTCGGGTGGAAATCAGATCATTGATCACCCCCACAGACACTATCCCAAAAGAGACCAGTGCCACTCTGGCATCAGGCCGCTGCAGTTGAATAGCCCGTAACACCGAGTAGGTAATCCCCACCATATTGATCAACAACCACAGCTGTTCCGCTGGCAGAATGACATAAGCCAGCCAATCCGGAGATATCAACAACACTGCCAGAGTCAACAAAATAGAACCGATCCAGGAAATCTGTAACACCCAGCGAGACAGCACACCATTGAATAAAACATGATAGAAATGCAGCCAGATCGTGGCCGGAAGAACCACTGTCAGTAACTCCAGCCGAAACCGCCAGATCGCAACCGTATTACTGGGTTGCGAAAACAGCCCTTCAAGATAACCGTAACCGACCAGACTGCGCAGGGCGATAAACAGACACGCCAGAGACAGCAGTAAAGAACTGGTGGACTGACGCCGGTTAATAAAAATCTGTAGATGATTCAATGCCATATAGACCAGCGCGCCAATGACAATTCCATGGGTCAGTGGTCGGTATACTGCCAAACGTTCGCGCCGCTGATTGGTATCGATGGTGACTGGAGAACGGATGCCACCTTTGTAGTAAATGAACTTCGATACCTGCAATACCAGCCAGTAATGACCTTCTGCTTGTGGTAGAGCAAACGACAGATAATCCGGTGCCACCACATGTCCTTCTGGCTGCTCAGACAGGCGTCCACCTTCAAACATACTGATGACTTTTGTGCCATCGGCCCGAACCAGGTAGCCCTTGAATGCTTCACTGACGCGGACAAAGTTGATCGTCAGGTTTTGAGTCAGGTTGGGGTGAAAATACAGTCGGGTGGCAAAGGTGGCAACGCCATGATTCATTGGATTTCCATTATCCACCAGATCATTCCATACGCCTGGAACGGTGACCGTTTGCCATTGAATATCAGGATCGGTGACCTGTGTCGGACTCAACAGCCGGCCCCAATAAAACTGCCACTGCCCATCCAGCGATATGGCATGGTCTGCCAACACTATCGGGTCGATCTGGAATTCATCGTCCGCCCATAGAAAGGGAGAACCCAGAATCAGAATAAAAAGAAAAAATACGCGCATGGCCGCCTGGATAATCATCAATCCAACTACTATTCAGATTAGACTAATAATCACATTGGCAGTGCTGTTATTTGAGGAATCAGGAATCTGTCAGAATGATTGGATTGACGAGCATGGCCAGCACACGCCAAAACGGAGTCTACAAGGGAGACAAAACCGGGTCTTCACTGAAAACACCCGATACGGCTGGCGATTAATCTCACTAAGCCTCTACGACCACGCAGTTCCGGCCACCATTTTTGGCTTCGTACAAGGCCTTGTCTGCCCGTTCAATGATTAGTTCCAGTTCATCGTCTGAGTGGCGCTGACTCAAACCGATGGAAATGGTCATCGATTTGTCCGCTTCCAGCATACAGCCGACATCAAGCATGACCTGCTGGCGAATCTGTTCACACACCTCATGGCAGCTGTCCAGTTGCTGCTCCATGAACAGAATCAGAAACTCTTCACCACCATGACGGGAGACAATGGCCTCTGGCGGCAAACCGTTTTGTATCAGCTGGGCCAGATTATGCAGCAGTACATCACCACGCTGGTGGCCATATGTGTCATTGATGTTTTTAAAATGATCCACATCGATCAGAGCCACACAAAACATCTCTGACCCTTTGATCGCCTCACGCAGTTTTTTCATCATGAAACGGCGATTGTGGATATTGGTCAGATCGTCAATGTGGATTTTTTTGTTCAACTCTTCAATCACTTGTCTGAGGGCCTGCTTTTCAACCTCGCTTTCCTCCTGGCGAATGCGGTCCAATTCCGCCTGCATGCGGGTCCGCTCAAGCTCCCGTCGGGCATCACTCAACTCACTGACAGACGTCATCAGTTTTGCCCGCGACGCTGCCACGCTGGAACGTTGTTCACGTTCCATCTGGTGGTAACGCTTATAGTGACTGAAGGCTTTTTCCATCAGACCTATCTGCTGACAGGCCTGAGAAATTTCCAGATGGGTATGCAGAACGGTCAGCCGCTCATCCAGCTCAATCAATGCAGGCAGGATATTTTCATACATATCTATCGCTCCCTGCACATCGCCGTGCAGCCAGGAGACTCTCGCCAGCAGTAATTCCGCATCCAGTCCCAGACTCTGAAACCCATGTTGTCTGGCCAGATTACCCGACAAAATAATATTGTGCCGGGCGCCACTGAAGTCGCCACTGTAGGCCTGTAACGCGCCATAGTTGGCCAGAATCAAGGCTTCGCGATAGGGGTTTTGGGATTGGCGCGCGAGTTTCAGCGCCTGCTGTGCATACAGCAGGCCTTCGGTGGCCACACCGGTTGCCTGCTCGGCTAACTGTGGTTGTTTGTGTGACAGCAGCTCCCGTACGTACAGGACACAGAAATCAGCCAGGTTATTCAGGACACAAAACCGGGCTTCGATATCAAGTTGCTGAGACAGAACCAGCGCCTGTAGCATGAATTTTTTGGCTTCTTCGTGCTTTTCGAGATGCTCCAGCACGACACCGATACGATTGTAGGCCCAGAACAGCAATGTCGGATTCTGTCTGGTACGGGCATATTCCATACTACGGGTAAGGTTTTCGAGCGCTTCGTCCAGCAAACCCAACTGGACATAAATGACTGACTGTTCATTCAGCGCACTGGCCAATTGCTCAATGTCATTCTGGCTTTGCCAGATAGAAATGGCCGATCGATAATGCTGAACCGCTTCGTGATAAAGCCCCTGCCGTGGCAACTGCATGGCCAGCAACATCTGCGCCCGCCCCTGAATATGGGTCAGACTGTGTTGGCGAGCCTGTTCAAGCACTTCAGTGGCCAGGGCAATACCGTCCTTATAGTTTGCCTTACTACGCTCACTGTCCGCCTGGGCCAGTTTAATTTCTAATTGATTGGACAGGGACAGATTGTTCTCCGTCATTCAGTATGGTTACCTTTGTTTTTCAAAACTGCTGAAGTAGCACCGCAGTACCAAACATCTGTTAATGAACAACCATAAATATAGCAGTCGACGGAATAATATAAGGTGAGATTTGAGGCTTTCTGACACCAATTATTGATCTGGTGCTCAAATATTCTGCTTTTGATCGATTCAGGCATAAGCAAAGGCAGTATAAAAGCACTCATTCCAAAGCTTCTGGTAACTATCATACCGGAGGAGTCATGGCTGGTCAGATGACGGCGCACCCGACCAGCAGGAAAATCAATCGGTTTCCCCCAGAATTTTCCCGACACGGTTACGCATCAGAGCGTAGTACATAACGGGAATGACCACCAGTGTCAACAAAGTTGATACCAATATCCCAAAGATGAGAGAAACGGCCAGACCACTGAAAATCGGATCATCGAGAATAAAGAATGCTCCGAGCATGGCTGCCAGACCGGTCAGGACAATGGGTTTGGCCCGTACTGCACCGGAACGGATCACCGCCTCTTCAAACTCAATACCTTCACGGACCTGCTGATTGATAAAGTCCACCAGCAAAATCGAGTTGCGCACGATAATCCCTGCCAGCGCAATCATGCCGATCATCGAAGTCGCGGTAAACTGCGCACCGAGCAACGCATGGCCCGGCATAACGCCGATGATCGTCAGCGGGATAGGGGCCATGATGATCAGAGGTACCGAATACGAGCGGAACTGTGCGACCACCAGCAGGTAGATCAGAATCAGACCGACAGAGTATGCCAACCCCATATCCCGGAATGTTTCATAGGTAACCTGCCATTCGCCGTCCCATTTCAAACTGTATTCATAGGGGTTTTCCGGTGGATTGATCAGGTACTGTTTAAGACTCTGACCGTTGTCGAAGATCTTGTCGCCAAGAGCCAGAAAGATCTCCGCCATACCGTACAAAGGGCTGTCCAGTTCGCCAGCCATATCACCGGTTACAAAGACCACCGGCAACATGTCCTTATGATAAATAGCATGTTCCCGGGTCGTGGGCTGCACGGTGATCAGATCACTGAGCGGCACCAGCTGACCGTTCTGGCTGCGAACTCTGAGCGCCAGCACCGACTTCATATCCGCCTTATCCGCCACGGGATACTCCATTCTGATCGGTACCGGATACTTAAAGCTGGGGCTATGCAGATAGCTGACATCCTCACCCGATAATACTGCCGCCATGGCCGCGACAATGGATTGTTGATTCACACCCAGTTGCGCGGCTTTTTGTTGATCGATCCGGGCAATCAGTTTGGGTTGCGCGGCTTCGACGCTGTTGTCGACATCCACAATATCCGGGGTTTCGGTAAACATCCGTTCTACTTCACGGGCCACCTGAATCTGTCCGGCATAATCCAGCCCATATACCTCTGCCACCAGCGGCGACATCACCGGTGGTCCGGGAGGCACTTCCACCACTTTCACATTGGCATCATAAGCCCGGCCGATCTTCTGCAACGGACCACGAACTGACAGCGCAATTTCATGGCTTTTGCGATCCCGGTGATGTTTATCGACCAGGTTGACCTGCAAATCCGCCACATGAGATCCCTCGCGCAGATAATACTGCCGCACCAGACCATTGAAGTTGATCGGCGATGCCAACCCCACATAAGCCTGATAGTCGGTCACCTCGGGCACGGTAGCGATATAATTGCCCAATTCCATCATGACCTGTGCCGTGCGTTCTGCGCTGGTACCTTCCGGCATATCAACGATGATCTGAAACTCTGACTTATTGTCGAACGGCAGCATTTTCAGAACCACCAGTCTGGCCACCGCCAGACTGACTGACGCGGCAATCAGGACCAGAATACCAACACCGAGCAACCAGCGTTTTGGTCGGCCGCGGTTACCCTGCAAAAACACGCCAACAGTATTCTTGAACAGCCGGTACAGCCAGGTTTCCTGATGTGCCCCCTCGGTGTTGTGATGATGCTTCATGCGTTTGAACATCACGTGCGACAGCCAGGGCGTGAAGATAAACGCCACTCCGAGTGAAATGACCATACCGATCGACGCATTGATCGGAATCGGACTCATATACGGCCCCATCAACCCAGTCACAAATGCCATCGGTAACAGGGCCGCAATGACCGTAAATGTCGCCAGAATCGTCGGGCCGCCGACTTCATCCACTGCCGCCGGAATGGCCTCGATCAGACTCTTATCCTCCAACTGCATGTGCCGATGGATATTCTCCACCACCACAATGGCATCATCGACCAGAATCCCGATCGAAAAAATCAGTGCGAACAGCGACACCCGGTTCAGGGTGAAACCCCAGGCCCAGGAAGCAAACAGCGTAATCGCCAGGGTAATGACTACCGCCATGCCGACAATAAATGCTTCACGCCAGCCCAGCGCCAAAAACACCAGAACCACAACCGAAGCGGTTGCAAAAATCAGTTTGGAAATGAGTTTCTGGGCCTTGTCATTGGCGGTTTCACCATAGTTACGGGTTACCGTTGCATGCACGCCATCGGGTACGAACACACCTTTCAATTGTTCGAAACGTTCAATGACATTTTCTGCGATATTCACTGCGTTGGTGCCCGGCTGTTTAGCAATGGCCACCGTCACCGACGGCTGGGTTCCTTTCATGCCTGCCGTCTGACCAGTGGCAGAAGGGCCGGCACCAAACCAGGAATAGGTTTCCGGCTGATCGGCACCACGGACGACATCCGCGACATCCTGCAGATACACGGGCTTGCCATTGGCAACGCCCACGACCAATGACTTCACTTCATCAATATTGCTTAAAAAAGCCCCGGCCTGAACCAGTATCTCCTGGTTATCATCCACCAGAGATCCGGCCGGAACCGTAGCGTTGGAAACCTGTAACGCAGTGCGTAAATCGCTGACCGCGATGCCATAGCCTGCCAATCTGATCGGATCGAGCAAGACATGCACCACTGAATCCGGGCCACCCAGCGTGTATACATCGCGGGTTCCCTTGACCCGCTTCAACTCCAGCTCAATGGCGTGGGCCACTTGCTGCAGTTCATAGGCACCGACTTCCGGGTTATCGCTCCATAACGTTAGCGAAACGATTGGCACATCATCGATACCTTTGGGTTTGATAATGGGCTGCGCCAGATTCAAATCCGTCGGCAGCCAGTCGAGTTTGGAATAAATGGCATTGTAGAGCCGCAGAATCGCTGCGGTACGGTCCTGCCCCACCTCATATTGAACGGTCAGCACCACCTGCCCAGGATTGGAAACCGAATAGACATGCTTGACCCCTTCGATCTCGGACAATATCTGCTCTGCCGGGGCTGCGACCAGGTGCTCAACCTCTTTGGCCGAAGCACCCGGATAGGCAATGAAAATGTTGGCGAAGGTCACATTGATCTGTGGTTCTTCCTCCCGGGGAGTGATCAGTACCGCAAACACTCCGAGCAGAAAACCAACCAAGGCCAGTAATGGCGTGATCTCCGTAGTCAGAAAGCGCCGGGCAATACCACCGGATACACCTAATTTTCGGTTCATAGTTCCGGATGTCCCTGTTGCTTGAGATAGATTCCAGCGGCAATCGGATCTGCTGCCACCTGTTCACCCGCCTGAAGGCCGGCCAGAACTTCAGTATGGCCATCATCCAGTTCATGACCACTGCGAATCTGACGCAAGGAGACCTGACCCTGATCATTGATGACGTATACCGCCGTAACTTCAGAACGGTGTACCACCGCAGATGTAGGTACCAGCAGACGCTCTTCTTCACCAATCACAAACGCTACTTTGGTATACATGCCAGGATAGATCCCTTCCTGTCCGACAGGCAGGTCCACCCGTACCCGGAATGTGTGAGTGGCCGGATCGGCATAGGGGCTGAAAGTCAGCTTAACACCAGGAATACTCTGGTTTTTACCATCAGTGATAATCACCCTGGCCCGGCCCAATTGCCGTACTTTATCAATATAACGCTGTGGCACATCCGCCACAGCCCGCAGCCGCTCCAGGGAAATACCGGTCATCAACCCCTGGCCGATACTGGCCATTTCTCCAACCTCTACCAGACGCTCCACCACGATACCGCTGTAGGGAGCCCTGACAACCGTGTGCTCCAGTTGCTCTTTGGCCTGTTCGAGCGTGGCCCGGGCCGCCTTGAAATTAGCTTCAGCGCTGTCCAGTTGCGACTTGGAAGCCAGCTTGCGCTTGAACACATCCTGGATACGATTGTAATTAGCCTCAGCTTCAACATAACGGGCCTGGGCAGATTTCAGGGTCGCCTGCTGCTCGGTATCGCGGAAACGGACGATGACGGAGCCTTTGGTGACGTAGTCATCCACATCGACATTGACTTCAATAATCCTTCCGGATACCTGGGCTGAAACGGTAGCCTGCTGGATGGCTTCTACCACCGCATCTGCCTTTTCTTCCCGAACCACACTCTGCTTAACAGCTGTCACCACCGGGAAAGGTAACTGCTCCCCGGCCTGGGTCCATAGCGTCAGCATGGAAATGGCCAACGCCACCGCCGAGGTTTTAATCAAGTACATAGTTATTCCTCCAAAGAGATATCGAAGTACCTCTTTCACCATAGTTCAACTTTTTATATTAGAAATTTCTAATTTAACTGGCGCAAGTATGGAGGGTAATGCGCTCGCGATCAAGGGGACCATTTAAAAAAGCCTGAAACCGTTCTCCGCTGAAAATCGTTATTTACTGACCAAAACTCCAGGGAACTTTAGCATCCCTGCGATAATGACGATGCTGCCCGCGATAATAACAATAGAGCCGGTCATATTGCCTTCCAACAAGTTGGGAAGTACTGACAGACTCTTAAAAATAAGGAGACAAGATGACCAAATTCACTCCACTATTGGTAGCAAGCGCACTTGTACTGACTTCAGGGTGCAACGAAAATTCCAATGACACAGATACTCCCCGCAGCCCGGATACCACCAACGACATGGTCTACCGAACCGACTATCAGGACTGGCCAGAACTCACCAGCACCATCGCTCTTGATCCCTCGATCGAAGCACAGATCGATACCCTCATCATGAACATGACTCTGGCTGAAAAAATCGGCCAGATGGTACAGCCAGAAATCAAACAGGCGTCACCACAGGACGTCATAGACTATCACCTAGGCTCCGTGCTGAATGGTGGTGGTTCCTGGCCCAACAATGACAAGAACGCCAGCGCAGCAGACTGGCTGGCAATGGCTGACAGCTATTGGGAAGCCTCGATGAATACCGATGACGGTAAAGCCGCTATTCCATTGATTTGGGGTACCGATGCCGTCCATGGCCACAGCAATGTCATGGGTACTGTACTGTTTCCGCACAATATCGGACTGGGTGCTGCCCGCGATCCGGCGCTGATCAAACGGATCGGCCAGGCCACCGCCCGTCAGGTGACGGCAACGGGTATCGACTGGACCTTTGCGCCCACGCTGGCCGTTGTCCGTGATGACCGTTGGGGACGCAGCTACGAAGGTTACTCTGAAGATGGCGAAATCGTTTTCAATTATGGCGGTGCCATGGTCGAAGGCTTACAGGGCGATTTCGGTGATGATCACGTACTGGCGACCGCCAAACACTATATTGGCGACGGTGGCACCGATCAGGGTGATGATCAGGGTGATAACCTCAGCAACGAGCATGATCTGATCAATATCCACGGTCAGGGTTACTATTCCGCTCTGAGCGCCGGCGCACAAACCGTCATGGCATCATTCAACAGCTGGAATGGTGAAAAACTGCATGGCCACGAATACCTTCTGAATACTGTCCTGAAAGGCAAAATGCACTTTGACGGCTTTATCGTGTCGGACTGGAACGGCGTCGGTCAGGTAACCGGTTGTACCAACAGCCACTGCCCGCAGGCCATCAATGCCGGCATCGACATGATCATGGTACCGGATGACTGGAAAGCCCTGATCACCAATACCATCCAGGATGTCAACGATGGTGCCATCGCCATGAGCCGGATCGATGATGCCGTACGGCGGATTTTACGGGTGAAATTCCGTGCCGGTCTGTTCACCAAGGTCAAGCCTTCGGAGCGTCAGGGCGCAGGTGATGCAAATAATCTGCACAGCGATGAGATGCGGGCAGTGGCACGTGAAGCTGTACGCAAATCCCTGGTGTTGCTGAAAAACAATGCCGATACCCTCCCGCTTTCTAAAGATGCCCGTATTCTGGTAACCGGCAAAACCGCCGACAGCATGATGAATCAAACCGGAGGCTGGTCACTGAGCTGGCAGGGTACCGGTAATACGAACAGTGATTTCCCTTATGGTGAGACCATCCTGAGTGGTATCAACAGTGCCATTTCCAGCACTGGCGAAGTAACTTACAGCCAAGACGGTTCTGCAGCCGATGACAGCTATGACGTGATCATCGCCGTGATCGGGGAAACTCCCTATGCCGAAGGTAATGGCGATATTGGCAAGTTTTCCACGCTGTCGTTTGGCAGTGCCTACCCGGCCGATGCCAAACTGCTGGACACACTGAACAGCAATGCCCCTGGTGTGCCAGTGGTTACTGTTTATGTGGGCGGTCGGCCGCTATGGATGAATCCGGAACTGAATAAATCCGCAGCATTTGTTGCAGCCTGGCTTCCAGGAACGGAAGGTGCCGGGGTGGCCGATGTCCTGTTTGGTGACTATCCATTCACCGGCAAACTGTCTTTCAGCTGGCCTGCCACAGACTGCCAGGTTCTGGTGAACCGCAACGATGGCCAGACTCCCTTGTTTGCCTATGGCTTTGGCCTCAGCACCAGTGATGACGGGTCACTCTCAACCCTGTCTGAAGAGACTTCTAATCAGGGTTGTGGTGCCGGAGATAACTCCTCTGCCGGGACCACGGACGTTCCGCTGGAGCTGCTGAGCAATGGCAATACAGCGACTGACTATACCCTGCGCATTGGTGGTCCTTCCAACTGGAGCGGTACCGAAGTGGACATCGACCCATCGGCCACCTCAACCCTGCCTGGTAACGAAATTACCGTCAAAACCATTGATGGCAGCGTTCAATTCAGCGCCAAAAATATCGTCTGGAGTGATATTGCCCAAATCTACATTCAATCCACCGATGCCAACACCACCCGGGATCTGGCTGCTTATGGCAATTCCGAGACCAGCATCAGTTTTCGTGTCCGGGTTCATGAGGCACCGGACGAAAGCGTGGAAGCGGTCAATCTGAGTGCTCATTGCATCTATCCCTGCGTTGGCGAAATCAATATCGCCGGACTGCTGCGCAGCCTGCCGCTGGATACCTGGCAGGACATTAAAATCCCGCTGGCCTGCCTGACCAATACCGGACTGGATATTACCAGTGTGAATACGCCATTCCTGCTATACAGCACCGGGGCAATGAACATTGATATAGAGAATATCGGCTGGCAGCCATGGACGGAAGACGAAGCCCTGGATTGCAGCACCCTGCAACCGCCGGTTCAGGCACCAACCATCAGCACCACCACATCCGTTTATAGTGATGGCATAGACGACAGCAGTCTGTTCAAACAACCGGCCAAATGGGCGACCGATGCTAGCACCTGGACGGAAACGCCTGACTACGTCACATTGGACGCGGCTTACAACGATGGTGGCAACACGGTCATTGACGCGCAGTATGGCAATGCAGCAAACCACAAAGGCATCGTTGTTCTTGGCATGGTTAAGGATACTGATCTGTCACAACTACCGGCTGGCAGCTATATCAGCTTTGATCTGAATGTGATCAGTCTCGGGGAAAGCAATGGACTGACCGCCAAGATGGTTTGTAACTCTGACCCCGATAATTGTCGTTCAGGTGATCTGGATATCACGACTCTGACCGATGAATACAGTGGTGCTATTCCCCTGCAACAGTGGCATACCTATCACATTATTCTGGACAACTATGCAGATCTGGACAAAAGCAAAATCACCACTGTGCTGGAATTACTGCCAAACTGGGCGGACAGTCATAATAATGTCCATTTTCAAATAGATAACGTCAAAATCGTGGCAAATAACGCACTTTAAAACGCGAAGCCCATATCGCAGTCTGACAATTGTGGCTCATGTACATGAGCCACAATTTTTTTTTGTCTTATAAAAAACCGTCGACTCATACTAAGGGAGGATATAGTCGTTACTCTGCTTGTCATTACCTTCCCCTATACTAGCCTTCTTAATCAGGCTGGCATCATCATAGAGTGTGTGCCCGCGCAGATTTCATTTAAACAGCGGTTGTAAGAGGAAATCATCAACGGGAATGTGAGCACTGTTTTTTTTGAACCTGCTGAATCTCAAGTATTCAGGGCAAAAGAGCGCCAAATGGACATGCCGTATGAACGATTGCCTGGAGCCTGGACAGCGAAGCTCTCAAAACAGTCATGGGAAAACAACAATAATAACGGGAACAGACAAGCAAACATGCCTGCCCCCGACAATTCCCTTAATCACACTCTCAAACGACTTGAACCAATTTCAAAAACAGACTGTGTTTCAGCACAATAAACAGTGTATCAACCTGGAGTTCTAGCGGGTCTGGAATGCAGTATTAAAACAGATAAATTGTTTTGAGACCGGGTTCAATAGATGACAACTTTAATATAGCCGGTTATCGTCTCGGGTGGTGTAGTGACTATGGCAGTACAACAAACTATTGATCAAACCGATCAGATTCTCACTTTAACAGACAATAATTTATCTCCGGAAAACTCGTTTCGCGACAATCCCCTCTCGTCTCAGATAAATTCACCGGTTCAATTCAATCGCAGCACTTATCTCGGGCTTGATCATGACCCCCGGATCCTGCATGCCATGACTCACCTGCAGTCCAATGCACTGTTACGGGAAGTATGTGAACCTGGCTCGCTGTTCGGCCGGTTGTTTGATCGTCCCTGTCTGCTTTTGCCAACGGTAAGCCTGGTACATATTTATGCGTTGCCCGGCCTGGCCTGTACCGGTGATCTGGTAGTTCTGGATCACCATGTTAACGATGGCATCCGTAGTGCGAGTCAGATACTCAATGGCCGGGGCTTGCAAGTCGAAATGATTCGTCATCACGATCTGGAGCAATTGGAACAACTCATCAAACACCACCGTCAAAGCAAAGGACGGATCTGGTACTGCGTTGACGGTATTTGTCCGTTATACGGCAATCCTGCACCGGTCGATGCGCTGTATCAGCTCATGGATCGATACCCTGATCTTTATGTATACGCCGATGACAGTTATGGTTTGAGCTGGTGTGGCGCCCAGGGTAAAGGCAGTATTCGCGGAAAATATCCTCATCACCGGCAACTGATTCTGACGGCCAGTCTGAGCAAAGGATTTGGCTGCGCCGGAGGTCTGCTGGTATTACCGGATGATACCATCGGTCGTGATATTCAGCTTCAGGATGATGCCGCGGTGTCTTCAATTTCAGTACTTGCGCCGGTTGTCGCCGCGATCAGTAAGAGCGTGGAGCTGCACCTGTCCACTGAACTGGACAGCCTCAGAATCGCTCTGAAAGAACGGGTGGATTATTGCCTCAAACTGATGAAGACATACCAGCTGCCCGACCTGTCGTATCCTGATACGCCAATTTTTCATGTTGTCACCGGAGAAATAAACGCCGCGACTGAACTGCAGACTCAGCTCCGGGATGCCGGGTTTATCGTTGATATCTGCGGCTACCCTAAAGTCCCTCATGGCTGTAGCGGTATTCGTTTCGAATTGACCAACCACCACAGTTTCGACGACATCGATAGCTTATTGCACACTATAAACCAATATTACCCTGGAGCGCTGGCATACGGTAAGACTGATAGCCGGACTATTGCCAGCACCTGTAAACTGCCTGCTCCATCACAAGAACACTTTTTAGCCCAGTCGGAGTGCTTGCTTAGGACCCCTCTGCAACTGCAAATTCATACCAGCATTGACGATGTGATTAATGATTGGGAGCGCCAGACATCCTTTAAGGGTTACATTGGCGTCAAAAATCTTCAGCTCATGGAACAGATATTTGCTGTTCATAATACGGAACATGTGGATCACAACCACTGGCTTTTTAAATACATCACCATTCGCGATGAACACGGTGATATTGTGCTCATGACGTTATTGACTGTTGCGGACATCAAAACCGACATGTTCCTGCAACCGGAACTCTCTGCGCTGGCAGACCGGCGACGCTATCAGTATCCGGATCAATTCATCAGCCGGGCGATATTGCTTGGCACGCCGATGAATGAGGGCATGCACCTGTATGTCAACCAGAAGCATACATACCATCAACAGGCACTGGACCAGTTCCTGGCACTGGCTAAAAACCTGCAACACAAATACCAGGCAGATCTACTGATCCTCAAAGCTTTTTCAACGGACTCGCAACTGGCCGAAAATATTGCCGAGAATGGTTTTATGACTGTTGCTCTGCCAGATGATCATTATCTTGATAACACTTTAGAGTTTGGCAGCGATGCATTTCTGCGTAATTTGAAAAAGGACTACCGCCGGCATTGGAAAAACAAAGTACTGCCATTCATTAACCACTACACCGTTCATGATATCCAGACGATTGACGAACAAACCCTCGATCATTTTTATCACATGTACCTCAACCACCAACAGGGCGCCGCTGAAATTGCCACATTCTCATTGCCTCGGGAACTGCTGTCTGAATCGGTGAATCAGGGATACTGGCATTGCCAGGAGCTTAAGTATGACGGCATCAGCGTTGCCTGCATGTTTTTCTTCATTGATAAGGAAGAGCTGTTTTTTATGGTACTCGGGACTGACAGTAACTATAAAAAACACGGCGTATATCGCGCATGTCTTTATTATGCGGGTTTGTTTGCCCAGCAGCAGGGGCTGAAAAGAATCAACTATGGCCTCACCGCTTCGTTGGAAAAACGCCGAATCGGTGCGACTGCCAGGTCATTAGTAGCACTGTTGCGTATTGCCGACAATTACAACATCGAGGCATTGCAATACTTGTCCCTGGGTCGCTGATTTTTTTTGCGCACCAGTTCGATAAAGCAATCTTTCGGGATTGCTATACAAATATTTTTCGGGCAAATTTGATCGGATCCGGATATTTACGATAACAATAATTAACGAACTTATTGTCCAATACAATTCGTTATCAACACAACGGCCTGATCAATATTATGAACCATGTGAAGTCGTTATTGGCTCTCATGCCATTTCAAACCTCTGGTCAGCGATATAACTCACGGACCATTCGCCAGGGTCGGGAAGAACTGGAACTGGTGCTCGACGGTCAGGCGGGTTACCTTGTCAATGGACGGTATCTTACCATCCGTGCAGGCAATCTGATCTGGCACCACAGCGGCGACCAAACCATCTTCAGCAATGCCAGAGGGGATGACTACGAATGCCTGGTGCTGGCATTTGAGGTTGAGCCAAACATCGCTTCTGCCCGCCCCAGAATCAGTGACTGGAATAGTATGATCAGCCCTCGACAATTCTGTGAGGATGCCTTGAATTATCTGTACAATCACCCAAAACCAGGGCTGGACTTCTGCCGCTATCTTTACAGCAGCTGCTGTGTACATACCACCCCAGAGAGTCACGCTCAGGATCTGAATGAGCGGGTACTGCAAAAAGCCAGGGCGTTCATTGCCAGCAATTATTCCTCAAACATCACGATAGAAACTATCGCCCGGAAAGCTCATGTCAGCCCTTCACACCTACACGGTCTGTTTCGTGATCGCCTGCACATGACACCCTACGAAGCACTGAGCCAATATCGCATGGAACGGGCATTAAAACTGCTGCTGCGCGGCACCCCCATCAAACAGGTGGTGGATGCCTGTGGTTTTGGCAGCGAGAGCGGTTTTATTCGGGCGTTCAAAAAGCGCTATGGCGTTCCACCTGGCGCTTATCGAAAAGAACTGGCAGCAATCGGAAACTGACCGGCTACCCCTGCACCAGCTCAAGATTGCCAGTCTGGTCCTGGTCTATATTGGATGATTGCATATTGGTCATCACCTGCTCACCGTACCAATTTAAAAAATTAATCACCCCAAACTCATACGTCTCGGAATATGGCCCCGGTTCATAGCCAATGGAATTAATGCCCTGCTGGTTATGTTCGGCCAGAACTCTGTCCTGATCATTTGTGGCATCCCAGACCAACCGCAAGCGTGCAGGATCATAATCCACACCTTCCACCGCATCCTTATGAACCAGCCATTTGGTGGTCACCAGGGTTTGTTGAGCGGAAACCGGTAATACGCGGAACACGATGGCATGATCACTCTGCATATGATTCCAGGAATTGGGCAAATGAAGAATGCGCATCGATCCAAGCTCCTGGTTTTTGATTCTGCCCATCAATCGACTGCAACCACGGTTGCCATCCAAAGTCATGACCTTGGTGCCTTGTTTCAAAGGCATACGAACAATCCGGTTACGCAAACCATGCTCGACATGATGGTGCGGAATACCCTCGGCATCCCAGGCGGCTGCCTGCTGGGCGTAGTGATCCAGAAAGGCCTGAGGTGCCCTTGGATCGGTGGTATCGTCCCACTCCAGCAAGGTATTCAATAACTCAGGATGAGAGCCGGCACAGTGATAGCATTCACGGTTGTTTTCAATCACCAGCTTCCAATTGGCTTTTTCCAGTATGGTTGTCTCCACCGCCACTTTGGTACTCTCCATGTCATAGGGCTCCATATACATCGCCAGAGAAGCTAAAAAGGCCTCAATATCCGGCGCGGCATGCCTGGCCAGAGAAATAAAGATAAAGCCACCCGCCGTTCGGCAATGCACTTTTTTCAAACCATGCAATTTGGTGTCAAAGTCCTTACCCATTTCACTGCCGGCATACAGCAGATTGCCTTTTAAATCATAGGTCCACTGATGATAAGGACAGACCAGATTGGCAACCTTGCCACGGTGCTGGTTACAGATTCTGGAACCACGATGGCGACAGACATTATGATAAGCCTGCACACCACCTTCTCCGTCACGTACGATCAGGACCGGGTTCTGACCAATTTCAATGGTAAAATAATCCCCCCTGGCAGGAATCTCACAGGTCATACCGGCAAACAGCCACTCCTTTTGAAAAATCTCTTCCATATCCACCCGAAACAGGTTGGGGTCATTATACAAAGCCTGAGGCAAGGAGTAGTTTTTCACCCGCTGTTGCAACAACCGATACATTTCCTCACGGGAATGCTGGTAATCCTGGTAATGAACATTCAAAAAATCATTTTCGTTCATCGTAAACGTCCTCAATGGCTTTGATGAAACTAGGGATTCCAGTGTTGGCTTGAATAAAGTTGCGCTGGACGGGTTTAATGGATATCTCAGCGGCGATACTCTCCCAAGAAATCGCAGTCAGATTGTCTATTTGCGACTTTGACAAAGCCATTTACGCCGCACATCGTATTCGAACAACTCCCCCCAATAAACAGCCAGCAAATCACCCGCACTGCTTAATCATCTGCCAGTTCTTAGCCAGACAACATACGGTATTTATCAGGTATCCCACATCCGGATTTTGATATTGTTTGATAAACTGACGAATGCTTGTCGCCGGACAGGCAAGTCCTGCCCACCATAAAACATTAAATAAGCAGCGGAAATTTGCCGAAGATATACAAGCCTCTATAAAACCATGCTTCGTACTGGAATATCACAGATTCATCTCAAACTGTTCAGATCGATGCTATACAGAGACACCAAGCCACAACCTGCAGCTTTCATAGAATGAAAAACGACAACACGTCCGGCAACACGGTTGGTTTAAGATAAACCCCACTCATTGGTTTTGACTCCGGATGGGAACCTGAATATCAGTCTGCTTGATTGTTGATTACCGTATCACACAGGCTTAATCCGACTGTTTTTTTCAGTGATCGAATACGTTTGTGCAAGTTTTTTTAATTTTTCATAGTTCTTTAGTATGAAATAAAAAACGGTCGTTTTTTTGTCTAGTGAGCTTTTTGAAAACCACAAAAACCGTATTTTCAAGCCGCATAAAATCACCAAAAAATTTTAAAAGCGGCAATATCAACACTTTCAAACAGAAATCCGAAAACGCCTAAAAAACACCTGATTTATATACAGAAAACAATTATCACGCAGTGTTTTACATGCATCATTTTAAATATTCGCTAAAAAGCTGTGCATTAACAAAAATCGATGCGTTCAGTACTATCACCAAACATAAAAAGCCTGTTTAAAAATTCAAGAGCCACTCATATGAGAAGAAACCACCTTATGTCTTTATTGTTGTTCACTATGATTTCATCCGCAGCATATAGCTTGGAAAATCCACCTAAGATCGGCGTTATGATGGGTAGCAGTGATATCAATTCCGGTGATGTCAGTTCCATTGGAAAAATGTGTATCGTTCAGGCGATCGGAGATCGAACAGGTGTTGATTTTCAGGTGTATGAAAATCATCGCAGTCAAATGGAATCGGCCCTGGCCGCACAAAAAATGGTATCAGATGGTGTTGATCTTGCGCTTTTGCCTGTCAGATCCGATGAAGCCTCGGCTGCCATCAAGATACTGGAAAATGCCAAAATTCCTTATCTCACCAGCGCCACCAGTGACTCGGTAATTTCTTCCTCGAAAGATGGCTTATCCATATTTCCACGCAACAGCGATCAGGCCGAGACCATGGCAAACTACTATTTTGAACACTTTAACGGTCGGCCATTGTCTGTGATTGTCGATGAAGGCAGTCTGTACTCAAAGCAGCTGTCCGATCAGTTTATCGGTAATATTCATTTGCATGATTCAACACTACCCATCAATGAATATCGTATTGTTGGCGATTCTCTGCCGCAACTGCCAAATATGTCTGGTCGTGTGGTGTTTGCCGCAATTTATAATCCCAAAATTGCACTGCTGTTCCGACGCGTGCGGGAAGACGGTAATGTCACCATTCTGGGAACCGATTCCGTTGGCGCACATCGCGAATTTTTGCGTATTGTCGGCACAGCTGCTGACAACAATGGATCAAAGATTATTTTTCTGAAGAACTGGAACAACCAGGCAACCGGTCCTTATGCCAAAGACTTTAAAACACTGGTTGATCAAAGTTGCGCGCGCCGGTTAAAAGAAGCTGATTTTGGTACAGCGTTCAGTTACGACATCGCCAGTCTGGCAGCTGAATGGGCTTTATCTGACCGCTCTGTGCCACCATTGCAGGCATTCCGGCAGAGTCAGAGAACATCCATATTTGACGGTCAGCCATTTGTATTTTCTGACCTGGGTTACCGTAAAGCAGGTTACGTATTCTACGAATATTCAAAAGGTGACCATGCTATTGAATTACCGTAAACCCGTGATTCTGGCAGTGAGCATCATTTGTCTCGCCGGACTGTTTTCAAGCATTCTGATGAACAAACTGCAGCCACCACCAGATACCCGCATATTTCTGAACAACATGGTGTCATCGTATACCTTTCAGGACGATGTTTATCTGTTGAACTTGCCTGCACTGAAAAACCGTCTGACGGCGTGGGTCTCGCATTTATATGATATCAATCAGCAGCCGATCTGCCTGTCAGCGCAGTTTATCACGCTGGTTGAAGATCCGGCGCTGGCGGTATCAGTCTGTTCACCCGGGACAACATTATCCGAACTGGCAACGCATGCACATGACAGCGGTGCCATCGATATGCGACTGGGAGAACGAAAATTGGGAACCATCGAATGGCTGACCGGTAGAAGCCTGGACTTTTACCTGTTGGGTGTATTGCTGTTATGTTTTACCCTGTCAGGAACGCTGATTGTCGCTCTCGGTTATTGGCTGTTTTCCACAAACGCTCCCCCTCAAACCGAACAGCCCGGCCTGTCTATTGATACTCTGCGCCCGCTTTATCGCATCATGAGCAGCAATCGTCGAACCATGGCCTTTCATGACAACTGGGTTTACGGAGAACGTGCACATCCATATATCAATTTTATCAACCTGGATGGCTCCAGACTGAGGCTAAGAGCCTCTTTGAGCGATATCGCAGCGTTGTTTCCGGGAACACGATATATCAATCGACGGGCAATCATTAACACAGCGGCGGGTGTACATCAGATTCAAGGCCAGAAAGTTATCTTAAAAATTAAAACAGGCGATCTTGAGTATGATATTGATCCACAATACCAGGAACTGTTCACCAGTCCGTTGCAGCTCATCTAGACATGGTTATCTTATTAACCAACATGACAGCATTGCGGTGCATTTTTAAATTTATAACAACGACCGGAATGCGCAGCCTGAGATTTGAGCGATATTCTATTTAATCAGAGCATGCTTGAAACAACACTGATAAGCTCAACTGCAAAACAATAACAAAAAACCGTTATGTCATTCGATTATATTATTGTTGGCGGTGGCTCAGCCGGATCCGTTCTGGCTGCCAGGTTGTCTGAAGATCCGGGATGTTCTGTGTTACTGCTGGAAAGCGGTGGGCAGGGCAACAGCCCATTGATAAAGATACCTCTGGGCATGGCGGTTACCGTTCCAACCCGTATTCATAACTGGGGCTTTCAAACGGTTCCACAGGCCGCACTGAATCATCGGCAATGTTATCAGCCCAGAGGTCATGCGCTCGGTGGTAGCAGTGCAATCAATGCAATGATCTATACCCGTGGTCATCCACACGATTATGATGACTGGGCCAGTCTGGGATTGACTGACTTCGCCTGGTCTGAAGTACTGCCGTGGTTCAAACACAGTGAAGGCAATGAACGTTTGGGAGAACCCTGGCACGGAACCGATGGGCCTCTCTCCGTCAGCGACCTTCGATACCAGAACCCGGTGATCGATGCCTTTATCGATGCAGCCCGGCAAAGTGGATATCCCATCAACGAGGATTTCAACGGCAATCAGCAGCTAGGCATTGGGCGCTACCAGGTTACTCAGACAGAAGGCATCCGATGCAGTGCAGCGAGGGCATTTTTAACACCCTGCATGGAGCGCAAAAATCTCACCGTTCTAACCCATGCCAGAGTTGCCCGACTGGTACCAGATAATCATGGCATCAAGGCAGTGGAAGTTATTTTGCAACGAGGCTCCAGACAAAACTTTTCGGCCCGTAAAGAGGTGATTCTCTGTGGTGGTACATTTCATTCGCCACAACTACTGATGCTATCGGGCATCGGCCCAAAAGAGGAGCTGGATCGTCACCGTATTCCGGTATTGCTGGAACAGAACCAGGTAGGTGCCAACCTGCAGGACCACCTGGATTATATTTCTGTCTGGCGCAGCAGCAATTCACATCTGGTCGGTTATGGGATACAGGGGATGGCACGCATGGCAACGGAACTTCCGGCTTATATCCACCATCGCCGGGGACTGTTCAGTTCAAATATTGCAGATGCCGGCGGTTTTATCAAAACCGACCCGGCACTTGATCGCCCGGATATCCAATTACACTTCTTACTGGCCATGGCGGATGACCATAACCGCAAACTTCATTATGGCCAGGGATTCAGCCTCCATGCCTGTCAGCTAAGACCTTATTCACGCGGCACCGTAGGACTCTACGATGCCCATCCAATGACTGCTCCAAGAATCGATCCAGCCTATCTCAGTGATGATCGTGATATCGATGTTCTGCTCAAAGGTATCAAACTGAGCCGGGAAATTGTGTATCAGTCGGCCATGGATCATCTGCGCGGCCGTTCCATGTTTTTACCGGATCATCCCGACGATGCAGTGCTACTGGACTCAATAAGGCAACGGGCCGAGAGCATTTACCATCCGGTTGGGACCTGTCGTATGGGAGTGGATGCTGACGCAGTGGTTGATCAGCATTTTCGTGTCAAAGGCATAGAGGGATTGCGCGTCGTGGACGCCAGTGTCATGCCACTTCTGCCAGGCGGCAATACCAATGCCCCAACCATCATGCTGGCAGAACGCGCTGCGGACTGGATCAAACAGGAAAGCTAGCCTCTGTCAGACCGACTACTTCGATTCATCCTGTTCGGACGATTCAGGCGATATCACATACTGTTTTTGTGCTTCTTTGATTGCCGGGTTGATCTGACCAACTTCCGGAAACACTTTGTCGAACACCAGCCAAAATGAATATTCTGGAAATGCAGAACATATCGCATTGATATCAACCAACCGGGGTTGCCCTTGGCCGCTCAATAGATTTCTTAATCGGGTATATTTCATGCCGGCTTTCAAGGCAAATTCTTCAGGTTTCATATTTTCCTGGTCCAGAACCTGACGCACTCGTTGTAAAAATTCTTCTTTCATGGATGATAATTCTTAAAAATAAGACATTTATATGGTTTAATTATTTTTAAACTTAATTTTAAATTACTAAAATCAAGGCTAAGCCAGAATATGGTTTAGTGTGGCTCAGTGAGGTTCTAAAGGCAACCGATGACCAGAGAGGGATCTGTAATGATAAAACTGACAGGACGAGACGTTGCCATTCTCACTCCAACCATTGCAGAAATCAGCTCGTTCATAAGACGAACGTGCTGCTTTGCACTGTGTTGTGTGGTGGGTCACCGCTACCAGAATTATTTCTACAGCTCTTATCGACTTGAGCGCTGTCGCTGTTGTGGTAGGGACATTATTGGCCGAAAAGCAATTGACCTGAAATTTCGTCATTTCTTTAAACATCGTGTTTATCAGACGAAATACAGTACCTGGTGTTATGAAATTTATTATGGCAAGAAGTTGTTCCGTCATGAAACAGGCTTTCGCAATCAACATGATGCGGTACTGTTCCTCGACGTTGAATTGTCAAAATTGTTGGGTTCGTAAGGAGTCAATAAATGGAGACCAAACAATCGATCCGCCTGTCCGCTTTGCCACCGGTGATGTCTCAGGAGCAGTTATCCCTTTTCATTGGTGTCACCCCGGCCACTGTTCGTGGCTGGGTGGAGCAGAGAACCATTCCCACAGTGAAGATCGGCCGGCAACGTTATATCAATACCATTAAACTGGCTGAAGACCTGTCATCCGGTAAAACCATCTTCACCAAGGGTGATTACAATGAATAAGGAATAAATAGCCAGCACCATCATCAACGGGCAGATCTTTTATCCTGACCAATCAAATCACCCACTTCCGAAAGATCATTGCCGGTCAGATTGAACGCCCGGCCAAATCCTTTTACATACTGTCCATCTTTGACTTTCAGCTGGAACAATTCGAAATCACCCAAAGACGAAAGCTGCTTGACGAATGGCCCGAAACGCTCAATCAGCGCGGCCATTCCTTCATCCCATAATTCGCTGCCACGCTCAACGGAATGCGCACTTACCTGATAAATGAGTCGCTTGCGGGCAAAAGGGTTATGGCATTGAGCCTCGTCTTCAATCAACATGATCGACGACTCTGGTACTTCTTGAAGATTGGCGCAATGACGCGCCAATTGACTGATCAATATATAAAAATGCTCTCCCATCACCGCAAAGGGAGCATAGCTGACGTTCAACTGCTTGTGCTTGTCATGGGTAGCCAACTGCAGGCTGGTTCGTTTGGAAATGAATGTCCGAATTTCTGCAGACAGTTGTTCTGGATCGACATCAGTCATGATAGTGCCTCCGCTAACAGTGAGTGATCGGCCAATCCAGTATAGTTCAGCTTTCCATTGATGTAACCGCTCTCCTGACTCGCTGAAGCGCTCGTTCGAGGTCCTTCATTCGTACAGGTTTCACCAGTACGTCATTCATCCCACAGGATTTGAGATGCTGATGATTTTCTGCGACCGCATCGGCGGTATAGGCAATGACATAAGGTTCTGGTTTCAGATTCATCTGACGCAGCCTGACAGTGGTTTCCCGGCCGTCCAGCTCGGGCATGTTGATGTCCATCAGAATCGCGTCATAGGGCTGCATTTCCACTGCCTGAAGGGCTTCATAGCCATTACCCACAATACGGACCACATGACCAAGCTTCTTCAGCATCATTTTCATCAACTGCTGGTTTACTGCATTGTCTTCAGCCAGCAATATGGTCAGAGAGGTTTCGACATCATCCTTATCATCCTGTGAATCACGGTTGCCGTGCAGCTGTGTTGGTGTTGCGGGTATCTGGGTAATCAGATTGAAAAAGAAAGTGGAACCATCGCCGAGCGAGCTGTGAACACGGATATCCCCGCCCATGGCGTTCACCAAACGTTTACAGATGGCCAGACCCAATCCGGTACCGCCATAACGATGCTCAGAAGAACGGCTTACCTGAGTAAACGGCTGGAATAATCGCTGAATGCCCTGATCATCAATACCAATACCGGTATCCTGCACCTCAAACAGCAGTTCAATCTGCTGCTCCACCTCCTGGTGAGTACTGACTTTCAAAGCCACTTCCCCGATTTCAGTAAATTTGGCAGCATTTCCCAGCAGGTTAGTCAGAACCTGACGCAGGTGCTTTTCATCCGCGTGAATAAACTCCGGTACATCCTCATCGATTCTGCAAATCAGACGAACTTCAGGTTGTTTGACCTGGGGGCGAATGATATCGAGCGTCGTCTGAATCATCGGTCGCAATGCGAATGTGGAAAAATCCAGTTCCAGCTTCCCGGATTCAATTTTTGCCAGATCCAGTACGTCACTGACAATCATCACCAGAGACTGAGTACATGCCTGAACGATTCCAAGATATTCCCGCTGTTTATGATCGAGCGTGGAATGCTCCAGTAACTCCGAAGCTCCAACAATACCGTTGAGTGGCGTGCGAATTTCATGACTCATGATTGCTACAAACTCACTCTTGGCATGATTTTCCGCCTCAGCCTTATCACGGGCTTTTTCCAGCTCCACTGCATTAAGACGCAAACGATAAAGGTTATGGATTCGATGCAGATATAACGACACCAGAACACCGAAAGCGACGAATAAAAATACCGCAAACCCGACCAGCCCAAGCGCCTCGGAACGCAGAGACTGCTGATACTCTTTTAATGATACTTCAGCACCCGCAACATAGGGCGTACCATCACGGGATCTCATAGGTACAAACACTGCGCGGAAATCCCCCCAGTGGTCAGAATATTCCACCCAGGTAATTTTCTGTGTATCAAAGGTATTAATGAGTTCCGCGCTGGCATCCGGGTAGGGGTCAAAGAAGCGGACATAAGTGCCATTCTGCAGTTCTTCCTGAGATGCACTGGAAGAAACCAGAATAATCTGATCATTCTTTTTAATGACCGTATATATAAAGCTCAACCCCAGTCGCTTGGCATAATCTGACAAGGTCCGGATTGCAATCCAGTCTTCATTTTCGGTTTTGGAGGATTTGCTGGTCAGGTGATCATGATAGTCATTACCAAGGGCAGCAGTGGCCATCAACGCGCCGTGATATAACTTGTTGTTGATGTTTTCATCAATAATCGTTTTCGCCTGCCAATACAGGTACAGAATAAAAATCAGGCAGGAAACGATGTATCCGACCGTAAATAAAGCGAATTTCCATCGCCCTTTCAGATTCATCTGAAACATCCTGTCTACATTTTCTGTTAACCACATTGGCAGCAGCCTATCGTTGTTCGAGTCAATTCCACTAAATTCTGAAAATGATTACTCCTGTCACCTTGATACACGGATACTGCTGCGATGATCAAGATACTGTCGGCTCCATGCATCAGAATCTACCTGGCTGTTAAACTCCAGACACACCCTGATCAACAATCAATTACCGGGATGTATCTGGCGATATCATCATACGAGCCCTTCATACTGTAACTGTAGATTTTATTCATTATAGAACCAGTATTGAGTTAGTTCTGCTCATTTAGATAATGTAGCTAAGGGTAAACAGACAGCTCTCCGGGTTTAGGAATACGAAGAGAACAATCAGACATCAGCATTTTGAGCTGATACGGTTTACCTTGAACAAAGAGCGGACACAGACACCTGCACAACCATCAGCCATATCTGTATTTACACCTACAGATAATTTTCCAAGTGCCAGAACACAAATAACTTCAGCTTGGCCGCTGTGCTGTGCATTGCCTGTAATGATCAGGTTTCGCCTGTAAGGAAGAGATTTTGGATACAGCAAAATTGCATACTAAGCAAAACACTTCCTGATACAGAGGACATCAACAGGCTCAGAGAACAACCGTCCACCCTCACAGACACTCTTATTTTGACCGTCTGTTTGGCCATGGAATCAGCCCGACTCCCACCTCATTTCTCACAGAAAGACTCAGGAGTGATTGTCAGCTGTGCCAACAGTTTTGCTCTATCCTTCTTTAGTAGGATTTATGGTGAATATATTTTCATGAGGCATCAAAAAAACCAACCATTCTTTTTCTCAACCTAAATCGACGGCTTTGCCTCCAAAATAGCCACTATTCAAAGCAGTTCATTTGCGACTACAAATAAGTCATGTAAATTTCTTCAGCGGACACCTATTTCACTACCAACAATTCAGCTCAAAGCCTCACAGATACTGTACGTTTTTCCATGTAATAGCATTGGCGACCCCAACCGCTATAATTGGCGACTTACGTTTCAACCTATCTGGCTATGACTGACCCATACTATAAAGTACTATCTTCAGCAGTATCGATTGAGTTCGAAGAGAAAAAGAGCAGGTTTCTGGGTTTTCTTTATCCAGCACAGACACGTGAAACAGCCTTCTCACATCTGAACGCTCTCAAACACACCTATCCCGATGCCTGTCACTACTGCTGGGCTTACCTGTTTGGTGACCCAAATCAACCCAAAACCCAGGCATTCAATGATGACGGAGAACCATCGGGCACCGCAGGCAAGCCCATCCTTCATGTTCTCACCCAACGCGGCTGCGGAGACACGATGGCCATTGTCGTGCGGTACTTTGGTGGCATAAAACTCGGTGCCGGCGGGCTGGTCAGGGCATACTCGTCAGCTGTTTCCCAAGCCGTTGACCTGGCCGACTTCACAGAACGACGCCCCTTGATACAACTACAACTGACTCTGCCATTTGCACTTGAATCCATCATTCGCCGCCTGATAGACGACTACGACGGCTGTATTCACGAACTGGAATATAGCCACGAAGTCACATTACGCATGCACCTTGAAGGTAACCGACAGCAGTCTTTTAATGCAGATCTTCAGCAGCTATCTTCAGGTAGCATAGTTGTTAAAGTACTCGATGACTGAAGCCAGTTATCTATGCCATGCAGACAGAGTAATTTGAGAACATCTTCTGTTGGTATGGTAACGCAGGGATTTCCAGGTTTTTTCAAATACCAACACGCTATTTATACTCTGATCATTCTTATCTGCATTTACAGACTCGTTAGTTGGCTTCTACACATGCGAAGCATGGAACATATCCACTCTTTCAGACCTCAGCAAAAAAACTGAGACAAAAAGGTGACTCCCAAAATACATTTCGCGCTTAGCGCAGGCGGGTTTATATTAGTTTTATACAACCCCACTCAGATTCGGGAAACTCGTCAACTTTGCCGGATATTAACAAACGATAGCCAAATTGGATCCGCAAGATCTGCTTTACACGTCCAATGACGAACACAAAAAAGAAGATAGCCTGGCATTTCCACTGGTTCGGATTTACCAATCCAGCTCCTGACCATCATACTGCCAGAATCGACCAGTGTGCTGCATTGAAAACGCCGTTATCACTTTGATCAATCCTGCCGATGACTCCTCAACACTGATATCCGCGCTTTCTCCGCCCATGTCAGTTCTTACCCACCCAGGATGCACAAGATAGACGCCGATATTTTTCGGTTTAAGCTCGATCGCCAAACATTGCATGGATTTATTGAGTGCAGCCTTGGAACTTCTATAGGCAATCGCACCAGCGCTCTTTCCTGACAGTGCACCCATCTTGCTGGAAATTGAAACAATTTTTGCGTTCTTACTCAGGCTCAGATTTGGCAGTAACGCCAGTGCAATTCTCATCGGTGCTACAGTATTCACCTGAAAAGTTCTTTCCCAATCATCAAAATTCAAATCCTCATGGGTCTGATGATCACCCCCGATAATACCGGCACTGTTAATCAGAATATCTATGCATCGGCCAGTTAAAGCAGAAGTAAATTTATCAACCGAATGACTGTCTGTTATTTCCAGAATATGAAGCTCGATTTCTGCACCCAGCCCCGCAGCACGATCTGAGACCCGCTGCCTGGACGCATCGTCTCTGACTGTACCAATAACGTTATATCCAAGACGCAAAAAATCCTCTGCAAGTTTATAACCAATGCCTCGACCAACCCCTGTAATAAGTACTGTTTCCATTGCATCCCCTTACCATTAAAAGCAGATTTTGAAACAACCGAAGTACAGTATCAGTCTTGTCTTTCATTTGGCAAACCAGCCCAAACACAGCCTACGAAAATAATATCCGGTTTTAAAAATCGCGTGATAAAGGGTGAGCATAAAGAGACTAAACATATGAACAAAGGACAATTACAATACCTTTCAGATTGGTTACACCCAGGCCATATGTTTACGCCAGCAATACAACCGAAATGAATCCGATAGAACCTAAGCGCTCAAATTACAAATTATCTCACTGGTCTTTCTATGGTATTGATTGGAGATATCTGTTTGTATTTGCAAACGGATCAAATATGCTTTTTTTCTTATAGCTGCTATGTTTCTACGTCTGGCTATCGACGCTACATATTAACAACAGCACTGCTGTCTATTGTTACCCACCTCACCTGATCAGATAGTATGGCCCTACTCGCCGACGGGCGGCTCCCAGAGTTCAACCTTATTTCCTTCTGGATCCCTCACCCAACCAAACTTTCCATATTCAGACTCCTCCATCTTTCCCAGGACATTACACTCGTCCTACCTGAGCGCAGCCAATAGCGCTTGCAAATCAGATACTCGATAGTTGACATTGAACGACGCACTGCTCTGTGTAAAATCGCCAGTCATCCAAGCGGTTGTCTCTGATGTTGGATTACCAGAACTATCCTCCCAGCGAAACGATGTTCCACCCCAAGCCTGAACATCAACCCCCAAATGCTGTTTATACCAATCTCGTAACATTACAGGATCTTGCGCTTTGATAAAGATACCGCCAATTCCGGTGACTCTGCCCATTGTTTTTTCCTCGTGCTGATGTTGAGCACATTTATGGATCTAGTTTTTTATTATCTTTTTAGTAATAAAGAGTACTTGTCAACGTTCATGCTACCCAGTGTTACTCAAAAACCTTGAAGGATGAAATGAACTCTAAGATTTGAGTTATTGTCCCGGCAAATCATTTTTCAGACTCAATCAAAACCGGAGTAACTTTGAAAACTCCACCCCGGGTTATTCTATTATTCAAACACTTCCGAACGACGCGTGAACACAACGACATGGGGAGCAATTGAGTAAAAGATAACTGTGAGCAACGCGATATGGTTACTGATTCATGGCCCACAATCACTCAATATTTAGCGAAAGACTTTGTTTATTTATTGTTGATGTTGTTGGTCGTACTAGCAGGTTAGTACGGTAATGTGTATACGGGATAGGGATAACCAAAGCCTTAAACCTGACTATCACAAAGTTACCGCCAGGGAATATCTGGCCAACAGAATAAAAAGAGGAAACAATAAAAAAGCCCGCTAATCTTTTGATTAAGCGGGCTTTTCTAGGAATTTGAGTGGTGCCCAGAGGCGGAATCGAACCACCGACACGAGGATTTTCAGTCCTCTGCTCTACCGACTGAGCTATCTGGGCATGTCGTTGCGACGGAGGCGTATTAAACGGATTTTGCTTCTCCGAGTCAAGAGTAAGCTACTGATTTTTATATAATTATTTTTTTTCCTCAGGAATATAGCCTTCTGCCTGGTCATATTCTTCGCCGCTGAGGAATTTTTGCATCTGCTGCTGGATGTATTTTCGGGCCTGCATATCCATCATGTTCAGGTGTTTTTCGTTGATTAGGCGGGTCTGATGGGCCTGCCATTCTTCCCATGCCTGTTGCGATACCGTCTCGAACAGTTTCTGCCCAGCCGGTCCGGGGAAAGGTGGTTTTTCCAGTCCAGGGAGTTCTTGTTGGTACTTTTGGCAAAACACGGTTCGGGTCATTGGGTTTTCTCTATTTGAGCGAGTAGTTTTTTGACCGGTGCGGCCAGTCCTATTTCAATGTCGTTCAGTACCACCTGCAACCAGACTGATTCCGCTTCAGAGACTTCGGTCACGTCATTTTCAAGCCTCGCCAGTACCGGCTGGATGTCCAGGTGATAATGGCTGAAAGTATGCCTGAAGCACGCCCATGGCTCCAGTTGGTAGCGGTATCCTTTAAGGTCAAGCCAGGTCTGGGCGGCGTCAAGATCTTCAAATTCTTTGAAGCTGTAGAGGCCTCCCCAGATACCATTGGCCGGGCGCTTTTCCAGATATACCCGACCATCCTGCTGTTGCAGCATGAGCATGACGGTGGATTTGACCGGTTTGTCGGTTTTGGGCTTGGAAGCCGGAATGGATTTGGTCAGGTCCTCCAGCCGTGCAATACAGCTGTCATTGAAGGGACATAAGAGACAGGAAGGTTTACTGCGTGTGCACAATGTTGCACCAAGGTCCATCATTGCCTGGTTGTAATCGCCAGTACGCTGTTTGGGTGTGTAACGCTCTGCCAGCTCCCACAGCCGGGCCTGCATATGGCTGGCTCCTGGCCATTCCCGAATACCGAGAAAACGACACAGCACCCGCTTGACGTTGCCGTCCATAATGGCGCTGCTCTGGCCCATGGTAAAAGCAGCGATGGCACCAGCGGTGGAGCGGCCGATACCCGGTAGTGCCTGCAATGCCTCAACCGTGCCAGGGAAGTCACCTTGATAGTCAGTACTTACTATCTTGGCAGCCTTATGCAGGTTACGAGCACGGGCGTAATAACCCAGGCCGGTCCAGTGATGCATAACCTCATCTTCCGGTGCCTCCGCCAGCGCCTGAACGGTGGGAAAACGGGCCATAAACCGTTGATAAAATGGAATCACGGTTTTGACCTGGGTCTGCTGCAGCATGATTTCCGATACCCAGACCCGGTAAGGGGATTTGTTGAGCTGCCAGGGAAGATCCTTGCGACCATGCTCATCCCACCAGGCAAGCAATCGTTCGCCAAATCGTTCAGGTGTCATAAGAATAGCAATCCAGAAATGTGAAAACCGGCATGAAGCCGGTTTTTATGAGGTCAATAACCATTAATCCAATTGTGACAGGTCGCGAACGGCACCTTTGTCAGCACTGGTTGCCAGTTTGGCGTAGGCCTTTAATGCCGCCGATACTTTGCGAGGACGTTCTTTGGCAGGTTTCCAGACCGTCATGGCTGCACGGCGCTGCTGTAGCTCATCATCACTGAGCAACACATTGATAGTACGATTAGGGATATCAATCTTGATACGATCCCCATCCTGTACCAGGCCAATGGCACCGCCCGCTGCGGCTTCCGGTGATACGTGCCCAATAGAAAGACCGGAAGTACCGCCAGAGAAACGCCCATCAGTCAGCAGCGCACAGGCCTTACCCAACCCTTTGGATTTCAGGTAGCTGGTCGGATAGAGCATTTCCTGCATACCTGGTCCGCCACGTGGTCCTTCATAGCGAATGATCACGACTTCACCGGCTTGTACCTGATCATCAAGAATGCCGGCGACGGCATCTTCCTGACTTTCGAAAATCCGTGCCGGGCCTTCAAATACGAGGATGCTGTCATCCACTCCAGCTGTTTTAACCACACAACCATCCAACGCGATGTTGCCGCGCAGTACTGCCAGACCACCTTCTTTGGAGTAAGCATTCGCTAGCGAGCGAATACACCCCGTTGCACGATCGGCGTCCAGACTGGACCAGCGGGTACTCTGGCTGAATGCCACCTGAGTCGGAATACCGGCTGGACCCGCACGATAGAACTCAGCCACATCCGCAGCCTCCGATTGCATGATATCCCACTTGGACAGCGCTTCTTTCATAGTTCTGCTGTGAACGGTGCTGACCGAGGTATCCAGCAGAGCAGCACGATCCAACTCACCGAGAATACCGAAAATGCCGCCGGCTCGATGGACATCTTCAATGTGATATTTCTGGGTATTGGGTGCCACCTTACAGAGTTGCGGAACCTGACGTGACAACTCGTCCATATGGAACATGTTGAAATCGACTTCAGCCTCCTGAGCAACAGCCAGCAAGTGCAGAATGGTATTGGTTGAGCCACCCATGGCGATATCCAGGGTCATAGCATTTTTGAATGCCGGTACCGTCGCGATGGAGCGAGGTAATACCGACACGTCTTCTTCTTCGTAGTAACGACGGGTGATTTCAACAATCAAACGTCCGGCTTCTTCAAACAGTCGTTTACGGTCTGAGTGAGTGGCCACAGTGGTGCCGTTACCCGGCAATGACAAACCAATCGCTTCTGTCAGACAGTTCATGGAGTTGGCGGTAAACATACCGGAACAGGAACCGCAGGTAGGGCAGGCAGAACGCTCAACCGCGGCCAGAGTGTCATCATCAACACTGCTGTCAGCGGCCATCACCATGGCATCGATCAGGTCGAGCTTGTGGTCGGCCAGCTTGGTTTTACCCGCTTCCATCGGCCCACCGGAAACAAATACGCAGGGAATGTTCAGCCGCATGGCCGCCATTAACATCCCCGGAGTGATTTTGTCACAATTGCTGATGCAGACCATGGCATCGGCAGTGTGCGCGTTCACCATGTACTCAACAGAATCGGCAATAATATCGCGGCTCGGCAAACTGTAGAGCATGCCGTCGTGCCCCATGGCAATACCGTCGTCCACGGCAATGGTGTTGAACTCTTTGGCTACTCCGCCAGCTTTTTCAATTTCGCCGGCAACCAGTTGCCCAAGGTCTTTCAGATGCACGTGGCCGGGTACAAACTGGGTAAAAGAGTTCACCACCGCGATGATGGGTTTTTGAAAGTCTTCATCTTTCATACCGGTAGCACGCCAGAGAGATCGCGCGCCCGCCATGTTGCGGCCGGCAGTAGACGTTTTTGAACGGTATTGAGGCATGGTTAGCTCCACGTCGTTGTTATTCGGGGAAAGTGGGCGCCATTGTAACGAAATGACACTGCGCTTAAACAGTGTGTTTTTTGCAAGGTCGCGTTGACTGAAACGCCGGCAAAGCCGGCATTTCAATGGTAGAGCTTAACTCGGGTAATGACACGCCACCCGATGCTCCCCTTCAGCGGAGAGCATGGGTTTTTCGCGTGAGCAGAAATCAGTCGCTTTCGGGCAACGGGTTCTGAATACACAGCCTGATGGGGGATTCATGGGCGATGGCAGATCCCCTTCGAGCAGAATGACTTCTTTACTCCGCTCAATCTCCGGGTCGGGAATGGGAACCGCAGAAATCAGCGCCTGGGTATAGGGGTGGCGGGGATGACTGTACAGCTCCTTGGCTGGCGATATCTCGGCAACATTGCCCAGATACAACACCATTATCCGGGTACTGATATGCTTGACCACACTGAGATCGTGAGCAATGAAGATCAACGACAGTCCCATTTCTTTCTGCAACTTCATCAACAGATTGATCACCTGCGCCTGGATGGAAACATCCAGTGCCGAAACCGGTTCATCACAGATAATCAGTTTAGGCTCAAGAATCAATGCACGGGCAATTCCGATACGCTGACACTGACCACCGGAAAACTCATGAGGATAACGGTTGATCTGATTGGGCAACAGGCCCACCCGGGTCATGACCTGTTTAACTCGCTCTTTGACTTCCGCTTTGGGTGTCTGCGGATAGTGAGTGATCAATGGCTCAGCAATGATCTGACCGATGGTCATACGTGGGTTCAATGAAGCCAGCGGATCCTGAAAAATCATTTGAACTTCGCTGCGCACTTTCTGGGTTTCTTTTTTGCCCATGCCCAGCAGATCCTTTTGTCCTAACCACAGAACCTTACCTGATTCTGCCGGGATCATTTTGATCACGGCTCTGGCCAGGGTCGACTTACCACAACCAGACTCCCCTACAACACCCAAGGTCTCTCCGGCCCGCAGGTCAAAGGAAACACCATCCACCGCTTTCAGTTTTTTAGGCTTGGTCCAGGGCATGGCATTGCTGGGGTATACATCAAAGTGAACCTTCAGGTTCTCTACCCGTAGCAAAATATCGTTAGCGACCGTCATGCGACCTCCTTAATATCTTTATGACAGGCACGACAGAGGCCTTCACTGGTTTCAATTAACTGGGGAACCTGAGTCTTGCAGCTTTCGGCTGCAATCGGACAGCGTGGTTCAAACGGACATCCCTGAGGAGGTCTTAGCATGTTCGGCGGATTACCTGGAATGGTATTCAGCTCATCCCCCAAATGATCCAGACGCGGAATCGCCGCTAACAACCCCTGAGTATATGGATGAGTTGGCTGCTTAAACAGGCTATCGGTATCGTTGTATTCCATGACCCGACCACCATACATGACCAGGGTTTTTTCGCATGAGCCGGCAACCACACCGAGGTCATGGGTAATCAGGACAATTGCCGTTCCAAACTCATGTTGCAGCTCTTTCAGCAGCTTCATGATCTGTGCCTGCACCGTTACATCAAGTGCAGTGGTGGGCTCATCGGCAATCAACAGTTTAGGGCGACACAACAGTGACATGGCGATCATCACCCGCTGGCGCATACCACCGGAAAACTCGTGCGGATAAAGATGCACCCGGGTTCGGGCTTCAGGGATTTTGACCGCATCCAGCATATGGATGGATTCCTGCAGCGCTGCTTTTTTACTCATGCCCTTGTGATGCATCAGCACTTCCATCAGCTGGTCACTGACCCGCATATATGGATTCAATGAGGTCATTGGATCCTGAAAAATCATGGATATCTTTTCAGCACGGATTTTATTCAGGGCTTTTTCCGGTAATCCGAGGATTTCTGTACCATTGAATTTGACGCTACCACTCACAGAACCGTTTTTGGCCAACAGTCCCATCAGTGCGAATACAGTCTGACTCTTACCAGAACCGGACTCACCAACAATAGCCATGGTTTCTTTTTCTTTCAGATCAAAGCTGACACCATTGACCGCACTGACCGTACCATCAAGGGTTTTGAAATAGACATTAAGATCTTTAACTTCCAATAAATTCATGTTCATTACCTCAACGATCTTTAGGGTCTAAAGCATCGCGCAGCCCGTCACCGATAAAGAAGAAGCACAGCAGAGTGACAATAAAAAAAGCCAACGGAAAAGCCAGCTGCCAGATGGTGCCATAGCTCATGGTTCCGGCACCTTCACTGATCAACACCCCCCAGGAAGTATCCGGCTCCTGCACCCCCAACCCAAGAAAGGAGATAAAGGATTCGGTCAGGATCATGTTAGGTACCAGCAGTGTGGCATAGACGATCACAATACCCAGCACATTCGGTACGATATGCCGGAGAATAATGCGCCAGGAACTAACACCTGTGGCAATAGCCGCTTCGATATATTCTTTGTTCTTCAAAGACAGAGTCTGTCCACGGACAATACGGGACATATCCAACCACGATATAGCACCAATACCGACAAAAATTAAAATAATGGAACGCCCGAATATCACCAGTAACAGGATCAGAATAAACATATAGGGAATGGACATCATGATATCGACAAAACGCATCATAAAACCGTCGACTTTACCGCCCACATAACCGGCCGTGGCACCATACAAAGTACCAATCAATACCGCGATCAACGATCCAATCACGCCAACCATCAGCGAAATCTGGGTACCTTGAATCACCCTTGAAAACAGATCACGACCCAACTCATCAGTACCAAAATAGTGACCGCTCTCGAACGACGGAGCACCCTGAGTTTTGATATCTCCAAGCACATTCCAGTCAATATCTTCATGATTCCAAGTAGCAAGATAAGGACCAATAATGGTAAATGCGACGATCAGACCCAAAATCACCAGACTGACCATGGCGGCTTTATTATGAATAAAACGGTTTGCCGCATCGTTCCAAAGACTGCGTCCACTCATTTCAGCTTCAACCAGGTTTTCGGCCAACTGCTCGGTTTTACTTTGATTTAACAACATGCTTTACCTCAGTACCTGATTTTCGGATCAATCCAGGCATACATAATGTCCACTACGGTACTAAACAAAATGGTCAATGCCCCTAACAATATGGTAACGCCCATCAGAACCGAGTAGTCACGGTTAAGAGCGCTGTTTACGAAATGAATACCAATTCCACCAGTGGAAAAAAAGCTGTCTACAATTACAGATCCAGTAACCATAGCAACAAATGTTGGACCAAGATAAGAAACAACAGGCAACAGCGCCGGCTTTAGTGCATGCCGGAAAATGATATAGCGAAACGGCAACCCTTTGGCCCGGGCGGTACGAATAAAGTTGCTATGCAATACTTCTATCATGGATGAACGGGTAATACGGGCAATGCTGGCCATATAACTGGTCGCCAAAGCAATCACAGGTAAAACCATGAACTTGAGCTGACCACCTTCCCAGCCACCTCCCGGTAACCACCCCAGGGTCAGAGTAAACACCAGTACCAGAATCGGGGCCATTACAAAATTCGGCAAAACCTGCCCCACAATAGCGAATCCCTGAGTGGAATAATCCTGCCAACTGTTTTGCTTCAATGCGGCAAAAATACCTATCGACACACCAATTATCAGCGCCAGAAAAAATGCAATGGATCCATATTTCAGGGTGACGGGAAATCCTTCTGCAATCAGATCGTTAACATTCTGATCCTTGTATCGAAATGACGGGCCAAAATCGAACCGCGTAACAACATTCGTAATATAGTTGGTGATCTGCACATATAGCGGCTTATCGAGACCATATTTTTTTTCAATATTGGCTTTTACTGCTGGAGGGAGCGGCTTTTCAGAACTAAAAGGGCTCCCTGGAGCTGCATGCATGATCAAGAAAGAAACGACTATCAATACCAATAAGGTCGGTATAGCGACCATTAAACGTCTTAATATAAAGTTTATCATTTACCACAACCCGATTATTGAGCGACAGGCAAACCTGTCTCTACAACACGATTTAGACTCTCAAATAGTAACTTAATCTTATCCGGATAAAAAAAAGCAGAAAGCTTATTCTAAGAATAAGAATGCATGCGGGCACTTGGTAAGTGCCCGCGGAAAGGTCTAGTGTGCAATGATATATAAATCTTTGCTGTAAATGTTTTGTTCAATGTTGTTATAAGGCCAGCCCTTCAGATATTTGCTGATCGCAATATCTTCCGCATAGTGATAAATCGGTGCGATAGGCATGTCTCTGGCGAGTAATTGCTCGGCCTGTGTGTAGTTGACGTTAGGGTCAGCCATGCCGGTAGACTCTTTCATCAGCGCATCGTACTGGGGATTTTTATACTTGCTGTCGTTCTGAGCATTGTCAGACATCATCAGTGTCAGGAAAGTTGATGCTTCGTTGTAATCTCCACACCATCCGGCACGGGAAACGTCATAGTCCGGTAATTTTTTGGTTTCAAGATAGGTTTTCCATTCCAGGTTTTCGAGCGATGCGTCGACACCCAGTTTTTGTTTCCACATTTGTGAAATGGCGATGGCAATTTTTTTATGGTCTTCAGAGGTATTGTACAGAATGGCCAGTTTCAGTGGGTTGGCTTTGCTGAAGCCGGCTTCAGCAAGCAGCTCTTTGGCTTTCTGATCTCGTTCTTTCTGAGTCATATGCTCCCAGGCCAGATCAGGCGTTACAAAACCGTTGGTCTTAGGTGGCGTGAATACATAAGCAGACGTTTGGCCAGCACCCAGGATGCGTTCGGCAATCACGTCACGGTCGATGGCGTAACTCAGTGCCTGGCGTACGCGGACATCATCAAAGGGCGCACGGGTCATGTTGAAGTTGTAGTAGTAAGTACACAACTGCGGCATGCTTTTGGTTTCTTCAGGATTTTCTTTCAACAAACGCTGGAACTGACCGGCCGGGATGTCGGTCTTCATGACTTCACCAGCTTTAAAGCGGGCATAAGCCTGGTTTTCATCGTTAATAACCATCGCAACCACTTTATCGATAATAGTGGCGTCATTGTTCCAGTAATATTTATTACGTTCTCTGACTGACCGTTCGTTCACAACGTACTCAGTCAGAACATAAGCACCGTTACCGACCATATTTCCAGGCTTGGTCCAGTCAGCACCAAATTTTTCGATCACTTTCTGGTTAACCGGAAAAGTGGATGTGTGGGCAACCATTTTGGGGAAATAAGGCATTGGCTGAGACAGTTTGACATCCAGCGTATAATCATCCACCGCTTTAACGCCCAGAGTTGATGGCTCTTTTTCGCCGGAGACAATCGCTGAAGCATTCTCAACATTCATGATTTCGATAAACCAGCTGTATGGAGAAGCGGTTGCCGGGTCAGCGAGACGACGCCAGGCATACACAAAATCATGGGCGGTTACGGGATCACCATTAGACCATTTTGCATTCTGGCGCAGATAAAAACGGAAACTCATATTATCAGGGGTAGCCACCCAGCGCTGCGCGACACCTGGCATCAGGTTGCCATCAGTATCCTGATTCACGAGACCTTCAAACAGATCACGGGCTACGTGGGATGCATCAACACCTTCGATCAATTGAGGATCAAGGGAGTCAATCTCATCCAGAAGACGATAAGTATAAGTCTGGTTGGCAGCCAGCTCTTCACCGGTAATCGGATGCTTTTTCGCATACGCCATCGGCGACAACATTGCCACGCTGATAATACCTGCAGCAATAGTCTTGGTGATTACTTTCATAAGTCTATGTTCCTCTTATTTATTATCTGTGTGCCCTGAACACTATCGGGCGAATGGTTCTCAGAAGTCTTAATGCAATATCAAAACCATCTTAAGCACGAATACTTAAGCGACAAGACAACCAAAATGGCACAAGTAAACTGGCCATTCAACGGTCACCATCAACTTTTTGTTAATTGTTTTTGGGCGGATAATCAGGTATTAGAGCCGCAATAGTGCATGTTTTTATTCCGTTGGCCCGCTAAATATCTAAGAAAACCAACAACATAGGCTAACACGCACTATTGGAGGTCATGCAAGAGCGATATGCACCAAAAAGGGCGAAAGTTTGTAAAGTAACAATTACAGCTCGGCCAGAGAGCTTAATTATTCCTCGAGATGGGCATTCACAAGAGCATGAACTTCACGATCCATCAGCTCTGCAGATCCGAGATTCATCTCAATAACCCGCCTCAACTGCGATGCACTGTCGAGGTCAAGAGAGGTAAATTCAAGACCAATGTGATGGTCTTCCTGATGCACGCACTTGGCTTGTGCAACCAGACCATGATCAAGAGAACCAAACTGAACAACTACTTCGAGCTCCTGACCAACCAGTCCTTCTAATTTATGATCACAGTTCAGCAGCACTCCCTTCAGACTGATATCCAGTAAATGGCCGGAATATGAATGCCGGTTCATGATGATGTCGGCCTGCGCATCATGGTCAATCCGGGTAAAACGGCGTTTGTCGCTCATGTTATCTGTTCTTCAATTTGCCAGTGATCTTTTTACTCTAGCAGATTTCGGCCATCTTGCAGTCTGTCGAAAATCTCTCTAGCCTTCCAGGCTCTTCTCTATTTCAGGGGAACCACTATGGCAAGTTTAACCACATTTCCAGAACAGTATTTGGCGGGGCGAGATACCCCCATAGAGATCGAAAAACAGCATTTTGTCACTGGCCGCTCCATTGTTCCGCCCTGGCCAGAGGGATCTGATCGAATTCTCCTGGGCATGGGATGCTTCTGGGGAGCCGAACGAAAAATGTGGCAACAACCTGGAGTGATTACCACCGCAGCAGGATACGCCGGAGGAGAAACACCGAACCCAACCTATGATGAGGTCTGTACCGGTCTGACAGGGCACTCCGAAGTGGTGCTCGTGGTGTTTGATCCCAGAGAGACCAATCTGCAGCAACTTCTGAAAGTATTCTGGGAATCTCATGACCCGACCCAGGGCATGCGCCAGGGCAATGATATCGGCACGCAATACCGTTCTGCCATCTATTGCTGCAACCACTCCCAGTGTGAGGCTGTATTGAAAACCAGAGAGCAATTCCAGCAACAGCTCACCGCAAAGGGACTCGGCGAGATCACCACAGAAATCAAGACCGCTCCAGTATTTTATTATGCCGAAACCTATCATCAGCAGTACCTGGCTAAAAACCCCGATGGTTACTGTGGTCTGAAAGGAACCGGCGTGACGTGCGTATTATAGGAAACAGGCGTGAACACTCTCATTCTTCATACCGAACACTGCCTCAATCGGTTGCTCGAACTGGAGCAACAGGTGGAGGAAAGCCGGTTGTTCAACGTGGGTTACATCATTCCTCAGGTTACCCTACTGGAGAACCAATGGCGGGATGAAGGCAGATCCGGCGACTTGCAAAACTTCCTGGCAGACTTAAAACAGATGGTGAATGCTCATGGACGCCAGGACAATCTGGATGACCAGGACCTTACGGTCAATGCTGAAATTCTGGCACTACTGTGAAACCGAATATTTCTGCCTGGCAGACTCAATACTATGACACATTGAGGTAATGCCCTTGATGATGTTAACCGTCGGCCGGCCGATATCGTCTGCGCTGATGGAATACAAAGTAAGGTGATGCACGGCCGGTATTTCATCGAAATCGGGAAATACAGAATCCCCCCGATGGCCACTCTGGCTGATGATCACCTCCGGTCGGCCGGCAATCACACTTTCGATACCAATCTGTGGTGCCGGTAATTCGAGGTCTTTAAAAATATTTATCCCACCGCAGATCTCTATCACCTCATTGATAAAACTATTCCCACTGATCGTATAAATCGGCTCGTGCCAGACCTGGTAAAACACCCGCATTTTTCGGCGGTTCTGATAACTCTGGCGCAATGCCGCCAGCTCGGTGCGATACTGCTGAACCCGTGCGTCTGCCTGCACCATACGATTCGTCAGACGGGCAAAAGTCATCAGACTGTTCTCAATCTGCTGAAGGTTTTTGGGGTCGCTGTAAAAGACCGCATAACCCAGCTGCTGTAATTGCTCTAATTGCTGCAACGTCGGGCCATCGGGTAGCGCGATAATCAAATCCGGCTTCAGGCTGACAATCTGTTCGAGGTTCAAGGTGTAATAATCGCCGACCCTCGGAATCGCTTTGGCAGCTTCAGGATAATTGGAATAGGCACCGGCACCGACAATCAGATCGCCGGCATCAATCTCGAACAATTGTTCGGTGGCATGCGGAACCAGGCTGACAATGGATTTTACCGGCCCGGCGAGCGTCAATTTCCGGCCAGTATCGTCTACCACTGTCGTCGCTGCCCCTACCCCAAAAGAACACAGGAACAGCCAGCTGAATAGCCATAAAACCGGCTTCATCCATTTACCCCGCAAACCATCCAGATCACAATAACCGCCAGTTGCTGCATCGCTCCAAGCGTATCGCCGGTGTACCCACCCAGATGCCAGCGTAACGTCCGGATCATCCCACTTCGAACCAGTACCAGTGATACTATCAATAGCAGCCACTGCCACCAGACAAAACTGTGACCCAACCAGAGTGGTACTGTTGCCACCATCACCGGTAACGCAGCTACGAATGCAGCTGCTGCACTGAACTGAGTGGCCAGCGGTTTACTTTTTGATTGTGCCGGATCAGCAACATATTCCAGATTCCACAACAGTGACATTGCCACCAAACGGCTCAGGCTTTCAGCCAGAACGAGCACCAACAGTACAAACTGCCACGGCTGATGATCCAACACCCAGACCATTAATTGCCATCGTAACAACAAAACGATAACCAACGCTGCTGCACCATAACTGCCAAGTCGACTGTCTTTCATAATGGCCAGTTTACGCTCACGGCTCCAGCCGCCACCCAAGCCATCGAATGTATCGGCCAGTCCATCTTCATGAAACGCACCTGTCAGCCACAGGCTCAGAGCCAGGCAACACAGCACTGCAACAGTCGTCGGGAAAACTGCTGACAGGACACAAAACACGCCAGCCAGCATAACCCCCAACACCATCCCCACCCAGGAAAAATAGCCACTGGATCGACTCAGATTCTGATCGCTGTAGTCCACCCACCTGGGGCCCGGCAAACGGGTAAAAAACACCCAGGCGTTAAAAAACAGCTGCAACTGCCGATTCATTTCTCCTGGCTGACTCCAGCACTTTCAAAACTGGCCATGTTATTTATAAACGCGATGCTGGATTGAATCAGAGGCCAGGCCAGCACTGCCCCGGTGCCTTCGCCCAGACGCAGATTCAACTGCAGTAACGGACTTACGCCCAAGGCTTCCAGCATGGCTTTATGGCCTTGTTCATTTGAGCAGTGGCTGAAAATGGCATAATCCAAAACCTCCGGCTGATCCTTACTGACACACAACAGAGCGGCTGTTGCCAGGAAACCGTCCACAATGAACAAACGCCCGGCTGCGGCGACTGCCACCATGGCTCCGGCCATCATCGCCAACTCAAAGCCCCCCAGATGTTGCATAATCGCCGCACCGGTTTGTAACTGTGCACCATGTTTTTTCAATGCAAGCTGTATGACCTTGACTTTGTTATCGATAGTTTGCTGATTAGCACCTGTTCCCCGGCCAACGCAGAGTGCTGGTGCCAGGTTCATAACCGCTGACATCAATGCCGCACCAGAGGTGGTATTACCGATACCCATTTCTCCAAAACTGAAAAACTGGTTTTCGGGTTGCTCGCATAACTCTCTGATCAATTCGGCTCCAGACTCCGTGGCCTGCTGCCACTGAGCTTCTGTCATGGCCGGTTCAACGCTGAAATCCGCCGTTCCTCTGGCAACTTTTCGATCTGCCAGTAATGGATGTGCAGCAAATGGTTCAGCCGCGACACCTGCATCCACGACCGTAATAGGTACCTGATATTGAGCAGCAAACACGTTAATCGCAGCACCACCCTGGAGAAAATTCACGACCATCTGCTGCGTCACTTCAGCGGGAAAGGGACTGACATTTTGGGCAGTCACTCCATGATCAGCAGCAAATACGTAGTGATGCAGTGTTCCGGCTTGCGGATCAACGGTTTTTTGAACTCTGGCTATCTGAAACGCCAGCGCCTCAATTTGCCCAAGGGAACCCGGTGGCTTGGTTTTATGGTCGATTTTGGCTTGAATCTGATCATCCAACTGTCCGGACACGGTTGGAATTTTAAATTGATATTGAATCATGGGAGTTCACCTAAGGTAATTTTTTTGCCTGCAATTATGAAAAAGCTTTGATCGGCCATAGCAGCAATATCCTGATGCAGCCAGCCGGCTTCATCAACAAAGCGACGGGTTTCCTTTCCCATAGGCACGATCCCCTGGCCGACCTCATTGCTGACCAAAACCACATCACATCGTGTTTGTTTTAATTGATCCAGAAACCGCCGCCGCACATCCGGCCATTGATCAAAATTTTGAAATAGCTGATTACTCAACCACAGGGTCAGACAGTCCACCAGAATAGCCTGGTGTTGATTTTGTCTGGCCTGAATAGCTTCAGACAATTCCAGCGGTGCTTCCAGGCTCTGAAAACGTGGGTCCCGTTGGGCCTGATGCATGGCAATTCGCGCCTGCATTTCTTCATCCAGCGGCTGTGCAGTCGCGATATAAAAGGGGCGCGCAGACAGACTTAATGTTTGTTGTTCTGCCAGCCTGCTTTTGCCCGAACGTGCACCACCCAAATAAAAATAGATCATCGGTAGAGATTGATTTCATTTTTCAAAGACAGCGTTTCGGCGCGCGCCGCCTCAGCAAAGTCATCACCTGACGATGCATAGAGAACAGCCCGACTGGAGTTGATGATCAGACCAGTACCATCGGCTGCCTTCCCAGCGCCAAGAACAGCAGCTATATCTCCCCCCTGGGCACCAATACCGGGCACCAGCATGGGCATATCACCACAAATACGGCGAATTCGCGCCATTTCTTCCGGTGCGGTTGCGCCCACAACCAACATAACATTGTTATTATGATTCCATTCCTGCGCCGCCAGTCTGGCCACCTCTTCATACAACGGATGACCACCGACATCCAGGTTTTGTAACTGGGCCGCACCGGGATTGGAAGTGCGACATAACAGAATCGTGCCTTTATCTGTGAATTCAGTAAACGGTGCGACGGTATCAACGCCCATATATGGATTAACGGTAACAGCATCAGCCTGGTAATGAACAAATGCCTCTTTCGCATACATACTGGCTGTGGAGCCGATATCCCCCCGCTTGGAATCGAGAATGACCGGAATCTCAGGATACTGGGACTTGATATAGTGAATGGTCTTTTTTAACTGATCTTCAGCGGCTACTGCAGCAAAATGAGCAAACTGGGGTTTGTAGGCACAGACCAAATCATGAGTGGCATCGATGATGGCTTTGTTAAACTGAAAAATACCATCCTGATCAGAAAATCCGGCCGGGAACTTTTCCGGATATGGGTCAAGACCGACACACACCAGAGAGTCAGCGCTCAACCAGCGCTGACGAAGATAGGAAATAAACTCCAATGGAAGCTCCTTCAACGGACATGAGTTGCAGTCAGAATTGTACGGAAGAGAGCTGGTTTTGTCTGTAGCCGGCCCGATGTTTTCAAAGCTTCCCGGGAATGCGGAAATCCAACTGCAACGACAAGGAAATTACCAAACTGTTTTCATCTTGCCGCCATCTACAGTCAATGACGCACCAGTAATATAACTGGCAGCTTCTGACAACAAAAACGTCGCAGCATTGGCAAATTCCTCCGGCCGGCCATAACGCCCCCACGGCAATGTTGATTCCACCTGCGCCTTACGCTCTTCACGACTGATTCCCAGCTTATCTGCCATGGCCTGATCCATTCCCTGTACCCGTTGGGTATCAATCAATCCCGGGATGATGTTGTTGACCCGGATTTTGTCTCCAGCCAGCTGCTGGGAGAGACTTTTCACCAACGAGGTCACTCCGGAGCGCATGACATTGGACAAAATCAACACATCAATGGGCTCTTTCACGGAAGAGGAAGTCAGCGTCAGAATAGAGCCACCACCTGTTTGTTTCATACTCGGCAGCACAGCCCGTATCAGCCGGACAGCACTCATTAGAGTCAGTTCAAATGCCGCCTGCCAGTCATTGTCATCAAAGCTCTCAAACTGACCGGTTGGCGGTCCGCCGGCATTGACCAGCAATCCGTTTACGGGTCCCAGATCTACGATGGTATCTGCCACCCAGCGCTCAATACTACCGCCGTCACGGGCATCGAACTGATAAGCTCTGACTTCTGTTCCTGATTCTGCCCGGATGGTCTCAGCCGCAGCTTCAATGGCCATCTTGTCACGACTGGCCATGGACACCTTGGCACCTTCCAGAGCACATTGCCGGGCAATGGCATAGCCCATCCCCTGGCTCGCTGCCGCGACCATGATAACCTTGTCTTTCAGTTGCAGATCCATAAGATTCTCCTGTTTAGCACCCATCCTGTCAGGGTCTGAGTGGACTGATTTTTTTCTTAAAGACTTTGGAGTTTCGCTGATAGTTGTACAGAGACTTTTTCTTCATGGGCAGGCCATCGACATCAATCTGTTGAAAACCCCGTTCGAGAAACCAGTGCGCAGTATGAGTCGTCAATACGAACAGGCTGCCCAGGCCAAGAGTATGCGCCCGCTCAGTAATAGCCCGCATGAGCCGGTCACCGCGATGTTCATGACGATACCCTTCATGCACAGCCACACAGGCCAGTTCACCGGTTTTTTCCTCTTCATCCAGAAACGGATAAAGAGCGGCACAGCCGATGATCATGCCATCGCGTTCGTTGACCATGAAATGATTGATTTCCTGTTCCAGCAGCTCTCGTGAACGCCGTACCAAAACCCCTTTGGTCTCCAGAGGCAGCAGCAATTCCAGAATGCCGGCCACATCGTTGATCGTCGCCGGGCGGATACTGTCGTAGGCCTCCTGGGTAACCAGGGTACCGATACCATCGCGGGTATACAGTTCATTGAGAATACTGCCGTCATTGTCAAACGGCAGCAGATGACAACGCCCCACGCCGGCGCGACAGGCAGTTACCATGGCTTCCAGTTCAGCATATCCCGGTGCTTCTGGAGCATGTTGATCCAATATCCGCTGACATTGACTGGGAAATAGCTCGGTAATGGTCTCCGTTTCCTTCAATACCAGCGAGCAATCACCGATGATGACTAACTTGTCGGCTTTGAGAGCAATGGCCGTCTGGACCGCAACATCATGAACAGACACGTTAAACAACTCACCGGTGGGTGAATACCCCAGATGCGACATCAGCACTATGAAATTATTGTCGAGCAATTGCCGTATCGAAGAGGCATCCACTTTACGCACCACGCCAGTATGTTGCATATCAACACCATCAATAACCCCCACCGGCCTGGCCAAAACAAAGTTACCGCTGACACACCGGACTTTGGCGTTATGCATGGGCGAATTCACCATTCCGAGGCTGAACTGGGCTTCCAGTTGGGAGCGCAATTGCCCATGCACATCCAGAATGGTTTCCATGATTTCGGGACTGGTCACACGCATGTGGCTGTGCAGGGCGCTGGTGATATTTTTTTCCTGCAATCGTCGGTTTATCTGACTTCGGGCACCATAAACCAGAACCACTCGCATCCCAAGACTGTTCAGCAATGCCAGGTCAGGGACCAAAGAGCGGGCGGCAGGTTGATCTAGCGCTTCGCCGGAGATTCCGACAACCAGTGTCTTGGTCCGGTGAGCATGAATATAAGGAGCCGTAGAACGGAAAAAATCAACGAAATTCACGATAGGAATATGTTCCTTTCAAGTGGTGGCAGGAGGTTCTAATCATAACGTATCTGCAGGCTTTATTGGTTATTCAAATTTATTGACAGAATCATATGAAAAGCTTCAATTTTTTTACCAGTACCCATTCGATACTGTAGCGCCATCTTAAACAAATCAATAGATAGGCTATAACAATGGAAAAATTCTGGAACTATGTCGAAGTCCTGGGGCGGATTTTACTGATTTCTATTTTTGTGATGTCCGGATTACAAAAGCTGGGCGATATTCAAGGAAACATGGCCTATGTCACCAGTGGCGGTCTGCCAGGTTTCATGTTGTTCCCGGCGATAGCCATTGAGCTGTTTGCCTCTCTGGCCATTCTACTGGGCTGGAAAACCCGTATTGCGGCTTTATTACTGGCAGTATTCTGCCTGATGTCCGGCTTAATGTTTCATGGCAACACGTTTCCGGACAATGCAATGGCAACGCTGCTGGATCAGATCCACCTGATGAAGAATATTGCGCTGACCGGAGCCTTTCTGTTTCTGGCTGGTCGTGGTGCCGGTCCTATCAGTCTGGATAACCGCAACAAAGCCTGATTATCCTGACGGAAACCAAAAAGAGCTGCCCAGGCAGCTCTTTTTTTGATCATAGTACTTTGGAAAAGCGATTCTTGTTTGTCGGGCTCTTCTGCAGATATGCATCAAACACCATACAAATAGGCCGCAACAACAAACGCCCGGCCTTGGTTACCTGAATGGCGTGATTATCGACGGTCACCAGCCCATCATCGGCCAGAAATGCCAATCGACGAATTTCATCCGCAAAATAGGCCCTGGAGTCGATATCAAACTGTTCATCAAGCGCATCAAACTTCAACCGACCATTACAGCTCAACTCCTGAATGACCCGCTGTCGAATCAGATCATCATCATTGAGCTGATAACCTTTGAAGCTGGCCAGTTTTCCGCTTGAAATGACCTGTTCGTATTGCTCAATATCACGATAATTCTGCACGAAGGTCTGGTTGATGTAACTGATACTGGAAACGCCAAGCCCCAGCATATCCATATTGCCGTAGGTGGAATAACCCTGAAAGTTACGTTGCAGAGTGCCCTCATTAAGCGCCTCGACCAGGTCATCTCCCGGTTTGGCAAAGTGATCCATGCCAATATAAACATAACCGGCCTGTTGCAATGCATGTATGCAACTATCAAGAATATTCAGTTTTTCTTCCGGTGAGGGCAGCTCGCTTTCATTAATCCGTCGCTGCGGCAGAAAACGCTCTGGCAAATGAGCGTAGTTATACACAGCAATCCGGTCCGGATTCAGGGCAATCACCTGCTCAATAGTGCGATCAAAACTCTCGCGGGTTTGTTTTGGCAAGCCGTAAATCAGATCGAAACTTACGCTGAAAAAACCATTTTGCCGGGCGATGTGCATCATCTCCGACACCATGTCATAACTTTGCAGCCGGTTGATGGCAACCTGAGTGTCCGGATTAAAGTCCTGCACCCCCAGACTGATACGATTAAATCCAAGCTCCCGCAACAGAACCAGTTGATCCCTTGAGGTCACTCTGGGATCTATTTCGATGGAATATTCGCCCAGGTCATCGGCCAGCAGCGAAAAGTTCTTTTTGATGATCAGGAACAACCGTTTGATCTGATCTACAGATAAAAAGGTCGGCGTTCCACCCCCCCAATGCAACTGACGCACAGGACGTTCGGAAAAATAAGGCGCCAGCATTTGCATCTCTTTTTCCAGAATATCGAGATAAGCGTCTGCGCGAGCTGGATCCTTGGTTGCTATTTTATTACAGCCACAATAAAAACAGATATGACGGCAAAAAGGTACATGCACGTACAAACTCAACGATTTATGACTGTTTTTATGTTTCTGTGCAATCTCCAGCGTCCGAGTGGGATCAAAGTCCTCAAACTGCACTGCAGTCGGATAAGATGTGTATCTGGGGCCTGAAATGTTGTACTTCAAAATGACTTCACGATCCCAGATTTTAGGTTCATTAGTTACTGTCATAGGACTCCTCCAATATCAGACTAGGCTAAGTTTTAATCCCGCCAGCGTCATTGACAAAGGTCACCCAATCCCGGAAAAGCAATAAGTATTTTATGGTTTTTGGTGAAATACATATTGCGCTTGATTTGCATCAAGCGCGGATGAGTTAGCACTAAACAGCAAAGATTTTACCGGTATACTTCACTGCAACACCGACCTAACCCGCTATAGGAAGGTGTCTCCATTGTTCTCCTCCTCCAGCACACGGATGTGTTGTTACGATGGTGAGGCCAGGGCTTTATAGCTTTGGCCTTTTTTTTTGCCCTGTCGTTTTTCCATGAAACTTTTTCCTCCTTAATTGGTCTTATAAAAAAGCTATAACTACCTATTTAGTAAGGTTTTTTTACATCTCAATAGGGTCTATAGTAATTACCGGATTTAAAGAAACACTCCGAGCCGCAGCGTTCTAACCGCCAGACGTATGAAACTTCGGCCTCAGCATTGTGCTGACAGGGTAAACGGGGAAACCGGTTTGCCTCCCTTGTATTTTGGAAAGGTGTGTCTATGTTACAGGATTCATTTGGGCGTCGTTTTTATTACCTGCGCCTGTCCATTACTGATGTTTGCAATTTTCGTTGCAACTACTGCCTTCCGGATGGTTATAAAAAGGACGGCCAGCGTTCATTTCTAACCCGTTCAGAAATCGTCAATCTGGTATCCGGGTTTGCCTCTGCCGGCACTCAGAAAGTTCGAATTACCGGCGGGGAACCGGCCCTGCGCAAGGATCTGATCGATATCATCGGTGACATCAAAAACATCCCTGGTATTCAGACCGTTGCCATGACCACTAATGGCTATCGGTTGGGAAGTCTGTTGCAAGGTCTTGATGACGCAGGGCTGGATCAACTGAATGTCAGCATCGACAGTCTTGATCCTCAGGTCTTTCAAACCATTACCGGGCATGACCGACTCAACGAGATTCTTGCCGCTCTGCAACAGGCACAAATGACGGGTATCAAACATATCAAAGTCAACGCGGTTTTAATGCGTGATCTGAATGATCGTGAGCTGGATACCTTTCTGGCATGGATTAAAGATCAGGATCTGACTTTGCGTTTTATCGAAGTCATGCAAACCGGAGACAACACCGAATTCTTTGAAAAACGACACCTTTCCGGAGCGGCACTACAGGTCAGATTACTTGAACAGGGCTGGCAGGCAATCATTCGCAACCACGATGCAGGCCCCGCTGTGGAATATTGGCACCCAGACTACCAAGGCCGCATTGGCCTGATCATGCCATACAGCCAGGACTTCTGCCGCAGCTGCAACCGGTTGAGAGTCAGCGCTGAAGGCAAGGTGCATTTGTGCCTTTTTGGTGATCATGGATACGATATCCGTCATCTGATTCAACAGCCGGAACAACGCCCACAGCTAACAGATTTCTTATCTGAAGTACTCAAGGACAAGAAAGTCAGCCACTTCCTGCAGCAGGGACACTCCGGCATTACTCGTGATCTTTCCATGATCGGAGGCTGACATGCTGGGTGTTATTCTGGCCGGTGGTCGTTCCTCTCGTATGGGGCAGGATAAATCCCGGCTGATGATCAATGGCCAGACTCTTTTACAGCGCCAGCAAAGCATCCTTGAACAGTTAGGGCTGGAAGTTATTATCAGTGGCCCGGACGGGGTTCACGATGAATTTGCCGACTATCCCGGACCGTTGGCCGGAATATATTCTGTCATCCGGCAACAACCCGCCGCCAGTTGGCTGTTTGTCCCGGTTGACCTGCCTCTGATACGACCCGCAACGCTTGCCAGACTGATGAACCATTCTTCCGAGGCAGGCTGTTGTTATGATTACCATCCATTGCCATTACTGCTGAAATCTTCGGCCCAGCTGATACCCGAACTATACAAGCGGTTGCAGAAATCCGGGCCAGATTTAAGTGTCCGGGCATTCAATCGCAGCATGGGTGTTGAACAGCTGGCCTTGAACTCTGATGATGAAATATGTTTAAGCAACGCCAATGATCCACAACAATGGCAAACCTTATTAAGACAGTTATAGGAAATATTCACCATGGCTCATTTATCACAAGCTGACTTCGTTCCCCTGAACATTGCCGTACTCACCGTATCCGATACCCGGACAGAGGCAAACGATACATCAGGACAATATCTGGCAGAGCAAGTGAAAGCGGAAGGTCATCTGCTGGCGGACAAGCAAATCGTCAAAGATGACGTCTATCAACTACGCGCCATTGTTTCCCGATGGATCGCTTCGAGCGAAGTGCAGGTTATATTAATCACCGGTGGCACTGGTTTTACCGGTCGCGATTCCACTCCGGAAGCACTCAAACCGTTATTTGACAAACAGGTAGAAGGATTCGGAGAGTTATTCCGGCAACTGTCTTATGGTGAAATCGGAACTTCGACCATACAAAGTCGCGCTCTGGCAGGTTTTGCCAATGGCACGGTCATCTTCTGTATGCCTGGTTCCACCGGGGCCTGCAAAACCGGCTGGAACGGCATCATCAAAGAACAACTGGATGCGCGCTGCAAACCCTGCAATTTCGTCGCTCATCTGAAAATGGCACCTGCATGCGAGAGTCGGGGCTGATGGATAAGCAATTCAGCCATATCGATCATCGAGGTTCCGCCAACATGGTGGATGTTACCGAAAAACATATCAGTCAACGGCTGGCTCAGGCAGAAGCATTCATTTATATGTCAGCTGAGACTTTGACCATGATAGAACAGGGTAACCACCACAAAGGGGATGTCTTTGCCGTTGCCCGGATTGCCGGCATACAGGCCGCCAAAAAAACTCCTGAACTGATTCCTTTATGCCACCCGCTGATGCTCACTAAAATTGCGGTGGACTTTGAATTACAACCCCAGCTTGGCCGCGTTCGCATCACGTCCCTTTGTAAACTGGCCGGTCAGACTGGCGTCGAGATGGAAGCACTGACTGCCGCTTCTGTTGCTGCGCTAACCCTGTTTGACATGTGCAAAGCTGTCGATCCGACCATGACCATCAGTGGTTTGCGGGTACTGGAAAAACAGGGTGGTAAAACCGGACACTGGCAGCACCCGGAGGGCGCATGAAAATACTGTTTTTTGCCCGCCTGCGGGACAGCATCGATTGTGCGGAGACCTCACTGGAAGTGCTTCAGCCTACCCAGGTTCATAATGTCATCAAACAGCTGCTGATCGATCACCCGGACTGGCAGGATGCATTCGATAAACCGTTGCTGGTGGCTATCAATCAAACGATGGCGGACATGGACAGTCAAGTCAACAACGAAGATGAACTGGCTTTTTTCCCACCGGTCACAGGAGGTTAATGCACATGACGGATCTGGTATTGGTACAGGTATCTGATTTTTCTGTAGATGAACACTACCAGGCCATGGTCGCTCAGAATAGCAGTGCGGGTGCAGTGGTGTTTTTCGTCGGCCGGGTTCGGGACTTTAACGAGCAACAACATGTTACCGGCCTGTACCTTGAACATTATCCCGGTATGACGGAAAAAACCCTGCATGAAATTATTCTGACCGCACGTCAGCGCTGGTCTCTGGAAGACGTTCGGATTGTTCATCGCGTCGGGGCGTTACAGGTCAGTGATCAGATCGTGTTTGTGGGGGTCAGTAGCGCTCACCGGCAGGATGCCTTTCTGGCCTGTGAGTTCCTGATGGATTTTCTAAAAACCAAAGCCCCTTTCTGGAAAAAAGAAACAGGGGCTGATGGTGAACAATGGCTGGACGCCAGAGACAGTGACGAACAATCGGCTCAACGATGGTAACCGGTGAAGATCATTTCACTGCCCTCGGAAACACATGTATCAACAAACATCGGCCCGGCAGCATTATACTTACCGGGCAAATAAAAGCCCAACGGCGCATCAGTACAGTTCCACTCCAGTCATATCCGGCAGTCGATGGGCAATACCTTTGTGACAATCGATACAGGTTTTTTCTCCGGATGCCAGTGCGGTTGAATGCCGTTCTGAAGCACGTTCACTTTGGCGGGTGAAATCCATGGAATCAAAGTTATGACAATTACGACATTCCAGAGAGTCATTAGCCTTGAGACGGGCCCATTCATGTTCAGCGAGTTCCCGGCGTTTATGTTCAAATTTTTCCTGAGTGTTGATGGTGCCAAATATCTTGCCCCAGACTTCTTTTGACGCAGCCATTTTCCGGGCCATTTTATTCGTCCAGTTATGGGGCACATGACAATCGGAACAAATAGCCCGAACCCCGGAACGGTTACTGTAGTGAATGGTCGTCTGTAATTCCTGATAAACGTTGTCACGCATTTCGTGACAACTGGTACAGAACTCTTCTGTGTTGGTAAATTCCATGGCGGTATTAAAACCTCCCCAGAAAATGATACCGGCAATAAACCCCCCCAGTACCAGAAATCCCAGAGAAAAGTGCACACTGGGTCGGCGTAACATCAGCCAACCACGCCGAATCATTCGCATCATGCCCTACTCCTCACCTTTAACCAGTGTATCCATATCGACAAAGGTGTTCTCGATCAATGGATTGACCTCCTGCTGAGTGACATGACACTGAGTACAGAAGAAACGCCTCGGTGATACGTCGACCAAAAACTGTCCTTCGCGGTTCATGTAATGGGTGATACTCACCATGGGAGCCTGTGCCTCATCAGCTTTCTTGCGGGAATGACAGGCCAGGCAGCGGTTGAAATTCAGGTCCACCTGATATCCGGAAATATCATGAGGAATGGTCGGTGCCTGTTGAGGGTAAGCACGCTCACGTTTCAAATCGTTGTTTTCGACGGCCTGCATTTTCGGCGGTTCGGCTTCAGCATCCAATGGCGTATCACCACGCAGGTTGGCCAACTGATTATCGGCAAGTAAAAATACCGAAACGAACGCCATCACTAACACGATCAGTTTTTTCATGTCGGTATCTCCTATGCTTTATACACTTTAACGGCACATTTTTTATAATCCGTCTGTTTGGAAATCGGATCGATGGCATCCAGAGTCACTTTGTTAATAAGTTGACTGGCATCGAACCATGGGACAAATACGAGCCCTTTTGGCGGCTTATTACGCCCACGGGTTTCTACCCGGGTCAGGATATGTCCACGACGGCTTTCCACTTTGACTTCATCTCCACGACGTAATCCCCTGGCTTTGGCATCTTCCGGATGCATGAATACCACGGCATCCGGAAACGCCTTATAAAGCTCCGGTACCCGCTGAGTCATCGACCCGGAATGCCAGTGCTCCAATACCCGGCCAGTAGATAACCACATGTCGAACTCTTCATCCGGAGATTCCGCCGCCGGTTCATACGGCAACGCAAAAATCACTGCTTTTCCATCAGGCTTGCCATAAAACTGCCAGCCGGTACCCGCCTGCACATAGGGATCGGACCCTTCTTTAAAGCGCCACAATGTCTCCTTGCCGTTCACATAAGGCCAACGCAGACCGCGGTTTTTGTGATATTCCTCAAACGGTGCCAGATCATGGCCTTTACCACGGCCAAATGAAGCATATTCTTCGAATAAACCTTTCTGAACATAAAAACCAAAATCTTTGGACTCATGGTTGCCATAGTCAGGATTCAGCTCACTTATGGGATAGTGATCGACCTTGCCATTGGCAAACAACACATCAAACAGGTTTTTACCTTTGTACTGTGGATTCTCATCCAGTATCGCCTTTGGCCAGACCTCGTCGGTTGTGAAACGTTTGGAAAACTGCATCACCTGCCACAGATCCGACTTTGATTCTCCGGGCGCATCGGTCAACTGATACCAGAACTGAGTACGGCGTTCTGCATTGCCATACGCGCCTTCTTTCTCAATCCACATGGCCGTCGGCAATATCAGGTCAGCCGCTTCAGCAGTCACCGTTGGATAAGCATCCGAAACCACAATGAAGTTATCCGGGTTACGGTATCCGGGATAAGTCTCTTCATTCATATTGGCGGCGGCCTGAAGGTTGTTATTCACCTGAATCCAGTATGCGTTGATCTCTCCGTCTTTGAGTTTGCGATTCTGCAAAACCGCATGTGCTCCCACTTTTGGATTCAACAACCCTTTGGGCAGCTGCCATTTTTCTTCAGCGATTGCCCGGTGCTGATCATTATTCACCACCATATCTGCGGGCAGGCGATGCGCAAATGTACCCACCTCGCGTGCGGTCCCACAGGCTGATGGTTGTCCGGTTAATGAAAATGGACTGTTACCCGGCTCGGAGATTTTTCCCGTCAAAAGATGAATGTTATACAACAGGTTGTTGACCCAGACACCACGGGTATGCTGGTTCACACCCATGGTCCAGAGCGACATGATTTTAACGTCAGGGTCAGCATACAACCTGGCAATCTGCTCAATGGTGCGCGCCGGAACACCAGACATTTTTTCGGCATATTCAAAAGTGTAAGGTTTGACGAACTCGGCAAAAGTGTTGAAGTCGATCGCTTCTGATGCACCGGCTTTAGCCGCATTTTTGGCCTTTTGCTCCAACGGATGAGTCGGCCGCAGCCCGTAACCAATATCCGCCATTCCTTTGCGAAAGTTAACATGCTTTGAAACAAAGTCCTGATTCACCGCATTCGTCTGGATGATGTAATTGGCAATGGCATTCAACAGGACAATATCGGTCTGTGGAGTAAATACCGCGGGAATATCAGCCAGATCAAAACTGCGATGTTTGTAAGTGGACAGAACCGCCACCTTCACATGTGGATGGCCTAAACGACGATCCGTGATGCGGGTCCACAAGATTGGATGCATCTCGGCCATATTCGAACCCCACAGAACAAAGGCATCGGCATTTTCAAAATCGTCATAACAGCCCATGGGTTCATCGATACCGAAGGTACGCATAAAACCTGCAACAGCCGACGCCATGCAATGGCGGGCATTTGGTTCGATGTTGTTTGACCGAAATCCGGCTTTCATCAATTTGACAGCGGCATAACCTTCCCAGACAGTCCACTGACCGGAGCCAAAGAAACCGACGCCATCCGGCCCCTTGGCCTTCAGAGTCGCTTTCCATTTGTCTGCCATGATATCGAATGCTTCATCCCAGCTGACGGGTGTGAACTGGCCGTTTTTATCGTATACGCCATTGGTTTTTCGTAACAATGGCTGCGTCAGGCGATCTTTACCATATAAGATTTTGGCCAGGAAATATCCTTTAACACAGTTAAGCCCTTTATTGACGGGGGAGGCTTCGTCACCATGGGTAGCCACTACTTTACCGTTCTTGGTCGCCACACTGACGCTACAACCGGTGCCACAAAACCGGCAAGGCGCTTTGGACCACATCAACTCACTGTCCTGACTGGAGGCAATCAGATTATTCGCTCCGGCAGGTACGGACAAACCTGCGACAGCCGCCGCTGTAGCAGCGGCCTGTGCTTTGACAACCTGTCTACGTGTTAATTTCATTTGAATTCTCCAAAATCTGAAAATGCGCCTGACTGCACTTGCTCAAAATAGGTTTCCAATTCCTGATCAACGTCAGCCTGTTGATCAAATTCTTCCTGGCTGCCGGTCTGGTGATAGACCAGCGCCACGTTTATAACCTCAGGGATATCTCTGATCCGGTCTACGTTATCCATCAGCACCTTCAAGGTCTTTGCACAACTCACCACCACCATTTTTCCTTCCCGGGTGCTGTGAAAGATTTCTGTATCCCGAATGCACTGGATCTGTTGCCTGCACAGGCTCATCTGTTCAGGTCGGCAATGCACCACCAAACTGGCTATCTGCTCTTCATGGATTGCTGATTTCATGTTTGTATTCCTATGGCTGATACCGGACACGCCGATACACACAAACCACAACCGCTACAGCGGATCGGGTCGATATGGGGTCTGGCTATGGCAGAGGTTAAGTCAAATACAATCGCCTGCTCGCTGCAGTCATCGAGACAACTGTTACAGAACACCTGTTGCGTTGTCAGACAGTGATTGTGAATTGTGAAATGATGTTCCCAGGGCTTATTAACCAGATCAGGAGATATGGCCTGGGTCGGACATGACCGTGCACAGGCACCACAGAAGTCACATCCTGACTGTTCAAATCTCAGCTCAGGAAAACCACCATCTCCCGGATAAATCAATTGCTCAGGACACGCTTCAACACACGCTCCGCATCGAGTACAGTGATCGGTAAACAATACTTCCGGCAAAGACCATGGAGGTCTGACAGAATTTTTCTGCGACCGGCCATGTATGAGCCAAGACCGTCTGGCCAGATCAACAGACATTGTGGCTCCTATACTCCCGGAGGACCCATGAGCAATTGCAGCATCCACACTGCAAATCCATATCCACCAATAATGGCAATGCTCAGTATGGGAGCCAGGAATACGGTCAAAAAGATAAATAATTTAAGTTCATCTCCTTTACTTGGCTGCTCCTCTGACATATCTATTGCTCCATTTTTCGCTTTGTTGTTATGAATTCATTCTAGTCAGCCCAGTGGGGATTCGACGTACCCCTGGTGAGGTACGGGAGTTGTCACAGGTCAATGCAGGAAGGAATTTAGCAGGGAGTGATGGCTGATCAGTGTCAGAATTCAGATGAAAGAAACATTGCGGGGGAGATAAGAATGATGACATACGGGATAGCTTTGTTACTGCATATCTTGGCAGCCACCATATGGACAGGAGGCCATATTGTTCTGGCAACCATTATTTTACCCGACGTTCTTCGCCGGAAAACACCACAGAAGTTGTTGAGTTTTGAAGCATTGTTTGAACGCATCGCCATGCCAGCATTATTAATCCAGGTCGTGACGGGTATTTATCTGGCTTACCATTTATTGCCAGACTACAGCCAATGGCATCAACTCAACAATCCTGTCAGTCATGGCATTATCGCCAAACTGACACTGCTACTTATAACTGTCTTACTGGCCCTGGACGCCAGGTTTCGGGTGATGCCCAAGTTGTCGGAAGATAATCTGGGAGATATGGCCTGGCATATTATCGCCGTTACTCTATTGGCAATTTTATTTGTAGCCACAGGGGTATCGTTTCGAACCGGTTGGTTGTTTTAGGGAACCTCAGAGAAAAGAATATTTTATGCTGGGCGTTTCCAGCTTTGTCAGGAGCTGCACCCTCTCAAACCCTCATTTACACAAGTATACTGAGATTTCCTGAGGGTGCTTCCTGGCTATTAGCCGCTTAGAAAAATTATTTCCCGAGAAATTCATCCACTGCGGCCAGCGCCTGCGTTCCATAGATAATTGCCGGCCCGCCCCCCATTAACACGGCAACATTGATCATCTCTACCAACTCTTCACGACTGGCACCGGCGACCACTGCAGCTTTGATATGGGAAGCGATACACCCATCACAGCGTATGGCAATAGCAATCGCAGAAGCCATCATCTCTTTGTATTTTTTGGGTACCACTCCTTCCGCCATAGCTGCTTTATGCAACCCCAAAAAAGCATTCATAGTGTCAGGACTGGCTTTTCGATAGGCGGATCCCAGCTGGTGTTGATCCTGAGTAATTTCTGTGTAGTTTTTGGTCATATTGGTCTCACTTCAGAGTGAATGGAGAATTGCTATTCCGGTTGACAGATTGCTCTGTTTCGAATCGCCAACAATGTTTTATACAACAACCATGTAATGATGATATTCAGAGCGCCAAACAGAAGCACGACAAGCGAATGTATAAAAATACCCGGCATGATGTGCGCCATTTTCACGCAGGCAACGGTTGCCGCTGCCAACGGGAAACTATAGGCCCAGGACGAAATAAAAAACGGCAACTGAAAAAACCGCCAGGCATTAATAAACAACAATAAGGCAAAAAATATCGTGACGTAGAACAGTATCCTGACAAAGTTGTCCAATTCGTGATTCAGCGCCAGATATGCAACCACTCCCACGGCAGGCGGTGCCATCAGTATGAACAAGGTTGGAGTCAGCCGGGCAGGCAATGCTTCCAGAAAAAACAACCGCTGCATCACGATCGTCAGCAATACCAGCCAGAAAAGCAGACCGACACTGAAGAAAAACCAACTGATTTCATGATAGCCGAGTGAGACTCCCGTGATCGGCACAACCATGTTGCCCACCACTGGTATAAACCAACTTGGATTCACATGACCATGAGTATAGTGAGGCTGATAAATCCAGTGACTCAGCACAAACAACGTCAATGGTAGCTGAATGACCAACGCTGCGATCCACAGCACTCTGGCAATAAGGGTATATTCCATCCAGACAGTGGCAAACAGCAACATTGCAATGGACATGGTCGGAAAGAAATTCAGTTTGACCGGGTGATTAATTTCTTCCCGGACCGCCGCTGGATATCGCAGCCACTTCAACAGATAGAGGCACAGAACAACGACAAACACTGCCGCCGCCAGCCAGGAAATATATCGCCAGATGTCCAGTTCTGGTAACCACATCGCAGCCACAGCTTTCCAGGCAACCGCAAAACCCGCCAACCCCATAGCTATCGCAAACATGGAGACAGGAAAGTGCAACAATCGTGACTGCGCGCTGGTGACAGCCGTTGAAGCCATATGAGTACTCATGTTAGACGCCTCTGTACATGGATCTTTTAAATTAGAATATACTAATGTTTGAAAAAGAACATCTGCTATTGAATATCAGCGTAGATTTTGTGGTGAGGAGATAGCTAACCTGCCAGCCATCACCAGAATAGGCCGCTTTCCCGGATTTGGGCGGAAAACTTGCTAATCAATGCGGAAGGGGTATTAGGGGAAGCAAAAAAAGCCCTGATAACCAAACGGCTTCAGGGCTTGAAAACGCTTTAGAACAGAAAGAGATAGGTGATCGCACCCGATACATAGCCCAGCAGCGCCAGCGGGCTGATATTTTTCAAGTACCAGAAGAAGTTGATTTTTTCCATTCCCATAGCAGCAACACCGGCAGCAGAGCCAATAATCAGGCAACTACCACCTGTGCCGGCAGCAAATGCCAGGAACTCCCAGATATGGGCATTGGTTGGATAAGTAGCCATGTCATACATGCCCATAGAGGCCGCAACCAGAGGCACGTTATCGATCACTGATGACAATAGTCCGATCAGAAACACAATGGCGTCGATATTACCAACCGACTGATCCAGCCCATGAGCCAGCATATCCAGCAACCCTACTGCTTCCAAAGCTCCGACGGCCAATAGAATACCCAGGAAGAAAAGCACACTGGGAGTATCGATCTGCCGCAGGATTCTGGTAATACGCAGAGCCGGATCAGGTTTGGTGGGGCTGGTCTGAGCCAGAATTTCACTGATAATCCACAACACCGACATGCTTAGCAACATCCCCATAAAAGGTGGCAGATGAGTCACAGACTTGAAAACCGGTACAAACAGCAACCCGCCAATACCGACAAAGAAAAAGACGTTACGATGACCACTGGTGATATTGGTATGATCGGAACCGACAACTTTATCCGGCGCATGAATTACCCGTCCCTTCAGACGCCAGCTCAAATACAATAGCGGAATAACCAGACAAATCAGTGACGGAACCAACAGCCCTTTTATAATCGCACCGGTTGTTATCTGACCACCAATCCAAAGCATGGTTGTAGTGACGTCACCGATAGGGGACCAGGCTCCACCGGCATTGGCCGCTACCACGATGATGCCAGCAAAAAACAGTCGCTCCTCGTGATCCTTTATCAGTTTGCGAATCAGGGAAATCATTACAATCGTAGTGGTCAGATTATCGAGCGCAGCAGACAGGAAAAATGCAATCAGGCCAATAATCCACAGCAATGTAACCATGTTTGATGCCTGGATGCGATCTGTGATAATCGCAAATCCGCCATGAGCATCCACAAATTCCACAATTGTCATGGCTCCCAGCAGGAAAAACAGAATACTGGCAATGTCCCCCAAAGAACTTAGCAGCTCATGTTCACCCACCCAGCTGCTAATCAGTTGAGCATCAGTTTTCTCAACGTACTGCTCTTCCAGAAACCAGTGTGGCAGATCTGCAACCGACACCAGAGAATGGGAAAACATAATGTATAACGTCCAGCAGATGATGGCCGTCAGGATCGCCGAGGCGGTCTTGTCTATTTTGATATTATGTTCCAATACGATGGCGGTATACCCCAGCGTAAAAACAACACTAATCAGTATCAGTGAGAATGACATAGGTACCTCATTTAAGTTTTTGTTCGAATTCTTTAGCGAAGTATTGAGTCACCGAATGGCATTCATGAGAGGCAACAACTTTGCTCGTTTCACGCTAAACAGACCCGGCCATTAACACACTTTCCAACTGTGAGCTCAATCAATGAAAGTCAAACTGCGTCGTTGGGCCGGATTTATGGTGATTTTGGGTCCGCCATCCTGAAACATCTCCAGGTACGATGCATATACGACTTTCGTAGGGAACACAATCTGAAACGGCTGACTGCTAAATCGTGGTACCTGTCAACAGCGCCCGATGCCAGTGCCTTGGCCACAATAGTAGAGAATGATGGACGGTGGGTTCAAAAGAAATTAACAACAACTTGATACGGATCAACCGTTAACCATCGTACCCGGCCAAAAAAGTTTCACGCCCCAGGCTTGAAAAAAAAACCGGAGATCATAAATAAGGGTATACCAGCGATGGGTCTTGAAAAGAGCGTCGCTGGCAAATTGATCTTGCTTAATTGAAGAGGATACAAACATGACAACTATTGATCTATCTCCACTATATCGCAGCAGTATTGGTTTTGACCGTCTGGCCAACTTACTCGATAGCGCCATGAGAGGTGAGCAGTCTTCTCCAGGATACCCTCCTTATGACATCGAAGTGGTCGATGATAACCGCTACGCAATTACCATCGCGGTTGCTGGTTTCGAGGAAGACGAACTGAATATTCAGGTTGAGAAAAATCTGCTGACTGTCAGTGCCAGAAAAGCGGATAAAGAACAGAAAAAGTACCTGTATCGCGGAATCGCCAATCGTTCTTTCGAAAGAAAGTTCAATCTGGCCGATTATGTAGAAGTGGTCGATGCGAAACTGACCAACGGGCTTTTGAAAATCGATCTGGTTCGCGAAATCCCTGAAGCAATGAAGCCCCGAACCATCGCAATCAATGGTAATAAGGGGCAAACTCTGGAGTTCCGGAAGGAAGCCTGATCAACCCCCAAAAGCCATGGAGCATTGCTCCATGGCTTGCTGATTTCATCTGCTTATCTGCTATCTGCCCTCAGGGCTTTTAATGCCACTGCTTCGCCAAGTCTGTAGCTGGCAATACCTTCAACAACTCCCTGTGCCTTTAACTGCTGGTCATACGCCTGCCAGAATAAATGTTGAAAGCGCCAGCGCGGTTTATTTGCCTGCCAGCGACTATAGCAATCAAGATCCTGATTGACCTCTTTACCCAATAATGTCCGATATTCAGCGGGAGCACCAATACTATGCCACCATTGCAGCCATCCGGCATAAACGATCCAGGGATCCTGTGCTTGCCATAAAGCCAGGTATGCGATCAGATCAGCATCCTGTTCAAAAGCATAACCCGCCCAATGGGCAAATTCATGAGCTTTCGTAAATGGCTGTACCATGACAAAAATACTGTTGCTGATAGTCGCCTCTCCAGTAATGGGAGTGAACATGCCGGCAATGGACAAACGTGTATACACCGGACTCCACAGTGTGGTTTTTACCTCAATATCCGGAGCCTCTGGCATACCTTCAGACTCAAACCACCGATTAACAACGGTCTTTGGCTGAAACGTTATCAGGCTGAAGGAAAATTTGTCTTCACAGACCTCACTTATTTCTTTTGGCCGTGCAGCACGGCTTTGTTGAATGGCAAATATCCAGTCAACAGGAGAAAGTTCCGCTGAGTCCAGTTCCGATACATATTGACGATATAAGGAGGCCTTATGATAGTTCAGCCCCCAACTAACCATAAACAATAAAGTCAGTAAACCCGCCCACAGCAGCACCTCCAGTACTGCCCGAAACGGCCAGAACCACCATACATATCTGAAGCCCAGCCAGATCAGGCGGATCAATAACAACAATGCAGTAGTCGGCCAGAGAAAATCAGCAAGCAACCAGCGACTGCCTGGATGAAGTTCACCCCACACATACTGCCAGAACGGATAGACGCTGCTGCTGTAGGTATCCATAAACCATACTGGCAAAAGCGCCGGTAAGTACAGAAGACATATAAGACATACGCCCAGGCATACAACCGTTAACAATACACCCAGGGATGCTCTAAATGGGTTCTGGATCATAAATCATCTTTCCTGATCTTCCACTAAGGACCATGCCTTCGCATTAATCACTGAGCGATTAAAATGTCCAGCACTGAATACTCAGAATGTTATCAGGTTTAAAAATAACGATTGGTGATTAGCTTGGCAATTGATAATCAGGAGTCAATAATGACTCAGAGATCATTGATTAATTGATCCACTTTAGATTCTGGTAACGGGTGATAAAACCAATATCCCTGAAACTGATCACACCCCAGATCTTCAAGTATTTCGACATGATGTTCGGATTCAATACCCTCAGCCGTTACCTGTAACTTAAGTCTGTGCGCCAGCAGGATAATGGTACTCAGGATCTGGATAGCTTTTTCCTCATTGGAAGACAAAGCACTGACAAAAGAACGATCAATCTTCAATTTATTGAACTGGAACATCCAGAGATAATTCAGACTACTGAAACCTGTACCAAAATCGTCGACAGAAAAACGAATTCCCAATGATTGCAACGCCAGAATCTGCTGTCTGACATCATCACTGTTATCAATCATAACCGACTCTGTCACTTCAAACTCAATACGCTCAGGGGAAATCGACGAAGTGGCCAGCGCGTCGCGCACATATCCCACCAGATGACCGGTTTGAAACTGAACGACGGAAAGGTTGATTGCCACAAATATATGTTCCGGCCAGGATACCGCCTTGTGCAATACCTCTTTGATAACCCACTGACCGATACCATCAATCAGACCAATGGACTCCGCCATCGGGATAAATTCAGAGGGGGAAATCAGGTTTCCCTGATCATCTTTTAATCGTAGCAGTGCCTCAAACCCTTTTAACGAACGCTGCCGGGCATCCAGAACCGGTTGATAATGGATTTCGAACCGCTCTTGCTCCTGCCCGGTTCGCAACAACTTTTCGATCATTCTACGACGGAGTACCTGATCTTCGATATCACGATGATAAATACAATAGCTTTCACCCACAGACATTCGGGCATTAAACAACGCCAGCTCTGCACGCTGGATCTTGATATCCACTCCCAGTGGCTCTTCATGACAACTGCAGGCACCGACATTGATATATATGGAAATCGACCGACCATTGACATGGTATGGCATCTGAATCCGGTGAATTAAATCGACAATCACCTCTTCGAGTATACGATGATCATCTAAAGGAATAGCGACGTGAAACTTATCAGCACTGAAACGGGCAACAATAGACTCAGAGTCAAGATACTCTGTCAGACGGTTGATAATCCGGGTCAGAAGTATGTCACCGGTCTGCTGTCCATACTCTTTGTTCACATATTTAAAGTTCCGAATATCCATCAGAACCACACTGTAGAAACGGCCTTCAGACAGAAGACTGCTTTCCCGCCCGGCATATTCACCGAAAAAACCTTCACGATTATAGGCTCCGGTCAGTGGATCATGGTGACTGAGATAAGATAATTTCTTATGAGAATCCCGGGCCTGTTCACTTCGCCAATAAAACGCCAGCACAGGTACCAGAAACGCAAATGTTAATATCAGAGAAATATAGGTGGAGACACTGGTGATGGCCTGACGATAAATTGAACCGGTCCCGGATTGATCGAGATAAACTTCAACTCCTCCCAGGACTTCGCCACTTTCTGATGTCAGTGGAAAAAAAACCTCTACATATAACTTTGGGTAGCCATCATCGGGTCGCCCATGATTCAATCGAGAATAAGCGTTTTTAGATCTGATCGCCTGGTACGCTTCCGGACTGTGTTGCTGGAGAGCCCCTTTATTTTCGATATCAGACAGGACCTGGTTGCCAGCCTCATCAAAAATCCGAAAACCGATAATCTTTCCCCTTCCTTGCAGCTGACGAATAAAGTCCATTTTTTCGTCACTCAGCTCTTTATCCACCAATATCGATTCAATCTCCGGAAACGTAGAGGAAACATATTCAACCCAGCTCGTTACCCGAAGAATGGCATCTTGCGCAATAGCCTTTTCGACTGCACGGGCATTCAACCAAAATACACCAAATGCCAGGCATATCATCAACAATACGGTGACCAGTACCATAAAAACAGAAGACGGAAGTCGATACATCGTTGAATACTTATCTCCCGAAAATATTTTTTTTAAAAGGTGCTCTTTGTCACCCTGCAGTTCACAATATTACTCACAGTGCTTGTAATCAACCGTAAATGTAACAATATGTTATCTTCGAAAATATTAAAAGCTCACCAACTCAGTTATGATGATAAATTCAAATATTAAGGCCGAGCTTGAATGGACAACTGACGGTACAACCAATCATCAGGGCAATTAATAAAGTTTAGTCTGAACCTGACAAAATGGTTGCACAGTAACTTTAAATTATATAGGTCAATGACACGATAGATCATCATGCCAATAAAACACGACACGGAAAAAAAACGCTTTACCTACCAACCAGACACTGACCAACATGCCTTTCTCAGCTACACACTGAGTGACAATCACATTAACTTTATTCATACGTTTGTGCCGGAATCCCTTCGAGGTCAGGGGATTGCTGAAAAACTGGTACGGGAAGGCTTGTCATGGGCCAAACACGAAGATTTCGTCATCTCTGCGTCTTGCAGCTATGTACAAAGATTTATTTAGCTCCAAATTTTATTAACCAAGACAACCATTTGGTGTCGAATTAATTTACAAAAATAAAATTATATATTCACCCAAAACACATATACCCCCTTATTTTATAAGCATTTTTCTGTTTTGGTATCAATTTTGCCTATGTATATTCGATATTTTAATACACATAAATATCAGCAGTCTTGATCAGATTTTAAGGATGGTCAAAGAAACCGTTACCATAAAAACAAGCTAAGGAATATCAGCTATGAAAAAAATCATTGCACCTTTGTTTTCACTGGTTCTGCTGACAGTTGCACCATCTGCCTTTAGTACTGGCTGGTGGGGAGGAGGCTGGGGCCCCGGCGGCTGGGACTGGGGTGACTGGAACTGGGAATGTGATAATGGATGGGGTCAATGGGGGCACGACAGCTGCGACGATGACTCTGACCAACCACCTCCAGCAACATCTGTCCCGGAAATAAACGCCAATGGAGCCGGACTGGCGCTGGCACTGCTGGGTGGCGTTGTGTTAGTGGCCAGAGAGAGAAAACGCAATAAGAATTAACAGCTCCAGATAGTACAACCACGCCATGGTTTTAATTTTACCAACCATGCATGGATCCCTTCTGACACATCTGTTTTGATGGCCCTCAATCAGGGCCATCTGAAAAAGTGTGTTCCCGCGCTGGATTTTGTCAGCCTGCTCCAAAAAACGGTGCCCAACCAAAGCCTTCATTTACTCCAATTGCTTTTGCTCAAGCAGCACTTTCCAGTGAGAATAAGGATTATTACTGTTTTTAGGTGGTCCCATAAAAAAGGGCCATTGACCCTTTTTTATGATGTACCGTTATTCGAGCCGTTTTCTGGCCCGCTCTGCCGCCGCTGCAACCTGAGTCGGAGCCGTACCCCCCAAATGATCCCGGGCACCAACAGAACCTTCCAATGTCAGGACATCGAAGACATCCTCTATAATCAAATCGGAAAAACGTTGCAGCTCAGTCAGTGACATTTGTCCCAGGTCTTTCCCGGTTTCAATACCATATGCAACGGATTTACCAACGACTTCGTGAGCATCCCGGAAAGGCATGCCTTTTTTCACCAGATAGTCAGCCAGATCTGTAGCCGTCGAAAAACCACGCAAAGCCGCCTCACGCATTTTTTCCTTTTTAGGACTGATATGGGGAACCATTTCTGCAAACGCATGAAGACTTCCCCACAGGTGATCTATGGTATCAAACAGAGGTTCTTTATCTTCCTGGTTATCTTTGTTGTAAGCCAGCGGCTGGGATTTCATTAACGTAAGCAAGCCCACTAAATGACCGAATATTCGTCCACTCTTGCCGCGCACCAGCTCGGGCACATCGGGATTTTTCTTTTGCGGCATAATTGAAGAACCAGTGCAAAAACGATCCGGCAACGAAACAAAATCAAACTGTGCCGATGTCCACAACACCAACTCCTCACTCATACGACTCAAATGCATCATGATCAGTGAGGCCACACTGGCAAATTCAATTGCGAAATCGCGATCTGATACAGAATCGAGAGAATTTTCCGATGGCCCATCAAAACCAAGCAACTCTGCTGTTATGGCCCGGTCTATGGGATAGGTGGTCCCCGCCAGAGCAGCTGCCCCCAGCGGCATAATATTGACCCGCTTCCGGCAATCCTGCAGACGCTCGGAGTCCCGTTGCAGCATTTCGTTCCAGGCCAGTAGATGATGCCCAAAGGTGACAGGCTGTGCCGTCTGCAGATGCGTGAACCCAGGCATTATGGTGTCAGTATTGGACGCCGCCAACTCAATCAAGCCACTTTGTAGACGCTTAAGTTCAGCCGCAATGACATCAGTCTGGTCTCGCAAGTACAACCGGATATCCGTGGCAACCTGATCATTACGGGAACGTCCGGTATGCAGTTTTTTACCCACCAGCCCGATTTTCTCGGTCAGAGCCGACTCAATATTCATATGGACATCTTCCAGCTCAACCCGCCAGTTAAAACGTCCCTCTTCTATCTCGACAAGAATTTCCTGAAGCCCGCTGACTATCTGCTGCTTCTCTGTCTCACTCAACACTCCGACGGCTGCCAGCATGGTGGCGTGAGCAATGGAGCCCTGGATATCCTGTCGATACATCCGACGATCAAACCCGACAGAGGCAGTGAACTCTGCGACAAATTGATGAGTTGCTTCGGCAAAACGTCCGCCCCATGCGGAATTGGTCTGATCTGACATATTTCACTCTCGATTGCAGGTACATTCACAACAAAGTGCGCAATTATAGAGAGATCAAAACAAGATGTCGTCTATACTCTGATCCGCTGACGAAGATGCATTCTGGCTCAGAGCCTGCTCCATCTGATGAAGCAGTTCAATGAGTAAGTGGAATACCTGTTCACTCGTTTCTTCCATGTCCGCAAGCTTTTTCAGCGCCTGATGGATGTCTCCCTTCTGACAGAGCCTTATTGTGTCAGATGCAACTTCATGAAACCGAATGTGTGGGGTCTCCAGCTCCCGATAGGCCTCCAAGTGCGAATACTTTCGAGACTTCTCCGGGTCGTAGTACCATTTTCCCAACCGGCACTCCTGATGATTGTGGGCATGTAATTGCTCTTCTGTGACCAGATTGCTGGCTTCCATGAATGACGTATAGACCTTATTTTTCCAGACAAAATGATCCAGGATCACTGACTGAATAAAACTCTCATGATTGGTGCGATTGATCAATTCAAGCATATCCCGGGAGATATCAGTAATTTCACCAACAGTCTGGAATACGCTTTCGGTGGTTTCTGACAGTTTGTTGCTCTCCAGCTTGATCCCGTCCACACCATCATCAGCCTGGTCCGTCAGATCAATGATCTGGCTGATCAGAGTGGCAATCTGATGCGTCGCTTCGCTGGTTTTGCGCGCCAGATTACGAACTTCATCTGCCACTACGGCAAACCCTCTCCCCTGTTCCCCCGCACGTGCTGCTTCAATTGCAGCATTCAGTGCCAACAGATTGGTCTGGTCGGAAATGGACTGAATCATGTCGACAAACTTATCGATATCATGGGAGGCCGATTTAAGTTGTTTCATGGTATCGGAGTTGGAACTCGCTAACTGATCGATATCTTTAAGATCGGCTGAAATCTGCCGCAGGATCGCTCCAATCTGATTGGAGGTTGCTTCACTTTCACTCAAACGAACTCGGTCCTGCTCCAGCGCATCTGATTTACCCGCCACCATTTCCCGAAACGTTGTGGATCGGTTAATCGCCCGAAAAATCAACTCCAATAACGTCCGGTTCTGCTGTGACTGCGACACGATGTAGTCACCGCGCATATCCGCCACTTTGCGGATGGACTTGAGCAATTCGTTTTCACTTTGTAACTGCCGGATCTGCTGCTGCAATACTTCTTGCTCCTGTCGCAGGCGAGCAGCTTCCTGATGTCTTGCCAGACCAAACCAGGCCATAAGAAACCGTTCCTCTTACTTTGTCAGCAGGATTATTTTTCGACGCTGACGGAGTCTGCTAAATTGATACTCTCCTCAACCTAAGCATAGACAAAAAATGCAAAACCCCAACCCGCAGACCACTGCTTTTTTGCTACCTAACTTTTGCCGGGACAGATCGATTTTTTTTCTGATTGCCGCAGCACAGACTGCGGTTATTCTGCTTGCACTGGTGGATGCCGGAGTTCGTCCGTTTGACTGGCAGCGTCTGTCTCTGATGACGCTGCATGTTCAATGGGTCTGTATCGCCAGCGCTGCCATTATCTGCGGGCTACGTCAACGATTGATGAAGTTGTCCACGAGGATAAGCATCCTGGTGATCTGGTGCACTTTTGTCAGCGTTGGGTTTATCGTCAGTTGTGCCGGACAAGTGCTTGTTTATTCAAGCTTTAAAACCGGTACGGTTGGGCTGCACACCATGATGACCGGGCTTATCGCCGCCTTGATACTGCGATATTTTTATCTGCAACAACTGGTGATCAATCGCTCTCAAGCAGAATTACGTGCCCGTATTCAGGCTCTGCACTCGAGAATAAGACCTCATTTTCTGTTCAACAGCATGAACAGCATTGCCAGCCTCATACCAACAGACCCGGCCACCGCAGAAACCGCTGTGGAAAATCTGTCAGATTTATTCCGGGCAAGTCTGAAAGAGACCGATGAGCAGATCAGCCTGGCTCAAGAGGTCGGCCTCGCGAAACAGTTTTTATTCATCGAACAGCTTCGGCTCGGCTCGCGCCTGAACGTCCAATGGGACATCCAGGCACGACCGGAAAAATGGAGGATCCCGCAACTAACTCTGCAACCTCTGTTGGAAAATGCCATCCAGCACGGAATTCAGCAATGTATTGAAGGCGGCACGATAAACATCCGACTTTACGAATCCGATAAAACACTGAAAATCACTATTGTGAATCCACTACCCGAAAAAACCTTAACTCAATCACAATCCAGTCAAGGTAATCGTCTGGCACTGCAAAATATTGAACACCGAATACAGTCTATATATGGAGATACGGCTAAAATATCAGCAACAAAAACAGAGAAAGAATACATATGCATTCTGAGCCTGCCGCGAATAAGCAATCGATCTCTACAGAAAATTCGATAACAGTACTGATCGTCGATGATGAACACCTGGCCAGGGAACGTCTGAAACGGTTTATTAGTAACATTCATCACTGCAAAGTCATCGGTGAAGCCGAAAACGGTATTCAGGCTATCGACCTGTTTTCCAGACTCGCTCCGGATATTTTGCTACTGGATATCAGAATGCCCGGCATGACAGGCATGGAAGTCGCCCAGCATTTGAGCCGTCTGGATCATCGTCCCGCCGTTATCTTCTGTACTGCTTATGACGATTACGCCCTTGAAGCCTTCAGAGTCAATGCAGTGGATTATCTGGTCAAACCTGTCCGCCAGGGGGATCTCGAAAACGCCATTCTGAGAGCCAGCAGCCTGAATCGTGCTCAGCTCAATGCCATGCAACTACAACAACAGGAGCTCAACCAACGTTCACATCTTAGCGTTACAAACCATCGGGGGCTGGAACTCATTCCGGTTTCTGAAATCCGTTGTTTTCGGGCAGAACAGAAGTACGTGGCAATCGTGACAGATCAGGGAGAATGGCTGGCGGATGAACCTTTGAAGCAGCTTGAAAAAGAGTTTGCAGACCAGTTTTTAAGAATCCACCGCAACGCGCTGATTGCCATCCGATATGTTGAACGAGTCGAACGTACCAGTGAGGGGCTACAACAGATTTATCTGCAGGGACTGGAAAAACCGCTGAAAATCAGCAGGCGTCATTTGAGTGAAGTCAAAAAACACCTGCGTAGATTAATAGTATGAAGGGAGTCAGGCGGCGGTAATAATCCGATATTTTTCCATCAGCTGGTCATGATTCTCAACCCGGTTCGGGTCTTTGGGTATACAATCAACCGGGCATACCTGCTGGCACTGAGGCTCATCATAATGACCCACACATTCTGTACACAGGTTCGGATCGATCTCATAGATTTCCTCACCTTCAGATATTGCGCTGTTTGGGCACTCGGGTTCACACACATCACAGTTGATGCATTCATCAGTAATCATTAATGCCATTGAGTCCTACCTCTTACTGACCGTAACCATGAATTTCCGCCAATGCCGCAGCCACCTCAGGGTGTACAAACTTGGTAACATTACCACCGAGTGACGACACCTCACGAATCATGGTAGACGATATAAATGATAAATGTTCTGTCGGGGTTAAAAACAAACTTTCTACCTCAGGAGCCAGTTGCCGATACATATTGGCCAGCTGAAATTCGTACTCAAAGTCAGATACTGCCCGCAATCCTCTGATGATGGCAGTAGCTTGCTTTTCACGGACAAAATCCGTCAACAAATTACGAAAACCGATCACTTCGACATTGGGAAAGGTAGCCAATACCTGTTTGGCCAAATGTACGCGGATATCCAGAGGAAATAATGGCTTTTTCTTCGGACTGGCCGCCACCGCTACAATCACATGATCAAAAAGTTTAGCAGCCCTGCCAACCAGATCAGTATGGCCATTGGTAATCGGATCAAATGTTCCAGGATATACAGCAATACTCATAAGCTTACACCTGTGCCAGCTCAAGAAAACGGGGCGCGAATGGTAGCCGAAAACCCCGTTGCTCACAAATTTTGCCGATTGACTAACGAATGAATAATTTCTGCATCAGCCTCACCAACCAGCGATTATAAGGTGGATTAAACAGTCGGGTCAGGTGAATTCGGCCTCGGCGATGAATCCCTTTAGCATTGGAAAACTGCTGAAAACCTTCCCAGCCATGATAATGGCCCATGCCAGATGGACCCACACCCCCAAAAGGAATACTGTCCACCCCGACATGAATGGCGGCATCATTGACCATCGCGCCGCCGGAATGAGTTTGCTCCATCACCCGACGCTGTACTGCTGCATCATTACTGAAAACATAGAGTGCCAGAGGTCTGGGTGCAGCATTCACCATCTCCACGGCCTGCTGCAGATCCTTATAAGCGACTATCGGCAACAGCGGTCCGAAGATTTCTTCCTGCATGATGCGCATTTTCGATGTCACTTCGGTTACTAATATCAGTGGACGGTGCCTGGCTTCCGGCGAATATTCCTGCGCCTTGACCACACGGGCTCCCATGTCGACCGCTTCTGTCAATAACTGGTCCAGACGCGCGCGCTGGCGCTCACTGATGACATAGGTACAATCCATATTGGCAGCCGCATCCGGCAGCTGGTGATTATAAAGCGCCTTGAGCTCATCAACGAGCTGACCGACTTTTCCCTCAGGACATAACACATAGTCTGGCGCAACACAGGTCTGTCCGGAACTCATAATTTTAGGCCAGAGCAAACGCCTCGCGGTTTCGCGGATATCGTAATCCGGCCCAATGATCACCGGGGACTTGCCCCCCAGCTCCAGCGTCACCGGCGTCAGGTTGTCTGCCGCCGCTTTCATCACCGCTCGCCCAATATTGGTCGAGCCGGTAAACAACAGGTGATCAAAAGGCAAACTGGAAAACGCCTGCGCCACTTGGCTATCACCATTGACCACCTGGACCAGATCATCCCCAAAATACTGTTTACAGAGTTCAGCAAACAGACGGCCAAAATTAGGGGTAAACTCCGACATCTTGATCATCATCCGATTGCCGGCCGCCATGGCGGACACCATCGGCCCGGCAGACAACATCAGCGGATAGTTCCAGGGAGCCACAACGCCAATCACTCCAAGAGGTTGATAGAGCACCTGACTTTTACCCGGAAAGAACAACAGACCACTGGATCGTCGGGAAGGTCTCATCCAACGGCGCAGGTGGCGAAGATTAAAACGAATCGCACTGACCACCGGTAGTATTTCCAAAATACGGGTCTCATCCAGTGATCGCCGCCCAAAATCCTCACTGATGGCTGTGGCAATCTCATCCTGTTTCTCGATAAGCAATCGTTTTAATGTCAGCAACCACTGTTTGCGCTCGTTCAGTGTCGGATAACGATGACAGGCATATGCGGTAGTTAATTGCTCTAAACCAGCTGTTAAATCTTGCTGCACGCCATTGACCTCTCTCAAGGTTATCGAAAAAAAACAGAATCAATCACGATGCGGCAGCAAACACAATGGAACCGTTCTTGTGTTCACAAACAACTGCACATGCCTGTTCATTATTAAAAAGAATGCTGGGAATCGCCGCTATTACGATAAAGACCGTACACCAGTGTTGAAGTACTTTTTTCTTTTACCGGCAACCATCCTTCCGGCAACGGAATATCCATCTCCCGCTCTATATACACCTGCGCATCTGCTGTCAGCACAGACTGGAAACGCGGGTGGTTCAACACTTTGTCCAACCACCCCTGGTGAAAAGGTGGATCCAGAAACACCAGATCATAGTTTTTCTCTGGCAACTGATTTAAAACACTTAATGCGTCTCCCTGGAAGACCTTACCATGCTCACATTTCAATACGGACAAATGCTGTTGCAAACTACGGCTCGCCGCCGCATTCAATTCTACAAAGTCAGTCGCCTGCGCTCCTCGGGACAAAGCTTCCAGCCCCAAAGCACCACTACCGGCAAACAAGTCCAGGCAACGACTCCCCATCACCTCCATGGCCAGCCAGTTGAACAATGTTTCCCGGATACGGTCGTGACTCGGTCTGAGCCCCTGCACTGTTGGAAATGAAAATTTCCGGCCACGCCAACTTCCTGCAATGATTCTGAACTCGTTGCGCCCACCATCAATCGGTTTTTTTCTATTTTTCATCGTATTCTTCATTTATTGAAACTGTGCAAAACCTGCTGCACCTGCTGGAGAGTCAATGCCTCAAGACGCTCTGTCTGGTGACTCATGAAGGTGTCTGGTAAATCATATATTGCCATTGCGGTCAGATAGCTGTGAATCTGTGCGGGCGAACGAAGAGACACATCGGCAAACTGTTTCAGTGGTTGTAGTGCCGCAGCATATTCCTGCTCACTCGGCTCTGTCAGCCAGTCAGGCTGTATTGTGGTATTCAGCATCAGATAACTGGTCGTTCGCTGGTGATCCCAACGCAGTTGCAGATCATACCCCGCCATACGGTGGGACAAAATGTCTGCAGCCACGATCATGGCCAACTGTTCAGGGCTGCCAAAGGATGGGCTGGCTATCACTGTCAACGCTGTCGGTGCGGGAATGGCAACATCCACGGCTTTGCCTTTGGCTTTATGTAACTCTGTCCGGACACTTTCCAGCATACCGGCATCCACTTCACCACTCATTACCAGAACATCATCTGACATAACCGGAGACAGCCACTGATCCAGAAAGTCCAGAGTAACTTCCAACTGGGCCTGGGTAGCCGGAATGACAACCCGGGTAACAGCCATACCATTGCGAAAACTGAACGAAAAATCCTGATGTTCCGGAATGTCAATCCGACTGACAGGCATACGCTTTTGCGCCACAGATAAGGCTATCAAACCGCTGCCAGGCAATTTTATCCAGCGATCAGCCCCCAACCTGCCAATACTGAGGGAACTGATATCAAATTTATCAATCGTTTCCGGTAACGACTGTTTTTCGGTTTTAGAGCCCATATTATTGAGCACCACAACCAGCGGAATCAGGACGATAATCACGATCCACAAAGTCGTGCGACTCAATTGTATGAATCCCAGTTGTTTTCGTTTGACGGACACGCGTTTATTATCCTTATCTGTTACGTCAATCTGTTACAATCCGGCTATGGCATAATCGCCATCCCGTATTGCCACCGCTATTTCTGGATTTTTTCATATATGTTCGGTTTTGGAAAAAAAAACAAAGCGAAAAAAGCATCATCGCAGAGCGTTGAAGCACCTGAACAACAAGTTCCTGATGTTACTCCAGCACCCCCTGCTCCGCAGCCTGCTACTCAGGAAAAACCCCGGCTGAGCTGGTTTGCCCGCATGAAACAGGGGCTGGGTCGAACCCGCACTGGCTTGACCGACGGACTGGCCAACCTGTTACTCGGGAAAAAAGCCATTGATGATGAGCTGTTCGAGGAAATCGAAACATTGCTGTTAATGGCAGATGTCGGTATCGAGGCAACTCAGCATATTATCAAAACTCTCACCGCCAAAGTATCACGCAAGGAACTGTCAGATTCTGATGCCTTGTACCAGGCACTGAAACTTGAACTACAGGCTATCCTGACTCCCGTTGAACAACCACTGACTATCGCCGATACACAACACCCGTACGTGATTCTGGTGGTCGGTGTAAACGGCGTTGGGAAAACCACCACTATCGGCAAGATGGCACGCTATTTCAAAGAGCAGGGTAAATCAGTCATGCTGGCCGCCGGCGATACGTTCCGGGCAGCTGCGGTTGAACAACTGCAAGCCTGGGGGGAACGCAATGATGTCCCCGTCATTGCCCAGCACACCGGCGCCGACAGCGCCTCGGTGATTTTTGATGCAGTTGCCGCGGCCAAATCCCGGAATATTGATGTTCTGATTGCAGACACCGCCGGACGCCTGCACAACAAAGACAACCTTATGAGTGAGCTCGAAAAGGTTGTCCGGGTCATGAAAAAACAGGACCCCGACGCTCCCCATGAGACCATGCTGGTGCTTGATGCAGCCACTGGTCAGAATGCCTTGAGTCAGGCGAAGATCTTCGGCGAATCCGTCAACGTATCCGGCCTGTGTTTGACCAAGCTGGATGGAACGGCCAAAGGTGGCATTATTTTCGCGCTGGCTCAGCAGCTTCAAATTCCGATCCGTTTTATCGGAGTTGGAGAAAGTGCCGAGGATCTGAGGCCATTTGAAGCGAAATCCTTTACCGATGCATTGTTTGTCAGTGAAGACAGCCCGGAATGATTCACTTCGAACAAGTCTCCAAGCGGTATCTCGGAGGACATGAGGCGCTCAAAAGCCTGACGTTCAATATGGCTCCTGGCGAAATGGCATTTCTGACCGGACATTCCGGAGCAGGTAAAAGTACCCTGCTTAAAATGATTGCGCTGATCGAAAAACCGTCCAGCGGACACATCCGCATCGCCGGACAGATACTGAACCGGATGAGTCGCCGTCAGATCCCCTTTTTTCGCCGCCAGATAGGACTGGTATTTCAGAACCATAATCTGCTGATGGACCGATCCGTTTACGACAACGTCGCACTGCCTTTGCTGATCGAAGGCGAGTCACCACGGGAAATCGGCCGCCGGGTCAGAGCCGCCCTCGACAAAGTGGGCCTGCTTGAACGTGAGGCCTATCTCCCCATCATGCTGTCTGGTGGCGAGCAGCAACGGGTCGGAATCGCCCGAGCCGTGGTCACCAAACCCAAACTGCTGCTGGCAGACGAACCGACCGGCAACCTTGATCCCAAATTGAGCCGTGAGGTCATGAACTTGTTTGCGGACTTTAACCGAGTGGGAACGACCGTGCTGATTGCCAGCCATGACCTTGGTCTGATCGCCCGCATGCCATTTCGTGTTATGACTCTGAAAAACGGGGAACTGGTCCGAGGTGCCGATGGAGGTGAACGTGGCCCGAATTAAAAAAGGCGCCGTGGCCCGCAAGATCCATTTTGCCGAAAAGCGGGACGCATGGGTGCGACACCACCGTTATCTGGCGATGGACAGCATGAAACAGATGCTTAAACGACCCCTCTCAGCAGCTCTCACATGGATGGTGATTGCTATCGCCTTGTCTCTGCCCACTCTGATGGTGATGGCATTGTTGAATCTGAAACAGATTACCGGTCCGCTCAATGAGGGCGCTCAGCTTAGCCTCTATCTTGATAAGTCAGTGTCCGCCAACCGGGCAGAACAGCTGGCCATAGAACTGAAACAACGACCGGAAATCAAAGGTACACGTTATATCAGTCCAAATGATGGCTTACAGGAATTCAAAGAATTTTCCGGTCTGGGCAATATTATCGACAGCCTGGAAGACAACCCGCTACCAGCACTGATCGTTATTCAACCGGTAGAAGAAACCGCTGCCACGGTGGAAGGTCTCAAAATCATGCTGGAGGCACTGCCCGAGGCTGAAACGGTACAACTGGACCTGATCTGGGTTCAACGACTGAATCAGATCAGCCGTATTGCTGAACGAGTCGTTGGCGTGCTGGGCCTGATTTTGTCTATGGCGGTGGTGCTAGTGGTTGGTAATACCATCCGCCTGGCTATCGAGTCCCGTCGGGATGAAATTCTTGTCATCAAACTGGTTGGCGCAACCGACGCATTTGTACGTCGCCCATTCCTGTACATGGGGTTCTGGTATGGTCTGGCAGGAGGGATATTTGCTGTCATCATCGTCACAACCTGTTACTGGTATCTGCACGAACCGGTCACTCGTCTAATCAGTACGCTATCTGCAGGATTTATCTTTGAATCCATTCACTGGTGGGGAGCTTTACTGGTTATCGTGACATCCATCAGCATCAGTATGTTTGGCACCGTCATGGCAGTCAGCCGTCATATACGGGCAATAGAGCCAACCTAAATTAGTAAAAACTGATACTGTCAGTCAAAGGTAAAAAAAACCGCCAATACTTGATCTCGATCCTCAGTTAACGATAAATAAGCACCTGATAAGGAAAGCCATTGAGGGCTACGTCCGATTGCATCGGTATTTTTCATGTTATACTAACCGGTGCATGTGTCTGCGCCTTAACTGATAGGGCAGACTCACAACACACATTCGAGGTGAACATATGACTAAAAGCTTACCAGCAGTTGCATTCGAGAATCTGGCTCCAGGGCAGAATCTTGATGCATATATTCAGGTCGTCAACGGTTTTGAGATACTGTCTGCTGAGGAAGAAAAAGAGTTAGCTGAGCGCCTGTATTACAAAGGCGATCTGCAGGCTGCACGTCAGTTGGTCATGTCTCATTTACGGTTTGTCGTTCATATTGCGAAGAGTTATTCAGGTTATGGCCTTAATCAGGCAGACCTGATTCAGGAAGGCAACGTAGGACTGATGAAAGCGGTCAAACGGTTTAATCCGGAAGTCGGGGTGAGACTGGTCTCATTCGCGGTACACTGGATTAAAGCCGAAATCCATGAATACATTTTGCGTAACTGGCGCATCGTCAAGGTGGCAACCACCAAGGCTCAGAGAAAACTGTTCTTTAATCTGCGCAGCTCCAAAAAGCGTCTGGGTTGGTTAAACCAGGCAGAAGCGAGAGAAATCGCGGAAACACTGGGCGTCAAAGAGTCGACCGTTTATGAAATGGAAGGCCGCATGACCGCACAGGACATGGGCTTTGATGCCGACAATGATGACGACGAGAGCGCTTTCCAGGCTCCGGTTTATACTCTGGAAGATACGCGCTACAACCCTGCCACTATGGCTGAAAACGAGAATTATGAGGATGATGCCAACAGCCGTTTGCTGTCTGCACTCGAAGATCTTGACGAGCGCAGCAAGGACATCCTTATGCAGCGCTGGTTGAGTGAAAATAAAGCCACTCTGCATGATCTGGCCGCTAAGTATGGCGTATCCGCCGAGCGTATCAGACAGCTGGAAAAAAATGCCATGAAAAAAGTACGGAAAGTGCTTGAAGCAGGTGGCATTGAAGTGTAATCCAGCAGATGAATTGGTAAGCCGTGTCGAAGCAGATTCGACACGGCTTTTTTATTGTCTGCAACATTCAGTTAGAATCATCCCACAATCCTGTTAACTCACTGAAACCAATGCCCGTCATGAGCAGTCAAAGAACTCAATTATTCGCCCTTGGCCTGCTTGGAACAGCGGTAGCCCTTGGAGCGTTCGGTGCCCACATCATCAAAGACTTAGTGACCCCCGAACGTATTGATACCTGGCACACTGCTGCCCGCTATCAATTCTGGCATGGCCTTGCCCTGTTGATATTGGCAGAACATCAGATCCGGGCACCCAAAACAATGGCATTGAAAACATGCGCTCGACTGTTTCTGGCAGGGACATTGGTATTCAGCCTTTCGCTGTATGCTCTGTGCCTGACAGATATCTCCACGCTGGGGGCTATAACTCCTGTTGGAGGAGTGCTCATGCTATCCGGTTGGCTCTACTGGTTTATGACGGTTTTAAAGCAAACAAAATATGACAACAGATAAACAACTGAAAAAAATTCGCAGCTTCGTCATGCGCCAGGGGCGGATGACCGAGGGTCAACAACGTGGTATGGATGAGGTATATCCAAGACTGGGCCTTGACCCAGAGGCAACATTCAATAGTCAACAAATATTCGGTAACGATCACCCGTTGGTGATTGAAATCGGTTTTGGCATGGGTGATTCGCTACTGCAAATGGCTATGATGGAACCCAACTGCAATTTTATCGGCATTGAGGTTCACCCACCCGGAGTCGGACGCCTTTTGAACAATGCCGATAAAACCGGTGTCAGTAATCTGAGAGTTTATAAAGATGATGCAGTGGAAGTCCTGAAGCATTGTTTTGCAGATAACTCCATTGACCGATTGCAGCTGTTTTTCCCGGACCCCTGGCATAAGAAAAAACATCATAAACGTCGTATTGTACAAGCTGATTTCGCCAATCTGGTCCATCATAAACTCAAACCGGAAGGGGTTTGGCATCTGGCGACTGACTGGCAGCCATATGCAGAGCAAATGTTGGAAGTACTCACAGCAACCAAAGGCTTTACCAATACCGCCGGTGACGGGCAGTATTCAGAACGACCCGTTTATCGGCCGGAAACCAAGTTCGAACGCAGAGGCGTTCGTCTGGGCCATGGGGTTTGGGACTTAATATTCAAGAAGGCAGAGATAGAGTAATGAAAAAAGACAAACAAAGAGTAGAATCAGAAGAATGGGATGCCACGCGTTTTGAGGTGTTCTTTTCGTTAAAATCCCATGATGAAACCGACCGCGACTTTGTTATTCTCGAAAAAGCCTATCGGTCCATGCCTGTTCCATTATTTGAGCAGTTTCTGGAAATATTCGTGGACAGGAATCACAATCTCCAGGCCAAAAACAAAGCTGGTCAGACGATGCTTGAGATTATTGCCAAACACGCCCAGTCAACAGAGTATCTTCAGGCTATTCAGCAGCACCTTAACTGAAATCTGATTACCCCTGTGATACATGGACGTATCCTGTTATTAATCCGGCCAATGGCGTGGTCCGACATCTCGGTGCTTCCCTGCATCACACTATTAACCCGACATGTATACTTGCCGGGTTAATACATAGCCATTTGCTATCGGCATCATTCCAAAACGAATTATTTCAAATCCACAGATACTGATACTCTGGTTGTCATTACTGGAGTTTCAGATTATGAACTGGATTTTATTCACACTTCTTGCCGTCAGTATGCAAACGGTAAGAACAGCCGGCCAAAAACGACTCAGTGGACACATATCCCCAATATTGGTCACCTGGGTTCGTTTCGGTTTTGGATTACCATTTGCCATACTTTATTGGCTATATCTGTCATATACCATCGAAGACACATACCTGAACATCGATACAACATTTTTCAGATATTCTTTATTAGCAGCCGTTGCTCAGATCGTCGCCACTTTCCTACTGGTACACGCGCTCAAACTTCGTAATTTCAGTGTTGGAACCACATTTGCAAAAACAGAAGCTATTTTTACGGCACTAATGGGCTTTTTATTCTTTCAACAACCACTTAACCTGTTAGCCGGTATCGCCATTTTTATTGGCGCAGCAGGAACAATTTTAGCGGGCCTGATCAAACCTTACAGAGCGATACTGACAGAACCCTCTCTTATCTATGGCCTTGGAGCCGGACTAGGTTTTGGTCTCGCATCACTCTGGTTACGGCAGGCAAGTCTGTCACTACATGGCAACTACATATACTCCGCAGCCACAACACTGATAACTATTGTTTCACTACAGGTATTGATCTCTGCAATTCCCATGATTAAGAACCCTGTAAATAGCATCAGGCAATTAAAACACCATTGGAAAGCATGTGTATTTGTTGGCGCCACCAGTGCTGCCGGATCAATCGGTTGGTTTACTGCCATGACATTTCAGACAGCGGCGATTGTCAAAGGTCTTGGACAGATAGAGTTTGTCCTGTCTATTCTGATCACCACCTTTTATTTTCGTGAACGCATCTCATACAACGAGTGGACCGGTATGATCCTGGTGACATCATCCGTATGTCTATTATTGTTTGTCAGTTGAATAATACCCTGGCTTACAATATGTCACAAAAACTGTTGCTGTAGATCAAGAATTTCTGCATCAAGACGATCATTCAGCGCTACTTCAAGTTGCTGCTTTCGCTGATCCAGCAGTTTTCGATTTGGCGCAACAACCAACACCGACAGTATTGAATGATCAAGTTCTTCTCTAAGCTCGGTTTCACTGGCTGCAACATCGCTGTGACCACCTAAAAATTTTACCAGCCTGGCGACACGTTGGTTTTTATCCTTTAGCGATTCCACACCATGGAATCGGATATGGTATTGCATCAATATAATCTGCATAGAACGCCTTGTTTTTGTTTCACTTTGATACATGTCAACACATTCTATCTCAATCAGTCTATGTTTTGATTATCTGCCACTTTATGAGGTTTGTGTCATGGCTGCCAAACTACTTGAACACTTGCACAACGAGCATAAAAACCTGTCTCGTTTTCTTTACTGTTTCAGATATCAGTTACAAGGTTTTGGCGATCCGGAGCAGGACGCTAACATCAACCTGATTATGGACATGCTTGACTATATCAATACATTTCCGGAGCGTTACCACCACCCGGTTGAAGACGTTATTTTTAAAAAACTGTTGAGTAAGTCGATCCCAGACCCGGATATTATTACCGACGTACTGGCCCAGCATGCCAAACTGGAAGAGATCACCCAAAAGCTGAAAAATGATTTCAACGCTGTGGCTATGGATATTGCCATGCCAATGGACCAGCTGAAGGTCGACGCACATCTTTATCTGGATATGCAACTAGAACACCTGGATATTGAAGAAAGCGATATTTTTCCACTAGCGGATGAGTACCTGGACGAGGATGACTGGACAGAACTGGAAAACATGGTGGAAACTATTTCGGAAGATCCTTTATTCGATAACACTCGCAAAGAATACGACTCATTACTCTCAGAAATTACCAATTTCGAAGCACAAGGCCTGGATGAGGAAACCAGAAGCAAATTCAGTGATGATTGAGAAATTGTTGAGTAGTCACATTGTTAATATGCCACCAATCCGGCAATAGTCTTTGAACATTTGGCCGGGAAAATCGATCATCGATTAAGATCAGATAACCAGAGTCATTAACATCCCGAATGACTCTACCGGCTGCCTGAATAACTTTCTGCAATCCTGGAAATAAATAAGCATACTCATACCCATGACCAAACACCTGATGCATATTTTTCTTCAGCGCTTCGTTACGTTGATTAAGTTGCGGTAGTCCCAGTGTCAGAATAAATGCACCTATCAACTGTTCACCAGGCAAATCCACCCCTTCTCCAAATGCACCACCCAGCACCACCAACCCGAGAGTATTGATCTTCTGATCAAATGCAGCCATAAATTGTGTTCGCTCTGATTCCGACATACGGGCTGCCTGCCGGATAACTCGATGTTCCTTAACAACGTTTTGTAAACGACTACCGACCTGCTCCAGGTATGCAAACGAACTGAAAAAGAGCAGGTAATTACCCGGGTATTTTTGTAACTGACAACAAATAATATCAATCACTGACTCCACTGAACGCTCCCTGTCCATATAGCGAGTGGAAATATCAGTAATCACTTTAACATCCAGTTGCGGGGCCGAAAAAGGAGAGGATATTTGTTGGACTGGACAATCCTCGCCAAGACCAAGGGTATCCTTAAAATATGCAAAAGGAGTCAGCGTACCGGAAAAAACCACACTGGATTGCGCAGCAGCAAAACGTTCCTTCAACAGTTCCGCCGGAATCTGATTCAGTAACCGAATAGCTGCGTGTGTTTTTTCAACCTCCGTTTCCATCACGAAATGATGGTTAAATAACTCTGCCACTCCCATAAACTGGATAACAGAAAAATAAAACTCCAGATGCTGCTGAGGTAAAACTCCGTGCTCATATTCATCCGTCAGATATTCACTATAGTCAGAGACAAAACGCGATAAACAACCGATCAGTTCTTTATCCAGACTGTCGGTGATATGAACACCCACCGGCCACTGCTTTTCAATTTTCAGCCACCTGCGATTTAGCCGTTCGAGAATTTTTTTGCCGGCATGATTATGAATTTTCCTGGCAGCCAATAACTCCCTTCTACTCAGTTCAGCTGAATACATACTGCGACCTCTGTCGAGCAGGTTATGAGCCTCATCAATCAATAAGCCCGTATGCCATTCATTCGCTTTACTCAAACCATAGATCTGCGCCGACATATCAAACCAATAGTTATAGTCGGCAATCAGAACATCACTCCATTTGAGCATTTCCTGTGCCAGATAATAAGGACATACCTGAAACCTCGAAGCAATGTCGCGGACATCATCAGCCATCAACCAGGCGTTCGCAAAGGCAGCCTGCCTGGCCTCTCCGAGGCGGTCATAAAAACCGTTGGCCAAGGGACAGGAATCACCATGACAGGCCAGATCAGGGTGCTCGCAGACCTTGTCACGGGCTTTCATTTCAACAACATGCAGAATTGACGATTGATCCAACAGTAACTTTTTAAGGGCTTCCTGTACCAACACTCTGCCGGGCGTCTTGGCAGTCAGAAACACCAATTTATCAAGCCCGTCAGAAGGCATAGCCTTTAACGCCGGAAACAATGCAGCCAGCGTCTTGCCAATCCCGGTTGGAGCTTCAATAAGCAGATTTTTGTGCAGTCGGACAGCCTTGTAAACGCTTTCCGCAAAATCTCTCTGACCAGACCGGAAGTCAGGATAAGGGAAGGTCAGTTGCTCCAGTAACTTATCTCGCTGCTGCATGGCAATCTCAAGCTGCTGCGACCACTTAAGGAATTCTCGAACACAACCATCCAGGAACAATTTCAGATCTTCGGCACTGAAACGCTTTTCTTCAATACTTTCCTGTTGCCGATCCACATGCCAATACACCAGTGCCACACCGATTTCAGAATGCCCGTGCAGTTCACAATAGATGGCCGCGTACAACCGCGCCTGTGCCCAATGTAATGCTCTATGGTTATCAGGCAATCGTATCAACTGTCCACGGTAGGTTTTTATTTCTTCAATACGATGACGATCTTGATCATAACCATCCGCCCGGCCGCGGACACAGAGCAATTGTTGATATTGATAAACCAGAGAAACTTCTGACTGATAGTTATCAGGACGCCGGCGATATATAGCCTTATGACCTTCGATACCTTCCAGACTGGAAGGAGCGGGTGTAAAACGCAGATCCAGACTTCCGCTTTTACAGCAGAACTCGGCCAGATTACGGACACTAACGGTTTGCATCATTCTGCCACTGAACATATAACACGGAAGCCGGAATCTGATGACGAATAAAGTAATCAAACCAGCGTATCTGATTATCCTGCAAACGATCTCCCGGACCTTTGACTTCTACCAACCGATAGCAAGACTGACAACGATCAAATACAACGAGATCCGGAAATCCGCTACTGTTACTTTTTATGTCAAACAAAATCCGTTCAAAAATTGTTTTCAAATGTTGAATGGGAATACACCTTTGCACCAACCGCAGCAATGTTTCGTCAATGACCGACCAGTTTACAAATGGATTGGCAATTCCGTATTTATCCAGATAACGGTCTGCCAGCCACTGATGATAATCGGGTTGCTGCATTCTCTCCCAGCCAGCGGCAATTTCCCTTGCCCGGGTACTGGCAAAATCAGTTGTGTATAAATCATGAGGTGCTGACTGAAACGGATGGAAAAATGCACCAGGATAAGGCTTGAAAACCGCCTCCCAAAAGGTCAGACCAAACAAACCATTAAACAGACTGTTTTCCACATAGATTGCCTGCTGAACCTGTGATGTCAGGCTTTCCGCTGCCAACAACTCCACCGGCTCAGGACCATAACTCAATTGACAGGTATGCTGCTCTATCGGAGCCACTACCGCAATACTGACCTTACGAGCCACCTTGCGGGCCAGTCGCTTGATCATTTTCTGACAGCTCTGCTGTTCATTTTCATCCAGAGGCTCTGCCAGGGCCTGTTCACACAGCTGGAATGCCTCCTCATATCGCTGTTGTTTTTCGAGTACACGAATGTGACGTTCACGTGCCCTACGATAATCATTATCAAGATAACAGCTTAACGCCTGATCAAAATCACTTTTGCGCTCAAATTCGTAACCAATACGATACAGAGTTTTATCTCTTTTCTGGTTCAGCCAGTCACTGTCAATCGGTGCCGGCAGACTATCAAAGGCCTGATCTGGCAGATCTTGTTCCAGAAACTCACGGCTGATCAGCAGCTGGCGGTAAAAATCGATCTGCTGGCGATTCTGAAATGCTCGGGTACTGTCGTCGAAAGGAATCGTTTCATAACGAAATAACCCAAGATCGGTTAATACAAATTCAGTCAGATCCTGGTAAGGATTTCCAAAGAACATCAGACACAAACAGTCAAACATGTCCTGACATTGTAATTGAATCAGAGGGTCATCCAGTCCTACCGCCCATTTACTCCAGTGTTTTTTGGATTGCAATCCGTAACATTCATATAATTGTTCTGACAACTGTTTTTTACTGGCTTTTGGTAACAACAGATCATGACCAAAACATGTGATCAACTCCGCCTTCAGCATTTGTCCGGTAACGATTTCAATATCGACAACCGGATCTACCACCACCAATTCATACAGACAAAGTTCTTTAACCGCGACATCTATATTACCGATTTCCGGATATACCAGTTTGGAATAACGAAAGTGCAGCTTCGTCCGCATTAACATTCGAACCAAAAGACATTGGCTTTCGACAGATAGTTGACGGAATATATCCAGAAAATCATGTTCTTTTGGCAACAGTAAATCGTCATAACGCTGTTCGACCCACCGCAACAACGTGTGAAAATTACTCAAATAATAAGGTTGGTCGACTTCTGGAAAATAACTCAATTAAACCACCAGCATTTTTACGTTTAGCGGCTATATTTATTACTACTATTGATGTAGCGCCAATTCATGTGGAGCAGTAATGAATAAGCCATTGCGCGGATTAAAATCATGGGTAAAGCATATCAGTCAGATGGAGTTACCCTCTCTTTCCAATATTTTGCAGGAACTTAATCGCATTACGGATGATCACCAATCGAGTGTACAGGAACTCGCCGACGTCATTCTCAAAGATGCATCCATGACCGCTCAGGTATTAAGGGTTGCCAATTCGGTCCAGTTCAACCCTGGCGGTCAAACCATTCACACCATCAGCAAAGCCATTGTCCAGATTGGTTTTAATGAAATAAAAGCCATCAGCACTACTGTTCTGATCATCGATACTTTGCTGACGCACAGCCACAACGATAATTTTTTACTCGATACCATCGCCCGGTCTTTTCATGCCGCTATTCAGGCGAAAAATATAGCCTACAACCTGTCCCCGGAAAAGCGTGAAGAAATCTTCATTGCGGCATTGCTGTATCACCTTGGTGAAATGGCTTTTCTGGCCTGTCATTTACCTCAGGTTGATGAATATATCCAGCAAGTCAATGATAACCCACAGGAAAAGGCTGCAATTTGCCTCGACATTCTTGGGGTCGGTTTTGGCTCCATCACCAAGGCTTTGTGTAAGGAATGGGATCTGGGGCCTCTGGTCATACAGGCACTGGAGCGCCCAGAACACCCAACCCGCAGTGTTGCCGCCGTGCTGATGGGCGAAGCCATCAGCCAAACTGTCAACAAAGGCTGGCAATCCAGGGAAATGCGCCGACTGGTCAGCCAGGTCAGTCGATTTACTGGACAAAACGATATTAAAACCGAGGATTTGATTGTTGCCGGAGCCGATGAAGCCAGTGCCGTAGCAAAATCATATGGCGCAGAGAAAATCTGTCACCTGCTCCCTTCCGGCAGCCAGCTTCGGGATATACAACCGGAAAGCACTGAAAGCGCCACTCAACTACAGTTGAAGTTCTTGCATGAACTGACCGATCTGACACTCGAAAGAGCCGATATTAACCGGGTTTTCCTCACCGTTATTCAGGGGCTAAACCGTGGAGTACTAATCAAGCGCTGCGCGGTTGCACTGTTCGATATGCAACGGGAGTATCTTGAGGCCAGATATTTTGCCGGGCACAATACCCAGCTCTGGAAAGAACAGTTTCGCATGCCGGTCATGGACTCAGACTATGCCAAAGACGTTTTTTCCATCGCCCTCATTCAATACCAGCCAATCTGGATGGGGCAGGATCAATCACTGGAAAAACTCCGTTATCAGGCACTGCGCAAAATCCTCCCTGACGGAGACTGCTTTGTTGCCCCTATCACTTATCGTAACCGGAACATCGGCGTGATTTATGGCGATGGTAACGGTGACCGACTTACCAGCACTCAATTTAACGACTTCTGCCTGTTTGCCAAGCAGACTAATCTTGGACTGTCTATCCTGATCAAAGACGGTTAAGTATTCTGGGAAAAACATACAGTTCTGAAAGGTCATCTTCTGTTGCAAATTGCCAATACAACGAATTGCTCAGGACTGACATACAGACCTGTTTCCCACCATTACATTCGGTTACCATCAGCAGACTCAAAATATCGGAGTCACCATGACAAAAACTGTTCGAATCGCAACCCGCAAAAGCCCGCTGGCACTTTGGCAGGCGGAATTCGTCAAACAGGCGTTGATTAAGAATCACCCGGAACTTGAGGTGGAGTTGCGAACCTTTACCACTCAGGGAGATAAAATCCTGGATACTCCTTTATCTAAAGTGGGAGGTAAGGGACTATTTGTCAAAGAGTTGGAAAATGCCATGCTGAATGGTGAAGCAGATATTGCTGTGCACTCCATGAAGGATGTTCCGATGGAACTGCCGCCCGGACTGGAACTGGCGGTTATCTGCGAAAGGGAAAATCCCCATGACGCTTTTGTATCAAACCGATACGATAGTATCGACCAGCTCCCGCAGGGGGCTTTGGTGGGAACATCCAGCATGCGTCGCCAGAGTCAGATAAAACACTGGCGTCCGGATCTGCAGGTGGCATCATTGCGTGGTAGTGTCGGCACCCGGCTTGAAAAGCTTGATCAGGGCGATTTCGATGCCATTATTCTGGCCGCCGCCGGACTGATCCGACTGGAACTAAAATCACGCATCACCCAGCTGATACCGGAATCAATATCGACTCCGGCCTGTGGTCAGGGTGCGGTAGGAATTGAATGTCGCAGCAGTGATGACTGGATAAAATCGCTGATCCTGCCTCTCATGCACGAGACAACATGGCTCAGAGTTACCGCAGAAAGAGCCATGAATAAGAAACTGAATGGTGGGTGCCAGGTCCCAATTGCGGGGTTTGCAAAACTCGACTCAGATAATATTCTTGCGCTTGAAGGTCGTGTTGGTGAAACTGATGGTTCTCGGCTCATCATAAAAACGGCCGAACAGCTACTCGAAGGCAACAAAGAACAGCAAACCCTAATCGCGGAGCAATTAGGTCAGAATGTCGCCCAGCAACTTCTGGACGGAGGTGCTGAAGGTATTTTGCAAAGTTTGTATGGAAATCAATGAAGGTACTAATTACTAGACCCAGCGGACAAGAACACTCTTTGGTGCAGTTACTTGAGGGGCAGAGCATTGCTTACGATCATCTGCCACTGCTTTCAATTGCACCAAAGGCAACCGAACAGGCAGATAAAGAACTGATCATGAATCTGGATCAGTTTACCGGCGTCATTGTGGTCAGCCCGAATGCTGCCCGTCACGGACTGGACCTGATCGAGCAATACTGGCCACAGTTTCCGGCCCGGCAATACTGGCTGACCAATGGCTATGGGACAGCCAAAGTGCTGGAGCATGCTGGTCTTGAAGTGGCCTTTCCGGAGACAGGAACACGCACCGAAGACCTGCTGGAACTACCGGAACTGGATCAGATCATTGGTCAGAAATGGCTGATTATCAAAGGAGAAGGTGGTCGTGATCTGCTTAAGCAGGAGCTGGAGGATCGTGGCGCGGAAGTATCCGTGTTATCTGTATACAAGCGTAGCGCTCCGGAAATCACTAAAGCCGAGGCCGCCAAAGCACTCGCTGATGTCGATACTCTGATACTGACTTCTGGAGAAGCGCTGGATAACCTGAACAAGCTGGCTGACATCGAACAACTGAAAGACAAGACCTTCATCGTTTCATCCAGCCGGATGGCACAGATGGTCCAGGAAAGAGGTCTGACAGATATAGTTGTAGCCAAAGGAGCCAGCGACGCCCTGATATTGCAGGCGCTGTTAAAGCTGGATGAACCTGGTACTGACGGACAGGAAGAGTGACAAAATCCCAAGAACCCAAAGAGTTGCCGGCGAACCCTGACGAGGCGGAGCCGGCATCTGTGCCCCCCTCTCAGCCCTCCAAACATAAAACCAGCAAACTGGTAATTCTGACTCTGTTCCTGGTCATAATCCTGGTTGCAGCGATTACCGCTGGAGGCTGGCTGGGCTTTCAACAATGGCAGTTGCTGCAAAACGATAATGCCGGACTGAGAGCCAATATCCAGTCTTTGCAGCAAACCCTCAGCGAAGAAAAAAATACCACTCAACAGTTCAATCAACAGCTGGCAACATTGAAAGAGAACAACCAGCAGGCCATCAGCAACCTTCAGACTGAACTGATCAATACCGCCAGACGCATGACCGAGAGTCAGGGAGTGACCCGTTACGAATGGCTGCTGGCCGAAGCCGAGTACCTCATGCGACTGGCTCAGCAGCGATTAAAACTGGAACAGGATGCTGCGGGTGCTCTGTCCATATTGCAGTCGGCCGATGCCGTATTGCGCGATTCCCACGACGCAGGTTTATTGGACGTTCGTGCCGCTTTAGCAGATGAAATGACCGCACTTGCCGCTATTACGCCAGTCGATACCGGTGGTATTTATTTAAAACTCGCGTCCTTATCGAAACAGATACAACAGTGGCCGATTATTCCTGAGTTTGAACCCACACCGGTCGCGACCGAACAGGATAGCAGCTGGCTGGATGAACTGAGTCAGTTCATAAGAATCAGAGAACACACTGAGGATTTCCAGCCTGCGACTCTGGGACAATTCGAACTGAACCGCACTATCCTGATTCTCAAACTTGAACAAGCTCAGGCTGCATTGCTGAAAAAAAATCAGCCGGCGTATGAAATGGCTCTGTCGCAGGCCAGCCTGTGGCTGGAAAATTATTTTTTGCAGCGTCCACAGGCGCGGGCCATAGACAACCAGCTCACGGAATTATCGCAACTCCAGTTAAACACTGCCCTACCCGAGATCGGTCAGGCACTCAAGCTGCTCAAAGGCTATATTGCTCAAATCTACGCCCTGCAGCGTGAAGCGCCTGCGGAAAAAACAGGGGCAGACCAATGAACTACAGGATTCTGCGGCTGTTTATTCTGATCCTGCTATGGCTTGTGCTGATGACACTTGCTGCTCTGGCAGGGCAGGTTGCCAGCCGTGATGCGGGTTATGTATTGGTCTCCATTGGCCGCTACACCCTGGAAACCAGTTTCTGGCTCGCCGCAGCCGCCTGGTGTTTAAGTGTGGCTATTGTCTATGGCAGCGTATGGTTACTGGGTCGGCTGAGAATTTATCGATCACTGTCGCGCTGGAACCATGCCCGTCTGGCCAATCGTGCCAGTAGAATGATGAATGACGGTCTGCGGGCACTGGCCAGAGGCCAGTTCAAACTGGCTTACAAGCTGCTGACGAACTCAGCCAAACGAGCCAATATTCCAGCAATTAATTATCTTCTGGCTGCCTATGCCGCTCACCATATGGGCAATAACACCTTATGTGACGAATGCCTGACTGCCGCAGAAACCACCGGCAAAGCAGATCCGGTGATGGCCGGACTGCTGCAGTCAATGGTACAGATTCAGCGTAAAGACTATGAACAGGCACTGGCGACCCTGACCCGCATCAGGGGTGAGGATAAGAATCCGTTCAAACTGGAGTTGTTGCGCCAGGTATATGATTATCTTCAGGATTGGGAAAACCTTGATCAGACTTTGAAACGCCTGGATAAAATTGGTCGCAGCCAATCCAGCGAAGTTCGTATCTCAACTGAACACCTGATCATCAACCGCTTGAAACAGGCCGATGCCAAGACGCTTGATAAGGTATGGAACTCCATTGACAGCTCTAATAAGCAGGAACCGGTGATGCTACTGACCTATTGTCACCAGTTGACAGAGCAGGGACGTCAGCAGCAGGCTGAAGTACTGCTGCGCAAGCACATCAGCCAACAATATGATCGTGAATCCATTCTCGCTTATGGCCTGTTGAACGCCGACGCCAAGCAACAGTTACTGGCGGCTGAAAGCTGGTTACGGGAACGCCCCAACAATATAGAGCTATTGGTTACACTGGGGCGTCTCAGCCTCAAAAACCAGCTCTGGGGCAAAGCTTTGGAATATCTCAAAATGGCAGTCTCTCTTGGGCACTGTCCATTGGGTCATGCGGAATTGGCAAGGCTCTACGCCGCCATGGGTGAACAACAGCTCAGTCATGAGCATCTGCAACAGTATGTGGCAATGACCGAGTCACTGCCCCAGCTGCCAATGCCAGATCACGACCAGCAGTCAAAGGCATCCTAAAAGTCCCCCCACTGCGCCTGTAACAAGGTCAAAGCAACCAATGGCGCAGTTTCCGTCCGAAGTATCCTCGGACCAATCAGCGTGGCCTGAAAATCGGCTTTTTCTGCCTCCGTGATTTCGTGATCGGATAGACCGCCTTCCGGCCCTACCAGCAATGCAACAGATTGAGGTCGATTAAATTCACGAATAGGTCTTGCTGCTTTAGGATGTAGTACCAACCTTAATGCCTCCGTCCGAGCGGATAACCACCCGGATAGTGACGTAACGGCATGTACCACCGGAACCTGATGACGATAACACTGCTCACAGGCACTAACGCAGATCTGCTGCCAATGCTGCTGTTTCTTTTCCTGCCGATCACCTTTCAATCGCACTTCACAACGTTCTGACACCAGTGGAGTGACTTCTGTCACGCCCAGTTCCACAGCTTTCTGCAGGGCAAACTCAAAGCGATCACCCTTGGATAATACAATACCCAAATGGGTATGCAGCGGAGACTCGCGATTTACGGCGTCCACCTGCACGATTCGAACCTTGGCATTGTGCCGATCGGACGGCTCCAGCACAGCAACAAACTCGTTCTGACTGTTATTGAACAGCACCAACTCCTGACCCGGCTTCATCCGCAACACTTTCAACAAATGCTGTGAGGCACCGGCTTCCAGTTCAACCAGACCATCCAGCACCAGGGGTTGAGGTGTAAAAATACGAGGTACTCGCATGCCTGCTCCTTAATTCATAGTAACGACCACTGCCGTCCCGCCATCAGATTCTCAATATCCTCAACGGTTTTCGGCAACTGCCCACTTAAAACGTCATGACCATCCCGGGTAACCAGAACCGTATCTTCGATCCGTATTCCGGTACCGCGCAGCGCAGGGCTGACCCGGTCATTATCCACCTGAATATAAATACCAGGTTCCACCGTCAACACCATACCCGGTTCCAGTATCCGCCATTGTCCACCAATTCGATAATCGCCAACATCATGAGCATCCAGACCCAACCAGTGGCTGGTGCGATATTTGAAAAATGGCTGGGCAAGATTTTGCGCCATTGCAGCTTCATAACTGCCGGTTATCCACCCCATCGCCAACAGCCCTTCTGTCATAATCTTTGTCGCCATCTGATGAGGAAGATCAAACGCCACGCCGGGACGAATCACCGAAATTGCTGCGTTCTGAGCCGCCAGTACCAGTTCATACAGCTGTCGCTGTTCAGCACTGAAATGCCCATTGATCGGATAGGTTCGGGAAATATCCATGGCGTAATACTGGTATTCACATCCAGCATCCACCATCAGCAATCCATCTTTGCCCAGTTTTTTATCATTTCGACTGTAGTGCAGTATGCAGGCATTGGCACCGGAAGCCACGATAGGAGGATATGCGACCCGCTGCGCACCGGAGCGCATAAACTCATATTCCAACTCAGCCTGTAGTTGGTATTCAAACACCCCAGGGCGAACACACTTCAACATGCGTTTGTGAGCTGCCACAGAAATATCAGCAGCCTTACGCAACAAGCTGATTTCGGCGGCTGATTTCACCAGCCTCTGCTCGTGGAGTAAATGTCTAAGATCGGAAAAATCTTCAGGCGGTAATGCTCCGATACTCTGTTTCTGCCGAATCGTCCGGGTCCATTCCATCAGCATGTGATCCAGGCGGGGATTGGCACCGATAATGGTATAAACGCGGCTGCGACCCTCAATCAGACCCGGAAGAATTTCGTCCAGATCGGCACTGGGGAAAGCATCGTCCACGCCCAACAGACTGACCACTCGCTCCGGGCCAGCCAGCGGCCCATGCCATTCCTCCCATTCGGGATTACGTTCCAGACAAAATATCAGCTCAGTACCCTGCTCCCGGCCGGGACACAACACCAGCCAACTGTCCGGCTCTTCAAAGCCGGTCAGATAATAGAAGTCGCTGTCCTGTCGAAACGGATAATGAATGTCGCGGTTACGGACCGTCAAACTGGCAGATGGAATAATGGCAATGGAATGATCCGCCATCCCCGCCATCAGACGCTGTCTGCGACGTCGGAACTCAGCCTTGGCAACTCTGCTCACAGACACACCAATTAATGGGTTGTATTATCTGACGCCTCAGTCTTCGGTAATTCATTGAACTCCAGAAACAGGCTCAAGGCAGACAGACGCACATGCTCGAATACCGTCATCCAGTCTTCCTCATCACTGTCATCGGCATCCTGTTCCTGCAGCAACGAAATTTCCGACAAATCCGAAATGATTTCTCCAGCCTCCGGAGTCATCTTCGACAAATCCCGCCCACTGAGACCCAAGCCACTGATAAAGGCAGAACACCAGGACGCCAACTCAGACAGCCGTCTGGGGATTTCCTGACCATCTGCCACAAAAACCGGCCGAAATAACATCTGCTCATCCTGCAGAACCGCCAGCATGTTGTCGTAAAACTCAATCAATTCTGCCTTGGTTTCCGGATCAGCACTCTGATCGGTTTCCATCACTTCAAGTGCCTGGGCGATAAACTGCTCAGCCATAAACCGGCCTCCGGCACACAGGTGTCCGGCGATAGTCCCATGAATCATTGCCGGTGTAGCCCTGGCCCCAAGCCGGGTGCACAGCTGTAACACCCTTTCATAATCAAATTGTTCAGACATTCATTCTTCCAAGTATTCATCGTCATTGCTGCTGGCAAAACACTGAACGGTTCAAAAAACAGTCAGCGTGGCAACCGAACAGACCTGAATAAATCCTAACACTGGTCATAACTGATGTCTGCGCTGATTGATTATCCAGGTGTCGGCTTTTATAGTACTGCGGGTCTGTTGTGGTTTAGGTTCTGTTCAAGAAACTGTAAACACGACAGTCCCATGCGTCTTGAGCAGAAGAAATTTCATGAGCAACACTGATCTGAAAACATTGGCCTCCAAAGTTGAAGAGCTGCTGGAAGCCTACCAAAGCCTGGAAAAAGAAAACCAATTACTACGCGCTGAACGTACGCATTGGCATTCCGAACGCAAACGTCTGATTCAGCAAAATGAACTTGCGAGACAAAAAGTGGAAGCCATGATCGACCGGCTTAAAAAAATGGAGTCTGAATAATGAAGCCTGCCGCCAAGCTTATTTCTGTAACGATTTTGGATCGAGAATATAATGTTGCCTGCCCTGATGGGCAGGAGCACGAGCTACAAAAGGCCGCCAGCTTTCTGGATAAGAAAATGCAGGAGATCAAATCCAGCGGCAAGGTGTTCGGAATGGAGCGTATTGCCGTGATGGCTGCCTTGAACCTGACGCACGAGTTGCTGCATCAGGATGAAATGGACAACAGCGAATCATTGGAAATTGAAAAAATAACCGAAAAAATCGATCAGGCACTGGGAGCGGGCCGCCAGCTGGAACTTTGATTGCTTTTCAGCATCACCGCCACCATCCGTCAAGCCATATGACACGATATTCTGGAAGTTGATATTTGAAAACAAATCTATCTAACCAGTTTTTTGTTTTCGCAAAGTCAAGACCTGTTATTCTGATATTTTTTCTTATAATGGTCATCACCCTGGGCTATTCGCCAGCGATTAAGACCTCGAGCCGATAATCTGAATTTCGGAGGTTCCTGCGCTGGTGCTGTGAGCATGTCCAAACCTTAACGGCCCCCTGACTTCGGTCATGGCCCGCGGGTACTGGAAAGCCTTTTGCGCCACTAGGGCCGCCACCTTGAACTCCATGGTTCAAGGGCTTTATTTTGCAGCGGTAGTCTGGGGTTTCTCTTCTTTTTTTGAACGCTTATGAATTCAAAAGATCAACTACGTAAACACATTCGATCTCTCAGGCGGCAACTTACCCCTTATCAGCAGCAACTCGCCAGCGAAAGTTTGGTAAATCAACTGCGCGTCAACGACGTTTATCAGCAGAGCGAATCTATTGCCCTCTATCTTGCCAATGATGGAGAAATTTCAGTGCAACCTCTGGCCCAATATGCCTGGCAGCAGGGCAAAAAACTCTATCTGCCGGTATTGAATGCAGAAACAGGAGTGTCACTGATATTCAAGCGCTGGCTGCCCGACAGTGAGTTTGAACCAAATCGGTTTAAGATTCCGGAGCCGGTTACCGACGAGACCATTGAGGCCCGAGCACTGGACCTGGTATGCCTTCCGCTGGTAGCGTTTGATAATCAGGGTGGGCGATTGGGAATGGGAGGAGGCTTTTATGACCGGACCTTCTCATTTACCTTAGCGGAATCATGCGCAACACCTATATTGTGGGGGATGGCTCATGAATGCCAGGAAGTAGAGGCGGTACCGAAAGAAGACTGGGATATTCCATTGAGCAGTATTATTACCGATCAACGCTGGTATGAAGTGAAAAACTAATGCTCAGTCAGTGCTGACCGGTGAAGACGACATATTAACTGCTGCAACCGCTGCTTTGGCAGAAGAGCTTTCCCGGTGGTCGTGCTGACTGGTAAACCCACTCAAAACCAAACTAAGCCCAAACACAATAACCAGCACTACGATCATATCCGGCTTACGGCGTTGCATAGAAACTCCTGAAGGTTTTTGGATTATCTTTTTTTGGATTAAAACAGACACTTAGGGCACCATGCCTGTTTCGCCGCACATTTTGCTACCAAGTATTATAACATTCCGTGATCAAGAACAATCTTTCATGTATTTCTGGGAGAAATTTAATCATGAATTACTGGCTCATGAAGAGTGAACCTGACGTATTCAGCATCGATGATCTGGCTAACTGCTCCAACAAAACCGATCATTGGGACGGTATCCGCAACTATATGGCCCGCAATTTTATGCGCGACAGTATGCAGGTAGGAGACGAAGTTCTGTTTTATCATTCCAATGCCAAACCTCCACACGTTGCCGGTCGGGCAAAAATCACCAGTACCGCTTATGCGGACCATACTGCGTTTGATCCAAACTCAAAATATTACGACCCGAAATCCGACCCAAATAGCCCCCGCTGGGTAATGGTCGATGTTACCTTTGTCCGTAAATTTAAAAACAGCGTGCCTTTACCCGATATCAAGGCCAATCCAAAACTGAGCAAAATGATGCTGTTGACCCACGGTCGCCTGTCCATCTCCAAAGTCACAGAGGATGAATGGATTGAGATCCACCAAATGGCAGGCGAAAAGATCTAATTATTTTTTTGTACCAGCAAGGCGGCCCGATGTCCTACCTCTACATGAGGGTTTGGAAACACGATCAACTCTGGCCGCTCCCGGACCCGGTACTCCTGCTGAAGATCGCGCCATACCAGCTCGCCAGGTAAATACTCAGAGAAATTCTCCTGGTCCGCTGCGACCATTAATTTAAAATGCTCACCAGTGTGAATGACCTCCGACCGAACAGAGTAAAACTCCATTTTTCGATCTGGCTTCACAAGACAGCCTGGCTCACACAACCATGCCGCCAGCGCATCATAGACATTTTGATAAGCCGTCAGATCATTCTGACCAAACGGACGTACTCTGCCAAGTTCCAGAGTATAACTACGGGCACCATGCTGCAGCCCGCTGTAAGAAGAAAATGTGGAGCCCGCTTTATGCATCAACAACGTAGCTTCGATACCCATCGCCAGCAACAGCTGGATATCTTGTTGCAGGTACGTCCTGTTTTCCACATAAGGAAAAATGGCAAAGCGTTCTTTTCTGGAACCCCTGATAGCCGTATGCAAATCCAGATGTAACTTTTCTGCCTGACCATGACGCATCAAAAAATCATCCACCAGGCTACACAACAGATTGGCACGAGTTAGCTCAACGGAAGGTTCAAATGTACTGCGGCGGCGGAATTCGACAAACAACCGGTTCAGGTTGGTTTCGAGATAACGCTGCTCCTGCCTCATAGCTTGAGGATGTCCCAGAATGACCAACAATGCACACTGCAATTGAATGTGCCCTGCCAATATTGCCGTGACCAGGTTATTGATGATTTCAATCGGCGCGGTTTCATTCCCATGAACACCCGCTGAAAGCACCAACGCATGCTCAACAGAGTGATTCGGACTGAACTCAAGCACTCCGGTTGCGCGAAAACATACTCGCATTCCACCCTGCTCAATTACCTCAAAAGAACACTTATCGGTGGCCAGGGTATGGGCCAGAAAATCATGATTGGGTAAAAACAGGTTGCTGCTCATGTGTTCAGAGGACGCATGTAGGCTAATAGTCTATGTTCAATTTTTTTGAAAACGAACACAATTGAGAACGTGATGCAAAGATAGATACAGGCGACGAAAATAAATGCTTCAAAGGGAGCATAGTATTTGGAGTAAACATTTTGCGCCGCACCGGTTAAATCGACAATCGTAACCACACTGGCAATAGCGCTGGCATGCAACATGAAAATCACCTCATTGGAATAAGCCGGTAGTGCCCGCCGGAATGCCGCCGGAAGAATGATACGGCGCATTCTTGTCCACCACCCCATACCATAAGCCTGAGCAGCTTCAAGCTCACCATGATCAGTCGCAACGATGGAACCATAAATAATTTCAGTCGTATAGGCAGTGGTATTCAACACAAACGCAATCAATGCAGGATAAAACGGTTCTCTGAAGATGCTCCACCAAAAAGTATCCTGAATACCTTCAATATATGGAATTCCATAATAAATAATGTACAGCTGAACCAGCAAAGGTGTGCCACGAAACACATAACAATAAAACCAGATCGGCCAGGCAATGAGCGGATTTTTCAATGAACGCAACACCGCAAAAGGCACCGACAGAAACAATCCGATTATTAATGATAAAAATACCAATTGTACGGTAGTGACAAATCCGCCCCAGTATGTCAGTAGTGTTTCGGGGGTAAAAATCTGATTTTGTTCCAATAACTGTAAAAGACTGTCAAACATGCATTTACCCTTTCACAAATCCAACACTGAATTTGCGCTTTAAGTAACTCAACAATATTTCTGATATAAAAGTAATCGCAAGATAGACAATCACAACAGGGATAAAAAACTTGAAGGGCTCATGAACTGCACCCGATGCTTCTTTGGCCAGACGCACCATATCCGAAAGGCCAATCACAGATACCAGCGCAGTGGTCTTTAGCAATACCATCCAGTTATTACCCAGACCAGGCAAGGCAAAACGCATCATTTGTGGGAACAGGATACGAATAAATATCCGCCATCTACTCATTCCATAGGCTACAGCAGCTTCTATCTGCCCTTTTGAAACAGACATATATGCGCCACGGAAAGTTTCTGCCATATAGGCACCAAAGATAAAACCGATCGTCAGTACGCCGGTCAAAAATGCATCAATATCAATAAAGTGCCGGGTACCAAATTGGACGTTGTACCAGATAACAACCTTGTTAACGATGATCTGAGCTCCAAAAAAAATCAGCAGCATCAGAACCAGATCAGGAACGCCACGAATAACCGTGGTATATACCGTGGCAATAATCCTTAACGAGCGTTTATTGCTCAATTTGGCCAGTGCACCGACCAAACCGAGCAATACCGCCATCATCATGGACAGAACAGCAACCTCCATCGTCAGGAAGGCTCCCTTGAAAATGGATAGTCCGTAACCGTGAAAATCAAACATACCGCTCTGTCCGTCTCAGTGCTTAAATTTTGATATCGTAGGAGAAATATTTTTTCCGGATTTCATCATAAACACCGTTGTTTTTGACAACATCCAGTGCCTTGTTGAACTTCTCTACCAGTTCCTTATCAGAAGGACGCAATGCCACGGCAACACCTTCACCCAACTGGAAAGGCTTGCCGATCAGTTCATATTCAGATCCTTTATCACCACCCAGAACCGTGGTTTCACCCACAGGATAATCCAGAATGACGGCATCCAGACGCCCGTTGTAAAGATCGATCACCAGTTCATCAGCAGTTCCATAACGTACGACATCGGCATCTTTCAGGTTGTCGGTAGCAAATTCGTCCTGAGTGGTTCCGCGCTGGGCACCGATTTTCTTGCCTTTGACCGCAACCTTATCGTTAGGGTCAAAATGACTGCCTTTCTTGGCAAACCAACCGGTCGGAGTATTGTAGTAAGCATTGGTAAACGCGACTTTCTGAGCCCGTTCAGGCGTAATCGACATGGAGGACAGGATCGCATCATATTTATAGGCCAGCAGACCCGGGATAATGCCATCCCATGCCTGAATTACCCATTCACATTTCACTTTCATCTCAGCACAAACAGCATTGCCCAGTTCAATCTCAAAACCTGTCAGGCTGCCATCGGGTGCCTTATATTCAAAAGGTTCATAAGGAACATCCACTGCAATACGGATTGTCTCCTCAGCATGACTGTAACTGGCCATTGCCAGCAAAGCGGACAGTGTTAACAGGATTTTCTTCATGGCTTCACTCCAAATGTAGATTATTTTTTTACCATTAAAAAAGACGCCAGTTCATAGGGACTGACCTTTTCTTTTTATTCAAAATGCATGACGACAACAGCAGGATTAATAGCCATCCAATATCAATATTTGGGGGCCAGAAACTGTCTCATTCTCTCTGAATCAGGATGATCAAACACTTTGGCAGGAGCGCCTTGTTCTTCGATTTTTCCCTGATGCAGAAACATCACATGATTGGAAACGTCTCTGGCGAAATCCATTTCGTGGGTAACAACAATCATCGTTCTTCCCTCTTCAGCCAGACTGCGCATCACCTTAAGCACTTCTCCCACCAGCTCCGGATCGAGTGCCGAGGTAGGTTCATCGAACAACATCACCTCCGGATCCATTGCCAACGCACGGGCTATTGCAGCACGTTGTTGCTGACCACCCGACATATGCGCGGGATAATAGTGTTTACGTTCATGCAGTCCAACCCGATCCAGTAATGCTTCTGCCTGCTCTATAGCTTCTTTCTTATTTTTACCCAGAACATGGACCGGTGCTTCAATAACATTCTCCAGGATAGTCATGTGAGACCAAAGGTTAAAGCTCTGAAACACCATCGCCAGCCTTGCCCTGATCCTCTGTACCTGACGACTGTTAACCGGCACTCTCTCACCCCGGATCTCGCGAAAATGGATCTCTTCGCCATGAACCGTCAGTTCACCTATCGTGGGAATCTCAAGTAAATTTATACAACGCAGAAAGGTGCTTTTGCCTGAACCGGAGGAGCCGATCAATGAAATGACATCCCCTTTATGGGCTTCCAGGGATAACCCCTTTAAAACTTCATGGCTACCAAAGGTTTTATGAATATTGGTTGCCAATAACTGTGGGGTATCTGGACCCATTCATCTCTCCTGTCATTTAAAATAGCCCCTATTGTACAGAAAAATTGCCATTATAAACTGTCTGTTATCGCATCGGATTCTATCCGTTGCGCAATCAGCAATTGTTAAGCCAATATGATCACACTCCGGTCAGCACTGGATTCAATCACCCACTTAAACCCATCACTTTGCATATTTGCATACTATGAGCACGATTCATTCGGCTGGTAAAAGGGTCATCCCAAACTGTTTTGGAAATCACGATGAACCCCCCGGCAAAGTTTCTACGTTCCCCAAGGTTAAGCCTCCACATTAGCTGACAACCAATGATCATACATTCATGCTCAACAGACTTGACCCGGCATGGGTACCTATCTGCCCATTCATGCAGACAGGAAACTCATTTTCAGCAAAACTCACGAACAAATGGTTTTAATATCCAGCGACACCCAAGACGCACCAGAAAAAACTACCATGCACTATTTGTTAACACGATACATGCTTTCAGACAACAGTCTATTTGAATTATCAAATCGCCAGTCTGGGCAAAATTCCTGTTACAGCTGACAAAAGTATCTTGACAGCATCAGTTGCGGTGCATTTTTGTCACCGTTATAGTGCAGATTACTCAAATATTTGAGAAATAACCCTGGCCTGCTGATTGCTCTGTTTACCGAGCCAAAAATACTTTCGCTCTATATAGAATAAAAGTATTCGTCAAGGGCCATAAGGGCGTGGTCGGTTGCCCAATAAATGATATCGCTCTGAAATACTTAACATGTTTCAACCATGTCCAGTAAAAATAGGACAATGAAGGAGATAATAATGAATAAAGCTCTGACCCTGATTGCAGGTTTTGTGCTTGCATCGTCAGTCACCATCAATGCATCTGCTGCAAAAACGCTGGTTTATTGCTCAGAAGGCAGTCCTGAGGGATTTAACCCGGCCTTCTACACGGCAGGCACCACTTTTGATGCCACGTCAAAAAATATCTTTAACAAACTGGTCGAGTTTGAGCGTGGCAATACCAAAATTATTCCAGGACTGGCTGAAAGCTGGACCATTTCTGATGACGGCACAACCTACACCTTCAAGCTGAGAAAAGGGGTTAAATTCCATTCCAACAAAAAGTTCAAGCCTCATCGTGATTTCAATGCCGATGATGTGCTGTTCAGCTTTAACCGTCAGCGTCTGAAAGATCACCCCTATCACACTGTGTCTGGTGGCAGTTATGAATACTGGAATGGTATGTCGATGACAGAAACTATCAAAGACATCAAAAAGATCGATGATTACACTGTAAGCATCTCCCTGAATCAGCCCAGCGCCCCGTTCATGGCCAACCTCGCCATGGATTTCGCATCCATCATGTCCGCCGAATACGCCGATGAAATGATGAAGGCCGGCACACCGGAAGTTATTGATAATCAACCCATCGGCACCGGTCCGTTTGAATTTGTCGACTACCGCAAGGACAGTCAGATCCGCTATAAAGCGTTCAGCAAATACTGGGGAGGAAAAGCACCGATCGATCGTCTGGTCTTCTCAATCACGCCTGACGCCTCTGTTCGTTATGCCAAAATGCAAGCCAACGAATGCCAGGTGATGCCATTCCCGAACCCGGCAGATCTGGAAAAAATGCGTACTGACAAGAATATCAATCTGATGTCTCAGGAAGGTTTAAACATCGGTTTCCTTGCGTTCAATGTTGAGAAAAAACCCTTTGATGACCGTAAAGTCCGTCAGGCTCTGAACTACGCCATCAACAAGCAGGCAATTCTGGATGCGGTTTTCCAAGGTGCCGGCACCGTTGCGAAAAACCCGATTCCACCGACCATCTGGTCCTACAACAAAGATACTGTGGACTATGATTACAACCCTGAAAAAGCCAAGCAACTACTGGCAGAAGCAGGCTATTCAAAAGGTTTCTCTACTAACATCTGGGCAATGCCGGTACAGCGTCCTTACAATCCAAATGCCCGCCGTATGGCAGAGCTGATTCAGGCCGACTGGGCGGCTATCGGCGTTAAAGCCGAAATCGTCAGCTATGAATGGGGTGAGTATCTGGCCCGCACTAAAGAAGGTGAGCATGACACTGCACTGCTCGGCTGGACTGGTGACAATGGTGATCCGGATAACTTCCTGTATGTACTGTTAAGCTGTGATGCGGTCGGTGGCAGTAACCGCGCCCGGTTCTGCAATGAAGATTTCGACAAGCTGCTGAAAGCTGCACAGGTAACCTCTGATATTGCAGAAAGAACCAAGCTCTATGAACAGGCTCAATTAATGTTCAAAAAAGAGGCTCCATGGGTAACCATTGCACACTCAGTGGTATATGAGCCGGTTCGTCCGGAAGTGGTTGATTACAAAATTGACCCTCTTGGCGGGCATATTTTCTATGGTGTAGACCTGAAATAATCAAACCCCTTCAACTTAAAACCGGCCTGAAAGGCCGGTTTTTTTGCGTTACAGAAGTTTTGAGGCACACATCCAACCATTTCATGCTGCTCTCCAATTACTACAAACGTGATAGCATCATTATTTGTTCCTTTTTGAGTATGACCTTTGTATAAAAGTGGAACACTTTGAATCAACTGATGTACTGGTAAATCTATGTTAGTGTTTTTATTTCGTCGTCTGATGCTGGTCATTCCGACCTTCTTCGGCATAACCCTGCTCACATTTTCATTAATTCACATGATCCCCGGTGACCCGATTACCGTGATGGCCGGAGAGCGCGGGGTAACCGATGCCCGCAGAGCCGAGCTGGAAGCTCAACTGGGGCTGGATCAACCGTTGCCGGTTCAGTACCTGCACTATATCAAGAATGTATTGCAGGGTGACTTCGGCAAGTCTCTGGTCACCAGGGAGCCTGTTCTTAGTGAGTTCTTTACCCTTTTTCCCGCAACTATGGAGCTGGCATTCTGCGCCTCTATCATAGCGATTCTGATCGGTTTGCCCCTTGGCGTTATTGCTGCTGTGCGACGAGGATCGGTGTTTGATCACAGTGTCATGACGGTATCTCTGGCCGGATATTCGATGCCCATTTTCTGGTGGGGACTGTTACTGATTATCCTGTTCTCCGTCACTTTGGGCTGGACGCCGGTATCCGGGCGGATAGCTGCCACCATGTGGATAGATGAGAATACCGGCTTTATGCTCATAGACTCACTCCTGTCCGATGAGGAGGGCGCCTTTATCTCCGCGTTGTCGCACCTGATTCTGCCATCCGTTGTACTGGCAACCATTCCCATGGCAGTGATTGCCAGAATGACGCGCTCCTCCATGCTGGAAGTATTGGGAGAGGATTATATTCGTACTGCACGGGCCAAAGGCCTGAGTCGGTGGAAGGTGATTGCCAAACACGCGCTGCGCAATGCCTTGATTCCGGTCATTACTGTCATTGGCCTGCAAGTCGGTATTTTATTGTCAGGTGCCATTCTGACAGAGTCTATTTTTGCCTGGCCGGGTGTTGGTCGCTGGCTGCTCGAATCCATCCACCGCCGCGACTATCAGGTGGTACAGGGAGGCATTCTGATAGTTGCCATGATTATTATTGCAATAAACCTGTTGGTTGATGTGATGTATGGGATTGTCAATCCACGCATCCGTCATGCCCGTGGTTAAGGAGTATTCTGATGACTGTTCAAACCAATCAGAGCCCGCCATCCCCACTGATGGAGTTCTGGTTATATTTCAGTTCCAACCGCGGCGCACTGCTGGGTTTTGTGTATATCCTGTTTATTCTGTTTCTGGTGTTGTTTGCAAATGTGATCAGCCCCCACGCTGCTCATGAACAGTTTCGTGATTCACTGCTACTGCCGCCGGTTTGGGTCGAAGGTGGTAGCTGGAAGTTTATTCTGGGCACGGATGATATTGGACGTGACATCCTCTCACGCCTGATACATGGTTCCAGACTGTCCATGCTGGCGGGGGCCCTGGTAGTCACCCTGTCCTTGTGCATTGGTATTATCCTTGGCCTGCTGGCAGGATATTTCCGCGGTATCGTCGACACCTTCATCATGCGGGTAGCCGATATCATGCTATCGATTCCCAGTCTGTTGCTGGCTATCGCGGTAGTGGCAATACTGGGTCCAAGTCTGGTAAATGCCAGCATCGCCATTGTCATCGTCTCAATGCCCCATTACATCCGCCTGACCCGCGCGTCCACCATCAGCGAGATGAGCAAGGATTATGTGATTTCATCCCGGGTGGCCGGAGCCGGGGCTCTGCGGATGATGTTCATCAATATCCTGCCAAACTGTCTGGCTCCCTTGATTGTTCAGGCCACTCTTGGCTTTTCCAACGCCATTCTCGATATGGCCGCGCTCGGATTTGTCGGACTGGGTGCCCAGCCACCGTTGCCAGAGTGGGGGTCAATGCTGGCCGATGCACGCCAGTTCGTCCAGAGTGCCTGGTGGGTTGTAACCTTCCCGGGGCTGATGATCCTGAGTACGGTATTGGCATTTAATCTGATGGGTGACGGTCTGCGTGACGCCCTTGATCCCAAACTCAAGCAATGAAGGTTTAGCAAACGTGAGTCTACTAACAGTCAGGGATCTGGCCGTCGAATTCGGATCCCACGAGACACCGTTTCGGGCGGTGGATCATATCAGTTTTAATATTGAAGCCGGTGAGGTACTCGGCATTGTCGGTGAGTCCGGCAGTGGTAAAAGTGTCAGTTCTCTGGCCACTATGGGGTTAATCGATTTTCCCGGCCGGGTTTCCGCCACCGAACTGAAATTTGCCGGTATCGATCTGCTGACCATCAGCGAAAAACAACGCAGAAAAATTACCGGCGATGAAATAGCTATGATTTTTCAGGAGCCGATGTCCAGCCTCAACCCCTGTTTCACGGTTGGTGATCAAATCACTGAGACGTTGAAAATTCATCAGGGTGGTTCCCGCAAAGAACGACGGGAAAAAGCCATCAGCCTGCTGCGTCAGGTCGGCATACCGGCACCGGAAAGCCGAATGAAGGCTTATCCGCACCAGTTATCCGGTGGTATGAGCCAGCGGGTTATGATTGCCATGGCAATTGCCTGTGATCCAAAACTGTTGATTGCGGATGAGCCGACCACCGCTCTGGATGTCACCATTCAGGCACAGATTATTGATCTATTGCTGGAGCTGCAGCGGGAAAAGAACATGGGGCTGATTCTGATCACTCATGATCTGGCGCTGGTCGCTGAAGCCGCAGATCGCGTCGCCGTCATGTATGCCGGACAAATCGTCGAACTGGCGACAGCGGAACAGATCTTCAGAAATCCACGTCACCCCTACACCCAGGCACTGCTTGATTCGTTACCAGAGTCATCGCTGGGCGAGAAGCGTTTACGGGCGCTGCCGGGCGTAGTACCGGGTGCTCATGACCGTCCTCAGGGGTGCCTGTTAAATCCACGCTGTCGTCATGCCACCGATCAATGCCGGCAGCAGGAGCCGGCCATGACCGGTTCTGATGACCATCAAGTGAAATGTTTTTATCCGGGAGGGTCTGCTGTATGACCACCGTAATGCGTGCCGAGGCACTCAAAAAACACTATGAGGTTGATCAGGGTTTTATGAAGCCCAAAGCTGTCGTCAAAGCGCTGGATGGTGTCAGTTTTGACCTCCAGGCAGGAAAGACACTTGCGGTCGTTGGCGAATCCGGCTGCGGTAAATCAACCCTGGCAAAATTGCTGACCTCAATCGAAACTCCCACTGCCGGGGCTCTGGAATTCGATGGCAAAAACCTGCTGGAAAGTGTCGACAAAACTGCGGCCAAAGAACGTCGTCAGAAAATTCAGATCATCTTTCAAAACCCCTATGGCTCGCTCAATCCCCGGAAAAAGATCGGCTATATTCTGGAAGAGCCCTTGATCATCAATACCGACATGAGCAAGGCGGACCGGAGAACACGAGCACTGGATATGCTGCAAAAAGTGGGGCTGCGACCGGAACATTACAATCGCTATCCACATATGTTTTCCGGCGGTCAGCGCCAGCGTATTGCGATAGCCCGTGGTCTCATGATGAATCCGCAGATTGTGATCGCCGATGAACCGGTTTCGGCATTGGATGTGTCGGTTCAGGCTCAGGTGTTAAATCTGATGATGGATCTGCAACAGGAGTTGAATCTGGCCTATGTGTTTATCAGTCATGACCTGTCCATCGTTGAACACATTGCTGATACGGTTATGGTGATGTATCTGGGCAAGGTAGTGGAGTATGGCAGTAAGCAGGACATTTTCGCCAACCCGAGACATCCCTATACCCGGGCACTGCTGTCCTCAACGCCAAGGATCAAAAAAGAGCACCGTATCGAACGGATTCGTCTGAGCGGAGAATTGCCGTCACCATTGAATCCGCCATCGGGATGCAGCTTTCATGGCCGCTGTCAGTATGCTAATGAAACCTGTAAGACCAAAGTGCCTGAGCTGATCATGCATGATCAGAGTCAAATCGCTTGTCATGCCGTAGAGGAAGGACGGATTTAATCCGCACTTTAATTTTCTGCCATGAATCCATCCGATCTTTGGTGACGGATTCGGGTTCATGGCAGGTTCGCTACTATGAATCTTTCATCATATAAAGGTTCACAGTGAAGTGGCCTGCCTGGGTATCAAACTTTAAACAGGTTGTACCATCATTCGCCAGTTTTGCAGCCGAATCTTTCAAACTCTGAAAAGTAACCTGCTTTTTGGTATAAAGCTGCTCGTTATTCTCACCAACAATTGCTATTTTCCATTTTCCTTCGTCTGAGCCGCGATAACGATCAAACCCGGGGAAAGCATTTTGCAAGGTCCGTTTTGCATAACTCAAACTCAGGTATGGACCTACTGTATTCTCTTTCGTTTGCAGGACAACTTCATCACCATGCTTAATGGCTGTACCTGGTTTTGCCCCATCGTTACTGGCAGAATAGATAACATAAGCCTGAGCATAGCTGACATCGGTGGTCAGTCTTGGGTAATAATAGTTGACGCTATCATTTACCACCGTATTGGAATTAGTCACGTAACAGTCGTTTATTTTCAGAGTGATCAGATCGCCATATTTAATAGCCGTCTCGGTGTAATCAACCTGCTGAACCGGTCGGAGCGCCATATCTACCTGGTCTGAATTCATAGCACTCAGTACCCTGGCATTGATTATTTTTTCAGAATCATTGAGATACAGCTCATCCAACTCATTGACCAGATTAAAAGCGGGGTTCATCGACTTTGATAATGACCGGTTACGGCAAATACGCACCCTGCCTTCCTGCTGATATCTTAAAAACAGGTAATTGATTCTGAATAGTGCCTTGGCGGCAATGTTCCAGTTGACAAAGTCATACTTGATCAAAGTGCCTTTTTCCATTGGCTGGTTTTCATTATATCCACCTTTTTTATAGTCCGATCGTAACTTACTCGCCCATCCCTCTTTCGCTTTGTTATATCCTGGCACATCGCGATACTGATCATTTTCAGTATTGCAAAGCTCTGCCAGTCGTTCGCCCCATCGTTGTTCAGACGTTAGAAACCAGGTACTACCTTCAATACAAAGTCCCTTATCGTAGGCAAGCGTATCATTTCGGTCTTTTATCGAAGGAGCAATGAGATTTTTGACAACATCCAGAATTCTGTTAAGACTTTGTTGCCTGCCATTATTGTCTGAGATGTCCAGGCTCCAGCTAAATTCAGCGCTGTTTTTAATACAATACAGAGCAATAACCATTTTTTTAAATGCCTGCAGATAGGTTGTCGGATTATTACGGGTAATCTCTTCCGCCGTTCTGATCTGCCAATCCGGTCGATACTTAAAAGCAACAGTAGACACATCCGGGATATGCCCCATCTGACCATGCCCCAGAGAGGTGTAACTGCTGTTAACCGTCGAATAAACCGTCAGTGGATCCCAACTCACCACGTCTTTTGGCCAGACAATGTCCCGATAAGTGTTTTCTTTGGGGTACCACTCGTCATCTTTCCACTCACCATATATTGTGAACTTTCCGGGATCGCTGCCGATTGAGTTGTACACACCGTTCAAGCGTGTTGAAAACGTGCCGGCAAAGTCCTGATGAGCATACGTATCCGCAAATACATGCATACAGCAACCAATAAGATTAAGAGCGGATTTTTGACTGTCATCGGTATTTTTATCGGTGCATTGAGAGACAATTTTTCGGGTCTCATTCACCATATTCTGTGCAGCATCGCTATTTGGTCTGGTCAACAGACCGTCACCGGTATCACAGTCCACTCTGATGTCTTTTTGGGATTCTTCCATTGAAGAATTAATATAACCCGGATTCCTCAATTCCAGGCCTTCGCCCATTGACTGTTGGTGCGGATAATTGCCTGGCAAAAAGTGAAATGGCTCCCAAATCTGTCGGGTTTCATCATAGTTAGAGGTTGGTGCCCAACTGGTCATTCCATATACAGAAGTCACCATTGGTCTGAAGACCTTATTGGTTTCATTTGATCTGAAAATATATTCATCCTGCTGATTGATCTTAAAAGCGTTGGTCGTATAGGTTGCTTTTTCAGTACAGTCGTCAATGTATTGAGCAGAGGTCGCAATGGCTCTGGCTTGTTTGTTATTGTACCCTGCTGTCCAGGCGGCCAAATACGTGCCATAGTAATGAAAGTCTCTGTCCATTCTGTCTCTCCCAAATACAATTCAATGTTGTAATCCTCTGATTGGAATCAGCAACATGAATGCCAGGCAATTAAAATCACTGATTTCACACCAGTCAAAAGCAAACAAGAGAGCTGAGGACGGACGATTTGGTAAATTTCCATAAAATAAATGGTCATTTTTGACCGGTCTTATGTCGAAAAGAAGGATTTAATTATGCTCTTCGCCATCTCACTCAATGGCACATGAATTGCCAAGAAGTAAAACAACAATATAGTTAGCCGGATATTTTTTAACACCTGTTGACGAAACAGATAATTATTAAGAATTTCCACAGATTCCTGATATTGAGTTAAGGAGCACTGATGCCGGACGTAAATGACTACAAATTAGAAAGGCTTTTACAGGCTACTTCAGAAAATGCGTCCAAAGATCAGTGCGATGCATTATCAGACTGGAAACGAAAATTTTATTGCTATAAAACCGCTTACTGGAATTTTAAAAACATCGGCACTCGGAAATATCAGCAGGAATTTGCAGCCAACGCAGAGGCATTAATAACAGCACAGGGGAACATAGATACCCTGCTATCAGATATCTATATGACGATTAAAGATCCGCAGGAAGCGTCACACCAATGGGATCGTGGCAGAGAGAAATTCAAACGCCAGAATCAACAAAATGCCTTATCAGAACTGACTAAAGAGACTAACGCGATATACCAGGATGTTCGCTCCGCTCTCGCCGGATACGTGAAGCATGAAACTGAGGTATCGACCAATACCGAGGAGCCAACCATGCCCCAACAGCATGAAGATAACAGCACTGACCCAGAACCAGACGCAAGTTCACTCGATAAGCTCCAGGTTCAGAAACTGTACGAGGAGTTCCAAAACCTGAAAGCTGAAAATCAAAAACTTAAGCAACAGCTGCAGTACTACAATGACGATTCGTCTCATCAAACTGAGACCAGTCAAGCTGAACCCATTCAACCAAAAGATACGCCAAACCAAGAGACAAACGTTTCTTCAACCACAGCACATGGACCATTTTATTTTCAAACCTCTCAAGACGAAGACTGAGCCCATATACGCTGGATGAAGGCTTCGTGATTGACAAGGATATCTGGCACGAAGGCCTACCATCCTGGCCGTCGCCAGGACCCATTGATCAAATGGCTGCACGTCCCTCTGTCAACAGAATTGTCAGGTAACTGATCATGTCTGCTTGTATTCGATAAAAGCCTGACTTCATCGTTATCTTCTGCAACCCACGTACTCTCGCATTCGTAAACATGTCAACCCGGATAAGATTTTTATGAGTATTCCCAAGTTTAATCCAGCAACTTATATGACGGCGCGGTAACGGGTATGTCGCAGCAACGATTGATACAGAACTTGAGTTAGTGTCTGTGTCCGGTCAGGTGTGGAATATGGACCGATCATCGCAGAAGAACCTGGAAAGCCACGACCCGCACTGACCGGTGTCGGAATTGCCTCTCTGGCATCACCGGATATTTTGATAGAAATAGAGGCCATCGCTAAAATCGCCAGACCAACATAAACCATTCTCAATCAGCAGAAATATCCGGCCGTGCCCGTTCGATTACATAGGCGCAGTCACTGCCTGCCGGCAATGTGCCATACATAGAACCCGGGTGACGGGACAAACGGCTACAAACAAACAGATCAGCCACCCGTCCATCGCCATACTCAATCAGCATGGCTGCCTGCCAGGCCAATGCCAGACTCTCAACCAGGGTTCGGGCCTGATATTCGAGATTATCCTGACTGGAGGCCAGTGGTTTGATCACCTGATCAATCAACGATCGCAGCTCATTGGCAGCCTGTGCTGCCGGTTCAAGCTGTTCTAACAGCCCCTCAAAACAAACCGGGTCTTTCTTCATGACCCGGATCACATCCAGACATTGAATATTTCCGGAACCTTCCCAAATGGCATTGACCGGAGCATCCCGGTACAACCGTGCCAGTACGTTGTCTTCGATCATCGCCACCGCTCCAATCGATTCCATCGCTTCGTAGCTGTGCTGAACCGTGCGCTTGCAGATCCAGTATTTACCCAGGGCGGTACCGATGCGTACCAGTGCCTGCTCAGAGTCATCATCGGCGTGATCCAGCGCCCGGGCAATGCGCATGGAGATAGCCAGTGCCGCTTCGGCCTCCAAGGCCAGATCCGCCAGCACATTCTGCATCAGTGGCTGTTGATGTAACGGTTTGCCAAAAGCCGAGCGACCGGCGGTATGGTGTAACGCCTGCGCAACTGCCAGCCGCATTTGTGCCGACGACCCGACCATGCAATCAAACCGGGTCATGGCCACCATTTCCAAAATGGTATTGATACCCCGACCTTCCGGGCCAATCATCCAGGCATGCGCATCCCAATACTCCATTTCCGAGGATGCATTGGAAACGTTACCCAATTTGTTTTTGAGTCTCTGAATATAAAAATTATTTTTGCTGCCATCGGGCTTCCAACGCGGCAGGAGAAAACAACTGAGACCATTACCGGTATACGCCAACATCAAAAACGCGTCGCACATAGGCGCAGAACAAAACCACTTATGGCCGGTAATCAGATATTCCTGTCCTGGCCCTGATACCCCCACTGGCCGCGCCTGCGTGGTATTGGCACGGACATCCGAGCCACCCTGCTTTTCGGTCATTGCCATGCCAATGGTCACACCGTTTTTCTGATCAAACGGAATATTACGGGGGTCATAGGTGTTGACGGTAATTCTGGGAATCCAGTCCTCCGCTATCTCCGGCTGGTGCCGCAAAGCCGGAATGGATGCAAAGGTCATGGTCAGCGGACAGCCCGAACCGGCATCAGCCTGGGTATGCAGGTATTCAATCGCGGCCCGCACCACATGAGCCCCAGGTTTTGAACTCACCCAGGGCAGCGCATGATGACCAGCCTCAATCGCCGCCTGCATCAACTGATGATAAGCCGGGTGATACTCCACCAGATCAATCCGGTGACCAAAACGATCGTGACTGTGGAACTCAGGTTTATATTTGTTGGCCTGAAATCCGGCATCCAACAAATCATGGCCGACCCGATGACCATACTGAGTCAGCGCTTCCTCACCCCAGTTTCCGCCAAATACCTGAAGCCAATGATGCAGCACCCGGTCACTGGTATAAGCGTTGTAATTTTCCAGAGGTTCTGGCTGATTGAAGACTTTGTGGGTTTCGGTGACCATATCGATGCTCCTCCCCTGTCATGGTGGTTGGCATATAGACAGACATATGAGCTGATCATGTTAACCATATCTGCGCCCGGTCCGCCACAGAAGGCTTCCCTGAAGACGGCAGGCATATGTATGGTAAAAAAGAGAGTCGAACCGTTTGGAATACTTCACCACAACCATGTGCCGTGAAACAGAAGAGGCGCATACGCGCCTCTGATTCAGGTTCAAAATTCGTCTTCGTCGATCTCCATCAACACCGCACTGCCGGCTTTAATCTTGCCAAAGTAAGCCGTGGTTTCCGGCAACAGTTTCTGGATAAAGAAACGGGCCGTTTTGAGTTTGGCTCGATAGAACGTGTCATCTTTGCCAATGGCCTGCTCGGCCATACGGGTCCAGACGTATCCAAGGGACACCAGTCCAAAAAGGTTGAGGTAATCACAACCGGCTGCGCCAATCTCATTCAAGTCTGTCCGGCTGGCGGAAACCACCTGCTCAGTCGCCTGCCTGAGCAAACTCAGACTGCTGTCCAGCGCTTCTTTAAATGGCTGCAACTCCGGCTGTTTCAGACCGTTGAGATACTGTTCGATTTCCTCAACATAAATACTCAGCCATTCACCGCCATTGGCTACGACTTTACGACCCATCAGATCCAGTGCCTGAATGCCGTTTGTACCTTCATAGATCTGAGTAATACGGGCATCACGAACATACTGCTCCATACCCCATTCACGAATATAGCCATGACCGCCAAATACCTGCTGACCGAGAACGCAGACATCAAAGCCACGATCAGTGAAATATGCCTTGGCCACTGGAGTCAGCAGCGCAACCAATGCATCCGCCCGAGCCCGGGTTGCAGCATCGCTATGGTTCTTGGCGATATCCAGTTGCATACCCACATATGAAGCAAACGCTCTGGCTCCTTCGTTATAGGCTTTCTGGGTCAATAACATCCGGCGGACATCCGGGTGCACCAGAATCGGATCGGCACTTTTCTCCGGCTGGCGCGGACCATCGGTGGCGCGTCCCTGAAGACGGTCTTTGGCATATGCCAGAGCCTGTTGATAAGACGCTTCGCCCAAACCAATACCCTGAATCCCCACCGATAACCGCTCGTAGTTCATCATGGTAAACATGGCCTGCAGACCGCGGTTCACTTCACCCACCAGGTAACCTACGGCATCATCAAAATTCATCACACAGGTAGCAGAACCTTTAATTCCCATTTTATGTTCGATGGAACCACAGCTGACACCATTACGTGCGCCCAGGCTGTCATCATCATTCACCATGAATTTCGGCACCAGGAACAATGAAATACCTTTGGTGCCGGAAGGGGCATCAGGGAGCTTGGCGAGTACCAGATGAATAATATTCTCGGTCAGATCATGCTCACCGCCGGTAATAAAAATCTTGGTGCCATTGAGCCGATAACTGCCATCGTCTTGTGGTTCCGCCCGGGTCTTGATGATCCCGAGATCGGTTCCGCAATGCGGTTCAGTCAGACACATCGAACCCGCCCAGGTACCATCATACAGTTTTGGCAGATAACGCTGTTTGAGCGCGTCACTGGCATGATTATCCAGCGCCATACAGGCACCGCTGGCCAGCGTGGTATAGAGGCCAAACGAAGTGTTGGCGGAAAACAACATTTCCTCAAACATTACCGTCAGCATCTTCGGCATACCCTGGCCGCCATATTCCGGACTGCCACCAAGACCAGTCCAGCCATTTTCGGCATACAGGCGATAAGCCTCTTTAAATCCTTTGGGAGTTGTCACCACAGAGTCCTGCCAATGACAGCCCTCCTCATCGCCATTACGATTCAAGGGCTCCAGTTCGTTCTCACATAACCGGGCACCTTCCTCCAGAATGGCGTTGACCAGATCGGGTGTTACTTCCTGTGTGTTCTCCATTGACGCCCACAATTCAGGTGCCTGCCACACTTCATTGAGGACAAATTGCATGTCACGAATAGGTGCTTTGAATTCAGCCATCATCATTACCTGTTTTATTGTTATTGCTCAGCGGGCCGCTGAATAGAATGGTTCGCCTATCGTGCCGGGCATATCGCCCGGCACGCTATGATCATAGAAAAGCAAAATGCTCCGGATCCAGTGCCATCAAGGTTTCAGCACCATTGAGCATGGCGCCTTTATGCCCTTCGGCCCGAGGCAGAATCCGCTGAAAGTAAAATTTCGCAGTTGCCAGTTTGGCCTTATAGAAATCCTGTTCCGAAGTACCTGCCGCCAATGCTGCCAGCGCGGTTTTGGCCATACTGGCCCAAAAATATGCCAGGGTGATATAGCCGGAGTACATCAGGTAATCGACAGACGCAGCACCTACTTCTTCACGATCCTGCATGGCTTTCATGCCGATCTGCATAGTGACATCGCCCCACTCCTTGTTACGGGCCGCCAGTGGTTCGGCAAATTCTTTCATATCCGCGTTGTCTGCTTCCGCCTGACAGAATTTGTGAATGATTTTGGTGAAATTGCGCAGCAGTTCGCCCTGACTCATCAGCACTTTCCGGCCCAGTAAATCGAGCGACTGAATACCGGTCGTGCCTTCATAAATGGTGGCAATACGGGTATCACGAACAATCTGCTCCATGCCCCACTCGGCAATATAGCCATGTCCGCCAAATACCTGCATACCCAGGTTGGTGGCTTCATAACCGGTCTCAGTCAGAAAGGCTTTGGCAATTGGAGTCAGCAGGCTCAACAGATCTTCCGCTTGTTTGATCTCTGCTTCGTCCTGACTGCGATGAATGGTGTCACCCAGCATCGAACAGTAATAAATCATCGCCCGGCCGCCTTCGGCAATGGCTTTCTGAGTCATCAGCATGCGCCGGACATCAGGGTGAACGATAATCGGATCGGCCGGTTTGTCCGGTGCTTTCGGCCCGGATAAAGACCGCATCGCCAGACGGTCCTTGGCATAGGTCAACGCCCCTTGGAAAGACTGCTCGGCGGCTGCAACCCCTTGCATGGCCGACCCAAGACGGGCCAGGTTCATAAAGGTAAACATGCAGTTCAAACCTTTATTCGGTGGGCCAATCAAAAACCCTTTGGAGGCATCGAAATTCAATACTGCGGTGGAATTACCGTGAATACCCATCTTGTGTTCAATCGATCCGCAGGTCACATTGCGGGTGCCATCGGGTAGGAATTTCGGCACGATAAACAACGATATCCCCTTGGTGCCTTCAGGCGCATCCGGCAGACGTGCCAGTACAATGTGAACAATGTTTTCGGCCATGTCGTGCTCACCGGCGGAGATGAAAATCTTCGTACCGGTGATGGCGTAAGAACCGTCTTCGTTAGGCTCTGCCTTGCTTTTGAGTATGCCCAGGTCAGATCCGCAATGTGGTTCTGTCAGACACATGGTGCCGGTCCATTCACCGCTGATCAGCTTGGTCAGGTAAGTCTCTTTCTGTTCATCAGTGCCAAACTTGTCGATGGTATGTTTGGCACCGTGACTCAAGCCAGGATACATCCCCCAGGACCAGTTGGCCGTCGATACAAACTCCGAGAATACGGTTGCAATTGATTCTGGCAGGCCCTGCCCACCAAATTCTTCTGATGCTGACAGACTCGGCCAACCACCTTCCACATACTGAGCATAAGCCTCTTTAAAACCTGGGGGGGTAGTGACTTCACCATCTTTAAAGGTACACCCCTGATCACCTGCCTGATGCAAAGGCGAAAGTACCTGCTCGCAAAACTTGGCTCCTTCCGTGAGGATGGCATCGATCATGTCGCGGGTGGCATCGGACGCGCCCAGTTTTTCATAATGAGCTTCGCCTTTAAGCAGCTCATACAGCACAAACTGAGTATCCCGCATCGGTACTTTGTATTCTGGCATGGTGGTTTTCCTCGAATGATGGTTGGCGACTGAAGAATTCAAACAACTGTTTGAAACATATGTTTGTAATTGCTCTCCGTCAAGTAAAGTGTTTTTCCACTGGACAAAACAAAACCCAACTACATCATCGAGTGAATAATCCGCGATGAAACTCTTCGATTACTGAATTTCAGGCAAGCAAGAAAATGCCTGGAGCCCCCGTGGCAAGTGGCCTGAATCACCTGAATCCTCGTGGTGTTGCAAAAAAGAGACAAGCTAACCAATTGATTTTTAAGGATTTTTCTATAACACCCCTGTGCTTGTCGCCTACAGCAGACAGATATTCAAGTTATTTTCATCTGCCATCTTCGAATCACCTCGCAAAATCATTGTAACTAATTGATTTATATAGATTTTTAAAACATGGCACGGCTATTGATATAGCCACAGTGCTTGCTTAAAACGTCACGAAAACATTAAGCAAAACACTAAGTACAGAAATTACAACTCAACATATGAATACGGAGTAATACTCATGAAAAAAGTACTGTTACTGTCATCTTTAATGCTGGCCGCTACAACTTCATTCGCATTCGATCAAGTGGCTTCAGCCAGTGTTACTTTCAAATCTATCGATATGAACGCTGACGGTTTTATCAGCTCAGAAGAAGCTGTTTCCTATGACGCTCTGGTAAGCCAGTTCAACACACTGGACACAGATCAGGACGGCATGCTGTCTGAAGGCGAGTTCAGCCAGTTCGGTGAAACCACCAACTAATCAATTTTAGTTTACAGGGCAGTCTGGCAAGGATAAGGCAACCCAAAGAAATATTATGTACGCCTCATATTTGGTAAGCCTTATCCGCCCTGTCATTGTTAAGATACCTTTGAAAATATTATTTTTTTAAAGGTACTTTCCAAAGGAATATGAATATACGTTTTCAGCCTTCATCGCTACGCCAACTGATTCTCATCGGTTTCTTTATTTCACTGATCCCTCTGGCGGTGCTGCTCTGGCAAAGCACCAAAGTTCTGCGGCAGGTCAGTCGTTCATCTATCGCCTATTCCCAACAATCCATTGATCTGGTCCGCAATGCCGAAGCAATGGATGATTTGCTCATCGATATTGAACGCGCCATCAAACAATTCACCATTGTCAAAACCGACGCGCTGGCGGAACTGGCAAATGCCCATCTGAAAAAATATCAGGACCTGCAACAGCGACTCTGCGCGGCATCGCGTCTGGATCTGGCCGCTTTTTGCAGTTCCCAGCAACAGCAGATCAGCATGTTAACCAGCAATTTCACTGCCATGGACATCAAACAGCTCGACCCGATCTTTAATCAGACCCGGCAACAGCAGCAGCGACTGATGACTTCGGTATGGTCTTATCTCGACCAGTCCATTGAACAACAACGACATTACGTTGAACGGCAACAGCGACATATGAACATTCTGCTGGTGTCACTGGTACTCGCAACTTTTGCGCTCATCGTCTTAATGAGTGGTCGGCTGGCTGCACCAGTGAAACTGCTGGAGGAAAAAATCAAGCTCATCGGGGCCGGCGAAAATGCCCACCACGATAAAAATGAAAAATTCGTCGGTCCGGAAGAGTTTCAATTGATTTATGAACGCCTGAACTGGCTGTCTGCAAGGCTGGAACAATTGGAATCCCTGCGTCAGGCGTTCCTGCGACACGCCGCCCATGAACTGAAAACACCACTCTCAAGCATTAAGGAAGGTTGTTCAATTCTGTCTGAACAACTGGCCGGTCCGTTAAACCAGCAACAGATAGAGGTGATCAAGTTGCTGGATGAAGGCGTTGACCGTTTACGGCATCTGACAGATCAATTGCTCGACTACAACTATCTGTTGCAACAGACAGCTCCGGCACTGGTACCTCTGAATCCGAATAATCTTATCCAGGAATGTCTGTCCATTTACGACCTGGCTTTTCGAAAACGCCAGCAGCAGGTCACCGTGGAATGTGACTTGTCAAATATCCATTCCGACCACAAATTATTTACACGCATTCTTGATAATTTGTTGAGTAATGCTCAAGCCTATGGCGAACAGAATGGTAAAGTCCTGATTCGCTTAAGCAGACAAAACCGGGACGCCATACTCATAGTGGCCAATACCGGCGAGAGAGTTCCGGCGGATCAGGGACCATTGCTGTTTAAACCGTTTCATCGGGGTGGAGCCGTCAGACAGGACACCATCAAAGGTACCGGCCTGGGTCTTTCCATCGTCCATGACTGCGCCCGATTGCTGGGCGGTAAAGCCGAGTTGCTGGAATCCGAGCAGTATCAGTTTGGTGTTATCATTTCGTTACCACAAACTTAAGGAAAACCGTGTGAGAAAAGTCTGGTATCTATTCGTTCTGGGGCTGTTATGTTCCTGTCAGCTTCAGGACCTGAAACCGATTCATCAATCACCGACACAGACGGACGAGGTTTCTGTGGCCGACCCATCCATTGCCGCGGGCAGCGGCCGGACAGTCACCAACTGTGATAGCGATCTGAGCGCTATCAATCTGTCGGCCGATCTCTGCAACACCATCGCCTGGCAAAACTATCTGGCGGAAATTCCCACACTCAGCGAAGAGCAGCGTACTCAGCGCCTGGAAATGCTGACCATCTCATCCCCCGACGAACTCAAACGACTGCTGTTGAACACCGCTCCGGCACTGCCATTACAGCAGCGGATCGATAATCAGATTCTGTTGTTCGACAAGGCATCAACCCTGCCCAACCCGCTGGGCAATCTGATTTTCATGTATGCCTCACAAAACCAGCGTTTGATCGAACAGGAAATCAAAACCAGTCAGTTGGAGACTCAAAATCTGCAGCAGCAAAAACAGCTCAAGCAACTACAAAGCAAGCTGGCGCAGACTCAGAAAAAAATTGATGCACTGACAGAAATAGAACAACAACTCAATGATGTTGAATCCAATACGCAGGAGGGCACAGAAAGTGAGTAACCTGGCAGAAGATCTGATCCAACAACAACGTCCCCGAATATTACTGGTAGATGATGACCCCAGTCTGTTACGGCTGCTAACCATTCGTCTGGAAAGTGAGGGCTATGAAATCATCACCGCCGCAGATGCGGACGAAGCTGTTCGCAGCATCTCCAAGCAACCGTTTTCACTGGTACTGACCGACCTGCGCATGCCCGGTAAAGACGGCATGTATCTGCTGGATTATCTGGCCCGAAAAGTACCATCGCTGCCGCTGATCATCATGACTGCCCATGGCTCTATCGCCGATGCCGTGGATGCCACGGAAAAAGGGGCGCTCGGATTTATCACCAAACCGATTGATCATCAGCAATTGCGTCAGGCACTGCGAAAAGCATTGTTACAGAGCAACGATACCGCCGAAGACAGCTGGCGCAGCGAAATCATTTCTCACAGCCCGTTGATGAAAGCGGTACTGGATCAGGCCTATCGGGTGGCTCAGAAGGATGTCAGCGTATTGATCACCGGTGCCAGCGGTACTGGTAAAGAGCTGTTGGCCAGAGCGATTCATAAAGCCAGCCATCGGGCGGACCAACCATTTGTGGCCATTAATTGTGGCGCTCTGCCGGAACACCTGCTGGAATCAGAACTGTTCGGCCACACCAAGGGCGCTTTCACCGGAGCCGTCAGCGAAAACAAAGGGCTGTTTCGCGCGGCAGAAGGCGGAACCCTGTTTCTTGATGAAATTGGTGATATGCCGGTACCACTGCAGGTCAAACTGTTACGGGTACTGCAGGAACGTATGGTGCGTCCGGTTGGCAGCAGCCAAAGCATTCCGGTGGACGTTAAAGTACTGTCCGCGACGCACCGGGATCTGCTGGCCGCCATGAAAGACGGTAGTTTCCGCGAAGACCTTTATTACCGTCTGAATGTGGTCAATCTGAAACTACCCAGCCTGAAGGAACGGCCGGAAGATATTCCTCTGCTGGTGCGCCACATTCTGCTGAAAACAGCAGATAAACATGGCGTCAACGTTACCCGCTTTGCCGATGCTGCCATGCTGAAACTATGCGGTGCCAACTGGACCGGCAATATCCGCCAGCTGGTTAACGTGGTGGAACAGTGTGTTGCCCTGACACACACTCCGGTGGTGAGCGAATCACTGGTGGAACAGGCTCTACTGCAAAACTCCGGGCACTGGCCGGCGCTGTCAGAAGCCAGGGATGAATTTGAACGCCAGTATATCGTTCGGGTATTGAAAATGACCGATGGCATTGTCTCCAGAGCGGCAGAACTGGCTGGCCGGAACCGCACGGATTTCTATAAGCTGATGAAAAAACATGAACTCAGCAGCGACGATTTCAAAACGGTCAAACATTAGCGCCGGAGGATGGTCCGCTCACTTGGACAGCTGGCCCGGGCGGCTTCGTCACAAACGCCATGCTCCGCACCGGGTATCCGTTTACGGTGCGGAAGGTTCGGATCAAACTGGCAGCTAACTGCTGGCCTTAACAATCAGCACAGAACAGGCTGCCTGAACCGCCACTTTGGCGGTAATCGTGCCAAACCCTGGATTGCCCAGCATGTTAGTGCTCTGTTTGTGATTGGCAATAATGATCAGATCGCATGCTTTTGCCTTGGCAAACTTCAAAATTTCCTCGCTGGCATTACCCAGCAAAACATGCAGAGATACCCGGTTATCCACCCCCATATGTTGCTCAGCGAAGGCCATCAGCTTTTCTTCAAACTGCTCAAATTCCGGCGATGCTGATGCCACGCCATTTAATACGCTCACCAGATATATTTCCGCATCTTCAGCATTGGCCAACGCCAATGCTGTTTTGGCAATTGCAGGAGAATACCCATTCTCCTTGAGATCAACAGGAGCCAGAACTTTCTTATACATGATTGCACCATCCTGCTAAGTAACAGTTTTATAAGCATAGTTGTGATCGTACATTTCTCAATAATTCCAGTAACTGGCAAGCCTGATACCCAATGACCGTAAGACCCGACACAAGGCTTCTCCGCTAACAAGCACCATCAGTTGTCGGTTTTTTTTACAAACCACCGATGAGAACTCAATCACAATATGAAACATTGACCAACGCAGCTAATGACTCACAAAAAAATACAAATTCTCTCAAATAGTAAATTATTACCAAAATACCCTCAGAGCTTACCAATCATCTGGCCTCGGGAGCTGGTCTTTTTCTCAATTGTTAATTTTTGTATATACGAAAAATAACCCATCCTAAAAAATGACAAAAAACGGTCTCATTTTTGCTTAGTTGCGCTAATCGATTGACCTAACTAAGTCATCTGTCAACAGAATTGATGAGCGAGAAGTGTGAAATACACTCTCAAAAATTAAAAAAGGAGATGTAAAGTGCGCCAATTTTTCGGCTTTTGTGTGCTGTTATGCGTGACGATATACACACCTGCCGCAGTCACGGACATTGCGTTCAGTCAGGACTCCAATAGCAGCACTGCCACCGAAGTTCTGGAACCTCATACTCCCAGAACCTGGAGCAATGTAGCGGTGACCAGCGAAGGTGTTGCCGTGGATGTTCAAGTGGAACTCATGAACACATTCCCGGGAAGCGTCGAAACCGGACTATCCGGTGACGATCTGGTGGTCTATCTGAATCGCAATGACACCAATTGCAGCATCTGCCAGGACGTCTACGAAGCCCAGATCCGCTATAGCTTTGTTAATCACGACGATCAGACTCCGGTTGAGTTATCCAGCGTATTCACGATCAAAGATATTGATGGCTGGAGTGATGGTGACTACGAAACCTTGTTTTCGCCACTGGAAAACATTGTCGGTGCCAGCATCAATTACGATGCTGATCTCTCAATCGTGCCGGATCTCAGCCTGAAAAATATGGTTTTGAAGGGACTGGCAGATCGCAATGTTTCAGATCCACAGGCGGCAGCCTCTATTACCTTTACAAAAACCTCCTCCATTACCATTTACTACACCCGTATGCATGCTGACGATGCCAATGTCAGCAGCGCCTTTTACATGGATGGCAATCTGACACCCGGTTTTTATACCCTTGAAGTGCCCTTTACCCGTGAACACGCGGCGCTGGGAGCAGTCAATATCGCCACCTACAACAGCAGCGACGTACCTGTTTCCGGAACATCCGCCACTGCCGATGCAGACATTGCCGTTTATATTGATGGGGTAGAAAGCTGCACCACCACCAGCGATAGCGAAGGTAACTGGCGCTGTGATCTGTCGGGACTCTCTGATGGGCAACACAACATTACTGTCTATGCTATTGCGCCTGCATCAGTTGCACCCGGCTTTATTTATGAATACAGCGACACCACCATTACGACTGGTGACCAGGATGGTGACGGTACTCTGGACAGCAACGATGCCTTCCCAACCGATCCAACCGAAGATACCGATACCGATCATGATGGCATCGGCAACAATGCCGACAACGACGACGATGGCGATGGCTATACCGACAGCGACGAAACTGCTGCCGGCACCGATCCTCTGGATGCTTCAAGCGTACCGGCCGACCAGGACAACGACGGCGTATCCGATGCCACCGATGATGATATCGATGGCGACGGCACTCTGAATGGCGACGATGCCTTCCCAACCGATCCAGCGGAAGATACCGATACTGACCACGATGGCACTGGTAACAATGCCGACAATGACGACGATAACGATGGCTACACCGACAGCGACGAAAACGCCGCCGGTAGCGACCCATTGGATGCTTCAAGCATACCGGCCGACCAGGACAACGACGGCGTATCCGATGCCACCGATGATGATATCGATGGCGACGGCACTCTGAATGGCGACGATGCCTTCCCAACCGATCCAACCGAAGATACCGATACCGATCACGATGGCATCGGCAACAATGCCGACAATGATGACGACGGCGATGGCTATACCGACAGCGACGAAAATACTGCCGGCACCGATCCTCTGGATGCTTCAAGCGTACCGGCCGACCAGGACAACGACGGCGTATCCGATGCCACCGATGATGATATCGATGGTGACGGCACTCTGAACGGCGACGATGCCTTCCCAACCGATCCAGCGGAAGATACCGATACTGACCATGATGGCATCGGTAACAATGCCGACAATGATGACGACGGCGATGGCTATACCGACAGCGACGAAAATACTGCCGGCACCGATCCGCTGGATCCTTCAAGTATGCCCGCTGACCAGGACAACGACGGTGTTTCTGATGCCACCGATGATGATATCGATGGTGACGGCACTCTGAACGGCGACGATGCCTTCCCAACCGATCCAGCGGAAGATACCGATACTGACCACGATGGCATCGGCAACAATACCGACAATGATGATGATAACGATGGCATCCCCGACAGCATCGAATCCTCCACAGAAGACAGCGATGGTGATGGTCTGGTGAACAGTCTGGACCCGGATTCAGACAATGACCGCATACCGGATCGACTTGAAAGCGGCTTTACCAGCACAGATAGCGATGGTGATGGCATCAACGACTCTTTGGATGTGGATATCACCGCAGGTGTGGATGCTGATAACGATGGTATCGATGATAACGTTGCCCTGAGCGACAGTGATGGCGACGGGGTTGCTGATCTGTTTGATCTGGACTCCGACAACGACGGCAGACCTGACTCACGTGAATCAGGCCTGGGTATCAGCGATGATGATCATGATCAGATTCCGGACCAGGCTGATCCGGATTTTGTGGCCGGAGGTATTGATGCGAACAATGATGGCATTGAAGACAGCACGGTGCTGACAGATACCGATCATGACGGTATTCCCGATTATCTGGATACCGACAGCGACAACGACGGTATTGCCGACAGCGCAGAAAACGGAGCCTCCGGTCTCGATAACGATGGTGACGGCATCGACGATGCGTTTGATATGGATTTTGTCCACGGCATCGACGCCAATATCACCGACATCAATGGCGATGGTGTCGCGGATACCATGATTGCCATTGATTCTGACGCTAACAATACTTTGGATACCCTGATCACCGAGCTGGATACCGATCACGATGGTTTCCCCGATTACCAGGATCTGGACAGTGACAATGATGGTCTGCCAGATGCGACCGAAGCCAATACTGATAGCGACCAAGACGGTCTTGGTGATAACGATATCCTGGAAACCGATCCGGTCGATACAGACCATGATGGAATTCCGGACTTTCAGGACACAGACAGTGACGGCGATGGCATCACTGACATCAGTGAGTCTGGTAACGGAGAACTCGATCAAAACGGCGACGGTCAGGTCGACAACACCACCGATTCTGATGGTGATGGCATTGCTGATGATGTTGATCTGAATGATGGTGCCTGGGGTACTGACGAGGATACTGATGGCGATGGTATCGGCAACGACCTGGACTCTGATGATGACAATGACGGCCTGCCAGACGTGGATGAAGCTCCCGGAGATGCCGACGGAGACGGCCTGGACAACTCTCAGGATCCCGACAGCGACAACGATGGCATCATTGACGGCGAAGACGACACTCCCACCGTCGCCAACCCGACTCCCGGAACCGGCACCCCAGGAAACGATAACACTGGAAGTGAAAGTGGCGACGGCGGTGTGAATGTCTCCGTCTCCAATGGCGGTTCAATGCCAGTATGGGCATTACTGATACTGCCGCTACTTACATATCTGCGATCAAAAAAATAATCCTCTGATAAGCCCGGCTTCGTCTGGGCTTTTGTTTGCCAGGAATACATTGAATGTTCAAAAACACAACCTTGTTTTGCTGTGTCACCCTGTTATCCGCCCATGGTTTAGCTGCCGAAACAGAACAACCCACCAGACTTTACTTTGGAGGCTCACTCGGCTGGTCACACCTGGAACCTCAACCGGATGATGACGCTCCTTATAATGTCTCCGATAAAAACGGTTTCACTTTCCGCCTTCACGGCGGTTATTTGTTCACACCCAAACTATCTGGTGAGCTGTCGTTTGCCTCACTGGGAACAACCGGAATTGCCAAAGACAGTGATCCGGACAAAACCATTACCGACATTAGTTACTATGCCACCAGTGCGGCAGTCCTCTACCGCCTGTGGGATTATGACCACCCTTACAACCTGTTTGCCAAAGGCGAATTGTCTACCTTCTCAACCGACAGCAGTGGCGAAGATATTCCGATCAATAACGATAATACATTGCTGCTCGGATTTGGCTTGGGTGCTTCTTATCGCCTCAACCGGCAGTTCAATCTACGAGCGGATTTTGACAGTTACTCCGCCGATGCAAAGTCACTGACACTGGGCATTGAATGGCAGCCCGGCCGCCGGACTGTACCCGCCGATACCGATCAGGATGGTGTCATCGATGAGCTTGATCACTGCCCGGACAGCCAACCTGGAGTGACGGTGGACAGTATGGGTTGTGAAATTGCCAAAGACAGCGACGGTGATGGCGTATCAGATGTCATTGACCAGTGCCCTGCCACACCGGCAGACCTTAAGGTCGACAGCACAGGCTGCGCGCTTGACAGCGACCAGGATGGTTACCCTGATTACCAGGACCAGTGCCCTCATTCCACGGCCGGTGCGAAGGTCAACGATAAGGGCTGCGAAGCGGACAAAGACAGCGATGCCGATGGCGTTGCCGATTCTATTGATTTTTGTCCTGATACCCCTGCCGGTCTGGCTGTCAATCTGAATGGTTGCGAATTGGATGATGATGTTGACGGCGTCGTCAATCGTCTGGATCAATGCCCGGATACCCCAGTAGAACAAAGCGTTAACGACATCGGTTGTCCCCTGACGTTTGAACAAACCATTCAGCAGAAAATAGCGATTATTGAACCGTCAAATATCCAGTTCGCTTCCAACTCAGCAGAACTGACGGATGATGCCCGCCGGGAACTCCTGGTACTGGTATCCATCATGAATCGTTATGACAATATCAACATTGATATCAATGCATACACCGATGACGTGGGGCGCGAAAAATACAATCTGACTCTGAGCCAGAAGCGCGCAGACGGTGTTAAAGGCTATTTGGTTGAACAAGGGATTGCAGCAGAACGTCTGACCGCGACAGGTTATGGCGAGGCGAGTCCTGTGGCCGATAACGCAACGGTCGAAGGACGCTCGTTGAACCGACGGGTCGAGTTTATCGTAAAAGGCATCAATTAACTGACCGACATACCATCAGGGGCCAACAGAAAAGATATCGGCCCCTGATGCCAGCAACCTCTCAGAAAGTTTCTCCCATCACAACATGCTCACAGCCTTCAACATCAACCAACGCTCAGGTTGCGGTCTGACATCAGGTTTTGAATTTTCGGATCTGTGCCAGCAAACCCTCGGAAATATTGGCAAGTTCCTCACTCGCAACCGCAATCTTTTCAGCACCGTTGGAAGATTCAACCGCTGAGTTGTTGATGGAAATAATGGAACGCTCGATGTCATAACAGACCTGACTTTGCTCCTCTGAAGCTGTCGCGATCTGCGTATTCATATCACTCAGTAAATTGATCGCTCTGGAAATTCCATCCAAAGTGGTGCCCGCAGAGACCGCACTGTCCCCTGTTTTGGCAGCTCTTTGGTTATTGGTTTCCATCGCAGAGGCGGCTGCCCGGGTACCATTTTGAAGTTTTTCAATGGCACCTTTGACCTCAGAAGTCGAATCCTGGGTTTTCTGTGCCAGGTTTCTGACCTCATCAGCCACCACCGCAAACCCACGTCCCTGGTCTCCGGCGCGCGCGGCTTCAATCGCCGCATTGAGTGCCAGCAGGTTTGTCTGTTCGGCAATCCCCTGAATTACCGTAATCACAGATCCGATGTTTTCGCTGAACTTATCAACCGCCAGAATTTGTTCGGTTACCCGATGAATCTCTTCGACCAGCTCCTGTGTCGCTCTGGTTGCCGAGCGTACAGCTGCATTTCCCAGTTCAACCTGTTGCGTTGTTTCATAGGTCTCGCGGTTTGCATTTTCAGCATTCGCGGCAATTTCCCGCGCAGTACTCAGCATCTCGGTCATGGCTGTCGTAACCTGCTGAATCTCATCCCGTTGTTGCAACACATTGGTTTTGGAATGCTCACTGATACTGTTAAGTGCCGCCGCGGAAGAAGAAAGCGTCTGTGCCGACTGATTGATGTTTTTCACCAGAGTTCTGATTTTGCCCAGCATGGTTTCAAAACTGTTGGCAATGGTCACCAGTTCATTTTTACCATCGAGTCTCAGCTCGACCGACAGGTCTGAGTTTTCAGTAATCGCTTTGATGGACTGCCCCAATTTATCCAATGGGGATTTAATACTCAGATACGTAATTACCCCCACCGCGCTGACGAGCAAGAGAGTTACCAGGGCAATCAGAATAAATATCGACCGGCTGGCGAGATAATTTTCATTGATCGCATCTTTTTCAGTTTTGGCAACCGAAATCTGTAAATCTATCAGTTGATTGATGATGTTGCTGATAGGATCGATGCTGCGATATAACGGACCATCGTAGGCATCCAGCCTATCTGACACATCTCCGCGCATATCTGTACCTCGCAAAGCATTTTCAACTTGATCGAGCGAGTTATTGGCAACCACAAACAGGTTTTCAGCCTGCTTGACCAGGCGTGCCTCCTCTTGAGTCAACGAAGTGGCCAGATATTGTTGCCACACCTGTGTGATTTCCCGTCGAGCTGACTGAATACCCGACAAGGCATCATTTCCGGAAATGGAACCACTATTGGCCTTGTTGATACTATCTATGACAGAAACGGCATAGTCATCTGCAATAATTTTTAGCTGCTCCAACGGGACAATACGATCACCGTATATCCGGTCAACCCCATAACTGGCTTCTTCCAACTGTCCCATTGCCACAAAAACAATAAGAACAATTCCAATCACTGGAAAAATAGACATCGTAATCAGTTTTTGACGAATGGAGATCCTATCTAGCATATGCAAAATTCTCATGCTGTTTATTGGTAAAGGGTGTTCGATTAATTGTGGCGACCAATAGTAGTGACAACAAATACGAACTTCTGTTTTCGTTCATACGACCGAAGTCATAATCGTAATTAAGGGAGCCTGTTTGCCCCATCAAATACTGCACAGGAAATACCTCAAGGACAGTCTCAACAATGCCATCAGCTCGGGATCCGGCAACACTGAGAACAAACTGATATGTTATTCAGGCAGGCAGTGATGTAATGCGATGATTAACGAATGACGCCGGCAATTATGTTTAGAAAGCTTCTGAAAAAAGACCTGCTTTTTGCACAGGATATTGTCAGCTGGTGTTTGCCAGCTGACATCAAAACGATGATTGTTTTTTCAAAGATTTCTTAGCACCAATGCGTATTCCATGCAGGCTTTATGGTTTTTTTCATTGCACAGCACGGTAATTTAACCATACACATCGGAACATTCCTGAATGATCAGTATCCAATGACTCTCTGTCAGAAATTATAACTTTAGACCAACATACGACGTTAACCAGGAGCAACGCCATGTTCATTCTAAAAAAGAGACACCGTTCACACAGACTTCGAATATATGATAGGTGGATATTTTAAGAAGGGTTCATTTTTGCCTTATTAAGATAATTTGAATATTACAAAAATCCTGATTTCATCACTCCAATTTGAAAAGACGGTCTAACGAAAAACGACCTGGCCCCATCACCAGAACGACAGACAATATCGCCACCCACCAGACGGCAGGATTCCACCAGTGAGACCATTCAGGAAACACCGCCAGCTGGATAAAGCCGACCATGAACAACAAACCCAGTGCAGCGGCGCGACTGAATAAACCCATTATCAGCATAACCGGTAAAAGAATTTCCATGACTCCAGCGGTCACCGCAAACACCTTGATCATTACTATCGACCAGCTTCCCTCGGTATAATCCAGAGTATTTGGATTACACAGCAACAAAGCACCCGGACGGATCGGGTCTGGGCAAAAGAACTCATATAAAAACAGGTCGTACTTGTCCGTATTAAAATCAAACCAGCCATTCCATTTAGTCAGGCCAGACAATAAAAATACTCTTGCAATCAATAATCTCAACATCAGCAACAATACAGGTGTTAACAGCCGTTGCAGCTGATTTGAGGCCGCCCGGTACCTCAGGCTTAACAATCCAGTATTCATGTTAATTCTCCATATACATCAACAGCGATTGTTCTATCGACAGTGAAAAAAATTCACTGACTTCAAATTCACTGTCAATAGCCAGGGCCGTTTCTGAAGCCCGATATAAATTTTGGGAGGTGTCCAGTTCATGCAAAAAAGCCCATTGAACAGGTGTAATTGACTGCACCCGGACACAGCCATCCCGTTTCCATAGCAGCACATGCTGCAATTGTTGCTGCCATAAAGGTATTGCGGGACATTCTGCCTGTTTAAACGCCTGCCAGTATGGCAATACTTCATATTGCATTGTCAGCAACCGGACCGATGGTGCCAATCCGATGGCCAATGCACTCAAGTCCGGTTGCAGTGCAATCAGTTCACTGATCTGCTCAATCGTTACAGCTCCATCATCGGCTTCATTCAGACATGTTAACCAAGCCAGATCCAAACGTGCCAGGTCTGCCAAATGCACAGCCGACGGAAGAGTCACGGCAATAAAATCGGCAAAATAGTGACCATATTCCACCAGTGTTCCATGTTCTGGTGGCCATTGTTCGATATAACGGCGAGCAATTTTTTTAAATTCAACGTCACTGATCAATGTCTGAAGCACTGGAAAGTTTGCACTGAGGGCACCGATACACGATTTAAAGAAACCGTTCCGATACAACTGCACGACTGTTCGAGCGTGCTGATGTCGATCCTGTGCAACGAATGCCATCAAGGGTTCAGCATGCCCGTGACTCAGGTAATCCGAAAAAGCTAGGAGATAACGGTCTTTTTGCTGCATTGGGAATCACTCTGGGTGAATATCTGATCGAGCATGGTCTGCGCCTGATGACGCTCCTGCATCAAAGCATCAAATGAGGGAATATTGTCATCCCTCTCCAGCAGGACAGGAACATATCCGAAACGTTGCAAGGCAAATTGCAGCAGCGACCAGACTTCGTCACTGACGGCGGCGGCATGGCTATCGATCAACAGTTGATTTTTTAGCCCGGGATCTTCGCTATAACCGGCAATGTGTATTTCCTCAACGAATGTTGGATCGATCTGGCGCAGATAGTCTTCTGCTTTCTGACCACAGTTATATTCGCTGACATACAGGTTATTAACGTCAATCAGCAATCGGCAACCAGTACGCCGGCAGACCTCCATCAGAAAATCAGGCTCATCCATTTCCGTGATCAAGGAAACATAGTGACTGGGGTTTTCAATCGCAATGTGGCGGCCAATGGCATTTTGGTAAGCATCCACACCATCGCACAAGGCATTCAGTGCATCCCGGGTTTTCGGCAGCGGCAATAACTCGGCAAAATAACGGTTCTGATAACCAGACCAGGCAGCATGTTCAGATACCAGTTGCGGATTGAACGCTTTCACCAGTTCGGCGACTTTTTGAAGATGTTCTGCAGAACTGCTCAGCGGGCTGCCGAGAGATCCACCGACGCCATGAAAACTGAGGGGAAACTGTTCAGCCACACGTTGGAGATACTGCCTTCTCGGCCCACCGTTAACAAAATAATTTTCCGTATGAACCTCAAACCACAATCCCTCGGCCGAACAGACAAGCGCCTGTTCATAGTGCTCCGGCTTCAGGTTAATGCCAGTTCCCATAGTAATGGCAGCCCTGGCAGACGAAGATGGTGTTGAGGCCATAAAGAATACCTTCCAGCGATGCCGCGCAGTTACATTTCAACCAACGATCCCATGCCCTTGGGAGTCATTATGTACTCACAACTTCCTTTAGGAACATAGGTCCAGGCATTGCTTTGAAAGTCGACGGTCGATGTTCCTTCACAACTGGTTCCGGCACCGGCTTTACAATCGTTTTCACCAGCCAGAGCCACACCGAAGCATTTATCTTTACGACCACTGATATTTTCTCCGGCCTGCCATTCCTTAAACTGCATCTGGATTTTTTCTGGAGCCTTGGATGAAATACTGAGCTCAGAATTAGGTTTTGCCTGGGCCATAGAACCTGCAACGGCCAGAGCCACACCCGCTATAAGCGCTTGATTAATATTCATGAAACTTCCCTCATTTGCGACGATGTAAAAATCATTTCGAAAACTTAGACCGGTGGGCTGAAAAAAGGTTCCGCAGATCAATCTATTTTTTATGAGGGTGATAACAGGTTTAATGCTTGCCGGACCTGGCAGATGAAATGAGACTCTGAAGCTCATCAAGCTGTTCAATATTTTCAAGCAATCGCGTACGCAATGTTAAAGCCGGCATACGGCACTGCTCATAGCGACCAAACAAACGATAACGGCGCCGCGCCAGCTGTTCATATAAGCAGTCATTCAGACCTCTTGGCAACCAGCGGAATCCCCTCAACCAGCACCATGGTCGATCAAGATAGCCGGCAATGGCAAACAGCGCTGCGCTACGGGTAAACACACCCGACTCTGATATCACCATGATGGTATTGTTGTGCAGAAGATTAATATCAAACTGCTGTTGCAGGTATTGCCCCAATTCTGACTGCAGAGGAACGACCTTAAGTTGCTGGCGCGAATCATGGCGATCAATAAAACGTACAGCGGCATGACACAAGACACAAACGCCATCAAAGACAATCAGCGGACACGGCTGCTGTGTCGTGTTTTCCAAAGAGCTGACCAACTACCACTGCTCCACATATCGCTGCACCATTACTTCCTTTCTTTCAGGCTGTTCACCATCCTTAAGTTGATCTTTCCGGAACTGTCCCATGGTTGGAAAACTGCTACGTTTAATCTGACTGGCACCACCATTCACACGCGGTTGTTCCACCCCTTCTAGTCTCATAGCTCTGATCCTGTATAGTGATTCCGGTTTACCAACATTAGCAGGACACACCTCATGGCAAAAGCCCAATCCATCAGTATTCAGGAAGCCCTCAATACACTGACTTTTTTCTCCGGTCGCACGCCATACTCCACCGATGCGGAAACCGCCGATGCGTTCAGCTGCCTGTCCGAGTTCCAGAATGGAGGTCTTTATGTTGGCCATTATCAGGGTAACAGCGAATGGGAACGTCATGGTTATGGTGATGAATTAGTGATGGTGATCGACGGCCAGACCACATTGTTTATATGGCAGGATGACCATGAAACAGCCCACACCCTGACGGCCGGGAGTCTGATCGTGGTACCACAGGGGCTCTGGCACCGTTTTGAAACACCCGAAGAGGTTAAAATACTGACCATCACCCCGCAACCCACCGATCATCAAACCGAACACCCGTAACGGATCAGTCGTGCCAGGATTAATGCTGAACCATTATTGACCGGCAATGAATCTGCGCTGGTAATGGATGCGGCGCTGCACGATCAATCTGAAAATTTTTCATGTCGCGCTGATTTACATTCCTGCTATATTGCGCTGCCAACGGTTTATAGGCCGTTACAGCCGCCAGCGAACCATTCCAGTACATCAGGGACTTCTTATGATTGCCATTCCTCAACAAGTTATTGCCCACCGTGGTATTTCCGCTTCTGCTCCGGAAAACACTCTCAGCGCATTTAAACTCGCCAAACAACACGGCATCGAGTGGGTGGAATTTGATGTTTCTTTGAGTCTTGACCGGGAGTGTGTGATCTTTCATGACGATGACCTGGACCGCTGCAGTAATTTATCCGGTCCACTGGCGCAACAGAGTCTGGCGGCGCTTAAACAGGGAGACTTTGGTAGCTGGTTTGCGCCAGAGTACGCTGGTGAAACCATCCTCGAACTCAAGTCACTGATCCAGTGGTTACAAACCAATGACATGCACTTCAACCTGGAAATCAAAGTTGATCCCAACATCGCCTGGGAACCGCTGGTTGAGAACATAGCAGCAACCCTGCCGCAGACCTCCTGGCTGCGCGAACACTGCCTGGTCAGTTCGTTTCATCCGGCGGCATTGCTGGCATTTTCCCGATTACGTGAAGATGTGCCGCTTGGCATACTGCTTGATGAACCCATGCAACACTGGCAAGACTGGGCCGAGGGCGTCAATGCCTCAACGGTGAATTGTAACTACGATCATCTCACCACTGCTTTTGCCAATGACGTCGTTGATGCCGGTTATCAGTTACTGGTTTACACAGTGAATACCCCCGAACAGTTCGAAACAGCTTTAAGCCTGCATGCAACCGCCGTATTTTCGGATAATCCCGAGCGACTGATGCAGCCATAGGTAAGTTTCAGCCAAATTGTCTCCTTCTCTCAGGAGGAGACCGCTGCATAATTATTTGAACCACATCTCATTCCATCTAACCCAAAAATCAACAACCATCATTTTCATTGATTCAGATCATCAAGTGGCGCAATCGTTGCTAAATCAATCGAGCTAATCAGAGTGGTGATTCACGAGGGTTTTGAAAATGACAGTCGGCAATGTTCTTCAGCATCCATCCAAGGTGGAAAATAAATCCACACGCATTGGTTTTCTGCTACTGGAAAACTTCACCATGATCGCTCTGGCCTCGGCTGTCGAACCTTTGCGGATGGCCAATCAGTTATCAGGAAAAGAGCTGTACAGCTGGTATCTTATCAGTAAAGACGGGCAACCAGTCCGCGCCAGCGACGGCATTTCCGTGACCCCCGATGCCTCCATGGAGCACTACCCCACCATTGACACACTGTTTGTGGCCGGAGGGGTGGACATTACCCGCAGCTATTCAAAACGGGAACTCAGCTGGCTGCAAAGCCTGGACCGTAAACACGTTAATTTGGGCGGTATCTGCACCGGTGCATATGTGCTTGCGCATGCCCGGATGTTGGACGGCTACGACTGCAGTGCTCACTGGGAGTGCATCGGCTCACTCAAAGAAATGTTTCCAAAAGTAAACTGTAACAATCGCTTGTTCACCATCGACGGTAACAGAATGACTTGTTCAGGAGGGGCCGCTCCCATGGACATGATGCTCAACCTGATCAGTCGCCAACATGGACAGTCATTAACCAACGCTATTTCGGACATGTTTGTCTGCGACCGGGTACGCAGTCAGAATGATCTGCAGCGGGTGCCGTTGAGGCACGTACTCAGCAGCGCCCAACCCAAGCTGTTGGAAATCGTCGAATTAATGGAAGCCAATATCGAGGAGCCGATCGAGCTGGATGATCTCGCTACTTTCGTCGGAATATCCAGACGACAACTGGAACGGCTGTTCCATCAATATCTTGACTGTACGCCATCCCGTTACTATCTCAAATTACGACTGGATCGGGCCCGGCAACTGTTAAAGCAAACAACCATGTCGATCATAGAGATTTCCGCTGCCTGCGGTTTTGTCTCCACACCGCACTTCAGCCGTTGTTACCGCAAACACATAGGTCTCTCCCCTCGTCAGGAAAGGGCTGGTATGTGGTTTGACCGATCAGACGATAAAATGCTCGACATTCCCACCGATGAGGTAATGGAGGCACTTTACCCTGACCGGGTCGGCGATGCACTGGTAACGGCCAAATCAGAACCCAGTTACGCCTCTATTCGACTTCACAGCGCCTGAGGTTATGAAGTCTTGACGGTTTTGGAAAGGCGACTGTCGTTTATAACCTCCATTGGTTATTTTGAGCCGATACACTCAGATGCACTTCTTTTATATGCGAGAGGTGCATCATGAGCATCGAAGCCGAGCAACTACACCAACAATCCATAATTATCGACGGACTAATTATCGCCAAATGGAACCGCGAACTGTTTGAAGACATGCGCAAAGGCGGACTCACTGCTGCTAACTGCACAGTCTCAGTCTGGGAAGGGTTCCAGAATACTGTCAACAATATCGTGGCTATGAACCAACTGATCGAAGCCAACAACGATCTGGTCAGTAAGGTAAAATGTACAGCAGATATTCACCAAGCCAAAAGTGATGGCAAAACCGGCATATTTCTGGGTTTTCAAAATGCACATGCCTTTGAAGATCAGATTGGCTACGTACAGATTTTCAAAGACCTTGGCGTAGGCATTGTACAGATGTGCTACAACACCCAGAATCTGGTAGGCACCGGATGTTATGAACGCGATGGAGGACTGTCTGGTTTCGGTCATGAAATCGTGGCTGAAATGAACCGGGTGGGAATCATGTGCGACCTGTCGCATGTCGGTTCAAAAACCTCACAGGAAGTTATCCTGGCATCCAAAAAACCGGTCTGCTATTCCCATTGCCTGCCTTCTGGGCTGAAAGATCACCCGCGTAACAAATCCGACGAAGAGTTAAAATTTATCGCAGATCATGGCGGCTTTATCGGCGTTACCATGTTCGCTCCATTTTTGAAAAACGGCATAAACTCCACTATCGATGACTATGTCGAAGCCATTGCCTACATCGTCAATATTGCCGGTAGCGATCAGGTGGGTATTGGCACTGATTTTACCCAGGGTCATGGACAGGAATTTTTTGAATGGCTTACCCACGACAAAGGTTACGCCCGGCGCCTGACCAATTTCGGAAAAATTGTTAACCCTGAAGGAATTCGAACCGTAGGGGAATTCCCGAATCTGACAGAGGCGTTGTTACGCAAGGGATTATCTGCAACCGTGGTTGAAAAAATTATGGGGAAAAATTGGGTGAACATACTCGCAGAGGTCTGGGGCGAATAGACCCGGTTACACACCAAATGATGCCGGTGCCTGTCATACAGGACACCGGCTTTGGGGTCACATTTTGTCTTTATACATAGGATCGTTCTGTAATCCGAACCCCATAGGATCCAAAGCTCTTAAACCGCGTGCCAGGACTTCAGCATTCTCTTTGGCATCTGCGCCAGTAAAACAGACATACAATCCGTGCAGCTTCAGACCGCCCATATTGTATTTCACCTGATCTTTAAGGGGCTGTAAGTCCTTATCATTTGATACCCAGTACGACAGTACCCGCTTATCGATAACCGCCAGATCCACTTTATGGTCAAGCAGGTTTTTAATATTCTGAACGTCATCCACAGATTCCAGTACAGGAATTTTTTTCTGCGCGACAGCATGGTCAAAATTTTCTTCATTCACATACCCAGAAACGACGCCAACCTTGGTAGATGCAAGGTCTTTAAGTGTTGCTGTCTGCTTTTCTTCACCGGCTCTATGAGCGAAAACCACCATACTGGTTCCAATTGCGTCAGAAAAAACACAACGCTGTGCCAGATCGCTGGAATAATATTCCGGAAAATAGCCGGCTACATTATTGTCATCCATTGCACGTGAAACAGCAGTTTCCCAGGGTTCAAACTCAATTTTCAAGTGGTACCCTTCACGCTCAAATGCCTGTTTGACAATAATACTGGTCATCCCACCACCACCAATGGAGGGCGATGTGAAAGGAGGCCAGTCCAATGAAGTAAGCACGATATCTTTTGCCGAAGAATAACAAGAAAGGAAAAGGGCTACGCCTAAAAATAAATACTGCTTTTTCATACTACCTACCCCAAAAAAAAGACTACACAGATAAATCTCCAGGGACTTATCTTTACCGCGCCGCATTCTATTGAACTCACATGCCAAGCTCAACCAAGCGGTCTGGACATTTCCACTCCTGGCGTTTTTGGTAATGCTACTGTCGCGAATGGTGACACCGCCTTGATATTCGAATCGCTAGACTGCCAGCAGATACTCAATCATAAGAGAGATGCCACATGGCCGCACATGCACCGGAAGTACCTATCAGTGTAGACGATCAAACCGGAGTATGGACGACTGATTCTCTGCCCATGCTGTATGTTCCGCGACATTTTTTCATAAATAACCATATGGCTATCGAAGCTGAACTGGGAGCGGAACGCTATGCAGAAATTTTGTATCAGGCCGGGTATAAATCAGCCTGGCACTGGTGCGAAAAGGAAGCAGAAGCACACGGCTTATCCGGTGCAGCGGTATTTGAACATTACATGAAAAGAATCTCGCAACGGGGCTGGGGGCTTTTCATTATTGAGCAACTGGATGTTGACAACGGTCATGCCAGAGTTCGCTTGGAACACTCAGCATTTGTTTATCAGTATGGAAAAGTAAATCGTAAAGTTGACTACATGTTTACCGGCTGGTTTGCCGGAGCACTGGACCAGATTGCTGAGACCGCAGGATATCGGTTTCGAACCCGAGCCATACAATTGCAATCTGCTGCGGAAGATGATTGCGACTACGGAATATTCGAAGTCAGACCCGATTCAGCCGATTAGTTTCGGTCCTCTCTCAACCAACAAAGTTAATATGAAAATAAAATATCAAAACCGGGAATCTGAAATTTTATCCAGAGGCTCCCGAAGAATAAACACCGCATTTTTGCCATTTTTGATGGCGTTAGCACGGAAAAAATGATGTCACAATACGATGCACTGTTTCAGCCATTAAAAATTAACCAGCTGACTATTCGCAACCGCATCGTCAGTACGGCACATGCCGAAGTGTATGCCACTGATGGTGGAATGACGACAGAGCGCTACATTGGTTACTACGAGGAAAAAGCCAAGGGCGGTTGTGGCTTATGTATCTGTGGTGGCTCAAGTCCGGTTTCCATAGACAGCCCGCAAAGCTGGTGGAGTTCCGTCAATGTTTCTACGGATCGCATTATTCCACACTTTCAAAAGTTATCGGAAGCAGTGCACCGGCATGGCGGCAGAATCATGATTCAGATTACTCACATGGGTCGCAGATCCCGCTGGGATGGGGAGCACTGGCCCAATTTGATGTCACCTTCCGGGATTCGGGAACCGGTTCATCGGGCCACGTGCAAAACCATTGAAGAAGAGGAAATTCAACGGATCATTAGTGATTTTGCCCGTGCGGCGGGTCGGGTCAAAGCGGGTGGCCTGGATGGCATTGAATTATCTGCCGTGCATCAACATCTGATCGATCAGTTCTGGTCCCCACGGGTCAACAAACGCACTGATGACTGGGGTGGCAGCTTTGAAAACCGCATGCGTTTCGGACTGGAAGTCATCAAAGCCGTTCGTGCTGAAGTCGGCCCGGACTTTGTGGTTGGCATGCGAATTTGTGGCGACGAATTTCATCCTGATGGTCTAACCCACGATGATATGAAGCAGATAGCGGCATACTACGATAGCACCGGCATGGTGGATTATTTTGGAGTGGTCGGTTCCGGTTGCGATACTCATAACACACTGGCAAATGTGATACCCAACATGAGCTATCCGCCGGAACCATTTCTGCATCTGGCTGCCGGTATCAAGGAGGTGGTTTCTGTACCGGTGATTCATGCTCAAAATATCAAAGATCCCAATCAGGCTCAGCGCATTCTGGAAGCCGGATATGTCGACTTTGTCGGCATGACCCGGGCCCATATTGCCGATCCGCATTTTATCGCCAAAATTAAAATGGACCAGGTGGACCAGATACGCCAATGCGTCGGTGCCAATTATTGTATCGACCGGCAATATATGGGGTTGGATGTTCTGTGTATCCAAAATGCCGCCACATCGAGAGAATATCTGGGACTACCACACATCATCGAAAAAACCACCGGCACCAGGCGTAAAGTAGTGGTGGTCGGTGGTGGTCCCGGCGGCATGGAGGCCGCGCGCGTGGCCGCCGAGCGCGGTCATGAAGTGATCCTGTTTGAACAATCTGCAGCCCTTGGCGGCCAGATCAATATCGCCGCCAAAGCACCTCAGCGAGAGCAGATAGCCGGTATCACCCGTTGGTTTGTACTGGAACTGAATCGGCTGGGAATAGATCTGCGACTGAATACAGCGGCCAATGCTGACATGATCCGGGAACTGCAACCGGATGTCTGCATCCTTGCCACTGGCGGACGCCCGTTTGTGGAACAAAATCCGGAATGGGGGGCGGCTGACGGACTCGTGGTTTCGAGCTGGGATATTCTTAACGGAAATGTGGCTCCCGGCAAAAATGTTCTGGTTTATGACACCATTTGCGAATTTTCAGGTCTGTCCGTTGCGGACTACCTCGCTGCCAAAGGGGCATTGGTGGAAATCGTGACAGACGATATCAAACCTGGCATTGGCATTGGTGGGACTACGTTCCCAACCTACTATCGCAGCCTGTACGAAAAAGAAGTAGTGATGACGCCGGATCTGATGCTCGAAAAAGTCTATCGCGAAGACCAACAGCTGGTGGCCGTTCTGGAAAACGAATATACCGGAGTTCGCGAAGAACGGGTGGTGGATCAGGTGGTGATTGAAAATGGTATACGTCCCGATGAAGCACTTTATTATGAGTTAAAAGCAGAATCCTTAAATCAGGGACAGATTGACAATGAAACGTTATTTGCTGCACAGCCGCAACCGATACTGAACCAACCAGCCAATGGCATGATTTTGTGGCGCCTTGGTGACTGCGTATCACAACGCAACACCCATGCAGCCATCTATGATGCTCTGCGTCTGTGCAAGGATCTTTGATCAATGACACTGATGTCATGGCTCATATTGTTATTCCTGCTGATTTGGTTCGTCGGTGCTGTGCGGCGGATTCGGCTATGGCGAAGCGGTCAGCCCGATCCAGTATCATTATTGGCCGGTTTGATAGCAATGCCTCGTCGTTATCTGGTAGATCTGCATCATGTCGTTGCCCGCGACCGGCGAATGTCCCACACCCATGTCGCGACTGCCGGCGGTTTTGTCGCCGCCATGGTCGTCATTATTCTGGTTCATCTGTTCGGCCTGCACAGCAAATGGTTATCAGGATTACTGCTAGTGACAACGGCGGTCATGTTTACCGGAGCGGTTTTCGTCTGGCGAAGACGCCAGCACCCGCCGTCACGACTATCAAAAGGTGCCTGGATGCGCCTGCCACGCAATCTGATGCTGTTTTCCGCAACGTTTTTCCTCATCACCCTGGCAGATTCCTCGCTGTTACCGGCCGGCACTTTTTCAGTGGCGATAGTCACCATATTGACCCTGGCGCTCATTCCCGCGTTAGGGGAAATGCTGTTCGGCATGACCTGGGGCGGGCCTATGAAACACGCGTTCGCCGGGGCACTGCATCTGGCGTTTCATCGCCGTAGCGAACGTTTCGGCGGCGGTCGTTCGACGGGCCTGAAACCGCTGGACCTGCAACAGCCACAGCTGGGTGTGGCGAAGCCAACAGACTTCACATGGAATCAATTGCTTGGTTTTGATGCCTGTGTACAGTGCGGGCGTTGTGAGCAGATGTGTCCGGCCTTCGCAGCAGGGCAGCCACTGAACCCCAAGAAATTTATCCAGGATATGGTCATTGGCATGGCGGGTGGGAATGACCACAGTTATGCCGGCAACCACCATCCCGGCCGATCCTCCGGACAAGCCAGCGGAGGACCCACTTCAATCATGACTGAAGGTCTGCTGACCGCAGACACCATATGGTCCTGTACCACCTGCAGAGCCTGCGTTGAAGAGTGCCCGATGATGATCGAACATGTTGATGCCATTGTCGACCTGCGCCGTTTTCTGACATTGGAAACCGGTCAGACACCCAACAAAGGAGCAGAGACACTGGAAAATCTGATTGCGACAGACAACCCCGGCGGCCATGATCCATCCCGCCGCACTCACTGGGCTGCCGATCTGAATCTGCCGCTCATGGCTGAGGTAAAACAGGCCGAGGTATTGTTCTGGGTCAGCGATGGTGCTTTTGATCTCCGCAGCCAGCGGATTCTCAGAGCATTCGTCACATTGTTGCGGTCTGCTGGTATCGATTTTGCCGTCCTGGGTGATGAAGAAATTGATTGTGGGGATGTCGCCCGCAGACTGGGTGATGAAGCAACTTTTCAGCTGCTGGCCAGACAGAATATCAGGACTCTCAACCAGTACCGCTTCAACCGGATCGTCACTACGGACCCACATGCGTTTCATTGCCTGAAAAATGAATACCGGGACTTCATCGGTGGACACTATGAAGTATTGCATCACACCACGTTTCTGGAACAACTGGTGAGTCAGGGCAAACTGACACTGAAACCTGCAACAGCCGGCAATATGACCTATCACGATCCATGTTATCTGGGCCGTTACAATGGTGAGTATGATGCCCCCAGAAGCCTGCTTAACCAGTTGGGCATCCCACTGAAGGAGATGGAACGCTCCGGCTTTCGGTCCCGTTGTTGCGGTGGCGGCGGCGGTGCTCCGATCACCGATATTCCCGGTCAACGCAGAATTCCCGATATGCGCATGGACGATGCCAGAGCCGTATCAGCAGAAACGGTTATCGTGGCCTGCCAGCAATGTACCGCGATGCTGGAAGGAGTGGTCGAGCCACGCCCCGCAGTCAAAGATATCGCCGAACTGCTGGTGGAACATTTACGGGTGGAGTAACACCGGAGCCAATGCCCATGAGTCAGATTAACCGCCGCGACCCCAGAATCGAAAAGATCCTCCGTAATCGTCTGCACCCACAACATCAGATGGTTATGCAGAAAACGATTGGAAGCGTCACCCTGTCTGTGGACCCAAAACGGAAAAACCCGCATGTGAAAGGCTTTATCGGCCCGAATGGCATTCGCAGAATCAATCGTCAGCTTGGTCATAATGTTCAACACGAAGCGAGCAAACACACCTACGAACAGTCCGTTAATCTGCCATTGATCACTATCGACCAACCCGATCACTTTGTTGCCGTGGTACCCGATATGGTTGGCGGTCGATTGACGGCTCATGATAAAGACCTGCTGGGACTGGCCCGTCAGTTTGTCAGCGGACACAACGGTGCCGTGATTGCCATTGTCTTTGGCCATTGCAGAGAGCATCAGTTTGATCTGGCCGGCGTGGATCGGCTCATTCACTTTAACGACGAACATTACCAGGGGTATTGTCCGGAAACCAAAATCGCAGCATTAATGGCCGTTGAAAAACGATGGTCACCGGCATTCTGGTTTTTTCCAGACAGTATTCACGGTGGTACCGAACTGGGTTCCCGTTTGTCCGCCCGGTTGGGAGTCAGGGCTGCTACGCGGGTTCGCCAGGCTGATAGAACAACGGTCACTTGTCTGGGTGGTAACCAAATGATCGACATCCAACGCCCGATCGAAAAAATACTGTTACTGATGGAAGAGTGTGCCGAGCCAGTCAGCGGTCAACGTCACGAAGCCAGACCAATGCTACCGGACATTATTGACACCCATTCCCCGAGACTGCAGGACCTCGGACAGGTACAGGTGGACCCTGGTGACATTGCGCTGGCAGAAGCTGAGTTTATTATCGCCGGAGGCAATGGTATTCGTGACTGGGATTTGTTTCATCGTACCGCAACTGTACTGCACGCAACTGAGGGTGCCAGCCGGGTCGCGGTGGATAACGGCCATATGCCCCGCTTTCGACAGGTAGGAGCCACGGGTACCTGGGTAGCTGCGAAAGTATATCTGGCCGTTGGAATTTCCGGGGCGATCCAGCATTTACAAGGCATCGGTCAGTGCAACAAAGTGATTGCCATCAATACCGATCCGGACTGCGACATGGTCAAACGCGCCGACCTAAGTATTATCGATGACAGTCAAACGATCCTGACAGCACTGATCGATGCCATGCAAAGTCGAAACCCGGGAGATCACGAAGATGTCGCTTAACATTACGACTCTGGTTTCCATCGGCCAGCACCCTCGCTCCTGCCGGGAAATGCGCGCCGACCAGGATGCCCGCGCCATTGAGCTTGGACTGACGCTGTCACCGGTGGAGCTGACACTCGTACATGCCGGTACAGCCCAGTCACCGGCTTTACGGATGTATCTCGGTATGGGGCTGCAAACCCTGAAAGTTATCAGACAAACAGAACAGGCAGATATCATTCCTGCCCTGGTGTCCTGGCTACAACAATCCGACAGCCACATTATTCTAACTGGCGTCAGAGCTGAACGTGGCGAGGCTTCCGGTTTAGTACCTTACCTTATATCTGAACAACTTGGCTGGCCACTAATCAGTCATATTGTTGCCATCGAAATGACCAGTCAGACGGAAGCGAGAATATTACAGGCACTGCCACACGGCCAACGCCGGGCCATCAGTGTCAAACTGCCCTTTATTGCCACGGTTGACAGCAGTGCTCCCAAACCCAGACAAAGCGCTTTTGGACCGGGACAACGCGCCATCATAGACATTCTGGATTCGAAAGAGGTGGTCGACACCAGTCGTTTGCCATGGAAACAAAGTACTGCCCGAAAACGTCCCAAACGATTAAAAATCGTCAAAGCGGAAACTGCAGCAGAACGTTTTCGCGCTGCCACGGCAAAGTCCCAGAGCAATAATGGCAAAACATTACAATCGGAATCTGCAGACCAGAAAGCGCACGCTATACTTAGGATATTAACTGAGGAGGGAGTATTAAAATGATGATTGCAGACTTACTCGACCAAGAGGATCTTCGCGAGCGCTTTTTGTCATTGGGTATACCAGTCACACAGGAACAAAGCCCTGACGCATGTTGTCGTGCGGCTTTGGCCTGGCGTACTGAACAGGATCGTGAACGTAAACAGGCACTGGACGAAGTCATTCGTCTACTGATCAGTAACAGCGACTCATTGCTGCCTGAGATCAAAGCCGCGATACAGACATGTTTTCCGATGAATGACGTGCATTAAAGAGTTATTCAAATCTTCGCGACAGCCACTGCCGCCTCTGATCATCTGGATGGTCAGGTAAAAATACCCAGCCCGACCATTTGCGGAACCAGTACATTCCAAACCTGTTTGCCAATGCGCCGGCCCTGACTGTCCAGCTCTTCTCCCCGAAGAGCCGTTGCACGATGCCGCTGTCGAAGATACTGCTGCACCGGCGAAACCAGTTGCTCCCGGTTTTCAGCGCCATCAAGCCAGGATACAAGCGCCACAGCCTCAACAACATCCAAAGGAAAACCATTACCCAGAACCGGACTGGGAAGGGGCAACGCCGCACCGGTTTCAATAATAAACTCAAGCATTTTGCGAATAGTAGGACTGGCAACTCTGTTTCCTGTACCAGCTACATGTACGTTTTGACATACCTGCAACTCACCCGCCGCAATCAAAAATACGAGATTGCGAAGTATTTCCATTTCATTACGACTCTTCCCTCCCATATGCGCAAGAGTCTGATGGAAACTAATGGCTCCCTGCTTCATCAGCGTTCGCAGTTCAACCATAAATGATTTGCCGAAACTGATCTTTCCGCGCGGAGTAGTCACGATATCGGTGATAAATTCAGGGTCTTTAATCGCGGCAAAAGGTATATGAGACACCAATTCCAGAAGTGATTTTTGCGGTTCAACAGTACCGTTGATAAAAATATCGCGTCGAAACCGCCGGTTACAGGCAAAATCAAACGCCAGCTGTCTTTGTCTATCGGTGGGCAGCTGGTTAATGGCTTCATGAGTAGCCTCGTCCACTAACAGGAAAGGGTGATTGTCAACCAGCGTGGCGCTGCCCACAAAAGCCAAGCCAATGTTATTCATTTCCTCGGCAATATCGACAGAATAAAACGTCTGCCAGGAGTGGTTCAGAAATTCGTGGGCCAGATAGTTATCAGACTCATGGATATAGGCATTCAGACCGGTGATCACTGATGGGTGCTGTTTGAAGTAATTAAGTTTTGAACTGAGCTGATTAAGTGTCTGCAAGGCACCACGGGCACGCTGAGCAGAATCACCGGCTTCGGTTCGGGACAGCTCCACTAACAATTTGCGTAGTGGCTCTTCTGGCGACCAGCCGGGTTTGCAGTTGTAACTGATATAAACCAGTCCACCGGGCTTCAAGTGGGTAGCAAGTATTTGCCGTATGGTCGTTCGGACTTCAGTTGCCACCCAGCTGTAAACACCATGCAATACAATAAAATCAAATTGCGGCAGCTGTTCCTGAGCCAGTAACTCCTCGAACGATGCCTGCTGGAACTCCACATTGTGGATGGCGAAGCGCTCTGCCCGTGATCTGGCTTCTATAATGTGATCCGGGTTGATATCACAGGCAATGAAATGCCCGTGAGGATACGCGCCGGCGTTGACCAGCACGGAGTTCCCAAATCCACATCCGAGTTCAAGATAATGAAAAGGCTGATTGAGGTCTCTGGGAGCAGACCCATGAAGCATGGCAACATAATTTAGCCATACCGGCGACTGTTCCTTGTAAAACCGGTCAGCGTAAACAGCATCCACGACATAGCCATATTTATCTGAATTGTTCGCCATGCTCTTGCCCTCAACATTTTTACTGGCCAGATAGTAACGGCATTGGAGTGTATTCGGTACAGATTATTCATACCGGACAGCATGCCATCGACCGTCAACCAAAGATTGTTGTCACCTGCAATCACTTCGCGGTTACAATGGCAAAGCACAATTAATATCCTTTGCGGAGTTTTTATGTACATCGCTATGAATCGTTTTCGCATTGTACCGGGACATGAGCAGGAGTTTATTGAAATCTGGCGCAACCGCGACAGTCACCTGGAGAATGTTCCTGGATTTAAAGAGTTCCATTTGCTTCAGGGAGCGACTCAGGATGACTATACGCTGTTTTCATCTCACGCCCTTTGGGAGTCTGAACGGGCTTTTCTGGACTGGACCAAATCAGACGCTTTCCGGGCGGCTCATGCTAACGCCGGAACCGCCCGTCATATTTACCAGGGGGCACCGGAGTTTGAAGGCTTTACCATTATTCTGTAACAGTTTAATGAAATCTGCCCCATGATAAAAAATACACAAAAAGAGTAAAATTCCACTTTCTGCAGCAGACTGAAAAACGGCATAATAGCCGTTTCCCTTCTGATTTTTCTTGCTACCTAATATCCAGGATTTTTTATTTTATGACAGCTCAAAAACATGTCAGGCCATTGCCTCTGCTCGAATTCGTCATCCTGATGGCGTTAATCACGTCGCTGGGGGCATTATCCATTGATGCAATTTTGCCAGCATTACCCGAAATTGGCCGATCACTCAACGTCCAAGACAGTAATGATACCCAGCTGCTTATTTCCATGATCATGCTTGGTATGTCCGTCGGTCAGTTACTTTATGGCCCTCTTTGTGATTCCTGGGGACGCAAACCCAGCCTGTATTCCGGGATGGTGATTTTTACGATTGGCTCGCTGATTTCAATGTATTCCAATACATTGGAAGTCATGCTGTTCGGACGGATCATCCAGGGTTTCGGCCTGGCGTCCACCCGGGTGGTAGGTATGGCTCTGGTCAGAGACGTCTACAGTGGCCGTGAGATGGCGCGCATTATGTCGATTATTATGATGATCTTCATCCTGATTCCGATGATTGCACCGACCATCGGCCAGCTGATCATAGAACGTTCTTCATGGGTTATGGTGTTTGCCGCATTTGTGATACTTGCCTGGCTTTGCACACTGTGGTTTGGTATTCGTCAGCAGGAAACCCTGACCCCGGAAGACAAAAAGCCTTTTGTCATTAAAGTCATTTTTGCCACGTTCAAATCGATTCTGACTCACAAAGCCGCGATGTCTTATACCATGGCAGCCGGGTTTGTGTTCGGGGCCTTTCTCTCCTACCTCAGTGCTTCACAGGCAATCTTTGAGCAGGTGTTTAATATCGTCGATGACTTTCCCAAGTATTTTGCCGCCATGGCCGGATCATTCGGACTGGCAGCGTATATGAATTCACGCCTGGTGATGCGTTTAGGCATGATGAAAATAATCAATCTGGCAATCAAAGGCTTTGTGGGTCTGGCGATCATCCTGTTGGTCATTACCCTGATCTATGATGGCGTGCCTCCATTCTGGCTGTTCTTTGGACTTGCATTGCCATTGTTCTTCAGTCTGAGCCTGATGTTTGGCAACCTGAATTCCATCGCCATGCAACCGATGGGTCACATGGCCGGTATGGCTGCGGCGGTGATTGGTTTTATTTCCACACTGATGTCCGTAGCCTGTTCAGTGTTTATTGGTCAACTATTCAATGGAACCCTGACACCATTCTTTATCGGTTATGTCGTACTGGGACTGGCGGGTTGGTTCATGATCCGGGTTGGAGACAGTGCCACTACGGATATCCAAGACTGATACAGCCTCTGTCCGCCATATCCATAGGGGTATGGCGGACAACAAACTCTGCAAAAGACCACTGCCGATGGTCACCACAGCCAGACGCATATGATAGACTCCAACGATTCTTTGCTGTCACTGAAAACCCTATGAATTATAAGGATCTGAGAGATTTTATTGCCACCCTGGAAAGCCGTGGACTGCTAAAGCGCATTCAACTTGAAGTCGACCCTTATCTGGAAATGACAGAAATTTCTGATCGGGTACTACGCGCCGAAGGGCCGGCATTATTATTTGAAAATCCCAAAGGCTTTTCCATGCCGGTACTGGCCAACCTGTTCGGCACCCCTGAACGGGTAGCGCTTGGCATGGGCGCGGAAAGTACCGACAAATTACGCGAAATCGGTGAGTTACTGGCGGTTCTCAAAGAGCCTGAGCCACCATCCGGTTTCAAGGACGCACTCAGTAAATTCTCCACCTATAAACAGGTGTTGAATATGCCTCCGAAAATCTTAAAAAAAGCCAATTGCCAGGAACAGGTATTTCATGGCGATGAGGTAGACCTCAGTAAGATTCCCATTCAGACCTGCTGGCCGGGCGACGTGGCACCATTGATCACCTGGGGTCTGGTCATCACCAAAGGACCTGAAAAACAACGGCATAATCTGGGGATTTACCGTCAGCAGCTGATTGGCAAAAACAAGGTCATCATGCGCTGGCTAAGCCACAGGGGTGGCGCTCTGGATCTCCGTGACTGGCAACGCAAATATCCAGGCCAGCCTTTTCCAATCAGTGTCGCACTTGGGGCAGATCCGGCGACCATTATCGGCGCAGTCACTCCTGTGCCGGACACCCTGTCAGAATATGCCTTTGCCGGCCTGTTACGGGGCCACAGAACGGAACTGGTCAAATCCGTATCCAATGAGCTGCTGGTACCGGCCTCCGCGGAAATGATTCTGGAAGGTCATATTTATCCCGACGATATGGCAGCAGAGGGCCCTTATGGCGACCATACGGGATACTACAATGAAGTGGATCAGTTTCCGGTATTCACCGTGGAAACAATCACCATGCGCAAAGATCCTATCTATCACACCACGTATACCGGCCGGCCGCCCGATGAACCGGCAGTGCTTGGAGTGGCACTGAATGAAGTGTTTGTACCGATACTGAAAAAGCAATTTCCGGAGATTGTGGATTTTTATCTGCCACCGGAAGGTTGTTCCTATCGCATGGCCATCGTCACCATCACAAAACAATACCCTGGCCACGCCAAACGGGTCATGATGGGAGTCTGGTCTTTTCTGCGCCAGTTTATGTACACAAAATTCGTCATTGTCTGCGATGATGATGTCAACGCCCGTGACTGGAAAGACGTTATCTGGGCCATCACCACCCGGATGGACCCAAGTCGTGATACCACCCTGATCGAAAATACACCCATCGATTATCTCGACTTTGCCTCGCCAGTGTCTGGCCTGGGATCAAAAATGGGAATGGATGCCACCAATAAGTGGCCCGGTGAAACCGACAGGGAGTGGGGTAAACCCATTGTTCGGGACCCTGAAGTGGTGGCAAAAGTTGATGAAATCTGGAACAAACTGGGTATTGAGTAATAGCGGAGACTGATATGAGACTGATTTCCTGGAACGTAAACGGCATTCGGGCCGTGATGAAAAAGGACTTTCTGCAATCGCTGGAGACCATGAAACCTGACGTACTGTGTCTGCAGGAAACCAAAGCCCAGGACGATCAGGTGATCGAAGCGCTGGCAGAACTTGAAGGCTTCCATATTTACAGCAACTCAGCGGTCAAGAAGGGTTATTCCGGGACAGCCATCCTGAGCAGAACCCAACCCTTAAGCATTAAAGAGGATATGGGAATCGAGGAGCATGATCAGGAAGGACGGGTACTCGCTGCTGAATTTGACGAGTATTATCTGGTCACCGTCTATACCCCGAACTCCGGTGGCGAACTGAAACGTCTGGGGTATCGTCAACACTGGGACAAAGCATTTTTGCAATACCTGCAGCAACTGGAAACTCACAAACCAGTCATCGTCTGCGGCGATTTCAACGTTGCCCACCAACCGATCGATCTTGCCCGCCCCAAAGCCAACTACAATAAAAATGCCGGTTATATGCAGGAAGAAATCGACGGTATGGATCAATACATCGCATCCGGGTTTCTGGATACCTTCCGCTACAAAAATGCGGATCAGGTTAAATACAGCTGGTGGAGTTATCGGGGCGGAGCCAGAGCCAAGAACGTCGGCTGGAGAATCGATTATTTTCTGTGTTCAGAAATTCTGGGTACAAAAATCAAACAGGCTGATATCCTGAACGATATTCATGGATCCGATCATTGCCCGGTACTGCTGGAGCTTTAGCAAGCAGTCTGGCTTTGATAGTGATACCCTTATTTTCATTCGCCCAGAGTCTACATAATGGAGCATGTTTTGATTCAAACCGAATGTACCATTCGCAGCATTGAAAAAACTTCTGGCCAGGTGTCCATCATTACCCTGGTTCCGGACCAGCAGCCGGACTATCGGGCCGGGCAATATCTTGAACTGCAGATTCCTGGTCAGGAACATGCATTTTTCACAATTGCATCCGGTCCAGGCCATGAATCTCTGGATATTCATGTTGTGGTACCTGACGAGAGCTCCAACTCTCACGCCATTGTTCAATACCTGCGGCAGAGCAATCGGGTCACCGCCAAAATCGGCCTGGGTTCCTGCTATCTTGATAACCTAAAACCGGAAACCGGGCCATTGCTGCTGATCACCGCCGGTACAGGATTTTCGCAAGCCAAAGCTATCTGCGAAGAACTCTTCAGCCAGGGCCCTCTTCAGCGCGAAGTACATTTGTACTGGGGGGTTAAAAAGGTTCAGGATTTATATATGCACGACCTGCCACAACAATGGCATGAAGAGTATCCGTTGTTTCACTACTGTGCAGTAGTATCAGACCAGATTGACTGGCAGGGTAAGCAAGGGTTGTTGTATCAGGCAATTCAGGCGGATTTCCCCGATCTGAGCAAATGTCAGGCAATTTGCTGTGGTTCTCCCTCAATGGTTTATGCCACTCGGGAAGAACTGATGAAACACCATTTCCGTAAAGATCAGATGCTGAGTGATGTGTTTGATTTTGCACCGGAACCGTGAATTGTAAGATCCGGCAGCAAACAGAAGGGAGCTCCAAATGGCTCCCTCAATATGACTAAATGACTTTCGTCAGCAGACTTTCCAGGTACGGTAGGTTGGGAATATAGGCTTTTCCAAGCGCGGTTTTCACGGCCATCGCTTCGGCTGGCCCAAGATTTTCCTGGCTTTGTTCGACATCTTCGCTGCCAACCCTGACCATCCTCGGAATCCCCTGAACCACCACCGCAAAAAATGGTAACCTGTTGTGAGTACCGGAACCATTCATGACAGCGATCCGAGCCGAAACCGTTTTAGACACTTGTACTTCCTGGTTAGCCAGTTCATAAGACAGTACAGGTATTTGCTCACCCCGCCAGAACATAAACCCCAGAAACCATGCAGGTGCGTTTTCAAGTGGTCTGGGTTCGGTATAACCCACGACTTCTGCAACTGTGACGTTGGGCAACAACAAGCTTTTACCCTGGGTAGGAATCAACAAGCAAGGTACTGCCTGACTGGCAGCATCGCTTTGAATCTGTTTGGTCACTATTTTTCTCCTACTGATTTAAGTCGCAGTAACTTCCAAACTTGTGGTATCGGTTAACAGCTGCTCAACAAATTTTCGGGCCAGCTGTTCCGGCGACCCACGAAAACTAACATAACCGGCCTCTGACACACTGTCAGGCATCGATGGTTCGATAGCAGACTGGCGATCCTGAGCCCAAACTGTACCACCAGCTTCAACGATACTGGTTGCCCCCAGAGTGCCATCTGATCCCATGCCACTAAACACGATGGCACTGGTCATATTTTTATATCGGGCCACAACGTTCTTAAATAAATGGTCGATACTCGGACCATAAGGACCAGACCAGCCATTTTCGAGTATTTCAACCGTATGATTGGCCTGAAACTGAATTTCCCGACTCACCGGAACCACCAGAATCTTGCCATTTTCCAACTGGCATCCTTCACTGACCAATTCCATTTTCAGTTCCGTATGACGCCCCACTGATGCCACCAATGCATCAATGCAACCTTCGTCGATATGTTGGGCATACAAAAATGCTGCTGGCAAATCAGCCGGAATCCGATCAAAAAATTCTTTCACCGGAGAGGGACCACCAAGCGATGCAGCCACAACACAAACATGATCAACCTGACTCGGGTTCGCGTAACGGAATCTGGCTGGGAGTTTGATCACATCAGAGGGATCGACTCTATTCGCATTGATCAAAGCGTCCAGGTCAAGCACAGGGGCCGACTTCACTTCGGCTATTGGATCAGAAAACTCCTTCAGCTTGGTAATAATCCGTCGACGCCAGCTTGGAAACTCCGCAGAGTTCCTATCAGGCGCTTTACCATCACCAAAAAACACCGGGGCACAACTGTGATCAAGAATCTGCTCAAGCACATCATCCCAGGCATCCGAATCCACCAGATTAACAACCCAGACAGATATCGTATCTGAGCGAAGCAGTGCAGCATTCACCTTTTCCGGATGTGTGTTGACACCGACCTCATAGCCTTCTTCTACAATGACATTCTGCAATAAATGCTGTTGCAGTGGCTGATCGGCAATGATCCCCACTCGCGCCTGATGTCGCACTTAACCTACCCTGTTGGCCTTAACCAGCTTCTCTATCGCCTCAAGCAGCATGGACTCCTGGAATGGTTTCCCCATGTAGTCATTCACACCAATCGCCAAAGCCCGGTCTTTATGTTTAGAGCCTGTACGGGATGTAATCATGATGATCGGTACCTGCTTGGTACGGCTGTCATGGCGGATCCGGTTGGCAACTTCAAAACCATCCATCCGAGGCATTTCAATGTCCAGCAAGATACAGTCAGGGACGCGATCCTGTAGCAACGCAACCGCATCAACACCGTCTTTGGCCACCAGTACCTCATAACCCTGCCGCTCCAGCAAACGGGAGGTTACTTTTCTCACCGTGACCGAATCGTCCACCACCATAATCGTGGCCGGACCGGAAGCACGACCATTACGACCAGTGGAGATATTGGTAACTTCTGCTTCTAACGGCTCACGGTATTCTTCATCGCGCTCGTAATCAGCTTCCAGCGCCGGAATCGCCATATCGTCGGTGCCAGTTCTGGCAATCGTCAAATCGCTTCTAAGTAGAGAAGTCAGGTCCAGAATAACTACCACACTACCATCCCCAAGGATGGTAGCTCCTGATAAAGCCTGAACATTGGCAAACTGCGGCCCAAGACTTTTTACCACGATCTCTCGCGAGCCCATCAGCTTATCAACGTTCAATGCGATAGACTCCGAATGAGTACCCCGTTTTACCAACACCAGGGGTACCGGGATATTTGAACTATAAAACGATGGCCGGTGATCATAATTGAGAGTTGAACCCAGGTAGTTCACTTTATATCGGTTGCCCGCATACTCGAACGGAACAGCTCCGGGTTTCACATATTCCATCAGTTGCTGTGGTGCAATACGAACAATACCTTCGATTGTATCGAGAGGAATGGCATAGTGATCATCACCGATGGCCACCATCAACGCCCGGTTAACGGATACACTCACTGGCAGGTGGATGGTGAACTCGGTGCCCTGATTCAATTGAGTATCGATAACCATCTGCCCACCCAGTGATTTTACCTCTGAGTGCACCACATCCATTCCGACACCCCGACCAGATATCTGAGTGACCTTTGCCGCAGTAGAGAAACCCGAATCAAGAATAAACTGCAATACATCCTGATCACTAAGCTGTTGATCTTTTGTGATCAGACCACGTTCCACAGCCTTTTCCCGGACCTTGCCAACATTAATACCCGCACCATCATCCTTGATCCGGATGACGGCATCACTACCTTCCCGGTTAATGAATATGCTGATCTGCCCAACAGGCCGTTTGTGCAGCTCCCTGCGACGCTCTGGTAGTTCGATACCATGGTCAACAGCATTACGAAGCATGTGTTCCAGAGGTGAAATCATCCGTTCCAGTACGGTCCGGTCCAACTCCCCCTCTGCGTTATTTACCACTAACTCAACCTCTTTACCCAGCTCTCCAGCGATCTGACGAACGATCCGCCGCAGCCTCGGAATCAAACGACTGAACGGCACCATTCGCGTCTGCATCAGACCTTCCTGCAACTCGGTATTAATACGAGATTGCTGTAACAGTAGTGTCTCCGCATCACGGGTCTTATCAGTCAAACTGTTTTTCAGGTCAAGCAAGTCAGATGCTGATTCCATTAATGAACGGGACAACTGCTGAATGACGGAATAACGGTCCATTTCCAGTGGGTCAAAGTCCTGATAGTTACTTTCCTCTGCCCTTTCCTGACGAAAACTGACCTGAGCATCCGTCTCAATATCCAGTCGGCGAACCTGATCACGAAGACGATCAATCGTGCCTTCCATCTCTTCCAATGTAAAACCAAAGTCACTGACTTGCTCTTCCAATCGCGAGCGGGCAATAGAGGTTTCCCCGGCAAGGTTGACCAGATTTTCCAACAGCGACGCACCAACCTTAACCGTCTCCTGAGGTTGGCTGCCTTTATTTCGTCCCTTGGATTTGTCGTCATCCCGTTTTTCAACTTCCCGCTTCTGGAAAGGAACAACATTGGTAGCTGATTGCTCGGACTCCGGAACAATCTGATCGGCCAGATCAGAACCATAAGGTTCTTCAGGTTCATCTTCGTCAGTCACCTGAGCAATAACTGATGGACCAACTGCACCGCTCAATCCTTGCTGGGCAAGCATTTGTTGCAGTGTTTCAACGCCATTGACCAACTGATCGTTCATTGCCAGGATCTGGCCAAAAAAGCTTTCATCCAGCGGCAAATGATTGCGCTGAGCCGATATAACAAAAGTTTCAAATTCGTGAGCTTTGTTGCCAAGAATAGTCAACTTAGCCAGTCGCGCACCGCCTTTCAAAGTATGCAGAACGCGCTTTAACTCGTCGGTGTGATTCTCATCTTCAGGATCTGCCTGCCATCCATGAATGGCACCATCCAGCTCAAGCAGCAGTTCATTGGCTTCATCAACAAAGATATCTAGGATATCGAGGTCCATGTCATCGGTCAGCGTCATCTGCCAGTCAATGCCTGGATCATCACGCTCCGCACTTGATGCCCCCACAAACGAAACATTTGGCAGTGATGATGACTCGGTTTCAACAGGTTCTGAAGCTCCTTCCGACTCTGAAGGCTCAAAGTCCGAGTTTATTTCGTCCTGTTCAAATACGGCTTCCGGCTCCTGTGCAATGGTGCCAAATTTTTGATCCAAAGCGCTGCTGCGAAACTGCTGAATAGCTTCGATCAAGTGACTTGCAGGTCGGCAGGACATGGTTGATTCAACATCATGCACCATATCTGCAAGCTGCTCATGACACTGACGACACAGATTGGTAATTTGTGGAGAAACCGGATATTTGCCGTCACATAGATCTTCATAGAGAAATTCAAGTTCATGCCCCAGATCGCCGATGTGTTTCAGCTCAGCCATTCTGGCACCACCCTTCAGAGTGTGCAGGTCACGTTGAAGAGCCTCAATCAGATCAGTATTGCCAATATCACTAGCCCACTGATCAAAGGTATGGGTAATATCCTCAAGCAGATCATTGGCTTCTTCGAGGAAGATTCCGATCAGTTCGAAATCACCTTCGGCTTCTTCAATAACATCATCAGATAGATCATCTGCGACATTATCCAGCGTGATTAGCTCCTCGATATCAATGGTACCTGCGGTGTATTCCTCTTCTTCATCAAACTCCACCACATCCAGTTCAGGTAATGGCAGCTCCGATGCAGGTTGTTCCGTATCTGTTCCTGTAATCAGGGATCTGAGCATCCGTTCTACTTCTTCCTGCGGCCATACACTCTGACCAGCAGCAATGCGATCCATCATATTGATTAACGCATCCTGACCGGCCAGTGCTGCAACAAAAAACTCATCATCAGTCGCGATAAGCTGCTGCTGCACTGAAGTATACAGCTCGGCCAGAGCTTCACTCAGCGTGACCACTGGCTTCAAATCGATAGTACGGGCCGCACCCGCCAGCGTCTGCAGCTCCTGAATCAGTACCTGCAACTGATCAGAGGAAATTTCCACATCTTTCCAGTCACTTACGATCCGCTCGGCGTCAAGAATGATGTCCATACTTTCGGACATAAAGATGGCCATGACATCCTGTTCTTCTGGCGCACCAGTATTTCGCTTGAAGGTTGATAACTTAGATTCGTGTAACTGCTTCACGCGTTGAACGAATTCGGCATTGTCATCAGGTACAGGATCATCAGCTTCTTCACATGCCAGAGTAATCCGTACACGGGTGATCAACTCAGAAAGGCAGTCATTGATAGCACTGTCATAACGTATACGCCACTCTTGAAACTCCTTGATCATTTTTTCCACAGGCTGGACAAGGTCAGCAATCGTATGCAACGAAGCCATATGCGCTGAGCCTTTTATCGTATGCAGGGCACGCTGAATTTTGTCTTTCAGCAGCTCTTCCTGACGGCTCTGGCGAAAGTGATCAACTTCTTCCTCAAGTACTGCCAACAGGCTGTCCAGCTCTGTACGGAACACATCAAGCAATGGATTCTGTTGCTCGGCAATCTCAAACTCCAGTTCGGCTTCAGGGTCTGATCCTGTTAATGCCTCATCTTCGTCTTCATCTGAATCCTGATCTGCCTCTTCTAATTCAAAAGGCAGATCAGACTCAAAAGGGGTTTCAGACCAAGAATTAGTGGCTATTGCCGTTGCCTTATTGGACAGGTAATCAACTCTGTCCTGATCGTAACCACCGTTTGTCCTGAATGCTTCCACCAGGTTTGGCAGAATGTCGATCACTTCCTGAACGACATCGACAAGGGGCTGCGAATACACAATCGTGCCATCAATAAGACGGTTCAACATGTTCTCAATCGACCACGCCAACTCACCGATGACATTGGCACCGACCATTCGACCACTGCCTTTAAGGGTATGAAAGGCCCTTCTGAACTCAGTTAACGCTTCTTTGTCTTCAGAGTTACGGACATAACGTGGGAAGTACTCATTCAGTGCTTCCTGCACCTCTTCAACTTCCTCAAGGAAGACTTCAATAATTTCATCATCAATCAGATCATCGTCCGACTCCGTAGTATTCGCATCACCACTTATCAGTTCAGCAGCTACGGCTTCCTCTTCACTAGACTCATCTGCTGTATCTGTATCGAATGCAATATCAGAATCATCAGAAACAATATCAAATTGAAGCACAGAGTCTTCTTCATCGTTACTTGTCTCCAATTCGGCAACAGGCAGTTCCACAGGCTTAATAACAGCATATCCGAGATCAGCGACTCTTTTTTCAGCTTCAGCCAGCAAATGTTGATTACCCTGAGGACCATCCAATCCCAGACGCTCAAGATAATATTCAACTCCCATAATGGCATCAGCAAGAGTATCCAGTTCTGCCCATTCAGGACGATATCCACGGTCCGCCAGCTTATCTTTTACAAACGCCAGACAGCTCGCCAGGATACCAGCCGGTCGATGCATCGGAATCATCTTCAACCCACCACAGATGGCAGACAACACCGAAGGAATGGATTCAAGGCTATTGGCATCGAACTGGCTGCCAATGTAATCGGTAATGGCTTCTTTAACTTGTTCCAGACCATTTCTGGCTTCCCGGATAACTGCTTCCTGGGCACCATCAATTGAATGAGCAGCCTGTGTTCCATCTGCGTCGTGACCTGGCGCCGTAGACAATGCACTTAACGTCGCTTCCACATAAATAAGAGCACCGGCAATATCCATCAATGAGCCGTCTGAAAGCGGCTCATTTGTATTGTGTAGGGCATTGATGACATCAATTTGCTCCAGTAGAACCTTACGCGGAATACCGAGCGCCAAAACAGCCATGGTATCGGCAACGTGCTTGATGTCTGGAACCAGCTCAAGCAACTTAGCGGTATTCTGTACCTTGCCACGAACCATAATATCGAGAGCATCTTTAATCGTTCCCAGCTCTTCCATCAGCGCGTTGACCACGCTGTTCATAGTCTCGTGGTCAGGCCCGGACAGCGGATCATTCTCATCTGAAGCGCTTATGGGCAGAGAATTGCCGAGGTCGAAACGCTCTTTAATGAGCGTCAACATGTCATTCTGACTATCAGATTTGGCAATGTAATAAAGTAGGTTCTTGAGAACTTCTTCATCAACACGGGCATTGATTGCCTGTGCTTTGTTCACACAGACATCTTTTAAAGAGTGATCCAGAAACTTTAATAGTCGCTTGGTTGCGGTCGACAATTCGATGCTGCCTTCCGCCAATCCTTGCAAATAGGCATGACCTACTTTCCACAACTGTCCTTTTGGGGTATTGCCAGCAAGTGTTTCAAGGCGGCTGAATACTTTGAGGCAGTATTCAAAATTATGTGCCAGCTCTTTACCGTTCAGAATCCCAACCAGTGCATATTGAAACATCTGTCGGAGTTTTCTCAGCAGATCCAAAAGCCGGGGGTCACTGAAACGCCCCGCATCTTTATCCACCGGTGCTTCCATTACGGCTGCCAGATTTGGCGTAAACAAAGCCGTTTCGGACATGAGTGCTTCACCGCGGGCAGATCGCAGGTCATTCAACAATGGCAACAGGATTAATGGCAGATCCCGCTTTGAGCTTTTTATATGATCCAAATAAACAGGTAGCTGTAAAATTGCCTGCATCAATACAGACAAGTTATCCTCACTGGCAGGAATACTCTCTTTTACCAGTTCAGCCGCCAGTTTCTCCATTTCCTCTGCAAGAAGAGCCGCTCCATAAAATTCGACCATGTGCAGAGTACCGCTGATCTGATGCAGATAAGCCAGGCAGAACCGCAAACGAGATGAGTCTTCTGGATTCTCCACATAGGCCTCTAAAGCCTGCCTGGACTGAACCAAAGTCTCCTGTATTTCACCTTTTACCCAGTCAAGGGCAACATAGTCGTGACGTTCCACCATGTCTATTCTCCGCCCGATCACGCTTTCTGCTTCATATAAGCAAGCGATGATTCACTTGATATCCGTGTTAATTCAGTACTATGCCAATCAGTCAGCTCCCCGGAACCGAGAATCAACAGCCCTCCAGGGGCCAAATGCTTGGCTAGATGATTAGTAATTTCTTTTCGGCGCCAGCGCCGAAAATAAATCAGTAAATTCTGACAATAAATAATATCGAAATCCCCTAACGGAGATTTATCGATATCCAACACATTCATACGGATAAAACATACCCGGTCTTTCAAATAATCGGATATCTGGCACCATCCTTCTTCACATTTGAAGTAGGTTTCCAGAATGTCCGGTTCAACTGTTTGTAATTTTCTTTGTGGATATTTTCCTGCCCGTGCTTTCGATAGGGCGGGCTGGCTGATATCAGAGGCAGTAACCGACCAGCGACAGGGAGAACTTTGCCCCAGCTCCTGGTCTGCAACCATGGCAAGGCTGTAGGGTTCTTCTCCAGTTGAACATCCTACACTCCACAAATTAAATGCCTTGCTTCGTGGTTTTCTGGACCGAAGATAGCTCCGAACCAAATCAAAACCCGCAGGATCTCGGAAAAACCGGGTTTCCTGTACAGTCAGACGATCAACCAGGGTATCCCATTCCATCAATCCGGAAGTGCTGTCTACAACCAGGTTATAGTAGGACTGATAATCCCCACACCCGATTTCTTTCATCCTGAGACTAAGATTAGTTTGTAGAAACCTGCGGCGCTGTTCAGTAATCTGTATACCCACCCGATGCTCCAGAAGTTCCCGCCACTGCCGGAACTCCCTTTCATTGAGGGGGCCGCCAGGAATCTGGGACGACCACTTTTGAGTTACTGGCTCAGCCACTTTTAATGATGTGCTCTGTGGTTAGATAGATAACAGGTCCGCATCGAAGTCATCGGACATTGAATCCTGACCTGATCGGCTATCCGGCAGTTTAAAACCAGCTACCGATGCACGCATTTCATTTGCAAGCTGAGCAAGGTTACCAATGGATTTCGCCGTTGCCATGGTACCTGCAGATGTTTGCGAAGTAATTTCCTGAATAACGTTCATCGTGTTGGAAATATGACCAGCGGAAGATGCCTGTTGTCTCGCAGCGTTGGAGATGTTCTGAATCAAATCCGCAAGAGACTTGGATACGTTCTCAATTTCTTCAAGTGCAACACCCGCATCTTGTGCCAAACGAGCACCACGTACCACCTCGGATGTTGTTTGTTCCATCGAGATAACCGCTTCATTGGTGTCGGTCTGAATCGTTTTAACCAATGCCTCGATCTGCTTTGTAGCAGCAGAGGAACGTTCCGCAAGGCGCTGTACTTCGTCCGCTACCACCGCGAAGCCTCGACCGGCATCACCGGCCATAGATGCCTGAATCGCAGCGTTCAAAGCCAGAATGTTCGTTTGGTCGGCAATGTCATTAATCAACGATACGATATCACCAATTTCCTGGGAGGATTCACCCAACCGCTTAATACGTTTCGCTGTTTCCTGAATCTGCTCACGGATGTTATCCATGCCGTTGATCGTTGCCTGTACCACGTCAGCACCTTTTTTGGCGATCGCAACCGACCGCTCCGCAACCGCAGATGATTCAGCGGCGTTGGCAGATACCTGGTCAATAGATACCGCCATTTCGTTTACAGCGGCGGAAGCTCCGGCAATTTCCTGAGCCTGATGTTCAGATGCCTCAGCAAGATGCATTGCAGTAGCCTGTGTTTCCTGGGCAGCTGAAGATACCTGTACTGCAGTCGCGTTAATCGCAGATACCAGACCACGCATCTGGTCAATCGCAAAGTTAATGGAGTCAGCAATCGCACCCGTAAAATCTTCGGTTACCGTTGCTTCAGTCGTCAGGTCACCATCCGCAAGATCGGCCAGTTCGTCCAAAAGACGTAAAATTGCGTTCTGGTTCTGTTCGTTGGTTTCGGCTGTATCTTTAAGGTCAAGCTGAGTATCACGAATAAACAGACCAGCAATAGAGGCAATCAGAAGGATAGCGATACCACCTAATGGCCACACCATATAGTCCTTGAGGAAACGCTGACTGGAATAATTCACGAAAGAGTCTGACAAACTGGTTGCCAGCTTAAGTAATGCGGAAGAATCATTGGAAATAGAACTGGCAGCCTCTCTAACCTGGAAAAGTTCTGGAGAGGTTTCAAGAATCTGGTCAACGGACCCGTTCACGAACTCAAACTTAGTCTTAATATCCTGTAATGCTGCAACCGCATTCTTATCCACGACCTTGGTAATACCCAGGCTGCTGTTGCCTTCCAACATGCCAGTCAACACCCGGCCAAACAAAGTAGCGTCACGACCAAATGAGTCTGCCGCCATTACTGCGCCTTCGCCACCACTCAATACTTTGTTCACCGAACGGATAATACGTTCGGCCAACCAGGACTGACGTTGTGCAACAGCAATTTGTGAAGAAGCCGATCCAATATCAAGCATGGTTTCAACAACTTCATCATACTCAACCTGAAGCTCAGGAATTTTCTCACTCATGGTTGAGGCAACTTCGTGCAATGCCAGAATCGTAGACTGCGAAGCAATGATCTGATCAGCATTGAGTTTTGCCCGATCCCACACTTCCTGTAACGATTGAAGGTTATGGTAGGACGCATCCGCACCTGGCAGACTGGTCTGCTCGTTACCATTTACAATATAATCCCAACGTGCCTGGAATTTTGTTCTGGACTCCTGCAACGAGCGAAAAGCTTCCGCCTGACCAGAAGCTGCCTCTGAGGCATCCTTCGCTATCTGCTGTGATAACACTCGTAATTCACCTACATGCTGCAGATATTCAGAGTCGTACCTGTTGTAGGTGGACAACCGGATGAACACTACAACCGTTACTGCTATCACTAACACCAACAATACAAAAAGGATGGCGTATAGTCGGTTAATTCCTATTACCGAAAGGTAATTACCGCTTTTTTGTCTCATTTTCGAACTCCAGTTCGCTTGAGCGATTAACAACAAGCCATGCACTTGGTTTTACTTCAAGAAACCCAAAATGCCGACACATTCAAAATTACACTGCAACGGCCATAAATTCTTCTGACACCATCATTCTCTGCAGGCTGAATACAGACCATACTTTATTATTGAGAACATAGTGACCATCGGAAAAAGGTTGCAAACTTTCTGGAATCTCAGGTGCCATTTCTGCGGAAAACGTATCTACAGGAAAATGTTGCATACCTTCGACTGAGTCCACCACGATGCCATTGATCATCTCTTCATAATCAATCACAAGAATTCGCTTGGTTTTCAAAGTCGCACTTGAACGTTCACCCAGAAAACTCACGAAATCGATAATAGGAACCAGACGACCACGAACATTGGCCACACCATTTACCCAAGGTTTGACACCTGGCAACCTGGTATAGCCTGGAACCGATAGAATTTCTGAGATTTCATTCATGGGGGCAACATATTGACGACCGGCAACGGTAAAACCGATACCCGACCATAGCGCTCTGATCTCCCTTTGCGCCGGGAGCTGACTGGCTGCACTTCTACTGGAATCAGCAATCTGCCTGAGCAACTGAAAGGGTGTAATAGAATCGGACATAGCTATTATTCTTGGCTTTTCCCTGCAAGTACTGCATTGATCGTATCCACCAGCTCCTGCTCGGCAACGGGTTTAACCAGATACCCCGATGCCCCCTGGCGGCGTCCCCAAACCCGATCAGTTTCCTGATCCTTGGTGGTGACAATAATCACCGGGATATGCGCCGTATCAGCCCCCTTTGTCAACTGCCGTGTTGCCTGAAAGCCATTAAGACCAGGCATAACAATGTCCATAAGCACGACATCCGGTAGCTCTTGACGAGCCAAAGCAACTCCATCGGCACCATTTTCGGCTGTTAAAACGCTGTGGCCATGCCGCTCCAGCATTTCTTTGAAGGCGAAGGTTTCCGTCGGAGAATCATCTACTATCAAAATTCTTGCCATCATTTCATCTCATTACGGTGTGTGACTTGTTTTTAGTTAGTTATTCTAGTCTTTAATGTGTTGCCGAATGGCACCAAGTAACTCTTCTTTACCAAACGGTTTGGTAAGATATTGGTCAGAACCAACTATTCGTCCTTTCGCTTTATCAAACAGTCCATCTTTACTGGATAACATGATGACGGGCGTGTTTTTAAAAGACGAATTGTTTTTGATTAATGCACATGTCTGATAACCGTCCAAACGCGGCATCATGATATCGACAAAAATGATATTTGGCTTTGTGTCTGCTATTTTGGCTAACGCGTCGAACCCATCAGTCGCAGTAAAAACCTCACAGCCAACTTTTTTGAGAAGTGTTTCGGCCGTCCGGCGGATGGTCTTACTGTCGTCGATAACCATAACCTTCAGGTTCTCAAAATTGTCCATAGAACACCCGTTGTTCCCAGTAAATATGTGTGGATAACAAATGCGTAAAGCCTACACGGTTTAAGCCTGGGCCATACGTAAAGGCAGTCATTTTTATCACAGATTCTAGTTGTCGGCTATAACCTTCTGTAAACCCTGATAATTTTCGCTAACCAGTGCTGATTTATTCAATAACAACCCTTATTAATGTAGCGCAAATTTCGATAATATGAGAGATCCTAACCTGGAGGAAACAGAGCATGACGGTCGCTGTTGGCATCGTGATGGACCCCATTCACACCATTAACTACAAAAAAGACTCTTCTCTGGCCATGTTATGGGCCGCACAGGAGAAGGGCTGGCAACTCTATTATATGGAGCAGTCTGACCTGTGCATTGATGAGGGTCTACCTGTGGCCAACATGGCAGAACTCAGCGTCAGTCATGATCCAGACAATTTTTACACCCTCGGAGACAAACAAAAAAAACCCATCTCAGACCTGGATGTGGTTCTCATGCGCAAGGATCCCCCTTTTGATCCGGAATATATTTATAGTACTTACATCCTTGAGCTGGCGGAGAAGTCTGGCACACTTATAGTTAACAAGCCACAAAGCCTGAGGGATTGCAACGAGAAAATATTTGCAACTCACTTCCCCCACTGTTGCCCGCCGCTATTGGTTAGCAAAAATCACACCCAACTTAAAGAATTTCATCAAAAACACAAAGATGTGATATTTAAACCTCTTGATGGCATGGGAGGCACCTCAATTTTTCGCGCTAAAGAAGATGATCCTAATGTCAGTGTGATACTTGAAACACTTACCCAATATGGTCGCTCACTGATCATGGCCCAACGCTATATTCCTGAGATCGTCAATGGTGACAAGCGCATTCTGATGATAGATGGCGAACCTGTACCCTATTGTCTGGCCAGAATTCCACCACAAGGAGAAACCAGAGGCAATCTTGCCGCAGGCGGCCGTGGCGAAGCGAGACCGCTGACAGAAAGAGACCTCTGGATTGCCAAACAAATTGGTCCAACCCTTAAGCAAAAAGGGCTGTTATTTGTCGGACTGGACGTGATCGGTGACTATCTGACGGAAATTAATGTCACCAGCCCAACCTGTATCCGGGAAATTGATAAAGCGTATAACACCAACATTGCAGGTATGTTAATGCAGGTTATTGAAAGTAAATTGAACAGGAAGTCTCAATGAGTGTTTCGGTAGGTGCCGGCGACAGGCTTACGTTTACCATTTTTCTTGCCGCCGCAGTTCACGCGATGCTGGTTTTCGGCATCAGTTTTAATTTGGGCTCCAGCACCAAACCGGACCCATCATTGGATGTTACTCTGGTTTATCATACTTCCGACGTTGAACCAGAGAAGGCTGATTTTCTGGCTCAGTCAAATCAACAGGGCAGCGGTACTGAAGATGAAGCCAAACTGTTACAGACCACAGAGACCTCAGAGTTCGAGGATAACAGCATTCAAAACGTCAATACTGAGCAGCAAAACCTGCTAATCAAGCAACAGCATGAGTCCCAGGCCAGAATCATCACAACCACCGCCGGTAGCCAAAAAATAGAGGAAAGCCAGCAACAGGCAGATGAACAGCCGGAAGCCAATTCCGATGTTGACCAAATCGTATTGCAGCAAACCCAGGATATTGCCACGTTAAAAGCAGCACTGTCGGACATGCGACAGCGTTATGCCAATCGCCCACGAATAAGAACCCTTTCTGCACTGTCCACCAAGCAGGCAGAAGATGCTGCTTATTTATATGAATGGCTACAAAAGATAGAGCGAATTGGTAATCTGAACTACCCGGACGAAGCACGCCAGCGAAAGATGACTGGAGACGTCCGTATGTTAGTTTCATTACTGCCTAACGGCACCGTCAAGCGTATCGAAATACTGGGATCTTCAGGGCATCAATTGCTGGATGACGCCGCCAAACGTATCGTTCGCCTGGCCTCTCCGTTTAAACCGTTTCCAGACAGCATCAAGGAAAACACCGACGAACTGGAGATTATCCGAACCTGGCGTTTTCGCACCAAGCTTGAGCTGGGCAATTAATGGCTGATCTCAAAGCAGAACAGACCTACCTGGGCTTTGATTACGGAACGTCATGGATAGGCGTTGCCTATGGGCAACGTGTCACCAACACCGCCAAAGCCCTGAAAGTACTTCGCGCCAGAGACGGCATCCCGAACTGGGATGAAATTGCAGAACTGATACAGCAGTGGCGTCCCGATGCTCTGATTATCGGCAACCCCCTCAACATGGATGGTTCTGTCAGCGAACTCAGCCAAAGAGCCAACAAATTCAAAAATCGACTCCATGGACGTTTTGGTTTGCCGGCTTACAGTTTTGATGAACGTCTCAGCAGCTATGAAGCCAAAGGGATGTTACTGGAAAATAACAGAGGCAATCATGACTTTCGCAGCCAACAGGTCGATGCTCTGGCTGCCCAGATTATTTTACAGGGATGGCTGGATCAGCACTCCTCATAAAGCATCGACCTCCAGAAAGTTATCCAGTACACGGTTTAAGAATAGAAATCCCTGATCTGTGGTCGCCAATCGATCCGACATTACCAGCCCCTGATATTGCAATTTACGCCAAATATCTTCGACCCGCGCAAAAGGAATACCCGTTCTGCGCTCCAGAAGTGATATATCACCACCTTCTTTCAGGCGCAGAATATTCATCATAAATTCAAATGGCAGTTCTTCCGGGGGAACCTGTTTTAATCCCGGCACCAATGTATGAATTTTTGCCATATAGTCCTTAGGCAAACGGGTTTCCTGAGTCCGAAATATCCCCTGTTTTGATATAGATGTGAGCTTCCCGTGTGCTCCGGCGCCAATACCTATGTAATCACCAAACGACCAATAGTTACAGTTATGCCTGGATTGACGATCAGACAGGCTGTATGCCGAAACTTCATATTGCTGGTAACCATGTTTAGCCATCAAGCTCTGTCCTTGTTCTTGAATGCTCCACAATAGTTCATCTTCAGGCAATATGGGCGGTCGACTGAAAAACTCCGTGTTTTTTTCAATGGTTAGCTGGTACCAACTGATATGCTCCGGATGCAAGTCAATGGCCTGCTGCAAATCCGCCATGGCCAGCTCCAGAGTCTGTCCGGGCAGTCCATGCATCAGGTCGATATTAAGGTTGTCAAAACCGGCTGACCGTGCCATCGCCACTGCTTTGAGAGCCTCATCCGCAGAGTGAATTCGCCCCAAATGCTGCAACTGTATATCGGCAAAACTTTGTATACCTATCGACAGCCGATTGATGCCGGCCTGTCGAAACCGGGCAAATTTGAGTTGCTCAAAAGTACCCGGATTCGCTTCCATGGTAATCTCACAATCTGCACTAAAATGGACCCACTGACTTAATGAATGCAACAATCTGGCGATAGAATCCGCGGAGAAAAGACTGGGCGTTCCCCCACCCATGAAGATTGACTGAAGTTCCCTGCCTTCAAGCCATTTCTCGTAGACCCGGAAATTTGCCAGCAATGCATCAATATATTCTGCTTCCGGCAGCCCATCCATCACTGCGTGTGAATTAAAATCACAGTAAGGACATTTCCGTACACACCATGGAAAATGGATATACAAAGACAACGGCGGAAGTTCAGTTAATGTTTTTAAGCCTGGCAAAATAGGGTGTCCTGACTAAATATTGTTTAGCGTGAATATTTTGTCGCCCTGTTGATTGATAATTACCATGGCTTTGTCCATCGTAATATCGCAGGCCATTTTAGGATCAGGAATCAAATCACTGCGGATAAATTTCTTTTCCTGTCCGTCCTTACTAATAACACCACATACCCGATAATTATGTCCTCCTTCCGGAATGGGACAGGCAGTTATCGTATAGCCTTTATATTCCATTGACTCTGAAGGGGCAGAAGCAACACCTCCACCCATCATTTTTTTCAAAAAACCAAACATGCTGATTACTCCTGATTATCAAAAAAAATTCTGGTGTAAAACCAAACGAACAATGCGTACACAATCGGCAACACCAAATTAGAAAAAAGTGCGGCAGATCTCATTTTTTCGATATGCCTGATCACAAAAATATTGCATCCTGTTAGCTTGCGTTCTGAGCTGATCACATGTCAGCCATGCATGGATGTAGTCGGTAAGATAGTCATTCACTTCTTCCAGTCCAAGACCCAGGCCAGTGTCCGGTCCATCTGCCCCGGCAGACAGGATCAACGCCAGCGGCCACTCAGGAATACTCAGAAATTGGGTAACGTTATACAGGCAAGCAGGAAGGGCATTGTATTTGTCGGGTAAGTAGTGTGCGAATGGAAATTGTTCCGTTCGGGCACAAAACGCCTTCTTTCCTGTCTGACTTTACCGCAGTTCTCATGGTTTCCTGAGAGTTACTTATAAGACTTAGAAATCATTTCAAAAAGGATCCAAGCATGCTCAATAAAAAACAACCGCCACTGATCCGTAAAGTGCCAGTGCTACTCGCACTGGCCATCGGATTTGGAAGCCTGGCGCCACAGTCGTTTGCTGACATCAAGGTGGTCGATAAATCCAGACCCGCAAGTCGCGATGTTATCGAAAAAACGATCGATGCCAGTTCCGGCTCCGCTTCCACGTTCTCCCGGGCATTTGCGGTACCGATGGAGCGCTATATTATTTCCGGTATTGCGCCTTCTATCGCCCGCTACCGCGGAGGTATCGATGGTTATGACGCCACCAGCACCGAAGGCAAAACCAAGCTGAATGTAAAATCCTCAACGGCCCAGGCTTATCGAGGATATCTGGAAAACAGCCAGGAAGAGTTAATTGCCAATATCGAAAAAACACTGGGCCGCAGTGTAACACGAGTTCAAACCCTGCAAACGGCCGTCAACGCAGTAGTGATTGAATTAACGTCTGCCGAAGCACAGAAAATTTCAATACTGAAAGATATCAAGAGCATACAAAAAGATCAGTTGCATCAACTGGAATCCAACGACAGCATACTGGATGGTTATGCTCAACCGAGTCAGGATAACTCCAACTGGGTTTACCTGACAGCTGCCACTTTGCTATTAACCCTGGCGCTGATTTTCTGGGCCTACCGTTCAGGCAGATTCAGTAAAACCCATGCCCGCCTGGCGTCAATGCTTGCAGTACTGGGGCTGGCTGGCTGTTACTGGGAGGGTGGTTTTGCCTGGATCAACGCACCGCAGGTGTGGAAAGGCGTAGGCCAAATGAAAGGCACCATGGGGGAAGGCGTTATCGTCGGCATTATCGATACCGGTATTAATCCGACCAGTGATTCGTTTGCCGCCCGCGGTGGCGACGGCTACAAAGTCGCTAACCCTCTGGATTCGTATGTCGGTGTATGTAACCCCAGTGAAACGGTTTATGACGCCACATTCCCCTGTAATGACAAGCTGATCGGAGCCTGGGGACACCCGACAGTTCACGATGGCAGCCCAAGAGATAAGGAAGGTCACGGTTCTCATACTGCAGGTACCAGCGCCGGAAACATTGTATTTAATGCAACCGTTAAAGCACCTTCTGGTTACACCATCACCAAAGATATCGCTGGCGTAGCTCCTCATGCCAACATCATCGCTTACAACGTCTGTGATGAAAATGGCTGCTATACTTCAGCCATTCTCTTCGCCATTGATCGCGCTATCCAGGATGGCGTCGATGTCATCAACTATTCCATCGGTGGTGGTGCCGATGATCCCTGGGTCAACCAAACCTCTCTGGCTTATCTGACTGCAATGGATGCCGGTATCTTTGTTGCCACTTCTGCGGGTAACAGCGGCCCAGCCCCTGAAACCCTGGGTTCTCCGGCCGACGCTCCCTGGATCACTGCAGTTGCGTCCAGCTCGCATAACTACATGTACAAAAGTGCCCTGGTTGACCTGACCGGTGGAGACACCACTCCCCCAGCGGATATCATCGGTCAGGCAATGTCTGAAGGTTATGGGCCGGCAGTTATTCTTGATGCCACTGATTACGGCAACCCTCTGTGTCTGGAAGACCAGTTCACCGCCAAATTTGATGGTGAAATCGTGTTGTGTGATGCCGGTGAGATTGCCCGTGTAGAAAAAGGTCAAAACGTCGCCAAAAACGGTGGTGGTGCTCTAATTCTGACACGTCCAAATACCACCCCCGATGGCACAGGTTACTGGGAAGCAGATACTCACTATATTCCTGCCGTACATATCATGTACACCGACGCAGCCAAATTGCGCGAATGGCTGAGCACAGGCAAAGAACATATGGGCACGATTTCCGGTACCACTCCAGTTATCGCCAATGAATATGCTGATGTCCTGGCATATTTCAGCTCCAAAGGCTCAAATCCGTCCCTGAGCAGCATCATCAAGCCCAATATCACAGCGCCTGGTCGTGCTATTTTTGCTGCATACAACGAGGATTACAGCGACCTGGAACAGGATTACAACATCATCCAGGGCACCTCAATGTCGAGCCCGCACATTGCCGGTTCCGGAGCACTGATGAAAGCGTTGCATCCAGACTGGACCCCCATGCAGATCCAATCAGCCCTGATGACTACCGCCAACACCATGCACTATAAAGAAGATGGCGTCACCATCGCAGATCCATTTGACGTAGGTGCTGGTCGGGTAGACCTGGCAATTGCGGCACGTGCTGCACTGGTATTGGACGAAACCGCCAGCAATTTCCTGGAAGCCGACCCGTATATAAACGGAGATCCGGCAACATTGAACCTGGCCTCTTTAGGACAGGGTTCTTGTGTCGTCAACTGCAGCTGGACACGCACCGTGACCAACGTCAGTCATAAAACCACTCGCTGGAAAGCCACGCTTAAAGATGGCGTCACAGTCACTCCGTCTTCTTTCTCCCTGAACCCAGGTGAAAGTATCGAACTGAGCTTCATGGTCGATGTATCCGATGTACCAGCTGGCGACTGGCAGTTTACCCAGGTTGGCATCAAATCACTGACCCACGGCATACCGGATGTACACTTCCCTCTGGCAGCCCTGTCTAGTTTAAGCAATCTGCCTGCTGCTGTTGAAATTACCACTGCCGTTGAAGCTGATGTGACATCTCTGGAAGGATTGAAAGCTGTGGAAATTACGGCGGCTGACATTAATGTTATTGGCTTGACGAAGTCAGAAGCAACCAGCGCAGCCCTGATATCAGACCCCACCAGCGGCAATCCGTTTGATGGTTATGAAACCGCCGAGGATGGCGCGTTTTTCTTCACAGTCGACATCCCCAACGGAGCCGCCCGCTTTGTTGCCGAGATTACCGCATCTGAATCAGGTGACATGGACTTGTTTGTGGGCCTTGGTGATACCCCAAGCCAGGCAACTATGATAGCCAGCAGTGCGACGGGCTACGCTCTTGAGTATATCAGTCTGTCTGAAGTGCCAGCCACAACGTTATGGGTACTGGTTCAAAACTGGGAAGCCGGGCACACCGATCCCTCTGCAGTGACAGTACACACTGCTGTCGTTGAAGACATGGATCAAGGCAATATGACAGTGACCATTCCAACGTCAGTACCTGCAGGTGAGGAATTTGCCGCTGACATCGCCTTCAACCTACCTGGCTCAGTAGCTGGTGATCGTTACTATGGTGCATTCTCAATCGGTACCGACAGCAGCACACCAGGAAATCTGGGAACCATTACGGTTGATCTGGTTCGGGAATAACCCGTTCCGACATTAACGGTTGCCGGGCACCTGCCCGGCAACCTTGATCGTCCCCGCATCATGCGGGGACAACACATTTGGACAACCACGCTTTTTTAGAAATCTACGAGCCGGCTGTCAGCCATGCTCAGTCTGCAGAATCGACCTGGCCATCATCAGCAACGGATCATGCACACGCTTGCGGGTATGGGCGAATAAAACCCTGACATGCTTTTGTGCCTCACAAATAATTTCAATCTCACCCCTCAGCTGTGCCTCTCTGGCGCTATCCGCATGGAGCAAACCAACCCCAACACCCCCTCCGATCAGAGTTCGGGTAACCGCTTCACGGTCAATACTGATAATCCGTTGTGGGCGAATGTTATGTGCTTCGAACAGGTGATCTGCCGCTTGCTTACAACAGCTTTGGACCGTTGGGCAAATCCAGGGTAACTGCGCCAGCGCCTGCCAATCGACCGGCTCGGAAGTGTCCACCAGCCCCGGAGGTGCTGCCAGAAAAATACTAAACCGCCCCACTTCCAGACTGCTGATATCTTCATCTGGCAAATGGCTGTCATTGTAGAAACCAGCGTCCAGGCTGCCGTTGCGAATCCCTTTTAGCAGTTCTGCGGTATTGCCATGTTGTACCACCAGCTCCACTTCCGGGCACCGTTCTGACAACGCGATCATCAACCGCCCCAATGCTTCTGTGCTGGCCGTACTGGAATTACCGATGTGCAGTTTGCCGTTAAGCCGTCCCTTTAAACGGGCGGCCTCTGTGAGCAGGTCCTGATGCGCCCCCAGGGTCTGTTCAGTCTTTCGCAACAACTGCTCCCCCTCTCGGGTCAGACTCATGCCACGTGGCGTCCGCTCAAACAGGATCAGTCCGAACGTATCCTCAATGGCTTTGATATGCGCACTCACGGCAGGCTGACTGAGACAAAGCGTTTCCGCGGCCCGGGAAATACTGCCCTCACGAGCAACCGTCATAAACGTCTTGAGTTGATGAATTTCCATGAAATTACAGATGCCTGTGGTAGCAGGTTGTCAGGTTTTATCAGAATAACCCCAGTATATGCCACCACAGCAGATCCAACGGTGCCACGATCACAATACCGATCACAAACAGAGTCACACACATGCTGGTCACGACACGCATTGGAAGATTTCCAACCGACATGGCAGTGATCAGAGGGGGCGCCTGGTAAGGCATGAATACGTTGGAAAATGCCAACACCTGGGTCATCAACACTGTGGTCAACGGTAAACCCGTCAGACTGGCAAGATCTGACGCCAACGGTGTCATAACGGCCGGAATACCTGGCAAATTGGTGACCATGGCGACTATTGTGGAAATGACTGTCAAAGCACCTATATTCCACAATGGCCGGTCACTGGCAAAATGAGCATGACCACTCAGATTTCTCACCAGGATCTCGCCAAGCCCGCTGGCAGAAATAACCGCTCCCAAACCGATGATTCCGGCAACAAAAAATAACGAAGCAAAGTTAATTTCAGTATTCAGGCATTTTGCCTTGGTCAGTCCGGAAATTGGCGCCAGACAATACAGTGCCGCAGCTAACCCTATCCAACCGGGTGATACATGATGAATCGCATCAGTCAGCCAAAGCAGCAAACTGAGCCCCAGCACGATTATCAGTTTTCGTTCCGGGGGTGTTAGTGGCGTTACTTCGACAGCATTGCCCGCCTGTGGCAGCAAAGGATCACGGTCCGGATACAGCCACAGGATCAACATCACCAGTAGTATGGCCTTGAACACTCCAAGAACAGGGAAATGCAGTAAAAGATAATCCCAATAACTGATTTGTAACCCATGCAGATTCTCAACCATGGCCGCCAGAATCATATTAGGTGTATTGGACGGCAAAATAGAAAATGCCGGCAAAAAGGTTCCCAGAGATGCCGCCAGCACCATTCCCGTACGTCCCTTGGAGCCCGACCCGTAACCCAGATGATCAGCCAGGGCGAGAACAATTGGCACAATCAGTACGATACGCCCCATGGCCGATGGCATAACAAACGCCAGCAACAGAGCCAATATCACGATACTACCAATAACACTGCGATAACGTTGACCAAGCATGCCGGAAAACTGTCTGGCAACCCGTTGGTCCAGCCGGGTATGGCGAATAGCTGCCCCCAACACCATGCCACTGAACAACAACCAGAACGGCGAAGAATAAAAGCCGGAAAATACCGTCTGTACCGGCGCCATATGTAGCACGATCGCCACCAGGAAAAACAACAGCGATGTCCAATACTCCGGCATTACCGAAGTCGCCCACATGGCAATGCAAAACACCGTCAATGTCGCGGCCATAGTCATCGCAACGGAAAGATAAAGCCCGGTAACCAAAGCAACCGTCGCGGTTAATATCACTATGAACACAAGCTTGCGAAAGCCCGGATGAGACAAGAATGACGATAGAGTGCTTTTTTGACTGACAGACATTGATAAATCCGTTGGAGAGGAAGATTGCTGGCTAGACATTTCATTCACCGAATACATGAACAACCTTACCCGGACAGCATGTCGATAATCCAATCGTATCTTTGGAGGTCTGCCCTCAGTAATGCTGATACCAACATTAGACAAGATTATTTTCTGACAGTTTCGAGCCTGTTATGAACGAGCCCGTTTAATCACATAAGTCCGACTGAAAGTATCGTGCAAGGCTCCTTTTTTAGACCACCAGAAATACAAATGGATAAAAAACAACTTGAGCGTGATAAACGATAGAAACAGACTGAAAGTACGCCATACGATATGCCAGAACCCTGGATTCCCGCCCGCACGGTTGATAACTGTCATCCTTAACAGGCGTTTCATGGGAGTACAGCCGTATTGATACTCGAAGAAAATAAAGTAGGTGAAATAGCCGGCCAGTTCCATCAGCACCATTGTTCCCAAAGACCTTTCCGGAACATTGAAGGTCAGCAATCCGGCAAATAATACCGCACCCAGATTGACAAGCATGAGATCCAGCAGGTAGGCCAGACAACGATTAGCCATAGCAGCTTTCTGCTTGTTGAACTCCATCGCCTGCTGCTGAATGGCCTCAGCCGCCTGTTGACGCTGCCGCGCTTTCCGTTCACGCTGATCACGAAGCAGGCCACGTTGATGCTTTTTAAGATACTCCTGGATCAGTGTCAGCTGTCGATCAGTCTCATTCAGATCACATTCCTGCTCCAGCAATGTCCGCTGCTGTAACCAGTTCATCTGCTGCAACAACGTATACAACGCCTCGCTGTCAAACAGGTTCCGGTATACCACCGGTACTTTCCGCTCCAACCGCAGCAGACATTCAAACGTTTCGACAGTAAAGCGCCGTTGTTCCAACAAAGTCAGATCAAGTGCCTGATATGCCAGTCGCTGTAGGGAGCGCTCAAAACCCGCTTCAGCAAACTGGCAAAGTAATTCATACAGTTCATCCACCAGCGTCTGTACTTCAATGTGTGCTACCTGCTGTGTGGTTTCGACATCATCAAATACGGGCGACAGGATCACAACCGGCTGATCAGCTTCAGGAGCCCACGAATCGGCATCATCCTCAACCCTGGCAGCAGTAATAACGGCAGCAACGTTTTCAGGCGTCGGCACAACAGCAGACGAGGTATCAGCTGGTACCGGATCATCCTCTACCTGACTGGCTGCTTTAACGGCGGATGATTTGCCAACCTGACGACTCAGGGTTTTATAAGCCCGGTGCAGGGCCTGAAAGCCATCAGGATCCTCATCAGGTCGGCATTTTTTCAGCGCCGACGAGTAAGCAAGCTTGATGGCTCTGGCATCATCGGTAGGTTCTATTCCCAGAACGGTCCAGGCTGACATAATCCTCCCTCACTAAAAAATGCTGTTGGATTCCAACGCTTCCAAGAAACGGACAAACTGCTGCGTCGCGGCCTCCACCCGATGGGGAATCTGGGTTTCCAGTTCGGACTCAAAGTAGCGAATAAGGTGCTGAATTTCGATCCGATCTTCTTCCAGACTGCTTTCATATAGTCTCTCCGCCCGGGCAATCAGTTCCTTGTTCATTTCCAGATCGCGTGGGTGGAATTTCAGCGCTGCAAGACGTTCGCTGCTGTCGATCAACTCCTTTTCAGTGAGATTGGAATCCGCATTCTGAATCAGCATACTGGTCTTTAGCCCTGTGGATACAACTGTCACATCCACTTCCAATAATCCGTTCATGTCATAACTGAAGCGCACATCAATGGACTCTTCACCTCGCCGGCCCGTCGGTACTTTCACCTCAAGACCGCCAAGTTTGATATTGTTCTTCACCAACCGGCTTTCACCCTGATATACATCCACCAGAATTTTTTTCTGATGATCAGCCGCCGTGTAATAACGCCGGACGATACTGACAGGCACAGTGCAGTTACGTTCAATGATCGGTGAAAACAGTGCCCCCATATCTCCCCGCTGATCATTATCGTTAATCACAGCAGTCCCCAGACTGTAGGGGCAGACATCTGTCAGAACAACATCCTCCAAAGCCTGGTTTTTTTCTTTCAGGCCGGCCTGAATTGCAGTTCCACGGGCAACAATAAGATCGGGATCAAGATGAATCGATGGCATACGCTGAAACAGTCTTGCCACCAGAGAGCGAAACACCTGCATCCGGGTGGCTCCTCCCACCAGAATGATTTCGCTCAGCTCATCAGGGTGGGTACCAGCATCCCGCAGTGTTCGTTCGATCGGCACCTGAATACGGGCCAGCAGCGGCTGACTGGCATGAGCAAATTCATCCCGGGTGATGTCAATATCAACATCACTCGATGACAGAAAACCGGGTATCTTAACGGCCCGCTCAGTACTTAAAGTGTGCTTGGCCTGTTCCAGCGTGGCATATAACTGGCGAACCTGTACTCTGGACAATCCCTGCTGTGTACGCCCAAGTTTGCTCAGATACAAATCAACCAAAATCTCCAGAAAATCCTCACCACCGAGAAAGTTGTCACCGGCCGTGGCATGCACTTCAAGTACACCATCAAAATATTCCATCAACGACACGTCAAACGTACCGCCCCCTAGATCGAGGATGATGAATTTAGCGTCTTCAGGTTTTTCGTGCAGGCCGTACGCTAGCGCCGCAGCGGTTGGTTCATTGATCAGACGATCCACTTTCAGGCCGATCAGTTCAGCCGCTGCTTTGGTTGCCTTGCGTTGAATGTCATTAAAGTAAGCAGGGACACTGATAATGGCTTCACTGACCGGCTCCCCAAGAAATACCTCGGCATCATCCCGCAGGCTTTTCAATACCATGGCGGATAACTCAACGGGGGAATAAACCTGCTGTCCCAGTTTGATCTGTTGCCTGCTCCCCATATAACGTTTGAACGTAGCAGCACAGGATGCCGGTTCCACCATACGACGGATCTTGGCAAACTTGCCCACAATCAGCTCTCCGGTTTCATCGATTCCCACAACGGACGGCGTAAGGTATTCACCAAACCGATTGGGTATCAACTCAATTCCATCTTCTTTCCAATATCCACAGGCACTGTTTGTAGTTCCCAGGTCAATGCCGATAATGCTCATCAATCCTTGCTCCTCAATCGCTGAAAGCTCAATAAAAACGGAAACATCCCGTACTTTTGGGGGGTGTCGGTATAAAAGTTATGCACCTGCCTTTCATTGCGAAGGCAGGTATTTCCGACTCTGCCATAAAAGCAAAGTCCTGCAAGGGACATGACATGGTACGGTGGTGGTGGTATGAGGGAAAAGGCGACATCTATTCGGATACGCCGCAATAGCCGGTCCAAGACTTGGCAATAGGCTGTTTTTAAATGAATCGTGTCGTTTAGCTGCATTCCGTTACCCGCTATATCCTTGACTATGAACAGAACAATTGTATTAAAAAAGAGGCCCGGTGCAAAAAATGTCGGTGATTAAGGAATTAGAAAATCAATTAATGTGAGCCAGCATGAGTTTATTTACACTGACACTTGACCGACAGCATCGAACTCTATCCCCCTTTGAACCGATGCTAAGGATTCCACATTCGACCCATGGTGAGTATTTTAGCCCCTGCTTATCCCCCGGAACTTACAGAATGCCTCTATGAACACAGTATTGCAACGCGTTCAGGCAATGTCCTGGCAGGTAAAATGAAGGGAGAAGTGAGGTCGTACTCATAATCAGCACAACTCAGTGATCCAGGCAACAGCGGTTTGAATAGATTGGTCTTGAAGGCGAAAACTTGTCTGCAGAAGGCCAATATCATTTTCTATTTCTAGTCGTAGATAAATGGATCATGGCTCATTACGTAACATGGCACAGACAACTGTTCTCTGACATCATTAATCGTTTATTCAGCGACGGTATATCTCACACGATATACCGGAAAACCGGTCTCAGGATGAGGTTTCCGACACAACACCTCAAAACCATATAAGTCATAAAATCGCTTACCTTTGAGATTGTCACAAAATACTTCAAGCTCCAGAGTCCTGTGCAGAGTGGCGGGTTTATCCAACAATGCTCGGCCTATTCCCATCCCCTGATACGTCGGGTCGACAAACAAAGCTCCCACCTCATGTCCCAGCAGAGACATAAAACCAACCACCTGTTTATCCACTTCAGCCACCCAGGTGTCCGCGTTTGGAAGGTAATCCGTCGGAATGATCTCGCGAACCTGTTGAATAAATTCGTTGCTTAAGAATGGATGAGCCTGCCGGTTACCACTTTCCCAAACAGATAAAACGGATTCCTGGTCAGCGTCACTATATGCCCTGATTACATACGACATAGTAATTTTCCTGTTAAGCAGCCTCTTCGGAGAAAACCAAATAAAACACTCATAAACATTTAAAGTACAGCAACAGCATAAAATCCATGTGCCTATACAGACAATAACAACATCTTTGTGCAATATTCATATGGTTAATTTCCGGAAGTCAAAAATCGAACACATAACCAGATCAGAATTCATCTTAAAAAACACCATGCTGTTGGCTGCATGCGTTTTATAAATCAGTCAGAAATAATTTAATATACTTTTTGAGATATGAATGAGCAGGAGTATATCTTCGAAAACTCAACACGCCTGCTACAAAAAATTCCAACCCTTTGTTTTTACACTAAAGAGTACTCTGTGGATGTCAGTGAAAAAGCCAGAGTAATGCATAGTTATGCGAGTAACCCGACACCCATCATCCATAACCAATCGCCTTTAGCAGGTTTCTAGCGCATCATTGGCGACGAAAATAATTATTCTGAGTCATAAAAATTATCTTCTAATGCAAAATTTTTCCACAAATGCCGATTTGGTTTACATGCTGATGAGTCAAGAGCCAACCCTCGTTGCCATAAATTGTTCCCGGCATGAAATTTTTCACGTCTTGTTAACAATCAAACCATGCAAAACAAACATGGCTCATGTTGCATATTTGTCATATTTATAAGTAACCCAGGCAACCCTGATGCAAACATTATCAGCTCTCTGTGAGACACAGATACACCAATATAGAATCAGCATTCCAGACTGGTCGGTTAATAAGTATACAAACTGAAAACCCGATACTGAAAATTTATCCGGCATCGCGATTGACAAAGTTTCAACAGCTCCTTTATGGTGGCATTAATGTCTGACTGCTGACAGATCTCCAACCAGAATCTACCTGAAGACCAATACGGAAGTACGAATGACAGATCATGTTCTGCCATTATTAAAATTGTTGCCCCGAAACAATGCGTATCTGTTGGCCATTTTGCCACTTAAGGGGTTTACAACATGAATGACCATCCGTTTTTCATTGGTGAATGGCAGGTATCACCAAAGACCAATACGATTCGTCGTGGCGAAACTGTGCGCCAACTTGAACCAAGAGTCATGGATGTCCTGGTAGCACTGTCGAGCCAGAAAGGTCAACCATTGAGTGCTGACGAAATTGTCCAGCAATGCTGGGGCAATACTGAGATCGGCGATAACCCGGTTCACAAGGCCATCAATCAATTACGTCGGGCATTGGGGGATAAACCCAGTGAACCCCTGTATGTCGAGACCATTCGTAAACGTGGTTACCGTATTGTTGCCGAATTAAGTTTTCCTGCATCTGAAACGGTCACCGAACTATGGCAAAACAAATCGCCATTTCCTGGCTTACGCGCATTTTCCAGCGGTGATGCTGCGGTATTTTTTGGCCGCAACGAACAGATTGTTACATTGTTGCAACAGCTCTCCGGACAGGTCAGTAACGGTCATACATTCTGTCTCATTCTTGGCCCCAGCGGCAGCGGTAAATCATCTCTGCTGAATGCGGGGGTTATTCCCGCTCTGGAAGATCGCAAAGGTTATGATGGCATTGGGGTATTGTCACACACGAGTCTTGACTTTGCAGATATTGGTAAGCATCAGCTGTTTATGGATCTGGCAGCGGCAATGCTGGATTGGGAAATTGACGGCACCCCGTTATTCGAGGGGTGCAGCGCCGAAACACTGGTGACAATGATTACCGAACAGATTGATGAGGTCATTGATATCTGCCGGCAGCGCATCGCTGTCACGGAAACAAGCTATGCTCACCCCCAATTATCACTGTTTATCGATCGTCTTGAAGTCTTATTGTCTTCACCGCTATTCAGCACGGAAGAGCGGGATCAATTTCTGAATATTATTGATTATCTGGCCCGCTCCGGTTGCATCTTGATCTTCAGTGCCTGTCGAAATGACTTTTATCCACTGATCGTGGGTCACCCGATCCTGATGGCGGTAAAAGCCAGCGGCGCGGTATTCGATCTTATGCCGCCCACGCGACTGGAACTGATGCAGATGATCAGGCTGCCAGCTACCGCTGCCGGGCTGGCCTGGGCACGAGACCCCGTAACACAGATGCCACTGGACGAAATACTCTGTGCCGACGCATCGGGCCATCCTGACTCCCTGCCGATGCTGCAATACACCCTGGAAGCCTTGTATCAGCAGCGCTCCTCTGATGATGAACTACTGGTATCGGTCTATCAGCAACTGGGGGGAATAGAAGGTGCGATTGGTCGCAAGGCTGAAGAAATTTTCCTGAGTTTGCCCGCTAACCACCAGGCAGCTCTGTCCGGAATACTGCCCATGCTGCTGACCATGACCGACGATGGCAAAAGCATTACCAGCCGTACCGCTGCCTGGGCGCAATTACAACATCCGGATCAGATAGAACTGGTGCAGGCACTGATTGATCACCGGCTACTGGTTTCACACCTTTATCATGATGAACCCTGTTTCAGCGTCTGCCACGAAGCACTATGGCAACACTGGCCCCGGGTACAGACATGGATCAGAGACCATCGCGACAGCCTGGCTGTCAAAACCCGGTTGCAACAACAGGCACAGCGCTGGCAACAGGAACAACGTAGTCAGGATTTTCTACTGGCACAGGGAAAACCTCTGCAGGAAGCACAGGAACTGCAGGAGCAAAACCTGTTTGTGCTGGATGTATCGGAACGGGAACTGATCAAAGCCTCGGCCAGACGGGCAGAGTTTCGGCATTGGCTCAACCGGGCCGTGATTGCGTTGCTGTGCACACTGACACTGACTTCGGTATTTATGAGCATCCGCAGCCATCAGGCTGAAACCCTGGCTCGTCAGAAACGTCTGGAAGCTGAAAACCTGCTCGGTTTCATGGTCGGTGAGTTTGCCGACAAGCTCAGAAGCGTCAAACGCATGGACCTGCTCGATGGTATCAGCAATGAGGCACTGGCTTATTTCAGTAGTCTGGAGCAACAAAGCAATCAGGATACATTCCTGCCCTTTTTGAAAAACGACCTCAGCTTCAAGTCGATGTTTCATCAGGCACAAACCCTCGGAGCCATCGGTGAAGTGGCTTATTCAAGAGACCGGACTGATGAAGCCAGACAGGCTTTTGAGGCAGCCAGTTCTGTGCTGCAACGATTGGTTCAGCAACAAAAAGACAATCTGGATCTGCTCAAGGAGTCGGGAGCCAACGCTTTCTGGCTCGGTCAACTTGAATATGATGACTGGAACCTGGACGCCGCACTGGTATGGTTTGACACCTACCGGAACTACAGCGAGCGCATGTATGCGCTGGCACCCGACAGCCTGGATGCCATTCTCGAACTGTCAGATGCCCACAGTACGATGGGCTCCCTATATCTGGAACAACAGAATTATCCAGCGGCACAAACAGCATTCCAGTCTTCACTGTCCTATACCCGACAGGCCATCCAGATGGAACCCGACGATGAAACCCTACACATGAATCAGGCAGACACTCTGTCATGGCTGGGCTCAGTCGCCAAACATCTTGGTGACCTGCAACAGGCCATTGAGCTGAACCTGAATGGTCAGCAGGAACTGGAGAAGGCACTTGAGCGGGAACCTGACAATGCCAACATTATTGAGAGTCTGGCTTACTCATACACCCAACAGGCCAGAATGCTGCATTACCGCACTGAGTATCATCAGGCCAGTGATAAAGTGGACCAGGCCATCACCATGATGGAAAAAGGATTGATTCAGGATCCTGAAAATAGCGGATGGCAGGACTATCTGCTGGGACTGAAAGCCTTCCAGCGACTATTGCAGGCAAACAAGGGGCATCCTGACGACGCGGACCTGACTGCCATGATTGAAGCGTCCATGGGCCACATTTTAGAAAATGCCGCGATTGATCCATCGACCCTGATCGACACGATTCAGTACTATCAGGTAAAACGTGACTGGTCGAAAAGCAAGGTGCTTATCGAACAGGCAGAGACACAGCTTGATGTAGCACAATCGACCGACACTTTTTCCAGCTACGCATTACAGGCGCTGGCAGAACTCAAGTTGATGCGTGCCCGGCTGGATGATCAAAACCAAAATGGGGAGCATAAACGGCAGGCCTGTCAGGCAGCTGTTGAACTGCTGCAACCCCTGCTCGAAAAAAGCCGCAGCGCTGAATATCTAATGCCCTTTGTACAGGCGCACGATTGCCTGGGTCAGCAATCGATGATTCAGAACGAGGTGGCAGCATTGCGACAAATGGGCATTTCCGATGTCAGCTTCATGCTTGTCAGTGGCGCGCAATAACAGGACTTTTTTACCGGGGCGTGGGCGTTTATACGCCAACGGCTCCATGACGCACTAACCGTAATGGTTCGCAATTGAGAAGGAGAAGTCTATGCAACAGATAAAATTCAATGTAACAGTGGATACATCGGTCATTCCCCCGATTTTCGTGTTTTACAATGAAAACAAACAACCGACCAATGGCTCCGTCACCGTCCATGGAGAACCCACAGAAATCTGCTACGTGCTGGAAAGCCCTGGTTACTTCATGCAGAAACCAGCGATCACTGACGATTTCAACCATGACATCACGTTCACTTTCGAGGACAACGGAAAAACCCTGGTACTCGTGGATCAGGGCTCAAGAGATAACGAAGATGTCGGACTGCAACTGGTAGTCGAAAGTGTTAAGACCGGGCAGCGCTATGCCAGTCCGGACCCTCGGATCAAAAACAAACGCCCCTAATTGACTAAAGGGTTGCCCATTATTCATCCTGGCCGGACGACACATTGAACCATACCTTTCAGTCGTCATCGGCCATCTTTCCCAACTTGCCAACAACCTCGGCTCCTCCAGCGCTTACCGCTATTTTTCAACGACCTGAAGCACTGTTTTCTTAACAGCCAAACAACAAAAAAACCTCTTAAAAATCAATATATTAGCATTCAGAAGAATACCGGAAGGTTAGGTAGATCATTTTTCTTTACAGTGCACCCATCACATCAGCAGGCAAAATGATTTGCGAGGCAGTTATGAGCAAAACCACTTGTTCAAAGGATAATAACAATCGCCCTCTGTCAAACCAGGTGCGACTCAGCAAAACGTTCTTACCGGCCGTACAAAGTCACCGGATCAGTCTCTTTTACAATATCCTTAATAATATTGCCGAAGGGGTGTTCATCGTTAATGACGAAGGGGTTATTGAAATGATCAACCCTCTGGGAGTGACATTTTTCGGAGCTCCGGCAGAATCGCTCCTGGGACAGAAATGGTTTTACTTTCTGACCAGCCAATACTACGAGCAGTATCAGGATATTTTTGCCAACTGGAAAAACAATCAGAACCAGCCACTTAGCCATGGTCCGAAGGAAGTGGTCATCAACCGGATCGATGGCACCTTGGTCGAGGCAGACCTGTCACTGTCGTTTCTGCCCACGAGCATGACGGGTATTACGCCCCTCTTTATCGGCGTGCTGCACAACCTGAGTCAACATAAAGCCCAATATCGGGAATTACGTAAACAGGCCTACACCGACCAACTGACTGGACTGCCCAACCGTTACGATCTGGAGCAAAAACTGGGGGAGTGCTGGAATCAATGCATAAATAATCATCAACCTCTCAGCCTGATTCTGATCGATGTGGATTACTTCAAAACCTTTAACGATCAATACGGTCACCTGAATGGTGATAAATGCCTGCAGAAAATTGCCCGGGTATTACAGGATTGTCTGCCTTCCAACGACAGCCTGGCAGCACGCTATGGCGGAGAAGAGTTTGTGCTGATATTGCCTCATTGTCCGGTACAGGGTGCAGAACTCGTGGCCCGGCATATACAAAAAGCCATCTGCGCATTGAAGTTTACCGACATGCAGCTCGACGCCCATTTGAGTATCAGCGTCAGCCAGGGAATCGCCTGTAATCAGGGGGGTCAATACCGGACACCAGAAGCGCTTATTTTCGCTGCTGATACAGCACTTTACCGTGCCAAGGCAGATGGTCGGAACCGGATCAATCTTGGCCTCTAGCGAGCGGTTGAGGCTTCTGATATGAGCACGATTAACCCGTATATCAAATAGATCGCCCTGGTCTCTTTGATTGTCGCCCCGAGAAATCTGGCCGTGTTGCGCGAAACACCGAATCATCAGAACGCTTGTTTTCTCGGGGATCACATTGGCTATGGCCAATGGTATGGTCCGACACCTTGGTGCATTCCTGCATCACACTAGTAACCCGACATAAATACTTCCAGACTAATAGTGAAATCAATAACGGCCGGACAATAACCGACAAACCTTTCTCGAAATATGCCAGATAACCAGCAAAAACATTGATAACTGTCATTCTTTCTAACGATTGACACGGAAAATTGCAGCACTTCTGGACATTACCTCTATAATCCGCCGCCAGCCAGACGTTATAACTGCGTCGTAATCACTTTTGCCAGTTACAAAAAAACGGAGAACCGCCTATGGCTCAGATACAAAAAATGGTGAAAAACATCGGCTTTCAGGTAGTGGTTGCCATGATTATCGGCGCTGTTGCCGGTGCACTCATGGGCCAACAGGCAGCCATGTTCGCACCACTCGGAGCAATATTTATACATTTGATTAAAATGCTGGTTATACCGCTGATCGCGGTCTCCATCATTGCGGGTGCCGCCAATCTGGGTGACAGTCCTGCGGCCGGAAAAATTGGCCTGACAACCTTCGGCTTCTTTCTGCTGACTTCTGCTGCAGCCGTTGCTCTGGCATTGCTCATGGGTGCCGTCTTCAAACCTGGTACCGGGCTTGATCTGAGCGCGGCACAACACTTCTTTTCCAATGATTATGCCGATAAAGGCGCCGTGCCCGGATTTTTCGATACCATTCTGGGCATGATCCCCACCAACGTTTTTCAATCACTCAATGATGCCAATATTCTACAGATTATGGTGTTCTGCCTGTTTTTGGGCATTGCTATTGCCAAACAGGACAACAGCCGCACCAAGCCGCTGATGGATGGTCTGGACACGTTGATTCAGGCATTTATCTGGATGATCAATATTGTCATGCTGGTCGCACCGATCGGGGTATTTGGTTTGATGGCTGACGCCGTTGGTACTTTCGGCTTTGGTATGTTAATGCTGGTGGCCAAACTGTTTGGTGTCTACCTGGTGGCCATTCTGCTATATGGCTTTGTGTTTTATCCACTGCTGGTCAAACTGTTCTCTGACGTGTCGCCACTGACGTTTATCAACAAGATGAAAAAGCCGCAGGCCGTCGCACTGTCCACCGCGTCCAGTATGGCAACCCTGCCCGTCAACATGGAAACCTGTGAAGAAGAACTGAAAATCTCCAAACCGACCTGCTCTTTTGTGCTGCCTCTGGGAGCCACGATCAACATGAGCGGGAATGCCATTTATTATGGTCTGGTGGCGATCTTTTTTGCCCAGCTGTTTGAAGTCAATCTGACCATGACCAGCTACGTGGCCATTATCTTTACCGCCACGGTCGGAGCCATCGGTCAGGCCGGGGTACCGGGCCCTTCATTTCTGGTAGTGGCAGTATTGCTGGCCGCCAAAATTCCCATCGAAGGTCTGCCGCTGCTGTTTGCCCTGGACCGTATATTTGACATGATCCGTACCGCTCTGAACATCACTGGTGATGCCGCCTGTGCCGTGATCGTCGATCGTTTCGCCGGCGAAAAATCCGCCTGATCCCGTTATAGCCGGGCAGCGTCACAGCTGCCCGGTATCATCCATCACAACAAAACCACTCGCTTCCTGCAGAAATTCCACAAATGCTCTGTTGGCCTGGGATAAATATCCTCCTTTGCGCCAGGCAATACAGAGATCCAGCAGAATCGGCTGATCAAACGACAGCGTGACCAGCTCAGGATCATCTTCAACCGCCATGTTCAGCAACGTGGATATACCAAATCCTTGTTTGACAATCGCCCGGATGAGCGGCACCAGATTGGTTTCAAAGCCGATGTTCGGCGTGCAGCCAACCTCTCTGGCCAGCCGGTCCAGCACCTTGCGATGAAAATAACCGGGCTTGAACATGGCCAGCTCTTCGGCAAAGAATTCCTCCAGACTCACGGAACTGCGACATGCAAACGGATGCTCCCTGGCCACCACCACCCGCATTTCCTCACGCAGAAAAGCCCGTGCCTCCAGCATGTCGGGAATCTGCTGTGATTCAATAACCGCCAGATCCAGCTCACCTTTCTCCAGCATCTGCTGCAACTGTACCGCGCCACCTTCATGCACCGAAAACATCAACCCGGGGTAACGATGCCGGAATGCCATCAGGATGGGCGGAAAATAAAACGACCCAAGCATACTCGGAATACCCACCCGCACTTCGCCACGCTCCAATCCTTTTAGTTCCTGCATCTCCAGCTCGGCATCGCTGACAGCTTGCAAAATTTTGCCTGCCTGCGCATACAGCCGCCGCCCTTCATCTGTCAGCGAGATGGTGCGTTCACGGCGATGAAACAAGGTCAGTTGCAATTCTTCTTCGAGCTTGCGAATCGCCATACTGATCGCTGGCTGGGCCAGATTGAGCCGCTCAGCAGCGCGGGTAAAACTACCGAGCCGTGCCACTTCATAAAAATACCGCAGGGGTTTGAGTTCCATAACCGTGATCACACCACCAGACACATTCAAAATAATCCATAAATAATAATGATCATATCGATAACTTCCATATATTTTTATTATGACTCTTCCAAAGATATAGTGCTCGCACTTCCACCAAGCTCAACCTTGTTCAGGCTTTACAGGACTCCCCCATGACTCAAAAACCGCTTACCAACACTCTGGAGAACAAGCTCACTCCAGAACCTTCCGTTGTAACCGGTGAGCGGATCAGAACCGGTACGCCGGCCTATTGGCGTGCCACCCTGGCCTTGTGCCTGGGATCATTCATGATTTTTTCCAACCTCTATGTGACCCAACCGTTGCTGCCAATGCTGGCCAGTAACTTTCACATTTCTGCACTGAGTGCGAACTGGAGTTTTACCATTGCCACGCTGACGCTGGGCCTGTCGCTGCTGTTTTATGGTCCGCTGTCAGATGTCTTTGGTCGTCGCGGCATCATGGTGGTCACCATGGCGGGTGCGATTCTGACCACGCTGTTGATCTCCCAGGTACACAGTTATGAGTGGCTGTTGATCCTGCGGGCCTTACAGGGATTGTGTCTAGGAGGTCTGCCGGCCATCGCAGTGGCATACATGGGGGATGAGTTTGACAGCCACGCGCTGATCACCGCCGTGGGCTTTTACATTGGCGCAAACAGCCTCGGAGGTATCAGCGGACGGCTGATCGGTGGTTTCGCCGGTGAGCACCTGGGCTGGTCAAGTACGTTCATGGTCATTGCCCTGATCAGTCTGGTGATCTGGGCCGGGTTTATCTATCTGCTGCCCGCCTCCAGTCATTTTCAGGCACGGCCGTTTCACCCCCGACAAATGTTTGCCAATCTGTTGGAACATCTGCGCAACCCGATGTTGCTACCCGCTTATCTGATTGGTGGTTTCAATTTTTTTGTGTTCATCAACCAGTACAGCTATCTGACCTTTGTGCTCGAAAAAGCGCCCTACTCACTCAGCACTCAGGTACTGGGGATGTTGTTTCTGACCTATCTGACCGGAACATTTGGCTCCACCCTGGCGGGTCGTGCCAGCAGATACCTGGCACAGCCACTGTGTATGGCTCTTGGGATTGTGATCCTGATGACTGGCAGTCTGATTACCTTGATACCCGCGCTGCCAATGATCATTGTCGGCCTGTTAATCAACAGTCTCGGCTTTTTCTTTGCGCATGCCACCGCCAGCAGCTGGGTCAGCCGCAATGCTCACCATGCCAGAGCCAGTGCGAGTTCGCTTTATCTGGTGTTTTATTATCTGGGAGCCAGCACCGGTGGGATTTATCTGCATCCATTCTGGCGCTGGCAGGGCTGGAACGGGGTCATCGCCGGCTCGCTGTTGATACTGGCCGGCACACTGAGTACAGCTTTGTTTCTATATCACCGCAGCCGACGGGCGTCGGCTGCCAGTTGAAGCGGATTATCAGCGTTTGACAGAATAGGGATCTTTGGCAATCAGATAAGCCAGCAGTTCCAGATGATTATCCTGTTTCAGCAGCCATTCCCGGGTATCTTTGATTTTCTGATACACCTCAGGACCGAATTTATTCTCATAGCGGGCCGACAGAACTTCTGCCGTACGCTCGCTTTGAATACGACGCTGCCATGGTTCAGTGAAAATACTGTTCAGTTGATGGGCGAGACCTTCAGACTTCAGCAGCTCCCATTCGCCTTTATCCATCCAGATGCCGGAAATATCAGAGCTCAGATCCAGTCTATGGTCATTGGAACCGCTGATTCGATACTTCAGCATCATATTGCCGGTAACTGGACACAGCAGTACCTGCCTGGAGTCCATGATTTCATATTCGATACTCGCAGCCAGAGGCTGAGGCGGTGTTCTCTGCAACCAGTGCAGATAATCTTCCAGCATTAACCAGTTACCACCGCAACTGTCACAGGTACGTGCCAGAAACAGATCTTCGAGATAACCGCTGACCAGATTCCCATTTTTACAAGCCGGACATTTCATAGGCTTTCCTTAAAGCATTCAGAAGGAGACAACGCATTCTACTGAATTAACCACCATTACTAAAACGGGTTTTCTTCACAAAGTTGGGCTATATTTCCATTCATGCTTGATAAACACTCTATTCGTCTCAGTCTGTTATTTACGTTTGTCGTGATTCTGCTCTCGGCCTGCGCCGGTTATTCCAGTCTCAACAGTCAGCCGTATCAGCCACAAAACTCAGAAACCTACAGCCGCAGCGACTTCGAAACCATCTACCAGCACTGGAAAGGCACACCGCACCGGCTTGGCGGGCTGGACAAAAGTGGCATCGATTGTTCCGGTCTGGTCTATCGAACCTATCAGGAACTGGGGGTTCAGGTAGCACGAACCACTGCCACGCAGATACAACACTCTTACAGCATCCAGCAATCTGCGCTTCGGCCGGGTGACCTGGTATTCTTCAAATTTCCGGGTAAGAAATACCGTCATGTGGGTATCTACCTCGATAACGGTGATTTTATGCACGCATCCACCAGCAAGGGAGTGATCATTTCCAATCTGAGCGGCTTCTGGAAACAGCATTTCTGGATGGCACGACGGCTGGAAAATAATGGCTGACAACAGCAAACGGATCGGCTGCTGCTCTGGCAGACCGACCCGTCAGATCAGATATCAATAATATTTGAGCTTGGTCGATTTGCCCCAGAACACCCGATACGAGTAGGCGGTATAAGCCAGAATCATTGGCAACACAATAGCCACTCCCACACCGATAAACCGTAACGAAGATTCCGCACTGGCCGCTTCTGCGGCACTCATCCTGCCGGGTACCACATCCGGATAAAAACTGTAAGCCAGACCAAAAAAGCTCAGCAGAAACAACGCCGCCACGCCAACAAACGGAAACCAGCAACCCATATCATTCTGCAATGGAACATGTTTGAGATATTGATCTACGGCCACCACCAGGGCAATGCAGATGAGAGGGATCGGAACCAGCAGAATGGCACCGGGAAAGCTGAACCAACGTTCGGCAACCGTACTGCTGACCAGCGGGTTGACGATACTGATGGCAGCGATCCCCACTGCCGCGAGTCTGCCGGACCAACGGGCCCAGACCGCCGCACGGCGTTGCAGCTCTCCTTCTGTTTTCATTACCAGCCAAGCTCCGCCGATATAAGCATAGGCGGCGGTGACACAGACCGCACTGAGAGCAGCAAAAGCCTCGGCCGCGAGACTGTTTTCAAAACCCAGCACGTAACGACCGATCATGTACCCTTGAGTCAATGACGCTATCAATGAACCGGCTTTGAAGGTTCTGTCCCATAAGGTCCGGTGACCGGTAACGGCCTTGGCACGAAAATCAAACGACACACCGCGCAGGATCAGCCCCAGCATCAGAATCGCCGCAGGCAGATACAGCTCATGCAGTACTAGGCTGTAAGCATGCGGAAACGCAATCAACAGAATACCAATTGCCAGCACCAGCCAGGTTTCATTGGCATCCCAGAAAGGACCGATACTCGCAATCATCTGATCACGATGCTCCACCTCATCCATCGGCAACAACACGCCGATACCAAGATCATAACCATCGAGCACCGCATATATCAGCACGGCGAGCCCCATCAAAAACAAAAACACTTCCACTATCCAGCTTGTTGTCATCATGCTCTGTGCTCCGCAGTTGTCATCGTATGCTCCTGATTCTGTAATTCAGACAGGCTGAACTCCTCTACCTCGGTCGATTTGCGGGCCATATAAAAAATGGTCTGCAGATACGCCGCCAGCAACAATCCGTACAACACCAGGTACATGGCCAGCGACAGGGCAACATTCTGCTGCGGCACCGTTGTCACCGCTTCAGCCGTTTTTAACACCCCGGATACCAGCCATGGTTGCCGGCCAATTTCGGTCACGTACCAGCCGGCCAGAGTTGCCACCCATCCGGAGAACGTCATTAACACCTGAACCCTGAGCATCCAGACCGGCATTTCGCGGTTTTTTCGTAACAGCCAGGTCGCCGTCCAACTGACCAGCAGCATTAACACACCGATCCCGACCATGATTCTGAAACCGAAAAACAAGGGTTTGACCGGTGGATGAGCGCCTTCAAATTCGTTCAAACCTTTGATTTCACCGTCGGCGTCATGGGTCAGAATCAAACTCGCCAGACGTGGAACCTCAATGGCATATTTGTTGGTTTTAGTAGCTTCATCCGGCCAGGCAAACAACACCAGCGGGGCACCTTTTTCGGTATGCCAGACCCCTTCAATGGCGGCAATTTTCTGGGGCTGATGTTCCATGGTATTCAGCCCGTGCATATCCCCCACCCATACCTGGATCGGAATTAAAATAGCCGCCACCGCCATCGCCGATTTAAGACTTTTGCGGGGCGCCAGCTTGGCATCTTTTTTCAACAGCCGATAAGCGGAGACACCGGCAATCAGGAACGCTGCCGTCAGGCCCGACGCCAGTAACATGTGCATCAGACGATAAGGGAAGGAGGCGTTAAAGATAATTTTCCACCAGTCCAGCGGATACACCACGCCATCGATAATTTCATAACCATCCGGCGTCTGCATCCAGCTGTTCAGGGACAAAATCCAGAACGCAGACAGCGTGGTGCCAATGGCGACAATAAACGTTGCCAGCGTATGCGCCCAGTTAGGCACCCGGTTCATGCCGAACAACATCACCCCGAGAAACGTGGCCTCCAGGAAAAATGCCGTAATGACTTCGTAGCCCAGCAGTGGGCCAGCAATATTACCGACTTTTTCCATGAAACCGGGCCAGTTAGTGCCAAACTGAAAGCTCATGGTGATGCCGCTAACCACCCCCAGAGCAAACGTCAGGGCAAAGATCTTGACCCAGAAACGATAGATCCGCATCCACACCGGATGGCCCGACAGATCATGGCGGATCTTGAAATAGAGCAGAAACCAGCACATGGCGATGGTGATAGTCGGGAACAGGATGTGAAAACTGATATTCGCAGCAAATTGAATGCGCGACAGTATGAGAGTATCCATAACTCCTCCGTTACGATTTTAAAAAAAACATACGCCCCATACCTCGGACCAGCCGCTATCTGATCAGGTTGCCGGCGTCATGCCTGACAACAGCGTGTATCGGGGAAACCGGGACGCCCTGTGCTCTGGCGGCACAGTGACAGCCTCGGTCAATCTGTTTGATGAACCTGGGCCGGTGAATTGCCAGGTGAACGGTGATACAGAAAGCATCACCCTGAAGCTGATATCCTGGCCTGGTTACGAGTTGGAAGGTTTCTTTTTCGGCAGCATCCGATCACCCAGCTCCAGGACTTTTCCGACACCAGAACCCAGTTTCATCAGCGCCCGCAAATGCTCGGGCTTCATATTCTGCATGTCGTCGAACCAGTGATTGAACAGCTCCAGCAGATCATGAATCTCACTCATTTTTCGCTGTTCATAAGACATTTCCGACGACTCTTCGACATCCATCAACTGACTGCGTAACATCGACAGAGTCGGGTCAACTTCACGTTTTTTACGCTCCGCCATGACCTGCTGCGCCAGCTGCCAGATCGAACCATTGGCCACGTAGTAATCCTTGCGGTCCCCCGGTTCCCGGTGGGTGCGAATCAATTGCCAGCTGTTCAACTCTTTGATTGCCATACTGACGTTGCCACGGGAAATATTCAGCGCCTCGGCAATCTCATCGGCGCTCAGCGGCTTTTCGCTCATGACGATCAATGCCAGCATCTGTCCGACCGTGCGGTTAAATCCCCAACGGCTGCCCATCTCACCAAAATGCAGTACAAACGACTGAAGTTCAGGTGTCAGTTTCATACACATACCCTAAATCACTATTTCCATGATTTTTGTCATGGAATTTCTGAATTTTCAATAATTTCTGAAAGTTTAAAAAAAAGGGATCAAATTGCAAGCAAAGAATTGTCGTCAGTCGATAAATTAAAATCCCTTTAAATAGTGTGGTTTAGAGTCAGATATGGTCACAGAACCATAATATGTCCGCAGATTCGAAAGAGAGTTTGCCCAAAACACATAACCAGAGACCGACGGTATCCGCACTATCAACAGTGCTGTCAGCATCATCATGAATCCCCACTCCGGACCACATCAGACAGGCATAATTCCGGAAGCGTGATGACTGAAATGGGGGAAGGTACTGAAATGCAGGGAACTTGCGGTTTTTCTTGTTGTACACATGTTGAAATGGACGCCAAAACCGTTGATTCGACCTTTCACCCTGACATATCATGAACCATCAAGATAAATCATGAAGGCACTTGCTATGTCCTCACCTGCCCGTGAAAAATTCTCCTCTCAAGCCGCTCCTGAAGTGCTGGCCGCATTGCGTCAGATCGCCGAGAGCCAAGGCCGTCAGTTTCAGTCTGTGCTGGATGAAGCCCTGCGCGATTATATTGACCGCCAGCAAACAGAACGCCCGCGTCGCCATGCGATGGCTGCTTTTGCCTCCAGCCTGGAAGAGTTTGACAATCTGTACCGCGAACTGGCGAAGTAAATCATGGCACACGATTACCTGACCGTGGCTGATGTACTCGGTATGCACACGGTATTGATGCAACGTTATGGCGGCGCACTTGGGGTACGTGATCCTGGTGCCCTGGAGGCGGCTCTGTTTCGGCCGCAAACGGGTTACTACGAAGACATTGTTGCCGAAGCAGCGGCACTGCTGGAAAGCCTGGCGATTAACCATCCGTTTATTGATGGCAACAAGCGCATCGCCTTTGCCGCTACTGATGTATTCTTGCGTATTAACGGCTGGCGTTTGCAGCGCGCACCGATGCAGATCCATGCCGAGATGATACAGATGTTCGACTCCGGTACGTTTAACATTGCCCACCTTGAGCCTTGGTTGCGAGGTTTTGCCAGTGCTGAGGAATAATGGCTTGATGCATGGCTGTACCGATTCCCAAGCCCGGCTCTGGCAACCATACGGTTGTCCCGCATGGGAACCTGCAAAGAGCATATCAGCATGAGCTACACTCCCCAGTGACGGTAATGGCCGTATGGGGCGCTTATGGCAAACTCTGATCTTGTCGCAATGGAACCCATTGTTTTTATCACTGCCACTGGAGAGCGTGATTAAAGACCATCAACAACAGTATTATCAGGCGCTTGAGCTGGCTGACGAACAGGCCGACAGCACACCGTTTGTTCAGTTTATTCTCTCGGTCATTGCAAGCACCTTGTCACAAAATGCCCCTGTAAATGCCCCCGTAAACGCCCCTGTAAACCTGCCGACGCTAAAAACACCGGAGGCGATTCTGGCACTCCTGAAAGACAACCCAGAACTGACTCGCCAACAACTCGCAGACACCTTGGGAAAAGACCTTCGCACCATTGGCAGGGCCATCGCCAAACTGCAACAGGCAGGCAAGCTGAAAAGAACAGGTTCAGATAAATCGGGTCATTGGGAGGTTCTATAAGCATGAATTAAGGACAACTCGAAACGCTTTTCCTGAACGGGTTTCGTGAAGGCTGTTGAGATGTACAGGACTTGCAACACCGATGCAGATTCATGCAGAGATGATGAACATGTTGGACTCTGGCACAGCATAGGTTTTCTGTTATCCCTGCCAGCATTTGCGTTGAGTTTTCCTGCCCAGAACTGGCACCCGTTCGCAAAAATAACAGACCTGTACTTTGGCAGAGCCAGATCCGGCTTTCCAATCAGGCCTCAAAAACATTTTCGAGGTCAAGAAAAGCAAGGGCAAAGGCACCACCGACATCATTCTATATCGCCTGAAGAAACGCTGACTCCGGTTTTATCTGTTCTCATACGAACATTCAGCACGCCGGCGGCGATCAGTGATCCCGGAATGATCAATGCACAGGCGCTGATCAAGGCATCGGACATATGCGCTTCCCCAGCGATAATCAGCAGTACCGTGGAAATCAATGGAGCAGCATAGGAGGCGATCCCTAACAGCTGGATATGGCCGTGTTTGACGCCGTAATCCCAGGTGAAGAATGCAATGCCCACCGGTCCGATCCCCAGTGCCACAATACCAAACCAGGATCGGGCACTGGCCGGCCAGACTGTCGGTTCGAGCAACCAGTGACATCCCAGCGCCAGCAGTGCGGTCGCCAGACAATACCAGCCAACGGCGTCGGTCGGCACCGATTTCAATCGCCGTGACAGCACCGAATAACCGGACCAGATAAAGGCACAGGCCAGCGCTGCGGCATATCCGGCCGCGTAGGCGGGTTGCAGTCCTTGATCCGGATCACTCAACAACAGCCAACCTCCCAATGCCGCCAGAGTCACTCCCAGCAGATGTCGTTTCAGCAGTTTTTCTGCCGGCAGCAGTGCCGATAACAGCACGATCAGCACCGGCCAAAGATACGCCAGCAGACTGGCCTGAGCAGCCGGGGCATGGTTCAGAGCATAGAAATAACACAGGTGATAACCGAACAGTCCTCCCACGCCCACCAGCCATGCCTGCCAGGATAGTCGCAGATAGACCACGCCAGTGTGCCCAAGACAGAACCAGCGAATCTGCATCAGCAGATAGGCCAGTCCGAAGGTCATCGCCACCAGCTGCAACGGTGGAATCAGGCCATCGGTCAACCGGGTTAACAACGCGAGTGTGCCCCACAAAAAAACAGAAAACAGACCGATCAGCGTTGCCCGTGATGTATGCATAGTGAATGCCCGCCATGAATTTTCGGGCATTTTAGGAAGATAGCCGGCAGCTGGCTTTGCCGTTATGGCACTTTAGTTTGCCGTTCAGGCGATAACCGAAAGGTGCTGGGGGATTGTCCGTATAACTGTCGGAACCGGTCACTGAAGGCTGACAGGTTTTGATACCCACACTGATCGGCAATCTGCTGCACGGTCAACCGGGTAGTGGTCAGCAACTGACTCGCCCGCTGCATTCGCTGCTGCTGTATGTACTGACCCGGTGACAGGCCAACATGACGAATAAACAGCTGATGCAATTGCCGCACACTCACATTCGCGACCACAGCCACCTGGTTCAAGGTCAGCTCTGTCGCCAGATTGGCCTGTACATACTGGAGAGCGGCATTCAGACGGCGATCTCCAGGTAACGCTTGAGGCCCAGCCTGCATCAGCAGTTGCAGCAATAACGACACCATGCTGTAGCCAATAACCGGATTCAGTTGAGGCATCGACAATTGCTGATACATAAACTGAATATACTGCTTCAGCGCCGCATCCGTGGCGACAAACGGCGGCAGTTGTTCGCAGATCCGGGATACGCTGTGAGGCAGGTCGATGACAATAAACAGGTTGTCTTCGCCTGCCGAAAAACCATGATCCACGCCGGAGCGAATCACCGCCAGCCGGGAGTCATCCACCTGCCCGGCGGTATTTCCAACCTGTAGCTCCAGCACACCGTGCAGAGGCAGTACCAGCTGCGCAAAGTCATGACGATGCATGGTGCTCATCGCCGAGTAACTGCGCAAGGTCATCACGTTGTTCGTCATCAGCCGGACCTCTGTCGAATCGTTTGGTTAAAAGTCTTCCAGCACTTCCGCGAGCCGGTTCAGGCCAAAGTCATCGGCCAGTCCAAAACGGATTTTCTGCCACTCCGGAAAAATTCGTACCAGTACCGCGTGTTGGCCACAATGCTGATACAGCTGCCGGGCTTGTTGCGATTCCTCCAGAGTCAGGGTCACAAACAGCGCCGTGGTACTCAGTTGGTCTTCGGCAAAGTGCTGGCTCAGCAGATTGGTCAGCTTTTCGCTGCTGTATTTGATCTGCTGTTGGGCATGCTGTTGCCAGACGGTGTCCTGCAAAGCCAGAGCCCCCACGTATCTGGCCGGATGGCTGATGGCCCAGGGCCCCAACCGCTGTTGCAGCTTTTGCTGCAACGCCGGATCACAACAGATAAATCCCAGACGAATACCGGCCAACCCGAAAAACTTGCCCAGTGAGCGCAGTACAATCAGATTGTCCGGCACGGTACCGGACAATAGTGAATACCTGGGAGAAGGGTCCATGAACGCCTCATCCACCAGCAAATGACCAGACAGTTGTTGTAATTTCATCGCCAGCCCAAGTAACTGGTCAGGCTGATAACGATAACCGGTGGGATTGTTTGGATTGACGGCAATGACGATATCATCAGGAGCCAGCTGGTGTTGATCTGGCAGTTCATCGTAGGTTTCCAGCTGATGACCGTTCAGCCGCCAGTGAAAGGCATGCTCCGCATAGCCATAGCGGGGAATCCAGACCCGGGTCGGAGCAAACAGCATGGGCAGTGTCTGAATGGCCCATTGACTGCCCGGCACTGCCAGCATTGGCCGGCCATAAAAGCGGGCAGCGGCCTGTTCCAACGCATCGTCATTCTCTGGCAAACGCTGCCAGACTTCCGCTGGCAGATGCGGTACCGGCCAGCCCTCCGGGTTCACCCCGGTCGATAAATCCAGCCACTGCTCCGCGGCTATTCCAAACTCGTTTGCGGCCTGTTGCAGGCGGCCACCATGAAAAGGTGCTGTTACTGAAGACACCATAAAACTCCCGAACAGAACAAATAACAGAATAAAAAGACGGAACTTCGATCAATCCGGCCATTCCGGCGGAGGAAAAGACACTCATTCATCGTCTGGTAGCTTAGCAATCCAGCATTAAAGCATCGAATTTTGATACTTTTTTAAAATCATCCAAAAATAGGACAGAAAAAATATCCCATAGAGGCACAAAGATTATTGAAGTTCTTCGACACAGACAAATACCACAGACCAGAATCCATCACCCTGACTGGCCAGTCACGCCACTAATGTTATTTCAGGGGGCAAACCAACCGGGTGCTGTCAGAACGGCAGCAACAGCCCCAAGGCCGCTGCGACAAAAATCAGCAACGCCCGGTCCAGCAGCTTAATGGCATTCAGAATCTGCCGTTCATCGGCCGGCTGAGTGCCGCCATACCAGGGTTTCTCTACCGTTACACCATGATAGATGGCCGGGCCTCCCAGACAGACATCCAGAGCACCGGCACCAGCGCTCATGACCGGTCCGCCATTCGGGCTCGACAATAACCGGGCATATCTGCACCAACTGGCGAAGCCGGCACGGGCATTGCCGGCCAGACAGTAGCAGACAGCACATAAGCGGGCGGGAACATAGTTCAGCACATCATCCATACGGGCGCTGAACCAGCCGAAGTAGCGGTAACGGTCATTTTTATAGCCCCACATGGCATCCAGGGTATTGGCCAGCCGATAAACGACGACACCAGGGACTCCGGCCAGCAGAAACCAGAAAATCGCGGCAAATATGCTATCGCTGCCGTTTTCCAGTACCGACTCCACGGTTGCCCGGGCACAACCGGCCTGATCCAGATGGGCACATTCGCGACTGACGATCATGCTGGTCTGATATCTGACCCGAGCCAGATCACCGGCCCTTATGGCATCAACCACCCAACGGCCATGCTGGCATAAACTCTTACGGCCGATGGCGAGATATAACAGCAGGATATCCATGACCATACCCAGCCACTGCGCCAATACAAAAGCCAGCAGCGCAATCGGCAATACCGCTACCATCCAGGCCAGCACTCCGGTCAGTCTGGCCCGCAGCGGCGATGACCCGGTTCCATAGAGCCGAGTTTCCACCCAGGTCACCCAGCGGCCAAAACCGACCAGTGGATGAAAACATCGGGGTTCACCCAGCAACTGGTCAATCAACAGGGCAATCACTATGGTCAGACTCACAGGATGGGCTCAAACGCTTATAGCTTCAGAACGGGGGCAGAATATTAACACGTATTGATGAACGTGCGTGGTCACCCTATATGGGCAAACCGCCCGGACTGAGTCCGGGCGTACCAATGATCAGTCTTTCCTACGGCCGAACAATCTGGCAATGATGCCACCAATCAGGGCAATGCCCACAATGATGAACTTTTTAAATACCAGCAACAGGGCACCCAGTTTGGCAAACAGCCCCATCTTGGCAGCGACTCCACCAGCCACCAGTGCCGCCAGTCCATACTCAGCGACGTGATCCACGCTGCTGTCAAAGTCTTCATAGCGATTACCCTGAGTAAAGTTGGTCACTGCAAGCAGATCCGGCATTTCGTGTTTGATGCTATCGATCTGATCCATGGTGGCCACCGCATTGAGCACCAGCACACCTTTGCGTCCAAGGATGCGGATGTTGTAGTTCAGGGAGTTTACATCGGCATCACTGGTGACATATTCCTTGGCCCAGTAAAACTTGTGAGTCTGCTGGTCGTAGCGTGGAGGTTCCGCCCAGCCGATCAGGGTCATGGCACCATAGCCCGCTTCTTCACGCTGCTTGCTGGCTTCACGACTGTCCGCCATCATGCTTTTGAGCAAGTCGTTGTAATCAATTTCGTCAGCATCCTTATCACTGACATAACCATCATCCATGAAGGTGATCACCACCCCCCAGCCTTCATAATCGAGGGGACTGACATTGGCAGGAATGATCATACCCAGGGTTTCATTGCCGGGCGGGTTCCCCCAGCCATCCACCAACAGCCGTTCGGTGTTCTCCGGATCGATATACAAAAACTGATCAGATAAATTCATGGTGGCAATGTTGCCGGGCAAAGAGATCTTGCCAGATATGCCATGCAGTGAGGCAACAAACTCCTCCGCCGTCATTAAATCGGTACCGTCTTCGGTAATCGTATCCGCGGCAACGCTCTGATCAGAGGGAATGACTTCAGCCGGACCGGGTTCGACCAACGTGCCTTCCGCAGCCTCCACCATGGAATCCTCGGCAAAACTGTTGAACGCCAGTAATGATGCCAGCAATAACAAAAATTTATTCATATGAATGTCCTTGAGAGAAAAGAACCCGGATAACCAGACAGTCCTTCGGGTCGCTGGATGAGCAGGCAGTTGATGCGGTTACCACAGTCATGACAATTCGGGAAAAACCGCCACTCAACAACCTGTTGGGGCGGCTTCAGAGACGGGGCTAACTGCACAATCCACTCCCTGAACGATATAACGCCACAATAAAGGTGGATTTATACGGTTTCAATTGCCTGGACGCAAATGAATATTCGCGCATCATCAACAGTTATCGAGCTACTTATTCAAGACAGCAAGCTGCGGCAAAAAACGATGCATGGCCATCAGGGCTTCTGCCAGATCACTCTCGGTAATGGCTTCCGCCGGGTGATGGGAAATACCTTTTTCGCAGCGCATGAACAACATCGCCATGGGGCAAATCTGCGCCATCACCATGGCATCATGGCCGGCACCACTGGGCAAACGATGAGCCGGCTCACCAATGGCGCTGGCGAGCAGATTCGTCAGTTGTGGATCACACTGCACCGCCGCCGCCGAATGAATCTGGGTCCAGCTGATTTCCAGACCGCGTCGCTGACAGAGAGCCTGTGCCGCGCCCTCGATATCCGCCAGCGCCTGATCACGCAGTTGATCATCCTCGCTGCGGATATCCAGACTGAGTTCGACCCGACCGGGAATGACATTCACGGCCCCCGGTGCCGCCGAGATTCTGCCCACGGTCGCGACGATGCCAGTATCACGGGCAATGCTTTCGATTACCTGCATCAGCTCTGCCGCTCCCATCAAGGCATCCTGGCGCAGCTCCATGGGAACCGTACCGGCATGGCCGGCCATACCACACAGTTCAATATTAAAACGGCGGGCCCCGGCAATGGCAGTTACCACACCAAGGGGCAGATCCAACCCTTCGAGAACCGGTCCTTGCTCGATGTGAAATTCAAAATATCCCAGCAATTGCTGTGGATCCACGGCGGCCTGCGAAATCGCTTCAAAACTGGAGCCGAATTGTTCCAGCGCCTGCGGCAGAGTCAGTTCGCCATCGCTGAGTTCACGCCATTGTTCCGGCCAGGAACCGGTCAAAGCCCGGCTCCCCAACAGCGTGGTGCCAAAACGCACCCCTTCTTCGTCTCCGAATCCAACGATATCGAGATGAAAGGGAAGCGCAATTTGATGCTGTTGTAACCAGGCAACCAACGCCAGAGGAGCCAGCACACCGACAATACCGTCATACTTGCCAGCATTGGGAACGGTGTCGAGATGGGAACCGATGATCAAGGTTCTGGCTTCGCGATTGGAACTTGCAAGCCGGCCCCACTGATTGCCGGCAGCATCCTGCCAGGTGTTCAATCCGGCCTGCTGCATCCACTGTTGCACCTGATCATTGGCGCGACGGTGTTCCGGCGTCAGATAACGCCGATCGACAATGCCTGCGGTCTGGCTGATGCCCGCGAGGATATCGCAGCGCTGCAGTACCTGTCTGGCCAGTTCCAGTGCGGTGGCTTGATTCAGTTCCGGCCAATCAGCCACGCTCATACACCTCAAAGGCTGCCTGGACACCACCGCCGGCAGGTGCCTGATAACCGGCACGACGCAACACCTGCTCAAGGGCAGACAGAGTGGTTAGCACAGCATCTTTACGGGCGTTGTATCCCATCGTACCGATACGCCATATTTTGCCGTGCAGGGGACCAAAACTGGTGCCGATCTCAATATTGAAATCCAGCAGCATGGATTGTCTGACCTGCTCGCCGTTGACGCCCTCAGGGATGTAGACACCGACGACGTTGTTCATTTTGTGTTTGAGATCGCCGAACACCTGGAGGCCAAGACCCTGCACACCCTGCAACATGGCACGGCCGTGCAGCTCGTGCCGGGAAACGCAGTTTTCCACGCCTTCCTCGACCACCAGTCGGGCACATTCACGGGCACCGTAGAGCATGGTAGTGGCTTCGGTATGATGATTCAGGCGTTCTTCACCCCAGTAATCCAGCAGCATGGGCACGTCAAAATAGTTGGACAGAATGCGTGGCCGTTCGCCGGCCTGATGCTGCGCAGTGCGGATACCGGCTTCCACATGCTGGCGTTTACGCACCTCAGCCACATAACGATCACTCAGGGTAATCGGTGCCGATCCACTCGGACCACCCAGACATTTCTGCAACCCGACAGAAACCGCATCCAGATGCCACTCATCCACCAGCAGCGTATTGCCGACCACCGAAGCGGTCGCATCGCAATAAAACAGGACTTCATGGCGACGACAGATCTCACCGATTTCCTGCAACGGCTGCAACATGGTGGTAGAGGTATCGCCCTGCACGGTAGCAAAGACTTTGGGGCGGACTTTGCGAATTGCCTGTTCGACCTGTTCAGGATCGACGACCTGTCCCCACTCCACCTCAATGGTATGAATCTCGGCCTGCGCGCGTTCACAGATCTCCCGGAGCAGATGACCAAAACGACCAAACACTGGAATCAGCACTTTGTCGCCGGGCTCCAGAATCGACACCAGCACCGCTTCGATACCGGCTCTGGCGGTACCATCCACGAGCAGCGTCCACTGGTTCTGGGTCTTGAATACCTGCCGGTACAGCGCCATGGTTTCGTTCATATAACCGGTCATGACCGGATCGTACTGGCCGATCAACTGATTTGACATGGCCTGCAACACGCGCGGATCAGCATTGATCGGGCCCGGGCCCATCAGTAAACGTGGCGGTGGATTGATGATTTGACTGGACATATTGATCCCCTATAACACCAGTTGCAGCAACATACGAACACCCGTCACCATAAGCGCGACGGCAAACACTCTCTTTAACTTTTTCTGATCCAGCTTCTGCGCCAGGGCAGCACCCATCGGCGCAAACAACACCGTCAGCGGCACGATACAGACAAATGCCACCAGGTTAACCAGACCATAAGTAAACTTCGGCGCATCCACCGGGGTATTGGCAGCCACCAGCAAGGTCAAAGCGCCCGGCAGGGAAATAATCAGCCCAACCGCCGCCGCGGTTCCAACTGCCCGATGGGCCGGATAGTTGCAGGCAGTCAGGGTTGGTACCGTGAGCGTGCCGCCACCGATGCCCACCATGGTGGAAAAGAAGCCAATGCAGGTGCCCATGATGCCCTGACCCACACGGCCCGGCAGTTCGTTCTTTAACGGTTTGGCACCGGCCCGGAACAACATGTTCAACGCCGACAAGGTAGCAATAATGCCGAACAGCGCGGTCAGATAAGTACCATCCACCTGAGTCACCATCAGACTGCCGGCCATGACACCGATAAACACAAACACCACCCAGTATTTCAGCAATGCAAAGTCAACATTGCCATTGCGCGTGTGAGCACGAATGGAACTGACAGAGGTGGGAATAATGGTCGCCAGCGACGTGGCAGTGGCGATGATCTGGGCGGAGTCAGCGCTGACTCCAAAGCCCTGAAACAGAAAAAACAGTACCGGGACAATGACGATACCACCACCGACTCCGAGCAGACCGGCCAGCAGGCCGGCAAAAACGCCCGTTACCGCCAGGGCGAGAAATTGAGGTAAGAATTCCAAGATTTACGGCTCCGATTAATGTTCTGGCAGTGTCGGGTTGATCAATCTCACCTGTCTGCACTGCCGGCAACAGGTGGGATATCTCACTGGATCAGAGCAGCGCCATCACTTCTCGGATCACTGGCAGCTTCCACCGAGCCACTGTCGGAGTGATACACGACCGCGCCGGCATGCCCCATCAGTTCAGTCTGATCTGCCACGATCTGCAATTGATGGCCTTTGGCCTGCAAGGCATCGGCGACTTTATCCGCCAGACTCTGCTCCAGTTTCAAATCATGATTCTGTTGTCCCCAGGAACGACCCAGCAGCCACCTGGGCAAAGCAATGGCGTCGGCCAGCCCCAATCGTTCGAAGACATAACGATTAAAGAGCGCCGCCTGAGTCTGTGGTTGACCTTCACCGCCCATGGTGCCATAGGCCATTCTGCGGCCATCATCCAGCTCCGCATACGCCGGATTAAGGGTATGAAACGGACGACAGCCTGGTTGCAAGGCATTGTGATGCTGAGGATCCAGAGAAAAGGAAATGCCCCGGTTGTTCCAGTGCACACCGGTTTCCGGCAGTACCACGCCACTGCCAAACTCCCAGTAAATACTCTGAATATAACTGACCATGCGCCCCTGCTGATCCAGTGCGCCCATCCAGATGGTGTCACCTGCGGCACTCGGTCTGGGCCATGGCAGCGCCTGGTTGGGGTTAATATTGCTCGCCAACTGTTCCAGGGTCGCTTCCTGCAACAGCTCATGATAATCCTGGCTTAAACGTGAGCGATCGGTCACTAACCGGTCGCGCTGTATGAATGCCTGCTTGGTACATTCCACCAATAGATGCACCTGTTCGGCCTCACTCATGCCCTTGCGACGAACCCGGTCATACAGCGCCAGTATCAACATCGAGGCAATACCCTGAGTCGGGGCCGGAAAGTTAAACAGCGTGCCCTGACTGAATCTGACCGACAGCGGCTCCACCCATTGGGCTTCATAGCGTTCAAAATCGCTGCGGCGAATCAAGGAACCGGTATCGGCCAGTTGCCGACTGAGAGAGAAACCGATGTCACCGTGATAAAAGTCTTTCAGACCGGCCCGGGCCAGATGATCAAAGGTATCCGCCAGAGCAGCATTGGTGAGGGTTTGATTCACCGCCGGAATACCACCATCCGGACCATAAATCGACTGATAGGCACTGAAATCCTGAAACTCCGGAGCCACCTTGGTACAGGCATTCACCAGACTCTGGGTAACCCGGACACCCCGGCGGGCAGCATCAATCGCGGCTTCCAACAACGCTGACAAAGGCAGCGCTGGCTTCCAGCTGGCAGACAATTGCAAGGCCTGACGCCAGCCATCGATGGCACCGGCCATGGTAATACAGCTGCGGCCGCCACGGTTGGGAATCCCTCCTTCCTGAGCATACGCGTTCAGATCGGCGGCCTGCGCCGCCGTTCCACAGGCATCCAGCGCTCTCGGGAGTTTCCCCGGCTCACTGATGACCCAAAAACCATCGCCACCGATACTGTTCATATGTGGGTAGACCGTCGCAATCGTTGCGGCTGCTGCGACCATTGCTTCAATGGCCGTGCCACCCTGTCGAAGAATGGCCATCCCTGCTTCCGATGCCTGAGAATGAGGCGCGGTAAAGGCAATACTCATCAGTAGATGCTCCGATTAATGCTGTTGGTTGTCGGTAAACTGTTGGGCCAGTTGCAGTAAGGTTGTGTCCTGTCCGCACCGGGCCAGCAGCGAAAAGCCGTAGCGGCCGCCATTTGCCAGAGTCAGTGCCGGAATATGCAGCTGCGGCCAGCCGCACAGACCGGCCGGTGCCGTCAGCCCCATGACTTTGATCCGATAGGCGGCCATGTCTTCTGCCGACAAGGTCAGTAATGGCGACAATCCAGGCGCGGTTGGCCACAACATCACGCCCGCTTCCGGCAGCCAGTGTTGCATATCCGCCCGGATCTTCGTCAGTTGCTGTTCTGCCTGCTGTTCCTGTTGTTCGGTCAACTGCGAGGCCCAGACAAACCGCTCATGAATATCGGCGCTGAAACGAGGCTGACAGCGAGTGATCCATTCGCCGTGCTGACGCCAGATCTCGCGCCCCTGCAAGGTACGAAAGACCGTGCTGCATTCTGCCAGCCAGGGCCAGTCCGGACCTTCAATAACGGAATAATTCCAGGCTTCGGGCAGACAACGCTGCACTGCTTCGGCATAGTCGAGCCCATCCCACAATCGTTTTGGCCACAACCACTGGGGCTCAGACTGAAGACGTTGCGATGGCAACAGACAACGGCCAACCGCTGCCAGGGTCTGCGCATCACGACACATCCAGCCGACGGTATCGAAACGCGGTGCCAGAGCGACGAGATCAGCCGTAGAAATCAGGCCATGGGAGGGCCGTAATCCATATAAGCCGTTATAGCTCGCCGGGATACGAATGGAACCACCGGTATCGGTACCGAGACCGATATCAATCTGGCCGCTGGCCGTCAGAGTGGCACTGCCACTACTGGAACCACCCGGGAGACGATCCGGTGTGGCCGGATTGACCGGCGTGCCATAGTGCCCGTTCACGCCATTAAGGCTGTAGGCCAGTTCGTCGGTCAGGGTCTTGCCGATAAATCTGGCACCGGCGTGCATCAGAGCTTCCACTACCGGGCTGGTTTGTTGGGGAATGTCATGGCTGTTGAGCCAGTCCGGATTGCCCGCCGAAGTAGGCAGTCCCTGGATGTGAAATAAATCTTTGACCCCCAGGGTTAATCCAGTCAACGGACCTTCGCCAGGCAACAGATAATCAGGTTGGTAAAGTAGGAAATCGGGTTTCATCATCACGTAACGTTTGTTTCCTTTTCTAGAATATTATAGAAACATTTGTTTCTTGCAACTGTTTTCCCGGCACTCATGAAGAAACATTTGCGGTAACGGCTGTTGCAAACATCCGTCAGAGATCCAGTTCATCCAGCTCTTCATAGAGGGTTTTGATCTGCTGTATCCGCTTCAGGGAGCCAGCCCGTTCGGCAACAGTATTCACCAGCCGGGATATCAGACTGAACACCACACTGTAGTTATCCATGGGTTGTTGGGCACCGAGCGGACAGATCACCGTGGTCCCCACCCATTGGCCATAACCGCTGCCGGTGGGATCGGTCAGCAGCACCAGTTGCTGCTGATCCAGCTGGCGGTTCAACCCCTGAATCAATGGCTTGAAGGATTTGATGCGGCGGCGGAACCCCATGAGAATCACCAGATCCCGGGAGCTGATATCCACCATGTCTTCCGCCAGCGTCTGGCCGGCAGCCGGCAATAGTGACACTCCGGGACGCAGCTGTACCAGCTGCTGACGTAAATGGCGGGCTGCCGGGTAACCATTGCGGAATCCCAGAATATAGATATTTTCGGCCGCCAGAATCGCATCTGCCAGCGCACTTTCCTGATGATCAAAATCTTTGTGGGCCTGAACCAGATTCTGCCACTCTTCCTGCAATGCCTCAGGTGGAGTGATAGAGGTCAGTTGCACCGGTACACCCGACTCCCGGCTGGATCGCATTTCCAACCGCGCGGCCATGTGATCGTCATATCCCAGGGAACGAAAAAAACGACTGACGGTCGCTTTGGAGACACCGGCCATGGTGGCAATTTCGGCCACCGAATGACTCACCACAATGTGCTGATTCTGCTCCAGTAATACGGCAATCTTCCGCTCTGAAGGCGATAATCCCTGCCAGCTGTTTTCTATCCGTCGTTGCAAAGACATAAGCGACCTCTTGAAACATTCGTTTCAGTATCATGGCAGTTTATGAACCGGCAGGCAAAGTCCTTCTGTGCTTCAAGCCTGTGGTGCCCGGTGTTAAGCTCACTCGGTCCCGATAACTGAGTATCTCTCCATGGCCGACCCACACATTAAAGAAAAGCTCGATCACTGGGATATCACGACGGTGATTCTCTATCGAAGCGGCCTGAGCCTGGCGCCGCTGGCGCTGCTGCTGGCAGTGATATCAGCAGACTACACCGTGCTCAGCCATTGGCTGCTCATGGCGGCGGTGACCTTGTGTTGTTTTTCCCTGCACATATACGACAAAAATATTCGGTTGATCGTTCAGGGTTGTGGATGGCTGGCCTTGCTGCTGACCCTGGCCTCGGCTTATGGGTCGACAAAGGTGTTTGAGCTGCTGGGTGCCGGTGCTGCCTATCTGGTGCTCGGAGCACTCTGCTTTAAAGAAAGTTTCTGTTTTAAAATCCCGTTCCTGCGTCTCATGCCGGCGGTGTTTGCGGTGGACTGGCTGATGCGGGTCAGCGGCTGGTCAGATGGTTACCGGCTGCTGTTGCTGGTGACGGCCATAGCCCTGATCATTCTGGCCATTGCCAAATGGCGAATGCCGTTGCATTTTGATATCGGCGATAAACGCAACTACCAGTTGTGATGCACGGCGGCCGGAACCGCCGTGTCGGTAACAAATCATAATCAGATGGTGCCATCCCAACTGTTGCGGATTTTCCCTTCTTTGGCCTCTGCTTCTGAGAACCAGTGACTGGTAACGGTTTTCAACTCAGTGAAAAACCGCACACCGTCAGCTCCCATGGCGTGAAGATCGCCGAAAAACGAATTCTTATGTCCAGTGAAGCCGAAAATTCCCAGCGGCACCGGAATCCCCACATTCACGCCGACCATGCCACCATGAGTGCGTTTACTGAACTCACGGGCATAATAGCCAGACTGGGTATAAATCACACTGCCATTGGCAAACTCATTGGCATTCATTAACTCAAGCCCTTCCTCAAAGTCCTTGACCCGTTTGATGCACAATACCGGGCCAAAGACTTCTTTATCTCCGATGGACATTTCCGGGGTCACATGATCGAACAGTGTCGGCCCGAGATAGAAGCCATCCTGAAAACCGTCCACGGCAACGTCGCGGCCATCGACCACCAGACGGGCACCTTCGGCCACACCCTGATCGATCCACTGGCGAACAAACTCACGATGATCGGCATTGATGACCGGCCCAAGCTGGCTGCTCTTATCCCAGGCAGGACCGATTTTGATCGCCTTGATCATACGGGTCAGGGCCGCTACGAGTTCATCGGCCACAGCGTCTTCAACCACCACAGCAGGCAAGGCCATACAGCGTTCACCGGCACAACCGAAGGCTGAGTTCATAATACCGGCAGCGGTTCTTTCTATCGCCGCATCTTTTAACACCAGGGCATGGTTTTTGGCTTCGGTCAGCGCCTGTACTCGCTTGCCGTGAGCAGCCGCAGTGGCATAAATATGCTTACCAACCGTGGTGGAACCGACAAAAGAAACCCCTTTGATATCGGGATGCGTCAGCAGAATTTCAGCTTCATTACGGGAGCAGGTCACCAGATTGATCACGCCAGCGGGCAACCCGGCCTGTTCCCACAACTCCAGAATACGAATCGCACTCTGAGGCACATAACTGGCTGCTTTCAGCACCAGCGTATTACCGGTTGCCACACACATTGGTGCCATCCAGCCCATAGGAATCATGGCCGGGAAGTTCCACGGAGCGATACCGGCGAATACCCCCATCGACTCCATGAATTGAACCGTGTCGTAACCGCTGGTGACGTTCATGATCGCCGGCCCTTTCATCAAATGCGGAATACCACAGGCAAATTCAACGACCTCGATAACCTTCAGCACGTCCCCTTTGGCTTCGTCCCAGACCTTACCGTTTTCCCTCGCAACCAGCTCGGTCAGTTCATCAAGATGCTGATCCAGTAAAGACTTCAACCGAAACAATACCTGCACCCGCTTGTTCGGCGGCGTATCCGACCAGGCAGGGAATGCTGCCTTGGCGGCCGCAATGGCCTGTTCCACCTCAGCCGCGGTGCATTTGGGTGCCAGGGCAATGACTTCACCTGTGGAGGGGTTGTAGCAATTCATGTATTCGCTGGTACGGGATTCATGCCAGCCAGCCGCATAATATTTCAGTTTGCGCGGGACATCATTTGTCATAGCAATCTTACCTTCGGTGTTTTTTAGAACAAATAGTCTAAATTAATAAAAAATAGAAAACATGTTCCAACAAGCCCCCTATTAAATTATTGCTAATTCATTTGATGCATATCAGTTTAAAGCCAAAAAGTAGTGGACAGCTTTCCTGTAGAGCTGATGTGCAGAATACCTAATTTGGTCTAGGCTCATATAACTGTTAGATAATTGTTCCGCTGGTAGTGACACACATTCAAACCTCGAACGTGTGAAGAAGAATGTAGAGGTATATGCAATGCGACAGAACTTGCCAGTAAAAGATCAGGAAGTTGTTTTGGCAGAGGGTGAAGAGCTGGTATCAGCTACCAATACCAAAGGACAGATTAGTTTCTGTAATGAAACCTTTTTAAAAATATCTGGCTTCAGTCGTGAAGAACTGATCGGCCAGCCTCACAATATTGTTCGCCATCCTGACATGCCGCCCGCTGCCTTCAACATGTTGTGGGATGCAATCAAGGCCGGAAAGCCGTGGATGGGTCTGGTCAAAAACCGGTGCAAAGACGGCCGTTACTACTGGGTGGATGCCTATGTGACCCCCATTCTTGATCACGGCAACGCTGTCGGTTTCGAATCGGTTCGTTTTAAACCATCGAAAGAGATGGTCTCCCGGGCAACCGAAGTTTACCGGCGTGTCAATGCCGGCAAAACCATGGCCACCTGGTGGCAACGCTTTAAAGCCCAGGTATTGGCCACCTTCACATTGACTGCAGGGCTCTTCATTCCGCTCTCAAGTATTTCTATCTACCATGGCGAAATAAGCGTGGCAGCTTTTGGTTTCGATATTGCCGTCAGCGTGTTGGCTGCCCTGGTAACCGACTTTGGTTATCGCCGCCGGCTACGCAAGTTGATTGCCTCCATGGGCGATATTGATCTGTTTGCCACTTACATGTATACCGGTCGAACCGATGAAATCGGTCAACTCAGATTCATGCATCTGGCCAATAAATCCCGTTTGCGAACTGCTCTGGGGCGGTTCGGTGCATCCGCTCATGATCTTTCCCATTTCTCAGACCTGACGGCCGAACAGGTCAGGTTGACCCAGCAAAGTATGTCCAGGCAGCGCGAGGAAACCGATATGCTTGCCACGGCCATTCACCAGATGGCTCAGGCGATTAACGAAGCAGCACATGGTGCCAGCCAAACCTCGCTGTCTACCCGCGATGCCAAGGAAGAGGTTAGCAGTGGCGTAACTGCACTGAGCCAGGGCAACCAGTCCATGCAAAAATTATCCGATACCGTTCGTGCTCTGAGTGAGTCTTTGACTCAACTGACTGCAAACAGTCAGCGAATTTCAGACGTGATTGAAGTGATCCGAAGTGTTGCCGAACAAACCAATTTGCTGGCCCTGAATGCCGCCATTGAAGCTGCCCGTGCCGGTGATCATGGTCGCGGTTTTGCAGTTGTGGCGGATGAAGTACGTACCCTGGCACAACGCACCCAGGAATCGACTCAACATATTGAAAGCATCATCAATAGTCTGGCCCAAACCTCTGATGGCGCATCTCAGGCCATGGATATGTGTCAGCAAATGACAACAACCAGTGCTGAAGAATTGCGCCGGATATCCACTACCTTTGATGACATTCTGAAGTCGGTCAATGCCATTGAGGAGATGTCGGTACAGATTGCCACTGCAACAGAAGAACAATCCAATACTGCCAATGAGATCATGACCAATACCGGCAATATCGTTAACATTTCCAGCCAGGTTGAAGAAGAGGCCAACAAATCTGCCCATTTGGCCCTTCAAATCAGCGATCTTGCCAAGAAGCAGTTTATGCTGGTTGAACGCTTTAATTCTTAACCAACATACTGCTTCAGACACAAAAAAGGCCTTCAATTGAAGGCCTTTTTATTGAGCGATGACGGATAATCAGTCGGTTTTCATCAGATTGGTATGCAGCTTTCGGCGATTACCTCCGAACAGTTTCATGACCAGCACAAAAAAGACCGGGACGAAAAAGACCGCCAGCACGGTCGCTGCAATCATGCCACCAAGAACACCTGTACCAATGGCGTTACGGCTGGCAGCACCAGCACCAGTACTGATAGCCAAAGGCAGAACTCCCAAACAGAAGGCCATGGAAGTCATCAGAATTGGCCGCAAGCGCATACGACAGGCTTCAACCGTAGCCTTTAGCAGATCCTCACCCTGGTCATAAAGGTTCTTGGCAAACTCCACGATCAGGATGGCGTTTTTGGCTGACAGCCCGATCGTGGTCAGCAGTCCGACCTGGAAATAAACGTCATTGGACAGATCGCGCATGAACGCAGCGACAATCGCACCAAATACCCCCAGCGGTACGACCAACATGACCGAAAATGGAATCGTCCAGCTTTCATACAACGCTGCCAGACAGAGAAACACCACCAGCAGAGAAATCGCATACAAAGCACCAGACTGAGAACCGGACTGGCGTTCCTGATAAGACACCCCGTTCCACGCCAGGCTGACACCTGCCGGCAACTTCGCCACCAGATTTTCCATAGCTGTCATGGCATCACCGGTACTCTTACCAGGCGCTGCAGCCCCTTGAATATTGACTGCTGACAAGCCATTAAAACGCACCAGTCTCGGTGAACCATAACTCCAGTGGGTTTGGGCAATACTGTCAAAAGGCACCATTTCACCGGCACTATTACGAACATGCCACAGACTCAGATCCTCCGGATTCATCCGATAAGGCGCATCTGCCTGCACATAGACTTTCTTAACCCGGCCACGATCAATAAAACCATTGACGTAATTCGAGCCCCAGGCCGTAGACAACATGGAATTGATACTTGAGGCAGAGACCCCAAGAGCCATGGCTTTTTCATAATCGACATCGATATTGAACTGAGGAGTGTCTTCCATACCGTTCGGACGCACAGCCATCAGGCTGGGATCCTGTGAGGCCATACCCAGTAACTGATTACGCACGGCAATGAGCTTTTCATGTCCCAGATTGCCGTTGTCCTGAAGGTAGGCATCGAAACCATTGGCAGTACCCAGTTCCGGCATCGCCGGCAGGTTAAAGACATATACCTGAGCTTCCTTGATCTGCGATAACGCGGCCCAGCCCCGACCGATAATGGCATTAACTGACATCGCCGGATTGTTTTCCCGCTCCTTCCAGTCTTTCAGCTTGATGAACAGCATACCCATGTTCTGGCCTTGCCCGGCAAAACTGAAACCTGCGACATCGAAAACGGCGTCAATGCTCTGTTTTTCGGCGTTGAGGAAGTGCTGTCGAACCTTCTCCATGACCTCCAGCGTACGTTCCTGTGTCGCTCCAGCCGGCAATTGCACCATACCCAGAATCACCCCCTGATCTTCTTCCGGCAAAAACGATGTCGGCAGACGCTGCCACAGAACCGCCAGACCGGCGATAATCAACACATAAACCAGCAGATAACGGAAAAACTGACGGACGCCTTTCGAGACCATCCACTGGTATTTATCCAGGCTCCAATCGAAACCGCGGTTAAACCAGCCAATCGGTCCACGGCGAATACCATGATCACCTTTTTTGACCGGCTTCAGAATTGATGCACACAGGGCCGGTGTCAGTACCAACGCGACCACCACCGACAGCACCATGGCGGACACAATGGTGACTGAGAACTGTCGGTAGATCGCCCCGGTTGCACCTCCAAAAAAGGCCATCGGTACGAATACCGCACTCAATACCAGCGCAATACCGATCAACGCACCGGTAATCTGTCCCATGGACTTGCGAGTCGCTTCTCGAGGTGACAATCCTTCTTCTGCCATGACCCGCTCAACGTTTTCAACCACCACGATGGCATCGTCCACCAACAGACCAATTGCCAGAACCAGACCAAACATCGTTAAGGTATTAATAGAAAAACCAAATGCCGCCATTACCCCAAAAGTACCCAGCAATACCACCGGCACCGCAATCGTCGGAATCAATGTGGCACGGAAATTCTGCAGAAACAGATACATCACCAGGAAAACGAGCGCAATTGCCTCGAACAGCGTCCGCACGACCTCCTCGATGGAAATCCTGATAAATGGAGTGGTGTCATAGGGGTACTTCACCTCAAGCCCTTCGGGAAACGAGGGTGACATTTCCGTCATGAGCTGGCGTACTGCGTTTGCGGTATCCAGTGCATTAGCACCGGTTGCGAGGCGGATGGCCATCCCGCTGGCCACCTTACTGTTATAGTGAGTGGAAAAACTATACGATTCACCACCCAGTTCGACCCGGGCCACGTCCTTCAAACGCACCTGCGAACCATCCGTATTGACTTTGAGCAGAATCTGCTTGAATTGTTCAACCGTTTGCAACTGTCCCTGGGCGGTAATGGTGATATTCAACTGCTGCCCTGACACCGCCGGCATTGATCCCAACTGCCCGACAGACACCTGGGTATTCTGGTTGGAAATAGCCGTGGTTACATCTGATGGCGTCAGACTGAAGCTGCTGAGCTTGTTCGGGTTTAACCATATTCTCATAGAGTACTGTGCACCGAACACCTGCACCTCACCAACACCATCAACCCGGCTGATGGGATCTTTGATGTTGGAGATCACATAATCAGACAGATCCGCTGAATTCATGGAGTTATCCGCAGAGATAAAACTGATCACCATCAGGAAGCTGGCGGAGGTTTTGGATACCTTTATACCCTGGGTACGCACTTCCTGCGGCAGCAATGGGGTCGCCAAATTCAGTTTGTTCTGAACCTGTACCTGAGCAATATCCGGATCAGTACCGGAATCGAAGGTCAGAGACACGGTAAAACTGCCCGAGGAGTCACTGGTTGCTGACATGTACAACAAATTGTCCAGACCATTCATATTCTGCTCAATGATCTGAGTAACGCTGTCTTCCAAAGCCTTGGCGGACGCACCAGGATAACTGCCGCTGATGCTGACCGTCGGCGGCGCGATGGAAGGATACTGAGCGATCGGCAACGACAGTATCGACAACCCGCCAGCCAGCATGATGACGATAGCAATCACCCATGCAAAAATGGGTCGATCAATAAAAAAACGTGACATGAATACTTACTCCTGCAGAGCCTGTGCCGGTTTGGCTATCACTACGCTTGCCCCAGGTTGTATTTTCTGCAACCCACTGACAATTACCTGATCACCCGCTTTGAGCCCCGAATCCACCAACCAGGAAGTACCGATTATCTGACTGACAACGATCGGCCGAACCTCGACTTTGCTCTCAGCATTTACCAGCATGACCTGAGCACCACCAGTGGGATCACGAGTTACCGCCACCTGAGGAACCAGAATGGCTTCTTCACGATGCTCAACCGGCACTTCAGCCCGTACGTACAACCCAGGCATCAGAAACTGATTGGTATTGGGCAATAATGCCCGTACCGTCACGGTACCCGTATCTTCACTGACAGAGACATCAGCAAACTGCATGGTGGCTGGCTGCTCAACCACGGTGCCATCATCCAATATGACTTTGATGCCGCTGAGTTGCTTGCTGTTTTCACCCGCCTGGCGACGCAGTCTAAGCAGGTCGGTACTGGATTGTGAAAGATCAACGTAGAGCGGATCAAGTTGCTTGATGGTCGCCATCGCAGAGGTCTGATTAGCGGTTACCAACGCACCTTCGGTGACCGTGGAACGACCAATCTGTCCACTGATCGGTGCTTTAACCTGAGTATAATCCAGGTTGATTTTGGCGCTTCTGACACTGGCCTGAGCCGCTTTTACAACCGCTTCAGCCTGGCGAAAGGACGCTTCGGCATCATCATTGGCCTGCTGGCTGACCATTTTGCGGTCCACCAGGCCACGGTAACGTTCTGCCTGCAGTCTGGCCGAAACCAGGTTGGCCTGGGCCTTGGCCAGTTCTGCTTCGGCATTGGCCAGAGTTGCTTCATAGCGGACTGGGTCAATCTGGTATAACACCTGTCCGCTTTCTACGGTACTGCCTTCAACAAACAGCCGTTTTAGTACAATACCTTCCACCTGAGGCCGGACCTCTGCAACCCGATAGGCACTGGTACGTCCGGATAACCGGGTGGTGATATCGAGAGGCTGGGTGCTGACCGTTATGGTCTCCACCTCAACAGCTGGCGGACCTCCCTGGACGCTGCCGGCTGCGTTTTTTTCCTCACTGCCACAGCCTGTGAGCATTGCCGCGCTGCTTAACAGCAACAGCGAAATATGCCAGTACTTGAAAGGTTTGATCTTAATCATGTGCCAATTTCCTCAGAAGTTGAATACGCTTTTATCAGGCCGTTGCATGCGGTCTACCCAACGCTCTGGGTCGTTGCAAAAAAAATATGTCAGAGGACAAACTTCCAGCAAAAATGCATCCCAAACCGCTATCCGGTTTACAAGCAATTAAAAAGCCGGGAACTTTACAGGTAGCTGCATAAATCATCCGGCTAAAGAACTGCCAACCTCGACAGTCCCATATCCGAAACAACTTAATTAAGCATGAAAAACAAATAGAGCAAGAACCTCACAACAGCAGTTTTTCATTATATATACATACATGAATGCATGTTAATATCATACTTCTTATAGAATACGTAAAGTAACCCCGGGATTGATTCCATGGCTCGAAAAACCAAAGAGGCTGCGCAGGAAACTTATCAGGCATTGTTGGATGCCGCCGAGAATGAGTTTTCCAGACATGGCGTCAGCGCCACAACATTAAATGACATTGCACTCGCTGCCGGAGTCACCCGTGGTGCTCTGTACCATTATTTCGGTGATAAGCAGGCACTGATTGCCGCGTTGATTGACCGTTGTTTCTATCCCATGGAACAACTTACATTATCACAGTGTGCAGAAACATCCATGCTTAAGAAACTGCATGTCTGCTGCCTTGCTTACCTTACCTTGATTGCCAAAGATCGTTCCGCCCAGAATGTCCAGACCATCACCATGCATAAATGCGAAATGGTGGATGCCCACGATACCATACATGAACACTATCGAAACCTTCGCAACGAAATATATCGGGAAATGAAACAGGACCTTGAACAAGCCATAAACTGTGGCGACCTTCCTGACCACATCGATCCTCATCAGGTTGCAGTGGCCTTGTTCTCCATTACCCAGGGGATAGTGTATGCGTGGCTGGCCGATCCTAATTACTGCGACTTGATCCGCGACGGCATGGCCGCCATTGATACGTATTTGGCCGGACTGACATCCCCCTTAATAAGCTAATGACAATGCGGCCATCACCCGGCAAGCATCAAAAAAAATACATTGAAAACCATCACATAAGGATCTGCCATGTCGGTACTTGCCATCCTGTTTTTTATCATTTTTGTGCTGATCCTGTTACTGCCGGCGATCATGGCCATGTATGCTGTGCATCAATGGCCAGTGTTTACCAAAAGACGCGGACCCAACTTAATCGCCATCGGTATTTTTATTAAGGTGCTGACCGCTTTGGAATTTATTCCGCAAGTCGTCGTCGCACGTCATTTCAATGCCGTACAACTGGCCAACTATTCACTGATCTCCAACTATGTCGTTGCAGGTATTAACTATCTTGCATTGCTGACTATGGCGATAGGTTTATTGTTACTGGGCAAACAATTGGCTGCTGCTGAAAAACAATGCAGAGATCAGGTCACGGCCACAAATACCATCGACTCTCAATTGTGAACACAAGGTCATGAGGCTTTTTTTCGGCTGCTACTGACACGCGGCTTCCGGGTGGTTTTGCGGCGACTGCGCCGAAAACCGGGCTTGTCAGTTTTGATGCCCTGAAATGCCTGAACATTCAAATTGCAGGCCTGGGTTACCAATTGTTGTAACTGACTCAGCATCGGCTGCATGAAGTGTTCGTAGTTCAGACTCCGTTCGCTGATGTCATTTAACTGTTTCTCCCAATGAGCAGTCATGTCCGGTACGGTTGTACTTTCGGGCAAGGTGTTGACCAGTGCCCGCCCCAGATCGGTCGCCCGGATATTCTTACCATCCCGTCGCAAAAAACCACGTTTAAACAACAGCTCGATAATCCCCGCCCGGGTGGCTTCTGTACCAAGACCATCAGTGTCTTTTAACACTTTTTTCAGATCGGGGTTTTTGACAAAGCGGTTTATACCGGTCATGGCGCTGAGCAACGTGGCATCGGTAAAATGCTGTGGCGGCTGGGTATGTTTTTCATCGACTACCGGATCACCACTCCACAGCTGCTGGCCCTTTTCCAGCGCAGGCAGCTTGCGGGCCGGCTCTTGGTCCTGCTTCGACGGAGTAGAGCTGCGGGGCATCGCCTGCTTCCATCCCGGTTGGATAGTTTCCCGTTCAGTGGCAATGAAACAGCCACCGGCAATGATCAGACTGACCCGGGTATCGGCATACTTGTACGGCGGATAAAACTGCAGCAGATACTGTCGCGCGATCATGCCATAGAGTTGTTTTTCGGCGGTGTTCAGTTGATTCACCGCCGATGTTTTTTCCGTGGGCACAATGGCATGGTGGGCTTCCACCTTGCTGTCATTCCAGGCTTTGCTGCGCAGGTTCAGATCGGCACCGGCGATGACACCGGCAAGATTCTGATCATGACAACCAACAGCCTTGACCACCTGCTGCCGGCGATCAAAATGCTCATCAGGCAGATAACGGCAGTCCGACCGGGGATAAGTAATCAGCTGGTATTTTTCATACAGATTCTGACAACCATCCAGAACCTGCTTGGCCGTCAGGCCAAACGCTTTGGCGGCATCAATCTGCAACGTTGAAAGATTATAGGGTAATGGCGCAGCCTGCTGCTTCTGCTTACGCTCCACCGTCTCAACCAATGCAGGCTGGTGCAGAATACGAGCCGCCACATTGTGTGCCAGTTTGGGATTCAGCACTCGCCCTTCTTCATCCTGATGAGCGCTACAGGCCTCACTCGGCTGCCATTTGGCGTAAAAACACAAAGGGTCCGCCGGGGTCAGATGAATAGCTGCCCGGACTTCGTAATAAGGTCGACTGACAAATGCATCAATCTCTTCATCCCGGCGCACTACCAATCCCAGTACGGGAGTCTGTACCCGACCAACCGACAGGACAGATTTCAACCCTCCCTGCTGTCCTTTGACCGTGCATGCACGCGTCAGATTGATCCCGTACAGCCAGTCAGCCCGCGAGCGCGCCAGAGCAGACACAGATAACGGCATAAAATCCTGATTGGGTTTCAACTGAGCCAATGCCCGGGAAACCGCCTGCGGGTTCAAATCGCTGATCAGCAGTCTGAGCATACTGTTGCGTTTGCCGGCGGGTACTTTCAGGTACGCAATCACCTCATCCACCAGTAACTGACCTTCGCGGTCCGGATCTCCAGCATGGACCAGTTGGTCGGCCTCTTTGACCAGCTTGCGCAATACACTTAACTGCTGCCGGGTCTGTGCCTTCGGCGTCAGTTGCCACTGCTCAGGGACAATCGGCAGGGTTTCCAGACTCCACTGCTTATAAGCCGGGCTATAGGCTTCGGGCTCAGCCTGCTCCAGCAAATGACCGATACACCAGCTCACCACATCGCCATTGGCGGCGCGTACGAATCCCTCGCCTTTACTGTGGGGTCTGGGCAGAACCGCAGCAATGGCCCGCCCGAGACTGGGTTTTTCCGCAATAATCAAACGCATAGAACAAACACTAAATACTGTACAAACGACCAGTATATGAGAGTTGACCGAGAAAACAAGCGAAGGCTGCAGGCTTGGAACAGGGACAGATGAATCACTGCCCTGCGGCGGTTTATCAAGTAAGGTCGCAGAAATATCACGCCATACCCCCTCTGGCCTATGGCTGTAATACAGGCGAGCCCTATTTGATCAACGGAACTTATTCGCCCAATCGGCATAAACGAAACCTTTAAAGCATCGCTATGAGTTTGTTTTTTTCAGGATTTGTCGCCACCCGCCGACACTCGAAAAACGTTCCGGCACGGCATAATAAGTTGCGTGAAACATAAAGTGGAACTCATTTGCAATGACAGCCTCGATGGTTCCTCAATATTATTAAAAACTCTGAAAATCACTGCTGCTTTTAAGTAAAGAGGTCTTTTTTTATGTGCCAGAACAGGCACACTCGTCAGGTGTTTTTTTGTGTGAGAGACTATCATGAAACCCAAAACGGTCATTGGTGCCATGACGCTGATTTTATCCAGCGGCATGTCACTGGCGGACAGAACATCCACCTCGCCCGACAGAGAAGAGATTGAAGCAGCCATCAAAGAATGCTCTGCCAGTGCCGACGGCGATCGGGACGCCATGGACAGCTGCATGAGCGCCAAAGGTTATTCAAAACCCAGCGGTCCGCCACCTGGTCAACAAAATAGCGAAACACCGCCTAACCCACCGCCCAAATAAACCGATATTGGCTGCCATTTAAAGGCACCGGAGATGAAAATCCGGTGCCTGCTGTTATTTGCAGCAGCGCAAAAAAAACAGTATCGAGTTTGTCCGGTCACCGATTACTTTAGCCGGTCCAGCAATCTGACTTTCAGTTTACGTCCTTTGATCGTACTATCCCGCAACCGGGCCAGAATCGCCTTACCCTGCTGACGCTGCACAGCCACATAGGAATGAAACGGAAAAATATCAATTTTGCCGATCAAATCCGCCGCAAAACCGGCATCTCCCGTCAATGCTCCCAGGATATCTCCCGGACGGATTTTATTTTTCTTCCCACCATCGATGGCAATGGTCACCATCGGTGGTTTCATACCGCCCTGATCCGCCAGGGCCAGTTCATCCTCATGATGCCATTCAGGGGGCTGTCTGGTGAGTTGTTCTATACGTTCCAACCGGTGCATATCCCGCTCAGTCACCAGACTGATGGTCAGCCCTTGCTCGCCGGCTCGGCCGGTTCGTCCCATCCGATGAATATAAACCTCAGGATCCCTGGGGAGTTCATAATTGATCACCAGGTCCAGGGCTTTGAAGTCGAGCCCCCGGGCAGCCACGTCAGTGGCAATCAATAACGAGCAACTACGATTGGCAAACCGCAACAGTACCTGGTCGCGTTCGCGCTGCTGCATGTCGCCATGAATGGCGAGCGCATAATAACCATCGTCTGCCAGCTGATCAGCCAGCTCCTGACATTCTTGCCGGGTGGCGCAGAAAATAACCGTTGATTCCGGCGTATGGGTCGCGAGCAGACGTTCAATCAACCGGTATCCCTGAGCCCGCGCGTCAATCGGATAAAAGTGCTGGGCAATTACTTCATGATGGTGGACCGACTCTACCTCAACCCGCTGCGGCTGTTGTAAATAACGGCCGGCCATGGTGTCGATCTGTTCGGGATAGGTTGCCGAAAACAACAGCGTCTGACGCTGAGAGGGGCACTCTTTGACAATGGCGGCAATGGCATCGCTGAATCCCATGTCCAGCATACGGTCCGCTTCATCCAGTACCAACGTCTGCAGGTTCGCCAGAGACAGGGTCTGTTTGCGCAAATGCTCCATCAATCGTCCCGGGGTACCAACTATCACATGAGCACCATGCTCCAGCGAGCCGATCTGTGGTCCCAAAGGCATGCCGCCACACAGGGTCAATACTTTTATGTTATGGGTGAAACGTCCGAGTCTGCGAACCTCTTTGGCGACCTGGTCGGCCAGTTCGCGGGTCGGGCACAGTACCAGTGCCTGAACCTGAAATTGACTGACGTCCAGTTTGTGCAGCAATCCGATGCCAAACGCGGCGGTTTTACCACTGCCGGTTTTGGCCTGGGCCACCACATCCCGCCCCGCCAGAATCAGCGGCAACGCCTGCGCCTGAACGGGTGTCATATGGTGATATTCAAGGGCGTTCAGGTTGTCGAGCATCGCTGGTGACAGCGGTAATTCTGAAAATGACTGTGACATGTATAAATCTAAGAGACCTCTAAAAAATAGGAGTAGTTTTGATGCAGGCCGGGAAGCACCGCTGGCAAAACCGCAGTTTACTGGAGCACATGAAGATTAGAGAGTGCCGCCTTCGGACGGAGCTGACAACGTCCTGCACGAAAACAGACCATTTTCAGAAGCTCTCTAAAGCAGTGCCTGCCGACAGGTGCCGGCAGGGTAGTATGTATCAGTGTCTGAATTCGGACTGCAGAATACGCCATGCGTCCCAATATTGCTCGTATTCTTCCTCATCGAACACGCCACGTGCGAGTTGATCCTGGGAAGCATAGTTCATCAGCACCATTTCCAGAAAGGTGCTGTAATCCAACGCGATAGCACCGGCTATTGTCGACTGGGTTTCATCGCCCGGCCGATTCTGGAACCAGCGGTTCCAACCTTCTGAACCCGGGACATACATGCGCAGTGGTTCAGTAATTGGTCTTTTGGCCGGATAGAAATATGTCAGCATCTGATCGTAACCGGGAAAATAAGCAACCGTTCCGTGACAGCTCATGCAGGCTGAACTACGCAGTTCCGGCACCAGTTTCTCACCAACATATACATCGGTTTTCACCGCAATATCAAACGGTCCTGACAACCGGCCACCATAACCGAGGGTGACCGTCGAATAGGCCGGTGCCTCAGGATTTACCCAGGTCTCCTGCAATGGCATGGTTGGATGTTGAAAGGAGTTCACATCGGGGTCGTTACCCCACATGGCTCCCAGAGGCACCATGCGATCCCAGGCATCCTTGCCCTCAGCATCGCGGTCGTATACCAGGGTGGAAAACACCCAGCCCGTCTCTGGTGCAGCAATACTGTCTTTGACGATGATGTCAAAAATCGCAACCCGAACATCAGTGACCACCGGCCGGGCGTTTTCGATAGTGCCGTGCAGATTGAACGGTTTGCGGTAGATCTGCCACTTGGCCGCACCTTGCAGTACCGGCCATTGTTCAGGTGTGGCTGTCGCGGCGGCGGCTTTGATAATGACCGAACCTTCCGGAAACTGTGCTTCACCGTCACTAAGACTGGGAGGACAAATCCGAGTCTCCGGATTACACTGCTGCCAAACTTTGTGCAGCGCATAAGCAGCGGTCTGATTGTAATAGATGGCGGCGTGATTGCGGACATCCACGGTCAGACCTGAGTCCTTATACACCGAGGCCGGCTGAATCTGGCCGGTATAGGTTCCATAAATGGCATCACGGCCCTCCCAGCCAGTGGCAGCGATACTCTCTCCGGCCCATAACATGCTATACCAGCCTTTCTGAGCATTCTTGTTCCATGCCTCCGGCCGGGTGACAAATGTCCGCATGGGATCATCCACAAATTGTTTCAGCGCCATCACAAACGGATAGGCATTTTCTTTGGTCAACGGCTGGCCATTCAGTACTTTACGCCAGGGCATATTGATCTTTCGCGGCAGCTGTTCCGGGTAGTTCACGTGCAATTGAAACAGCGGCCCCTGATATTCTGATGGTGAAGGAATATTGCCATCATTGACGGCATAGGGATTTACTTTGGTATCTGCCTGGGCCATGCCGGCCAGTACCAAAAAAGCCAGCGTAATTTTTGAAAACGAATGTTTGCAGAACATCTGCAGTCTCCTTGTGGTCGAAGGGATGAAAGGTCATGGCAGCTGTAATTCCATTTGGTCAGCATGGGTACAATTCTTCCCCTGGTGCTTGGCCTGGTACAGAGCCTTGTCAGCCAGTTGGATCAGTTGTTCCTGGTTGTCTCCGGGACCACAGCTCACACCGATACTGAGGGTCACATACGACACCACCGAGGACACCCGATGTTCCAGCTGAGCCTGCGCCAATGCCTGATGAATCCGGTCTGCCACTTGCAATGCTCCCTGCAGACCGGTATCCGGCAATACCACGGCAAATTCCTCACCACCATAGCGGCAGACCAGGTCACCCGGCCGGTTGACCACTATTTGAAGACAGTGGGTCACGGCTTTCAGACACTCGTCACCCTGCTGGTGGCCATAGTGATCGTTATACGCTTTGAACTCGTCAATATCACACAACAGCAGTGATAATGTTTTGTGTTCCCGCCGACAATACAAAAACTGTTGTTGCAGGAACTCATTAAAATGCCGGCGGTTAGCCAATTGCGTCAGACTGTCGGTTCGGGCCAGCTGTTGCAGCTTGATATTTGCCTGTCGCAGCTGCTCTTCGGCCTGTCGGCGTTCTTCATTTTCTCTGGTCAAACGCACGTTCAGCAGCCGGATCATGTCGTATTGGGCCTGCAGTTCCTGTTTTTGGATCTCGATATCGTGAGTACGTTCACCGACCCGCTGCTCCAGCGTCTGATAGACCCTGGCATTCTCAATGGAGATGGCGATCTGGCCGCCAAGATAATTCAGCAGTGACATTTGATCCCTGGTAAACACCGACGGGGCAGCATTGTTTTCCAGATAAATAATGCCCTTCAACTGCCCCTGTAACATTAGCGGCGCACACAGAACAGATAACACCTGATGCTCATGGATGTATGGGTCTTTGATAAACAACGGAGAATGGCGGGCATCGTCAACGATAATGGGCTCCAAAGTAGAGCTGACATAATTAATAACCGTAAGGGGTAATTCACGCGACTGCGATAATGGCTCATTCAGCATGACTTCAGGCTGCTCAGTATCCACCGAAACCCGTGCCTCCACAGACAATTCCTGATGACACTGCAACAACAGAATAGCGCGCTGGGCGGTGACATTTTCCAGAATAATGTTCATCAGGGTTTCAAGCAGTTGTGGCAACCGCCGTTCTCCGGTAAGCGCCTCAGCTGAGCGGGTCAGGGTATCGGTGCCGATATTCATGGAGCGGTGCGGCAATATCTTGTTGACACTGCTGCCATCATGATCAAACAACCCCCACTTTTTCCCCAGCTGCCAGACTTCCGCTTCATGACTTTCCGCGGCTTTGGGTTGCGCCAGCCGGACATATTGTGCCGCCAGCAGCAGATGACTGATCAGCTGCAGATTCAGGTGTCCCTGAAACTGCGCAGTCTGAGCCGCCTCCAGATATTGCTGAATTGCTTGCTGGGAATGTCCTTGTAAACGGGTGAGTTCAGCTTTAATCAGTTGATAGCGATCCAGAAAATTTTCCGGACATTGTTGCGACCAGCGATAAAACTGCCGGACGATCTGCTTGACACGCATAACCGAAGCCTGACGCCGGAAACCATTTTCCTGTTCAGCCAGTCTGGCGATCAGCATGGCCTCCAGAAAGTAATGTTCAGCACAGTGCAGCATGCCCCGGGAATCTTTCAAGAATGTCCGGCTACGCTGCAATACCGTCAGGGCATCCTGATAATGACCCAGTAAATACAGCACGAACAGTTTGTTCACATAGTAAAAATGCGCAAAATGACGAGAACCGTAGGACTCCAGCCGGGCCAGATATTCCTGTTCAACGAATTCACCCACTGCGAACTGCGGTAACTGTTGTGATGGAAAACGAAGATTGAGAACTGCCTGGCGGATGCCGGTCAGCACATGCTCATGTTCCATCGCTCCGATTCTCTGCAAAGTCGGTTGCAGGGTCTCGCAACGTTCGAGAATACGATCCAGTCTGACACCGCGCATAAACAGACTCTGCATATGTGCAGCGGTGGCACAGCCGGTATGAAACCAGTCACCGATTGCGAGCCCTTGTTCATAACTTTGCTGAAAGTAACGCTCGGTATCCGTAACCGCGGAGTTCCAGGAATGGGCAAAATAGCCGTATACGAACGATACCTCGGCACTTTGCATCTCGTTGTTAAAACGTTTGAGCATGGCCAGGGAAAGCTGACCGTACTCATAACCCAGGCGATAGTCTGCCCTGACACCACAGAGGAAAATCACCCCAAAGACCATATATCCGATGACCGCTTCCCGGGTATTGCCATAAGACAGACACAGTTCCAGTTGCCGCACCGCCAGCGCCACACACAGCTGAGGACGAAGCTGATAGGCTGCCTTCTGCATGGCCGATAATAACCGGATGACCGCGATGGCCGTGGCATTCGTGGCTTCAGGCAAATCCAATAATTGTTCCGGCCGGTAGTGACGCAAACGCCATTTCAAACGCATAAAATCGGCCATGAACAGAACCGGATTAAAACCCGCTGCAATTGGTTGTCCCAACTCCTGCAGAGCTGTCCGGCCGGTGTTATAAGCTGTCTCAAAATCTCCGGCATCGGTGTGAAACTTGATTAGCAGTTCGTACAGTAAGGTTTTATGCTGTTGATCCCATGTGCTGTCGAGAGCCTGCCGATAATATTCCAGCGCTTCCTCGCGATGGTTGCAAAGATGCTCGCATTCAGCCCGCTCCCGCAACAATTCTGCTTTCTTAACGACATCAGCGTGGTGAGGCAGCAGCAACTCCATGGCGGTACGGACATAGCGTAATGCCAGAGGGAAATCGCCGTTTTTTTTGGCCTGCCGGGTGGCGGCCAGATTCAATTCACCAATGTCGAGCAGCAGGTTTTCCTGCTCGACCAGTCCGAGTGCAGTGTTATAGTGGTTCACGCACTCGAACAAATACTGATTCCGGCACTCAAGCTGGAAAAAGTAGTTGGCAATCTCCAAGTGAATTTGTTGGATCTGTTGCTGGGTCAATTGAGAATGCGCGGCCTGCTGCATGCGGTCATGGGAAAACATGTAAATCTGCCGACTCTGTTCCAACTGTTGCAACAGCCAGCCACCTTCCACGGCCTGACTGATGGCTGTTTCCACCGCGATGGTCTTCAGCAGCGAGCGTAAAATTGTGATCTCAAAACGGCTGCCAATGCAGGCGGCGGTTTTCAATACCATCTGCACCTCTGATGGTAAAAACTCAAACCGGTGACTTAGGAATTCCACCACGTTATCGCTGATGGCAATATCGCTTTGTCGGTGCCGGTCATAACACCAGGAAAAACTGACTGGATCAAACCAGATCATTTTGTTTTCCTGCGCCTGCTTCAAATACTCAATGATAAAGAACGGATTGCCATGGGTTTTACTGAAGATATCCCTGGCCAGGTCATGGGCCGCCTGGGAGTACATGGATAACTGCGTAATAAACATCTCGGCAATGGTCTCTGTCGCCAACGGACTCAGGGTCAGATCGAGTACCCTGGCATCATCGCTCTCCAGCCGCTCCAGAAAGCCCTCCAGCATAGGCGTGATGTGCTCACGGGTATCTCTGAAGGTCATAATCACCAGACATGACGACAGTTCGTAACGGGCGCTGTCGAGCCATTCAAGCGTAGCACTGTCAGACCATTGCAGATCATCCAGGAACAGACACAGCGGACAATCCGGCTCGCAGAGGATCTGCAGAAAGCGGGTCAACAGCCGATGCAGTCGCACTTTGGCATCACCTGGTGCCAACGATGCAGGTGCTGCCGGCTGATCGATAAACCGAGCCAGTTCCGGCAGCTCATCAATCAATATCTGCACTTCGGCACCGAGAATGGTGGAAAACTTTTCACTCCAGCGTCTCCGTACCTCCTTGGGTTCAACCAGCAGCTGGCGCAACAATTCCCGCAGTGAAGCAAACAAACGCTCGAACGGACTGTTGGTGCGAAACTGGTCGAACTTGACCCTGGCGCACCGGAACGACTGCTGTCCCTGACGGGTCAGCAAGGCTTCCACCAGACTGGATTTACCGATACCGGAAGAGCCACGCACCAACGCAAACGACAACGGCATTCCACGACAGTTATGCAAGGCATCTTGCAGAGAACTTATGGCTTCCTGACGGCCATATAAATGATCACTGGCAAACAGACTGGTCATGAAGCTGGCACGATCAATATTGAATTCAGGAATACTGTGACCGCTTTTCAGCGCCTCCCGGCAAATCTGCAGATCCACGACAACCGAAGCAAGATTCTGATAACGCTGTTCAGGTGTCTTGGCCATCATTTTCATGATGATGGCCACAACCACATCTGGCAGATCCTGGCGCATTTCAAGCAGATCACCCGGTTCAGTGGTCATTTTATTCAGCCGCAATCGGGTGATTGCTTCTGACAGATAGGGCGATTGCCCGCTGAGCATCAGATAAAACATGGCACCCAGGGCATAGATGTCTGCGCTTTCAGTCATGGGGACAGTATGCTGGCGATCAAACTCCGGTGCCTGATAGAGAGGATCCCCTCCTTGCGGGTAAGGTCGGTTTTTCCAGCCGCTGTGAATACGAAATGCCTGACTGAACCCCAATACCCGGATATTCCGCAGATCTTCAGCAACCAGAATATGGCTCGGATTGAGATTGCCATGAATGACGCCTGCGTGATGCACCGTCGCAATTGCCTCACTCATGAGCAGCGCCAGATCGATAAACGTCTCTGGCAGTAAGGTAGCAGTGGCAACTAGTTCGTCCAGTGGCTGGCCGACAAAAAATTCCCGTACCAGCACTGGCTGTTGCTGCCACAACTGAACACCATAAGGCTGGATGACGGCGGGATGGCAACATAACTCCAGCAACGCACATTCATTGTTCAACATATCAAGATGGGACACACCCGGCACCTCGAATCTGCTGCGTTTAAGCAGCAGCGGCCGGCCATGAATATCAGTCGCCGACAGCAGATCCGAAGTGGCCGTTGTATGCAGCAGGGTTACCTGATTGAACTCAACAGCAGGCACACAAGGCTCCGTCAATATTTTTAAAAACTCTCATAAAATGAGTATTTCCCCAGCCAATAAATTGTAAGCCGTCAGTGACACTTGTCATCATACCGGTCATGGGCTTTTCTGATGTTCCTTGATTGAGATTGAAGCCGGTTGTTTATTCGGCCTGCCACCCTGTTTTGGACCGGAATGTGAACATATGAAAAAACTCTCACATCCGTATTGAGATCTTTGCATCAGCTTAGCAGTATTTGGAAATTTACAAAAAAAACAACCATCTTCTGAAATACAACCAGAAAACCAGGAACTGCTGATAGGAATGCCGGATGATTCTCAACAGCCGATACCGTTATTTGGTTAACCAACAGAAGTCAGTCAAATCGTTGCAACAAATCTCCGGACAGTATTGCCGAAGGGAGTCAGTTCCAGGAAAAACTTATGAAAAGCAGGAGTTTATAAGTCATAACTGACTGATTTTGAGAAGGTTTTTTTATGTGGCAATCATGGCCCGGATAATTATTCAGAGATACCTGGAACAAGGCCATAAAAAACACTCAATAAAAAAGCATATTAACCATCTATACCACAACAGTACTATGCACAACATTCTTCAAATGAGCCGTTAAAACATGTTCAGTTTTCGTGCCTTTGCCATGAGACTGCCACAATATAATGCATATAATTTCACAACCGGTTGAAAATAAAGGGTTAACTATATGGCATGTTACTCGCATAACTTTGCCGGCGTATTTTGAGACCAGCACAACGATGGTATTCAACAGCAGCGATACCGAAGCTATTTCATAATCAAGCGTATCACATCGATTTATTATGAAATCTCTTCAATACGTTTCAGAATCTGAACCGGGGTTTTGAAAACGTATCTACGTTCGCTCAAGCATTTTCTTTTCCGTCCGCTTCGGTGGAAAAATACATTGCAGGCTATTGCCCTGTATGACACTGCGTCAGACGCACTCACATTCAAGCGCAAACGAAATGATCACCGACTGTTGGGTAACGGCATCCATTTGCCAACCCCAGCGGCATTTACGGAGGCACTATGAAACAAGTCAGTTATGAAATCAGCTCACAGGTTCTGGAACAATACGATTCACCACAAGGACGAGCGTTTTACCGGCAAGTAATGGGGGACAGCGGTTTCAATATCCATTACGGCATCTATCCTTCCGAAAACGAAACCATGAAGACTGCCAGTGAAAATATCATTCGACATTTGCAGGAACTGGCGCAACAACGTGGTGTTCACCTGCCCCAGGCATCCATACTGGATCTCGGCTCCGGTACCGGTGGTGCCGCACATTATCTGGCCGGACATTTTGGTTGCCATGTTACCTGTGTGAACATCAGTCCGGAACAAAACAAAATTAATCGCAAACAGGCTCAGGAGCTGGGCATTGATGATTTGATCAAGATAGAACAATGCAGCTTCGACAATCTGCCCGGGAAGTGGTCAGGGCAGTTTGATCTGGTCTGGAGTGAAGAAGCCTTTTGCCACGCGGAGCATAAGGATACCGTGATCAAAGAAGCCTGGCGGGTGTTAAAACCCGGAGGCGTGCTGGTCTTCAGCGATATTATGGAGGGGGAGCTGAATCAGGACACCCATACCTTCAGCGACCGTAACGCCATTCGCGATCTTGCCAGTCCAAGTGACTATATCCGGTTGTGCATGGCAAACGGTTTTTACCATTTAAGCTATCACGACCTCAGTCATCACCTGCCGATCAACTTCCGCAAAATGATCGATCAGATCGATCAACACTATGACCGACTGGTCGACAACGGAGTGTCATCCAAATATGCCGATAATTTCCGTCAATCATTGAACGACAGAGTCAATGCGGCTTTCCAGGGTAATTTTTCCTGGGGTAGTTTTGTGATGAACAAATCCACCCGGTTGGAACATCCGCATCTTCGCTCCGTGATCGAAGGGCGCAACCTCTGCCGTATCACAGCAGAACCACTGACCCGGGAAAATCTCGCCGAACTGGGAACCCTGTACGCCTATGATCAACCACTGGAACAACACCCACCGGTTCCACAACACAGCTGGCCGGTAAAATATCCACAGCGAATGGAAACCGGGCGGGGTCTGGCTCCCCTTGGCACCGATGATATGACCATGACATGGCAGCAGGAAATTCTGCATGCCCGTAATGAAGTGCTGGAACATTGTTACCAGAACATCGCCTATCGGGATGAACAGCATGGATACTTTATCGAATGGTTCAACCAGCACGTCGAAAGCGGACAAAAATTCTACTGTCCTGGTGTACCGTTGCTGTACGTGCTGGCAGCTCCGGTAGATCATCCCAAAGCGCAGGATTTTAAGGCATTTATCGCCGACGGCAGTCATGGCGTCATCATCAATCCCGGCGTATGGCACACCAATCCGATTCCACTGATCGATACAGAAGTTACCCTGACCACTACTCAGTCTATTGTCGATGCCAGTTGTGACTGCTCACTGTCAGCAGAGCACAATCAGTGGTTGAACATCACGGTCAGCACCGGGACGGACTCATGAAAAAGATCTTTATTACCGCCGAGGTGCCGACCCGGATATTACAAAATCTGTCCCGGGATTTTCAGGTCGATGTCTTCTCCCAGTCACGCCCCATGACCGAACAGGAACTGCTTCATTGCCTGCAATGCGAACACTATGATGCGGTGGTTTGCACCTACAAAGACAGGATCAATCAGCAGCTATTGGATGCGGCGGGTGATCAACTTCAGGTCATTGCCACCCTGAGTACCGGAACCGATCACATCGACAAACGTGCCTGTCATCAGGCCGGGGTGAAAGTCTGCAATGTGCCGGCGGTGACCACCCATGCGGTGGCCGATTATGCCGTTGCCCTGTTGCTGATCGGGATTCGCCGGCTGGACAGCCATATTCAGGAAGATACCAGCGATGGTAATGACGAACCCTGGCACTTCATGGGTAACCTGCAAGGGCGCGCGCTGTCTGACATGACCATCGGGATAATTGGTATGGGCAAGATCGGTACGGAAATCAGCCGACGGCTACACGGATTTGGTGCCCGCATAAATTACTTTTCCCGCACCCGCAAAATTCACGTCGAACAGCAATTTGCGGCGCACTATCAGTCGCTCGAAGCGCTACTGGCCAACGCGGATGCCGTTTTGCTCAGCTGCGCCCTCAGTCAGGAAACCTATCACCTGTTGAATCGAGATACTCTGCGGAACCTCAAACCGCACGCCATTCTGGTGAACGTGGCACGAGGTGAAATCTGCGATCATCAGGCACTGACAGAGGTTCTGGCATCGGGTCAACTGGCCATGCTGCTGACCGATACCACCGAGCCCGAACCATTGCCACCGGAACACCCGCTGCGACAAATGCCGAATTGCCTGATATTTCCACACATTGCCACCAACACTCTCGACAGCCGTGAAAATCTCTGTCATGGCGCGGTCGCGGAAGTACAGCGGACATTATCGACTCTGCCGGTCACAAAGTTCTCCTGATTCGCATCGTCGGCATCGGATAAAAAAACAGGCACGATGCTATTGATAGCGATGGCGCGGTATCTGCCTGCGGTTTCCTATTTTTCCCGCACCTTACCTGTTCATGATTGCGACAGGGTCGCCGGAACCACGACCAGCTCTACATCGGCACCGGCTTTTTGATTGAGCGCATCCACCAGACTGCCATGCCACAAATGGTTGCGGACCGACGGGTCGTGACGGCCAAGAATGACACCCGACACATTCAGTTCGGACATAAGCTTCAACATGGTCTCCACCAACAGGCTGGCCGGCGCTTCCAGCAGACTGACCCGAACACTCAGCCCCGCCTGCGCCAGTATCCTGCCCGCCTCATCGATCAACTTACCTGTCCGCTCCTGACTCTCCACATCGATAGCATCCGTCTCGACCACTTCCCAGGTGCGTATATGCACCAGCTCTACCGGACGTTGCTGCAGACGGGCCATATCAATGGTCTGTTGCAACACATGGTGCGCTGGCTGATGGCCGGACAGTGCCAACAGCAATGGCCGTGTGGAACTCTCTGCTAGAGCACTCACCGGTTGTTCCGGGCGTTGCAGATGCTGACGATAAACCCACAGAATCACAAATGCCGCCACCGCCGCACCCGCAGCCACCACAAACGTCAATTGAGCACTGAAATACTCTGCCAGCAGCGGTGCCAGAAAGGGGGCGACTACACCGGCAAACCAACGAATAAAGTTATAACCGGCCGATGCCACCGGGCGTGGCGCATCGGAAATTTCCAGCGCAATTTCCGTATAAATTGTATTGCAGACGCCCATAACCGCACCGGACAGCACCACGCATGTGGCGATCACCGTCACGGAACCAAATGCCATGACAACCAATATCAGCGCCAACAGACTCAGGCAACCGGTCAGGATCTGCAACGCCGAGAATTGCGCCTGTAACCGTGGTGCCACCAGCACTGAAAACAACGCCAGCAGAATGCCCCAGCCAAAAAATATCAGCCCCACCGAGTGAGCGGACATTTGCAACACAAACGGTGCAAACGCGAGAATGGTGAAAAATGCAAAATAGTAAAAGAATGCACTGCCCGATGCAGTGAGCAGGCCACCCTGGTCAGAATTCTTGAAGCAGTATCACGACGACGTAATTACCCTCTGGAGCGGGCGCATTATTTGTTGCTGTTACAGTTGCGTAATGAGCCATTGAGCATTGGGGAACTGGCGGAACGCCTGATGCTGGATAATTCCACCGTCACCCGTCAGGTTAAAGCCATGGAAAAACAGCGACTGCTGATCAAAATTCCCAACCCCGCTGACCGTCGCAGCACCCTGGTGCGACGCACAGAACTGGGCGCCAGCCTGGCGGAAGACATGAACCGGCTACGCATCGAGCGCCTGAGCCACAACCTGCAGGACTGGCCAACAGCGGACCTTCAGTCGCTGTCACAACTGACCGGTCGACTGAACCGGGCCCTGGCCGATCATGTCAGAGCCGGAGATGAAGACGACTGAACACCCAATCGGTTGTCCGACGAACCATTCAGTCTTCACGATTAATCACCCGGGTGAGGACATCCATATGACCGCTGACAGTCAGAAAATCACTGACTTCAGACACCCAGCAGGATTCCGTCAGAGTAGCCCAGCTGCGGCTGACAGTCTGTATCAGCGGCCGGTCATCAAAGGCCGACATCAATACGCCGTTCAGGGCGTCGACAGACATGGGTTTACGGCCGGGACGATCTTTCTGCCGGCTCAGGGAGGCCACAATGCGCGACTGTGTCAGGGGGTCAGGTTTGATGGGCGTTTCCAACACCGAGCGCGCTACGATCAGATCCGGTGGGACATTTTCGAGCACACAGGCCTGCAACCGGCAGTGACCGTCAACCAGCACAAAGGCATCGAGGCAATTGAGATACCAGACCAGTATTGGCGGCGATTCTCCTGCGCGAACTTTTTTGCGCCACCATTTCAAGCGTCCGGAGTCCGTCTCCGGTGGTTTAAGATTGACGAGATCGCCGCTACCGCTGAACCACCAGTCGAGCCAGCAGACAGCCTCTGTGGAACTGGCTGGTTGCAGGTTGGAGACCAACAGCCCGGCCAGTCGCCCGCGTTGACCAGACTGAGGCTCTGACCGGGACACCCAGTTAGAATGACTGCGTTGTCCGCTCTGATAGGTAAATAACCACTGGCCCTGGTATAAAAACCCGCCTTGACTGTGGCTCAATTGCTCAACGAAAAAACGAATCCACGAGCGGATTCGATCATGACCTGAGAGCTGCCGTCTCGCCTCAATGTCCTGTGAACGAATGGGTGGTATCGGCATTTCGGAAACCGACCCGTCAGCAAACGGCTTGATCACCCATACACCCCCATAATCCCGCACAGGGGTTGCCCAGAAGCGGATACGGTCGCCGGTTACCAGCCGGATGCGACTGTTACCACCGGATTGAAGATGCGTCCCCGGCTTAACCGACGGGCCTGTCTGAACCTGAACCTGTAATCCGAGACCGTCATCATCCGCCAGATCCTGCCAATAAATACTCATATCCCTACACCCAAATCAGCCCCTCAGCCGGGGCTGCCTGAGTGTCGCCCAAGATCATCCCAATGGCAATGCAGTGATGAGCCAGAGGCGCCTTAAAAACATTTGTTCAGGGAGCCATGCGAATTTCCACCCGACGGTTTTTGGCACGGCCTTCGGCAGTATCGTTGGAGACCAGAGGATCTTTCTTGCCCATCCCCACCGTACTCAACTGATTAGGGTTCATATTCAGAACGTTAACCAGATAATTTTTAACCGTCTCTGCACGTTTGCGACTGAGCGCGGTATTGACAGCATCGGAGCCGACATTATCGGTATAGCCGTATATCACAAATTTCAGCTCCGGATCGGCCTTGAACTGATCGGCAAACAAGGTCAGTTCCGGCAAATAGTCACCAGCCACCTCCGCCTTATTAGAAGCAAAATAGATAAACAGCGTCTGGGCGTTACTCATGGAACGGTCTGTCACCGTGATCTGCACATCGATGGGTCCAACTTCCTGGCGGCCATCCGTCATCCAGTATTGAAAGCGGTCACGCGCATTCATGCTGCCATCGTGCTGATAAGTCAGAATGCCATCCTTAAGTTCCAGCTGACCACGATCGGCCGCCGCAATCCGACTGATCACCAACGGTGCTTCGCCATAGTTGATATCGTTGGTCAATACATCCAATACCATGTTTTGACCCTGAGGCACTGAAAACGCATCACTGAGGCCTTTGGGAGTTGGAATGCGTACATCCATTTCCACTCGCACCGGTCCCACTTCATGGCTGCCATTGCTCAACCAGTACACCAGCAGATCTTTGTCTTTTTTGCCGACCTGTTGATAAAGAATGGTCTTGCCATCGGTGGTGGCGGTACTGGTGCTGTTTGTGGCCAGTTGTAACCGGGTTATGGTCAGAGGCAGTTTGTTAGGATCATGATCATTTGCGAGTACTTTCAACACCCGCTGTTCGTTCTGATCAACCTGATAGTAATCATCCTCGCCGATGGGTTTCGGCATATCCACATGTACAGTGACCGGGATCGGACCATATTCGTGTCGGCCGGAAGTGAACCAGTAGCTGAAGCTGTCTTCGGTGAAGGTACCGCTACGCTGACGATAGATGACAGATTTCTGATCCGGGCTGATAATGCTATGACCATTGGCCGCCGGGGTAATGTTGGTAATCTTCAGGGATTGTCCCTGGTCGGCATCGTTGGCCAGCACATCCAGAGAAACATCGTTGGGACCCTGGGCAACGGTAAACTCATCGGCCATCTGTGCCGGTGTCAGATCCCACTGACCGGGTTTGGTCAGCCCCATGGGTCGGAATTCGAGACCAACCGATACCAGCTGGGCACTTTCGCGATCCATCCAGTAAACATTCCAGCCCAATCGCGCCGTCCAGTGCGGATTGATTTCATAGGTGGTTTCCAACCCCGCCGTTGGCGCGACACCAAACCGTTTGTCACTGCCGACTTTGTTACCATCATTATCTCTCAAGGTGTAATGCTGACGCCAACCGGTGAGACCGGCACGGGCCCCAAAGCCAACGGGTTCGAGCGGTCCATCAAATCCGCGCCACCTGCCCAGCACACTCAGAGCAATACCATCTTTAATGCTTTCGGGGTGAATCTCTTCAAGCTCATCGTAAAATTTGCCGGCATCGAGAAAGTTACCCGAGTAATCAACATCCACTTCCCCGAGTGTCAGATATTCCACCTGAGTGGCAATGCTCCAGGGGCGGGAAACCGATAACCACTGATCGAGGTCTACCCCCACCCCGACACGCAGACTGCCGCGCCAATCGGTCGTTCCTGATAACGATGCATCCAGGCCAGCATCATTAATCTGTTTCTGATAGTCATCCTTGGTAAGCGGTCGGGCATAGCCTCCATCGATGGAGAACCATATTGGGAACTCAGCCTGAGCCGTACTTGCCAACCCCGATAACGCCAGTATAACAATGGATTTTATGGTCATGATGCCTTCCTTTTTTCTAGAGCATTAGCAGGCCTGTCAGCTCTAGGGCACAATCTGAAAAATGGCCTGTTTTCGCGCAGGACGTTGTCAGCCCCGTCCGAAGGCGACACCCTCTCACATCCTCATTTACTCCAGTAAACTGCGGTGTTGCGAGCGGTGCTTCCTCGCCTGCGTCAAAACTATTCCTATTTTTTCAGAAGCCCCCTATACGGTGAAACCGGCTGTGCTGAATTGATACACCCAACTGAAAACCAAAAATACTCAGGCAGGTATTATTCATGTAATTCAACGACAGCACTGCATCTATACAGCGGAGAATTATCAGCAATCTTTTCCGTTAGAATTTCATCGTCACTCACGCTATGAGCGTGACTGGCAGTTACGCTAATGTGTTATTTTGCAACTGTCATCAATACCAGTGTAGACACCATAACTGATCAGGTCACCCTGATTTAGAAAATCTTATTAATTACTGTTATACGGCCCTGGACAAAAACGTTCCTGCCATATTAGAGAAACGCCATTCACGCGCGATGCAAACATCCGAAAACGGTAATCATGCTATTGTTTAGCGCTTCATGGGTCTGATCATAAAGCTGCGCTAACTACTTTAAATCCGTTCTCAGACTCCAGAAAATCAGGATCGACATAAATCTTCGTTTTACCTTTCTGCGTCCATAACCACCAGCTGAAGATACGTTTCACCCGACCTGAACAGGGCCAGGTGGATGACATCAGCACTCAGGCTTTGACGCCCGAGTACACCGAAATGGGATAAGAATAATGCACGTCACCATCGACCCATCGCGGATTGAATCCGGTTTGGTTGAGACCGATATCCTGAGTGATCAAGGTCCTGATGGTTATATCATCGCCGGGTTTGGGAAAGGATGCTGACAGCTGCTGTTCCAACTCAACATCAACGGTATAACGGGATTTGGTACAACGGACAAATACATCCTGCAAAAAACACTGATCCAGTCTCGCTGACGATAAAGCACATACATGCGATGAATCGCGCAACCGTTCAATTGCATTGAATCGTTCTGACACCAAAGGCTCAATGGCCACATCCGCCACCACCACACGACCTCCGGGTTTACAGACCCGGATCATTTCTGCCAACACCTGCTCAGGCTCCAGAAAATGATGAAAGCTGTAACGGGTCACCACCACATCAAAGCAGGCATCCTGGTAAGGCAGCTGCATGGCATTCCCCTGTTTGAAGGACATGTTGGAAAGCCTTTTCTCTGCCGCATAATTGCGCGCCTGCATCAGCATGGCCGGTGTCAGATCCAGACACTCCACATGACCGGCGACAGCGGCAAAGGCTGCCGCCACCAATCCCGGGCCGGACGCCACATCCAGCACCTGACTGTCGGCATCCACCTGCGCGAGTTCGACCAGCAGCTCCACGGCATTCATGTGCCCTGGTAATTGCGTGAAAGGTATGGCCTGCCGGGTAAATTGCGACACCACATTATCATTATGATCGCTATGTGCGGACATGATTTGATCCCGTTGAGTTGAACAAGAGGATCCATTATTCTCCAATGCTCCCTGACCGACTTTCGACATTATGACAATACATAATGATTTTCTGACAAAGATCGACCCGGTTGCTCCCGGCCACACCATTGATCCGCAACGGCCGGTCCTGCCCTACTGGCAGGCAACAGAAAACGCCATGTGCTCTGCACCACACGCTCACCCGCGAGGGCAATTCATCTACTCCAGTCAGGGCATTACCCGGGTGATGACAGAGACCGGAATTTACCTGCTGCCATCCTCTCAGGCCTTCTGGTGCCCTCCCGGGCATCAACATGAATTGTACTTTCTGGGCGCAGTACGTATCGCCAACCTGTTTATTGATCCCGACTGGTGCGATTATTTTCCAATAAATCAGTGTGTACTGAACGTCACACCGCTGGCACAGGAACTGATCCTGCGCGCCATACAAATCGGCACAGATTATGATTCTGATAGTAAAGATTACCGGCTGATGGTCGTTGTCATCGATGAACTATCCGGACTCAAACGCGCCCCTCTGGCACTACCGTGGTCCAACCATCCTTCGTTATCAAAAATCCTGTGGCAGCTGTTCGAACATCCTGCCAGCCAGCACAACGTGGAATACTGGGCAGCCATGATTCACACCACCCCCAGAACCCTGGCCCGGTTATTCCAGCAGGAAGTGAATATGACCTTCAGTGAATGGCGGATGCAGGCGCGCCTGCTATATGCTCTGGAGCAACTCAATCACGGCAAATCAGTCACCTACATTGCACTCGAATTAGGCTACAGTTCACCCAGTGCGTTTATTGCCGCGTTCAAAAAGATAATGCAGAAATCGCCGTTGGAATATATATCAGCCATCAGGTCCTGATCCGGCTTATCGCTCAGGTCAGTCAATTGTGCCGGTAAAATCCGGCAAGTATTTATGTCGGGTTAATAAGGCTCAACGACAGTAAAAGTGAAAGGTTCTTTCTCAATGGCCGCATGGTGAAGCGCAGCATCTATCTGACTCAGAGGGAATTTTGTAACACGCCACTGCTGAAGATTGAGCTGACCGGACTTCACCAACCTGACCAGCTTCCCTGGTGTATCAGCGCTATACATCCAGGCCCCCCGCAGGGTGATGTTGTTGCGCATTATCCACGGATAGGGTAACTCCAGGCCTGGTCCTCCAAGCATACCTACTCCTCCCATAAGTACAGCTCTTCCATAAGGCCGGGTGGTCAGCACTGCATTCCTGGATACCTCGCTCGGTACCGATGGCGGAAGGATATCCAGCACCAGATCAACAGGGCCCGCCACTGCCATCATATTTTCCTGATCCATGATCGCGTTCCCGGTCAACTGCACCGGTTTGACTCTGTGTCCGAATCTGGCAACCAGCGCTTCCAGCATTGCCACATTCCGCCCCGGCGTGACCACCGCTCCGGCCCCCATGGCAAGAGCCACCGCGACGGCAGAACTGCCAAAATTTCCGGTTGCTCCGCTGATCAGCACCGTTTCTCCGGGTTGCAGGCTACCGGCTAGCAAGCCGCCAAACGGTACCAGTAACGTTCCCATTGCACACCAGAAATGAGCCGATGACGCATCAACCGCTCCAAGCGGTATCACACATTCCGTTGGAACCCGGATTTTTTCGGCGAAAGAACCATCGCGGAAATACTTCTGCAATATAAGTCCACCCTCTCCCCGCGCACTCAAACCCTGCAGGGCAACATCCGGAAACAGAGGATTATCCCGCGCACGCACGGTCGCATCGCAAAGTACCCAATCCCCCGGAGACAGAACAGTCGCGTCGGGGCCGACCTGCAAAACCCTCCCCACCGCTCCAGCCCCCGGAACCAGCGGCGGTTCCAGCAAATATTGTCTTTTACCGGAAATAACTTCCTCCATATAAGGAAGTACCGGGGCATACTTCACCTCTACCAGTACCTCTCCGGTACCCAGTTGCGGATCCGGCCATTCCATAATCTCAAGAGGATGACCAAACGCTTTCAGTACTGCTGCTTTCATATTAATCTCCTGTCCGAACGATATGAGCCAGGCAGTTACAAATGCCAGATTAATAGCACAGTGCAAAAAGGCACGCCGCCGGCTGTTGGATGCGCCCCTTAAAAACAAAACGCTGCAGATGTTTAAGGGAACCATTCAAACAGAGCAATGACGATCTGCTTGCATGCCGGGTCAATCATACGAACCAAACCAGCACTCATTCAGCGACAATCTTATCCTGGGATAACAACGTACCATGAAAGAACCACCAGATGAGCTCACCAGCCCCAGCCGCACTGCCCTTGCAGATTTTCTAAAGAGCCGCCGCCACAGACTCCAGCCAGAGACAAATACTTCCGGAATGCAAAGGCGGCGTCGAACTCCGGGTTTACGCAGAGAAGAAGTGGCAGAGCTGGCGGGCATCAGTGTCGACTGGTACATCAGACTGGAACAGGGAAAAGCAGACAGCGCTTCTTCCCAAACCGCCGAAGGGCTGATTCGCGCATTGAAGTTGACTCAGGAAGATGCTCACCATCTGAAAACACTCATGAACTGTCAGACAATAACGACACCATCAAATCTGAATCAGATTCCTTCTCATCTTGAACAACTGGTACGCTGTCAGTCCCATCCGACCTACCTGCAAAACACGATGTATGACGTACTGGTCTGGAATGATTCAGCTGAGGCACTGTTTGGCTTTTCTGATACTCCTGCAGAAGACAGGAATGTATTAACCTATCTGTTCGCCGACCCCAGGAGCCGGGATGTTTTTGGCAACCAATGGGCCGAAGAATCTGCACGGGTTCTCGCCCAATTCCGACGCGTTTTTGATCGCACCCCGAATGCTTCAGCAGCATCAGCACGCCTGACAAAATTGCTGAAAACGAGTCCGGAATTCACGCAGGCCTGGAAACAACACGACATCCATTTTCGCTCATCGGGAACAAAGCATTTGATCCATCCTGAAAAAGGGCATATGGACTATCAATACCATTCACTACGCCCTGATGGTTTTGAAGACTTATCGTTAGTGATTTTAATGGCAATCAATAACGCTGGCGATCTTGATACAGAGGAATCCATTACGGAATAAGATGCACTCCTCGCGCCTGGATTTGAGTGAAACTGACTCTCAGCAGGCCGATGAAATGAGCGTAGACAGGCCCAAAAAGACCGGGTGGTATGATGGCTCCCCGATAAATCGCTCTTGGCCGGATAATGACCGACTTTAAGTATTTTTCATGGTTGTCTTAGCGAAAAAAAATTCTTTGTCTACACTCAAGCTCTATGTTCTCGAATAGTGATTTTAACAGACCAGGATGGCTCATTTTTAACGAGCCTTCTGCATTGGAGGTATAATGAAAGCGTCTCATCAACTCGGCCTAATCGTCGTGATTGTCGTACTCGGATTTTGTCTTTTAGGTAGTTACGGCTTGATGTCTTTAAGAAATAGCTTGATTGATCAGGCGAAGCATGAAATTAAAACCACTCTGACCTTCGCCCGTAACCAGGCAAAAATATATGTAGACCAGGCAAAATCCGGTGTTTTAACAAGAGAAGAGGCAGAAGCCCGCGTTGTAGAAGTGCTTTCAGGTATGCGTGAAGGAGCCAGTTATATTTGGGCAAATGATAATCATGCTATGGCTCGGGTACATCCAAATGCTGAAAAAATTGGCACCTTTCAGAGTTCCTATGCAGAACATATGAAGGAACTGGCATCTAAAGAGTTTGCTTATGTTGTCGCAACCAATGCGAAACCAGGAACAGATACGAAAATCTACAAGATTAACGGAACCACATTAATACCCGAGTGGAACTGGGTCATAGGGATTGGCGCATACATGGATGATTTGAACAGTACTTTCTGGAGTGTCGCGACCGGATTTATTGTTACGATTGTGATTACACTGCTATTGGTCGTTTCTATCTGTGTGTGGATGATCAAAAATTTGTTAAAAAAATTAGGTGGCGAGCTTAATTACGCTTTGTCAGTTACACAAAAAATAGCAGAAGGCGACTTAACGCAGGTAATAAGAGGTCAATACAATAAAGACAGTCTGCTCGGTGCAATTGAGAGCATGCAAACCTCTCTTAAAGGTATTATGGAAAACATTTCGCGTGGTACCCTTCAATTGAAGAATGCCAGTTCCGATTTATCCAATCAGTTTTCGTTGATCACTTCTGCCTCGATGGAATCTTCCGATGCATCCCAATCAACAGCAGCGGCCATTCAAGAGTTCACCACGAGTATTGATGGTATTTCTGAAAATACAAAACGAACTGAGAAAAATTCAGAAGTGTCTTCTGAACTTTGCCGAAAAGGCGAACAGCTGGTTAAAAACTCCAGTACGATCATCAATGACATTTCAGGCTTAATTAATGACTCGATCAAAGATTTTAACAGCCTGCAAGAGCGTTCAAACGAAATTGGCAGCGTGGTGAAGGTCATTAGCGACATCGCTGAGCAAACAAATTTATTGGCATTGAACGCGGCAATTGAAGCAGCTCGAGCTGGAGAACAGGGCCGGGGATTCGCTGTGGTTGCGGATGAAGTCCGTACTTTGGCCTCGCGCACCGCAACAGCCACGGCGGAAATTACCGAAACCATTAATGTGATTCAAAGTGAAACCAATTCCGTGGCCTCCGCCATGCAATCGTTATTACCGAAAGTTCAAATGAGCGTTGAAAGCTCGACTGAAGTGAACAATATGCTCTCTGAAATTCAAAACAGCTCCGGGGAAACGCTGGCCATGGTGCGAGAGGTGTCCGGCGCTACATCCGAGCAAAAACTGGCTTCCGAAGAACTGGCACAACACATTGAGAAAATCTCTGAAATGGTACAGAGTACGGCCCATGCCATTTCACTCTGCAATAAAACCGTTTCCGGGCTGGATAATTTGGCACACGAGTTAAAAGACGGGATGAGCTATTTTAAAACCAACTGAGTCGCGTGACTTCTACTGACTCCACCAGCAACTTTTCCAAAACATCTCCCCAGCTTCTGGGCTGGGGGGACAACTCTAAAGATCGAATATGCAACCCATCCCTGAAGATTATTTGGCCGGACAGGTTCCGCTTTTATAATAATTGATGTAATAGGCCAATTGCGTTTCGTTCTGGCAGTGAACTCCGGCAAAAATCTTACTCATATACATACGTGCGCCTGAACTGGAATGATACTGAGAGATCTCCCGAACATCATATCCAGCCGCCGTTTTCTCTGAAACTGCGGTACCAAAACGAGCCTCCATACCACGCGCCCAGGTAAACACATAGGAACTGGCATATTGTTCTACGCCGGTAATTTCAAGAAAAGAGGTAATGCCCTTTGCTTTGATCTCAGCGAGACTGACCTGACGAAACGCCTCCTGCCCAACCATAACCTTAGCAGGCAATGGGTAGTCAGAACGGTTTAAAAAGACCCAATCATCTTTAGGGAACATCAACTTCATGGCCGCAAAACCATCTTTCCCTTCTGCCTGATTTTTAAACACCCGTTCAAATTGTTTGCTGACCATTGCAGTAAAAGCTTCATCCAGATGCTGCGCATCAACCGCCACCGACACACATTGGTCTTCGGGTACCGTTAAACATTTGGATGCTTGTAGTATGACCGACTGTAATGAAACCGGGGCCGGTTTGGTCTTTGGCGCTTCAGTCGTCGCACAGCCTGTCAGAACACCAAAAGAGACCAGCACTATCGCTAGAGTCTGTATTCTCATATGGAAAGTATCCTTAAAAGAGAGGCTGGCATGATGAGTGATTGACGTTCGTCGCACAGCCCTTGGGTTATGATCAATCTGTGGCAATCATGGCGATGCATTAAACAGAATATAAAAACGATTCGCCATCATTTTTATATTGACGGGATATTACCTTCCAAATAAAACACTTTAACAATCATCTCAGCAAGATCAGAAATACTGCTCTGAATCGCTTCCGACCATATTTCGTTCATTAACGAAACATCAACCAGCTCTGCTGAATATAGTGTCGGCATTCACCCATCTTAGCCGGAGAGCAATATGATAGCCGTTCTGTTCGAAGCCCGATTACAACCAGACCAACAACAGAGATACCTGCAACTGGCGGAACAATTAACACCGCTGCTCGATAAGATTGATGGTTTTGTATCCATTGAAAGATTTCAAAGTACCACCAACCCGGACAAGATCATATCTCTGTCCTGGTGGCAGAACGAACAGTCAATTGAACAATGGAAGCAGAATTCTCTGCATAAGCTGTCGCAAGAAGAAGGCAAACGCTCCATTTTCTTAACCTATAAAATCAACGTGCTCACCTCAACCCGGGAACACCACTCTCAATAACGGAAGATCAAACCATGCAAAACATTCACATTATTTTAAACAATATTCCCGGAGAACTTGCCCGCTTTGGAAAACTGCTGGGAGAGAATGACATTGGCCTCGAAGGCGGCGGTGTGTTCACCGTTAACCATCAAAGCCATGCTCACTTTTTAGTCGAAAATGGCGAACGGGCCAGAGATATTCTCATCAACAATGGCTTCGAGGTCGTAGCAGTCACCACCCCACTTATACGCCGGTTAAGACAGGAAAAGCCTGGCGAGTTAGGTGCAATTGCCAGAGCCCTGGCGGACAAGAGCGTAAATATCATTACCCAATACAGTGATCACCATAATCGATTGATCCTGATAACCGACAACGATACATTGGCAGAGCAAGCAACGACGGATTGGACCGCCTAACGTGAATAAGAACAACACTTATCCCGAGACACCAACTGACTTTGCTCAGGAATCGGCCATGGCAGCCCTTGCGGCTGCGATGTCCGATACATCGCGGATGAAAATTCTGTGTGCATTAATGGATGGACGCGCATGGACTGCTACTGAGTTAAGCGCCATGGCGGAGATAGCGGCCTCGACCGCCAGTGCACACCTGTCCCGTCTGCTTAAAGCCAACCTCGTCACCTGTTTGTCACAAGGTCGCCATCGGTATTTTCGCTTATATAGTCATCATATTGCCGCACTGCTTGAACAAATGATGGGCATCACGTCCTATTCCATCAAACCGCCAAACTTGAAAGTGCCAGCAGAGCTGTTAAAAGCAAGAACCTGTTATGACCATCTCGCGGGTGAAATTGCTGTCAGCCTGTATACAGCTCTGGTGCAACATCGCTGGATCACAGCGGATGGCAATCATCTGACAAAACACGGCACAGAAAAACTTTTACAACTGGGCATCAGCCTAGATAAAAAAACAAAACGAAAAGAATGCTATGCCTGTTTGGACTGGAGCGAACGCAAGTTTCACCTTGGCGGACACACCGGGGCACTCTTGTTTCAGTTTTTTGAGAACGAAGGCTGGATTAACAGAACTCCGGGCTACCGGGAAGTAATTGTGACTCTCAAAGGACGAAAGGCTCTTAAAAAATACTTCCACGTTGAAATATAAAGTGTCAGCGTTGTTGAAAGAACGTAGTTGGATTCTGCGTGCCAAAGATTCTGGGCGGGTGTGATCGTCATCAGGTGGATGACCTCATCGGTATGGGTCAGAGCAGTCGTGACGAGCCTGAAAGGTGAAGCACAGGGATATGCTGAACAAAATCGTATCAAAGAGCAGAAGCTTTTATTTTCGACACGGACATCCTGTCATGAGTGGTGGCCGAATCAGTTTCGGTTGTTGCTAACAGGGTTTGCCTACACGTTGATGGAACGACTCCGGGCATTGGCATTGCAGAATACTGAACTGGCCCAGGCACAGGCCGATACGATTCGGCACAAACTGTTCAAGATAGGCGCGGTGATCACGCGCAATACCGGCAGGTTCGAATCTTCCCCAGTAGCGTTCGTTTGCCAGATGGCTGAGAAATGGCTCAACCTGCACCATGTTAATTTCCGCCATGGACTGGTATTGACTGAAGCGGATGAATCGTCGAACCCACATGCAGTAGGTCTCAGTCGAATAGGAAAGGCCCTTGCGGCGAATGAATAGCTTGAATTGATCAAAGAAACGGGAGGATTTGGGGTTAATAGTTTTTCGGGTATCGATTGTTTGCATTTTACACATCCATGTCAGAATTATTTACAAAAACTGTATACATAAACAGTATGTATAAAATAACACTTATTTTTTGTGGCAAACATCAAAAATAATTATGTTTTCAAGACTCAGTATCCAGATATTCGCTGGATATTCAGTCTGAAGACATAGTATCCGGAATAATGAGCTGAAAATACGATACTTGTCTGGTTGGTTAAGTATCATGGATATTCTATAAAGCCATGAATTCAGTGGCCAGCAGGCGACCGATTTTTCCGGATACTGCGTCTCCGGACCGAATATCCGGCGAGCGAAATTGACAGAAATGGGCTGTGTGCCTATGTTGATGGGGTTTGATGAGACTGAGTGAGTTTAGCTGCTCAGGAAAAAGCGTCTTCTGGATATTTTGTCAGCGGATGTAGAATAACTGTTAGCCATACTAGGTGGTAGTTTGGAACTAGATTCTAAAAATATACATTATGATCAAGATGATAATGTTTCCGAAGAAGGCCATATACTTGATCATTGGCTATATAAGCTAGCCTGCATTTTTTATGCGAGTCCAAAGTTTGGAGAATACTCTTCAAGCTATGAGTGCAAGCCTAATCTCAGAAAACGATTTCAGGAATTTGAAGCAAAAAATCTTCTCATATCAATCGCTGCGTGTTCTAGAAATAATTTAGACATAATGGATAAAAGATCTTTGGCAATGGCTGAGGAAAATTCACCAAAAAATGTAGGCGTTCTCATAAAGTCATTAAGTGAAGAAGAAACAATAGAAGTCGATCTTACGTATCGTGAGAGCTGCAACAAAATAATCCATGCAACTAAAGTTAACTTTGATTATTCTGACAGTGATCCTCATTTTGGAGGCTCATTAAATCCTATTGTTCATTTATACGGCGAGCATTATAAATATTCATGGAAAGCGGTTTTAAATATTGAAAACTTTATTGAAAGTGCCTGGAATCACGGGTAAGGCTAACAAGCAAAGGCAGCGGACGCCAAAAAGTGGCGCTCGCTGCTTTGGGCGTTATGCCAAAAAGCTAATCAGAAATGTATAAATTCACAGAAATCATAGGCGCAGTATTGGAGAGTGTCACCGAGAGTGACGCCGCATATGTGGATGCTGACGATAGTGGTCAGGTTTTGAACATCAAAGGCCAATCTCTAGCCTTTGATAAGGGTTGGTTTGTTATTGAGAATCCTCATACAGTTGTGGGCGCGCCTAGCCTTGATGCACTTATCGGTTCGATGATAATTGATGCTTTTTCAAACGACGATGAAATACACCTGAAGTTTGATAACGGTGCAGCTGTCTCAGTCTCATTGAAAGATGGCGATTTTATTGGGCCAGAGGCCGCAAGCTACGCACCCAAACAAGGTGAAATAATTGTATTCAACTAAACCGCATAACAAGGCCAGTCACGGCGACGTCTACTCCATTGCGGCTTCGCCTTCATTCCGTAGTCGCGCGTGCTGAGCGGCGTTAGAAACTAGGTGTGATAGCACACAAAACGGATATTTACATTGAAGAAGTTACTTTACACTATTTTCGTGAACAACAGGGTCGTTGGTTTTCTTGGGCATCCTGCTTTGAGCTTGGTTATTCCACCATTGGTAGGCCTTTACTATGGCACGCTAGATATTTGGGGGGATGATTGGTCTTGGGTAAAAGACAAGAAAGATATTCATGAAATTATTTTTACTACGCTAGCAGCATTCACTGTCATTGTATTATTCATCAAAGGGATAGCTGAAACTGCCAAGGGACAGGTCGCAAAAAAATATAAAATCCTAATTGAGTCAATGATTCTTTTCTTTAATGGGCTTGTTAAAAAGAAAAAAGACCGATTTTATAATAAAGCAAAGCATATAAAGCCTACGGCTGATGTATTCAGATTAATAACACAACCTAAAGATCAATTAGAATTCGTTCTAGATGGGCTGAAAACATTTCTTATTAGCGGGTTCGGAATTGATGCAAAGAATATAGGTATAACTATTATACAAGGAGAACCTGATAGCAATAGGTGGTGGTACGAAATTAAATGTGATACACAAAAGCAACATACAAAGCCAAAAGATCTGATGAATGGTAGCTCAACTGCAAAATATGCCTTTGATACTGGTGATAGTATTTTTATCCCAGACATAAGAAAGGGAGTAAAAGAAGGTGTATTTATTAATTCAGATCGTTCAAATAAGTCTGAAGTTGGATCAATTTTTTGTAAGCCAGTAAGAATAACTGTTAGCGGCACTGAGTATGTTTATATATTTACCATAGCCGTTTTTGGGCAATATTTATGCACACCTTATGATGAGGAAGAGTGCAGGGCTTGTGAAAAAATACTAGATGAAGTTGCTGATAGAGTTGAGCTTGAGCTATACCTAAATTCAATTAAGCGTTTTCGGGAAAGCGGAGGGAAAGCAGCATGAGACAGATTCTTATGAGTGAGCCTGGGGAATTTAAAAGAAAAGAGCAGAACGATCATGTTCGATCTATTGCGGTTAAAATGTTAGCAAAATTAATTAAAAAACCAGATCAGTCTGATGACACAAAAGTCGTCGTTTCTAACAAGGCAATCCAGCGGACAAGCCGCTGATTGCGGCGTTATAAGGCTTGAGTATGTGGAAGCACGTAATCGCATCTAGCATCCAATCAGCGTTTGTAGGGGCTTTGCTTCTAATAATCGTTAGCTTGCCTTCGTATGGCGGGGCAGCAACTATTTTTGGTCTCATTGCTTTCCCTGTAGCTTTTGTTATTTGCATATTGTTGGCGTATCCATTAATTCGCTTATGGCAAATTTATTTATGGTCAAATTGTGTAAGCTTGGTCGTATATATTCTAACAGGCTTTATTTTGGGCTTTTTTACTCCGGTAGCTTTGTTTGGTTTATCGGGCACTGAGTTTAGTTTTCAGTCTATTACGTTTCTTAGTATTTATGGCGGGTTAGGTCTTGTTTGTTCCGTTTCAGCGTGGAGCTACGTGCGTAAAAATGTCGCCTTATAACAAGCTGCTCAACCATCGGCTGCTGGCGCAGCCTGGACCTCCGCTGCGTCGCTCATTTTGTGCTTTAATAGCACAAAATCATCAACACAGCTCCGGCCGGTTAGCGGAGCGTTAGAATTGGTTCTTTATTCAAGTAAATTATGGTTCTGTGGCACAGTCAAATCCGCTACGGTGCAAAGTTAAAATCAGGTGGCATCCAATCGTTAAACTGGGTGACAAGTTACCAAAGAATTGGGTTTGTCCGGTGGCAATTGTTATTCAAAGTTCAGTGGTTTCCCGGTCATGCACAATTCTAACAATACAAAGCTGCGGACCACTTCGTGTCCGCAGTTTTAGGCGTTAGGGCTCAATCATGCCATCGTACTCAGATATATACGTAATTTCAGAACATAGAAATTTGGAGACCATTGAAAATTTTTTGAATGAGTTCCTGGCTTTACGCGAGGAATCAGCTGATGAATACGAATTTCCACAATACGCTGACAATCCGGAAGTTATATACAAAAAAGCAGATGATGTTATTAGTAAGTGTATATCAGAGTGTAACACTGAATATTCTCTATATTGGAGAGCTTTGGGCAACCGAAAACCGGAGCATGCGATGGTTTTCTTTCTGCAAGATGGAAATGTAATTTACGGGCTTTCAACTGATGATGCGTATCCTGAACGTTGAGGAATTACTAAGTAAAATGAAGGTCTTTTTAAATAGCAGATTGGGGTACGTGGGACATGAGGCCTCACCGGACGTTTCAAATTTGGAAGAGTTTAAGATTCAAATCAATGTGCATAAGCCCTAACAAGCCGCTGCACACCGACACATACTGCTACGCTCGTTTTTGTGTGTCGCTGCGCGCCATGTTACACAAAAACGCTCTCCGCAGTATGTGCGGGTGAGCGGGACGTTACGTGTACAAAAAATAGGGAATCCAATGGCTTTTCAATTTTCAGTTTTTTTTGTTCGTGGGTGCGACGAAAAAGCTATTGCAGTATACGAAGATGTCGCTTGTATTAAGAGTTTTGATAAACCGTTTTCGGGTATTGGTATAAGTATTCCCAAATTTACTAGCAAAGATCCTGAATTGGACGAGTTGCTAGCGTTATCCAAAACTTTGGGCTTGGATGAAAGTGGCGACTGGGCGTTTATGATATATGAATGTTTTGGTGGCAGTATTGATTATCTATACGGTTATCAAAATCGTAAAGGTGCGATATATGGTCCAATTACAGAACCATCCTTAGAAAAGGTTGAGGATACATACGTCGAGTTTATGCATAATTTTGGTGTCGGTAAAAACAAAGCACTAAAATTTGAACCGTTTGAGCGAGGATATTTTGATGCGTAGAGAACACGTGACAAAGCCATCAAAAAATCGCGCTTTCAGCGCTGGACTCGCAACAAGTTGCTCGCCTTTTATGGCGACGTTAGAATTGGTTCTTCATTCAAGTAAATTATGGTTCCGTGGCACAGCCAAATCCGCTACGGCGCAAAGTTAAAATCAGGTGGTATCCAGTCGTTAAACTGGGTGCCAGGTTACCAAAGAATTGGGTTTGTCCGGTATCAATTGTTATTCAAAGCTCAGTGGTCTCCCGGTCATGCACAATTCTAACAATACAAAGCTGCGGACCACTTCGTGTCCGCAGTTTTAAGCGTTAGTAGTAAATTATGGAATTGATACCTGTACAGAAAAGGTTTTTTGACAAACTCTTTGATTTCGAGACTACCAATCGTGAGTGGTTTGAAGAATGGGTTCCACCTAGACCCCACGACTATTTTATATACGAACGCTTTGTAGAATATTGTGAGCGGTTGATTGAAGAGGTTGATTCAGGTGAAGGGCTGTATTTTATTGGTTTGATTAAAGGTGAAGTTATCGGTAGATTTAATCTAACTTTCTTAGAAAGTGGTGCTGTAGATATAGGTTATCGTGTCGCATACAAACATATTGGGAAAGGATATGCGTATACATTTTCTAAAATGTTGGTTGAGGAAGCTAGAAAGGTTGGTGGCAAAAGACTACAAGCAGATGCATTAGTTGAAAACACCGCTTCAACTAAGGTTCTGAAGAAGCTTGGTTTTGAACTAACTTCAAATGAAACAAAAGCAATACGCTTGGGTACCAAAACATTTAAATTGGCACCGTATCACTTACTACTAACAAAGCAATGAACTTCGTGCGTAAACACCGCTTCGCGGTACGCACTGGACTCAATCCCGCTGGCGCGAAATTTCGCCAGTTATTTTGGCGTTAGAATTGGTTCTTCATTCAAGTAGATTATGGTTCCGTGGCACAGTCAAATCCGCTACGGTGCAAAGTTAAAATCAGGTGGTATCCAATCGTTAAACTGGGTGCCAAGTTACCAAAGAATTGGGTTTGTCCGGTGACAATTGTTATTCAAAGTTCAGTGGTTTCCCGGTCATACACAATTCTCACAATACAAAGCTGCGGACCACTTCGTGTCCGCAATTTTAAGCGTTAAATGGCAGGAAGAATGGAAGTCATCGTTGAATATTTGATGTTTTTTGCTGCGTTGTTGCTCTTACCAGTCGCTATTTCTTTTTTCATCGCGGCGGCTCTCAAGAGAAGCAAAAAGTTAGCTAAGCTGGGCCTCGCATTGGCTGCCGTATCTCTGGCAGTCTTAGTAAGGCAGCACTATTCAGAGTTTTGGCGCGTCGATTCCTGCATGGACTCTGGCGGTCGGTACAACTATGAGCAACACGAATGTGAGTTCTGAACAGCCATTTAACAATACGCGTCACACGGATGTCCTTTACGCCGCTCCGCTCTGTAAAGGCCACCGGTGCGCTCAGCGTTAGAATTGGTTCTTCATTCAAGTAAATTATGGTTCCGTGGTACAGTCAAATCCGCTACGGTGCAAAGTTAAAATCAGGTGGCATCCAATCGTTAAACTGGGTGCCAAGTTACCAAAGAATTGGGTTTGTCCGGTGGCAATTGTTATTCAAAGTTCAGTGGTTTCCCGGTCATACACAATTCTAACAATACAAAGCTGCAGACCACTGGCGTGTCCGCAGTTTTAGGCGTTATGTGCAAGGAAACCTGAGTGAAACGATTTAAAAAAGAAGAGGTAAAATCGCAAGTTGTTTCTGACTTTGGGATGACTGCAGAGCTTTATATCGAAGCGTGCCAGAATATTGATTACCCTTTATTCAAGGTTTATGCGGACGAAGAAACTGAAGAAAAATACGTGGAACTATCTTCAGGTAATAAGGTTATTCAGATCCCACTGGAATCCTTGCAAGATTTTCTATCATTCGCGGATAAAGAGGTTCATTCGGAGTCTTGGTATGATAAAAATGTTTTTAATCAAGAATAAAACACATAATAAGACGAGCCCGCAGCGCTCACTGCGTGGGGTGGACCTCCTTTCCGGCGTTTCGCACCTCCACTACGACCGCTACTGGCGGCGTTAACTGTCACAATCTAAATGAGTTCTTTCCGTATTATCGCGGCTGCTGAACCCGATAATTTCTAAAGGAAAGACAAATGAGTGAAAATAGAAACAGAGCCTGGAGAAGGTTCAAAGATAGAGGAAACAAAGGAAAAGGCATGGGTTCAGACAGGCTTTATAAGCCCGAAAAAAAATGGAAGCTAATGTACTTTCGTAAAAACAAGCTAGCTAGAGCTAAGCAGCTTGGATTCGACTATCCCATAAAAAGTAAGAGACAACTTTTAGATCAGGAATTACCTTCTGATGAATAATAGTTTGAACCTACTATTTATCTGTAGTCGCAACCAATGGCGAAGTCCTACTGGCGAGGAAATCTGGAGAAAACGTCCCGGTTTCAATTCTCGTTCAGCAGGCACGAGCCCAGATGCTAGAAAAACTGTTGGCCCAGCGGATATCCGCTGGGCAGATTATATATTTGTCATGGAAAAGAAGCATAAAAATAGGCTTTTGGCTGAGTTCACTCGTATGATGGATCACAAACCTCTGTTTGTGTTGGACATTCCTGATAAGTACAAATTTATGGATTCAGAGTTAGTTGATGAACTTGACAGTAAAGTCTCTGAAATCTTGGATCGTGAGGCAAACAATTAACAAATGGTTCAAATTGACCAATTTAACCAGGCGTTATAGCGAATCAGCATGAAGCAAGGCGATATAATCGAAGTACAGATAAAGGAAGTCCACCCGGGTTATATAGAGATTGATTACCTGGGGTGAGACGCAACGCTGTAGATAGTAGATTTAACCTGGAGCCCTGGTCCTGTGAATCCAAATGATTTCGTTGCTGTTGGTGATTTCATCAAGGTCAAGGTCACGAAAATCATCGGCGATAGGTTTTCTGTTTCGCTGCGAGAAGCACAACCCGGAGGCAATCCTTGGTTAGACCCACCCAAGGTAGGTCAAGTCTATCGATCAAAGGTGGGTGTTGTGACTGAATACGGTGCATTTTTTGATATAACTTCGTACTGTAGGGCATTACTTCATATCGATAACATGAATAAGCAATACATGGTTGGCGATATAGATAATGTTAGGGTCAAATATGTTGATGTGGAGAAACGACGGGTTGAACTTGTGCTCGCAGAGGCAAAGCTATAACAATCACAAGCAAGGGACCAAACTGCGCTCCACTAACTTGTGGTTCTCTTCGCTCACATTACCACAAGTTAGTTCCACTCCGATTGGCCCCTGTTGTGGGAGTTAGCAGAACAATTCAATGGATAAAGCCCTAGAGCTAAAAATTAGCATAGATAATGGTCTGTCGATTTCGCGAAGTGAGGCATTACAGCTGCTTGCGCAGTCAGAGCTTGTAAAAAAACTCACACGAGATTGGAGCGATGACCCGCTTTTCTATGTATGGAGACTCATTGCGTTGAGTGAGATACCTTTTGCCCGGCACCTTGAATATACCTGCAGGCTGATTGATCGGGTCTTCGAGAAACTTGCAACTCCTTTTGGCTTCTCGTTAAGTGGCGATGAGAAGTATTTCCTCCCCTGTTACAACGCAATGCTGGTCTCTGCGATGTGCAGACTAGGCCAATCCAGAGCAGAGAACGTTTTGAATGGTGTTGAGTGGATTACTACATATCAACCAATGGAGCGAGGATTATCAGTATCTATACCGAAATTTAATTTTGATAGATTTGGCGGTTGTTTTAAACGTGCACCTTGTTACATTGGAACTGCCAAGTCCGTATTTGCATTGTTTTCTTATTGGGAGGCCACTGGAGATGCAGGTGTTAAGGAAAAATTGGAGCAAGGTAAAGAATACTTACTTGAACATGAACTCGTAAGAAGGCTTAGCGACGGTACGCCTATTACTCGACATATTATGGATATTTCGTTTCCTGAGTCTTATCACCTGAATATTGTTGAACTGATTCGGTTTGCTGGTAATGCCAGTCTTTTAGATGATCCAAGAAGCCAATATGCAATACGCTATTTGGAGACAAAAAGGAGAAAATCGGGCTGGAAAACGGATTTTCGCTACAAATCGAACGGATACACTACCTTTGATGATGGTAGAAAACCAGGTGATTGGGTAACTTATATGATTAATCAAGCATTAAATGGAAGGTCATGCTAACAAAGCGTTGCACCGGACAAACCGGTGAACGCGGCGTTATGTTTCGAAGTAGTGAACTATGAAAAAAACACTCTGCATATATGTTGATGTCGATGAAACCTTCGTAAGGAACTATGGGACTAAACGTATTCCTATGCCGAACGTGATCGAACACATTAAGGAACTAAGTTCGCAAGGAGCAATCATGTATTGCTGGAGTTCTGGTGGTGCTGAGTACGCTAGAAACAGCGCATTGGAGTTTGGTATCGAAAGCTGCTTTACTGGTTTTCTTCCAAAGCCAGAGATAGCTATAGATGATTTGCAGTTTAATCAATGGCGAAATTTACTCCAGGTTCACCCTAATCAATGTGATGGAAATACCATTGAAACATATAAAGAGAAGATTGTTGAACAACAGTCAAAAACATAAAAAATCGTTGAAAATCGTTCGCTTTGCTCACTGGGACCTCAAAAGCTACGCTTTTTCGGCCCTTTAACGCGGCGTTAGAATTGGTTCTTCATTCAAGTAAATTATGGTTCCGTGGCACAGCCAAATCCGCTACGGTGCAAAGTTAAAATCAGGTGGTATCCAATCGTTAAACTGGGTGCCAAGTTACCAAAGAATTGAGTTTGTCCGGTGGCAATTGTTATTCAAAGTTCAGTGGTTTCCCGGTCATGCACAATTCTAACAATACAAAGCTGTGGACCACTTCGTGTCCGCAGTTTTAAGCGTTAGCCACTAATTGAACGGTTATTCCAATATGCTAAAAATAGTATTTATTATTTTAATGTCTTTTGTCGCCCAAGTGGTTAATGCTTGTGCTGTTGTCAGCGATCAAGTGTTTTTAGAAGCGGCCAAGAAATCAGAATTGGTTTTTACTGCAAATATTGCAAGTCGAGACAAAAATGGAGTTGTTTCCGCGAGTATTTCTGAAGTGTTTAATGGCACTTTAAGCGCAGGGAGGGTGGTCGAGTTTGAAGATAAATCAGGTACCCTAAAGGTGGGTGTATACTATTAACCCGGCGATTAAACATACCTGTTATGCAGCGTAAGAAATTTTTTTATGGATAAAATATTTCCGCACTCGACCAGGTTTCTTTTGTAACATCTGCATATGACTTCGAACTTTTTTCTTTAATTTTTCTTTGTTTCTCGCTGGCTTGCCACTGTGAACACCTGCTTTCAAATCACAATTCAAATATTCATCCGGATTCAGTTCCGGTGAGTAGGATGGTAAATAAAATACCGCTATGTCTGCCCGATGTTTTTCCTGCCAAGCTTTAAATAGTTTTGCGTGGTGAACACGAAGATTATCCAATATCAGATAGACTTTTCTGCCCGCGCTTTTGATGATACGCTCACAAAAATCAATCAGAATGTCGGTATTCATTGACCCATCGAATATCTTAAATCGAACTTTTCCCTGATTGGTCACCGCCGAAATCATATTGGTGGAAGTACGGTTGGCATTAAGCCGAACAACCGGTGTCTTTCCTTTTGGGGCATAGCCTCGTTCGTGCTGGCTGTCATTACGCATACCCGTCTCATCGCCTTCTCACCGGCAGAACAGCAAGCGTTTGAAGTCTTAGTGGCCCAGTGGCGGGAACCCTGACCTCCATCAGTCGGTTTATGGCGGTGCTTAATGAAGGTATCGCCCGGCGTGCCAATACCGAAGATCGCTGTACCGGTCGTTTCTGGGAGGACAGGTTTAAGTCTCAAGCATTACTCGACGAACAAGCCTTGGCCGCCTGTATGGCGTATGTGGATCTGAATCCCATTCAAGCCAGCATGGCTGATACACCGGAAACGTCTGACCATACCTCCGTTCAAATGCGTATTGCGTGCGTCAAGGCGTCCAAACAACCCAGTGATTTACTCCCTTTTGTTGGCAATCCCAGAGCAGACATGCCCGAAGGTTTGCCCTTCAAATTAAGCGATTGCCTGGAATTGGTGGATTGGACCGGCAGAGCGATTCGGGAAGACAAAGGTGGATTTATTGCAAAATCACTTCCTCCCATTCTGACCCGCCTGAATATTTCCGGTAAACAGTGGCAACAATTAACACAGCAATTTGAAAAACAGTTCAGGTGTTTTGCCGGGCAGAGGTCGTCGTTTGAGAAAGTCAGAGATTATTTTCAGTTAAGCCGAACTCCACCGAATTTGTTGGCAACCTGATTTCATATCACGCCATCAAGCATCCTACTTAAAAGCCTGGCTCCTCAAGTAACCTGCTACGCCTCCAGGTCAGCCAGAACTATATTTTTGTTTGCTTTGGAACAAGATGTATATAGTTTGGTTCTGTAGTAAACCTGATTCATTCGATTTTTTTCTCAAGGTAGTAGCGAATCATTGTTGCCTTGCTTCGTTTTTTAATTTTAAAGTGTTTTAAAATGGGTGTCCTTTTTTCCTTCGCTTCGTTTTTCCTTCTGGAAAGCAGGTTTGGAAATGCTTTTTGATTGCCAGCGAGGTCTTTAGAAAATTATTTTAATTCAATGGGTTATGGTGTAGTAGTATTTCAAATATCACGACAGGTGTCGTTTTTTCCAGGTGTTTATTGATTGCAGAAAGGCTTGAAACTATGATGGTTATTGAGTTAAACAGGTAAATAGATCAGTTTGATGGAAACTGTATATACGACATCTGGAAAAGCGACAGGTGTCGTAGAAGAAACTATTAGATTAATTGGAGAGATTTGTGGCAGATCCACAAAGTTTAGTTAAAGGTAATTGCTACTTTATGGTTGGGTATGTCGATACAGATTTGCTTATACCAACAATAGATACGATTATTTTCATAGATTTTGTGGAAGGCGATAGAGAATATTGGTTGTTCCAAGATGCTGATGCTTTTGCTGGTGGGGATGCGAATTCAGATCTTTACGCAATATATGAGAATCAACTTTATAGCATCCTAGACATCGAAGATCTTCGAATCAAACTAAAAGGACTTGCTCATCTCCATCCTATTAAGGGAAATTCAACGAACCGAGAAATTAAACTAACAGATAAAAACCGAAAAATAATTTCGGCTCAAATTAAGAGATTGTATAAAGAAAGAAATCCAGACGATTCCATTACAGTCACAACCAACTATAGAGATAAAGGTGTCTCAATTAATTATGAAGATGGGAGTGTTGTGATTGCTATGTTTGTTAGTTGCAAGGAAGAGCCCGAAGAGGAACACGAGATCAGGGAGATTTTTAAACAGTTGGGTTTGGCCCCTAAAACTGATTATTTGTCACAAAAAGATAGAGTTAGGATTCTTTCATATTCTGTCCATAAAAGCCCTGAGGAAGTATCGAATATAATAGGTGATATCTTTTTGAGGGCCTATAAAATACGAGATAATGAGAAGCTAAATACTCATTATCGGTTGTAGAAATGTGTTATTAATCTAACAATTTTCTGCACGTGGACCCAGTTACACGCAAAGGAAGCATCATGCTTAAGAAAGTAATAATTGGTTGTATTCTGGCATTGCCATTGATCGCAATGGCAGAAGAAAAGGAACAGGAATTTGAAATTTCCTGCCAGGGTGGGCCTGAGGGAATGGTTACAGAAGTGCCGGGTATAGTTAGCGCTCTCGCAAGCGTTAAATGTACAGTCTATGGTCAAATTATAACTGGAGCTGAGGGTGTACTTTGGAACTATCCTGGTGGTTTTGCGCCAGTAATAATTCCGGCGCAAATGGTTCGTAGCCAACCCGAAAAGGTTAAAAACGAATATTACTTTACTTCTATAACCGCAAAGAATCTTAGTAAAAATGAGGCTATTGAAGTGTATAAGGGGTTTGGTCAAGGTTTTGATCAAATGCCAAAAGATGCACCGGAAACAACCGAGATAGTTGCTACCAATCAAAAGGGTGTGGTCCAAAAAGTTTATCTTTTCCAGCTAGGACCACAAACGATATGGGGCTATACATGTCAACCAGCATGTAAGCCAGAAATGTCATTTATGGTAATGAAGTTTGAGCGGCCAAAATCATAGGCGTATAACAAGTGCATGTTATTCGCCCCTGTGGGGCTGGGACCTCCGTTCCGCTGCGCTTCACTGCGGCCCCAAATGCAAGCGTTAGAGTTCAGTCATGAATAAAGCAACAATTTTAGTTTTTATCTCATTCTTGATCGGGTGCGCACCTATCCCTCATGCCGCTAAGATTGAGCCGGAAATAAGCGGTCAAATTCTTTTTAATGGTTTTCCGGCAAATGGCGCAGAAGTTACTCAATGCATTTCGCATAATGGAAATAAATGCACCAAACACAGGTCAGTTTTAACCGACAACAATGGTCGTTTTAAATTGAAAGCTAGAAGAGAGTTTCGATGGTACGTAACGCTTCTAGGAGACGAAATGTTTGCATACGGTTTTAGTGTCGTATACAACGGTGTGTCTTATCAGGGTTGTAGTGGTTCAGATTTGGGGGTTCTAGAAAATGTGTCCGACGTCAAGTACGAACTTACATCAAAAAATGAGTGCAATCTCAGCCTCGGTTGGTAGCTCTAACAAAGCAATCTACCGGACGTCCACTGCGCTTGCATATTCTGCCCCAACGTGATCACCCATTCTGGTTTTATTTGATCACTTTTTCTGGATTTCCAGAATCGATGATCAAATCCCCCGGAATCACTGATCAAGTATTTCCAGAATCTCCCGCCCTTTGTCAGCGAGGAGTGTGACCGGTGGGTGCCAAGAGGTTATCAACGTGTAAAATCAAAGAAGTACTCTCCATCTGGATCATTCTTGGCTGGATTATCGCAGATTTTGGGTATTTTTCAGAGTAGCCTTAGGTTATTTGCTTCTGGGACCGTCGGATAGGATGGGGTTGGTTTGACGCTTACCTATCAGGTGATAGATGCAACGGCTGAAGGATGGTCGTTCTACCCTGAACATAACGTGATAACGTCTTTTACAATTGATAAAAAATGGACCAAAAGTAAAATTATAGACTTTTATAATAATTCGCTTAAAAATTTCGACGGCATAGAGCTTTACACTGTTAAGTCTCTGAGCAATAAAAAACTATCCACTATCATCGAAGAAATTTGTTGTTTGGCAAGCAAACCATAACAACTACCAGCACTGACTCTCAATCATGATTGTGCGTGCTACAGGCGTTATTTTTGATATTGAGAATAATCTATAGTCTGTTTAATAAAGCAGAAAAACAATATAAAAAGATGCACAACAGTCTGATTTTTCAAGGAAAAGTTTGAGCGAGAGCCGTTTTCAATAGAGAACTCTGTTGATGCAAAAATACGATCAGTGAATTAAAGATTCGAAATGCTTTAAGGAAAATCTCAAGCAATCGACAACCGCACATTGACCAGGTGATTTAAATAAATGCGTCTCAAAGCACCCGGATTTTCCGACAACTGCATGGATTTTATAGATAGATTGAGTTCAAGCACATTCGTCATTTTTTAACTCATGACAAGCAAAATACATCAGATATTTGATGTATTGAGGAACTTTTTTCACTTTCTTCTGTCTACAAGCTGACATAGATATTTTTACAGTCAGTATTTCAATTTTATTGTTATGGCCATTGTAAAGGGTCGCAAAATGAGCGAAATCAAATATTTGAGTTTTAGTGACATTAACCCGGATGATTTCCTGGTAATCGTAAATGAGGATTCATTGCGAACCCATTTGATCGAACATGCCTATTTTGATTCATCCAGCATCAGAGAATGGGTGGAAGACAAGATCAAAGTTGATGCTCTACCAGGTTGTCGGATCAGAGCGGTTTACATTGATGGTTCGCTGGCGGGCTGGTGCGGCATTCAACCTGATGACTCAGGATTCGAACTGGCTATTGTCATCTCTAAAAACTTCTGGGGCTACGGCATTAACATATTTAAATCCCTAATGATCTGGGCTGCCGAGCTGGGTCATGAAGAAGTATTGTTCCACCTGCTGGAAAGCAGACGAGAGTATTCCGCACTGAAAAAAATGGCTGATAAAGTTCAGAAAACTGAACTCCTTGGCCGTGTTTTTACCACGTATTTTATTTCAGTTCGTCGTCAATATTAGCGCCATTAAAAAAGCTAAGAGCTCAAATAATATGCCCTTCACACGTCGATGGCTTCGACGTTTCTTATCAGAAAAGTTCACCCTGGCTTCAATTTCATCAACTTCGGTTGCCTGCCGAAGCACCCGAAGCACTCAGATATTCTGCTCCAATGCCTGACCACATCCAACACACCATTTTGCCTTGGGTGTTCGAAACAACTTGCCACATCGTTTACATTTCGGTCCATAATTGCTGCGTCGCAAATAGGGCATAACGTCATAACCCATATTTTTATAGCCGGTTAATGCTTCAAACTTCGCGACCGCTGCCGGACAACAATTCGCGCTCGCAGTGGGAATATCGCAGTTATGTTTAGCACGATACTCTTTGATTTTTTTTATGGTATCCGTGAGAAAAGGGCTTAGCTGATCCCATTTATTTTCATCCAGCATAGGAAGTTCTTTCCCCACTCTCCAACAATATTCTATCTTCATGTTAAACAGCTCTATGCAAAAAAAAATAAATCACATGCGATCAACATCGCATTTCAAAGAAATCTTTCGACCAAATGAACCAAACTTAATCATTTTTCATATTGAATCTGATAACTGTTACTCACAAGTTAAAACTCTACCTTCGAGTATTCTGCCAAATTCTGTGTTGGGAGTCAGAACCTCACCTGACCTAACCAAAAGCAATATGGATCTTTGTCATAGGACAAGTGCGAAACAATTCACCTTTTCACTAAGTTTCTGAGGATAATTAATCAGATCAACAAATTTACTGTATTCTCATACTTACTATATTGAACTTTATAAATAATAAAAAAATAAAAAAGAAAAATGACGTATCAAGTAAAAAAACGAATTCTAATACTAATTGATGACAGCAACACCCCAACATTTCAAAGTATTGACTATATTTTTATAACTGCGTCACAGAACTTTCAAAAAATTTATAACCGGAAATTTACTTTATATGAAAATTTAGAGAGTTTAAAACAAATCGACCCTCACAATTTTTGACTTTGTTAGATTTACCTGTTTAATATTATTTCGCGATGTCACATGGATTTAACGGAAAATTAACGTCAAAATAGTTTTATTATCATGGCATCAAGATAGAAAAAAGTATGCGGCAGTTTCCGATTGATCACTTATGTATATGGATATATTAAGAAAAGTGTATCTTTCAATGTAACTTTATGTCTTGAATATCATTATGGAATTACACGTTAATGAAGTTATCAAACAAACAAACAAAACATAGTGAACATGAAAATGATTCACAACAAAAACAAAGTGCAACAATGACAAAATCGTCCCCAGTCAATGTATGGAACGAATGGGATCCTCTTGAAGAAGTCATTGTCGGAACAGCACTTGGCGCTTCGACCAGGATGCTTGACCATTTTTGGGACTATGCCTCGCATGTACCTGGCAACAAACAGTTATATCGGCGTTTTTATCATGCACAACCAGCACCTGTAGAGCTGGTTTCCAAAGCTGAAGATGAAATCGATGGATTTATCAAAATACTGGAGCGCGAAGGCGTCACCGTACGTCGACCATCACCTGCAGACTCACTTGCGGCTTTTGCAACTCCTTACTGGTCTGAAAAATCCGGCTATAATGTGATGAATCCACGAGACCTGCTACTCGTTATCGGAGATCAGATCATTGAAGCCCCCAGCGCCTGGCGACATAGATATTTTGAGACCTTCGCCTATCGACCATTGATTCAAGAGTATTATCAGAACGGTGCTCGCTGGTCCGCAGCGCCTCGGCCCATGCTTCGTGATGAACTGTACGACCCCAACGGCATACGCTCAGAACCCGACTCTCACCCAAGAACCTACCTGACCCGCGAAGACGAGCCGGTTTTTGATGCAGCAAGCTTTATTCGTTGCGGAAGAGATATCATTGCCCAACGAGACCAATGTACCAATCTCGCCGGAATTGAATGGCTACAACGCCATCTGGGTACAGATTTTAAAATTCATATTATCGAAAACAAACACAATAACCCCATCCATATTGATAACACTTTTGTTCCTTTAGCACCTGGGCGTGCATTAGTTCATCCACTTTGGTTGCAGAACATCCCTGAAGCACTATCAGATTGGGAATTGTTAGTCCCTGAAATTCCGGCAATTGATCCGAAACCCAACATGTTGGGTCTGATGCCCAGTGTTTCACCCTGGATATCACTCAATGTATTATCTCTTGATGAAAAACACGTCTGTGTTGAAGCATCCGCAACAGAACTGATTCGTCAACTCAAAGGGTGGGGTTTTACGCCTATTCCTATTCCTTATACTGCCCCAACTTATTTCGGTGGCAGTTTTCATTGTACCACTCTGGATATTCGTCGCCGTGGGAGTCTGAAATCTTATTGCTGATTTTTTCTCTGCTCAACAGAAACTGCGGGAAAAACAGAGTAAATATTGGTTAAACATAAAAGCTTGGAACTTAAAATATGATTCTATTTATAGGTTTAAGACATTTACATTTCCAGCTTATGAGCTTATCACTTTTCTCATTAACGACAATAAATTCGATAGTCATTAAAGAGAAAATTAAAAAATATTTTC